>JAPPFW010000069.1 GCA_028821575.1 bacterium | reverse complement strand
GTCCCAACATTCACATGCGGCTTAACCCGCTCAAACCTCGCCTTAGCCATGGTGTCCGTTTCTCCTCTTGGTGTCTTGCGTGTCCATACATTGCATCGGTCGGCAATCATCACCGACAGCCGACCGTTTCGTAGCGGCGGGCAGACTTGAACTGCCGACCTCTCGATTATGAGTCGAGCGCTCTTACCGACTGAGCTACGCCGCCTGGCCCTTAGGCAGGGCAGGCTGTTCACCTGCCTGCCGAGCCCCCTTCCGGATTCGAACCGGAGACCTCCTCCTTACCATGGAGGCGCTCTGGCCTACTGAGCTAAGGGGGCATTTCCGGTGGACACTACCGCCCACCTTCGGTGCCGGGAGAAGGATTCGAACCTCCGTAGGCATCTACCGGCAGATTTACAGTCTGCTCCCTTTGGCCGCTCGGGCATCCCGGCACTGAACGCTGACGCCACCAAGCGTAGCGGGAGGATTCTAGTCGCTACCGACTGGAGTCAAAACCGGCGATCACCAGCGGAGCCCTGACCCGGGCTTGGTCGGGGAGCCTTCCGCTCGCCCTCAGGTCCTGTAGTACATCTCCTCGAGACGTCGGATCCTCTCCTCGATGGGCGGGTGGGTGGAGAACAATCCGCCTCCCCCACCGCGCCTGCGGCCGAAAGCCTTGAGCGGATCGGCGATGAACAACTGGCTCACAGCCGGATTGACCTCCATGGGAATTCGCCCGCTGGCTGTGCCGATCTTGTCCAGGGCCCTGGCGAGGCTGAGGGGCTGGCCGGTCATCTCGGCTCCGGAGCGGTCGGCCTGGTACTCCCGCGCCCGGGAGATGGCCATCTTTATGATCATCCCCGCGATCGGGGCCAGGATCATCGCCGCAAGGGCGATCACCAGGCCCGCAGGGTTGTTGCGGTCCCGGCCCCCGCCGCCGAACCAGAAGGCTATCCGGCTGAAGATCGTCAGGGCCGCGGCCATCATCGCCGCGATCGACGAGATCAGTATGTCCCGATTCCGGACATGGGACAGTTCGTGGGCCAGCACGCCCTCCAACTCGTCGTCCCTCATGACTTGGAGGATCCCCGTTGTCACCGCCACCGCGGCGTGCTTGGGGTTGCGTCCGGTTGCGAAAGCGTTGGGTTGTGGCGAATCGATCAGGTGGATCGAAGGCATCGGCATATCGGAGGAGGCCGCCAGGCGCCTGATCATGCCGTAGACCTTGGGAAGCTCGTGTTCGGCGACGGGCTTGGCCCGGCTCATCGCGAGCGCCATCTTCGCCGAGAAGAAGTAGGCGAGGAAGTTGAGGACAACCGCGAAGAGCAGGCCGATGACCATACCCTCGACCCCCCCGAACAGCAGTAGTCCCAGCCACCAGACGAGTGCGGTCATCAGGGTTAGCAGGCCGACGGTCTTGAGGTTGTTCATCCCGGCCTGATCCTAGCCGCACATCCGCCCTACGGGAGATCGGGCCGAGTAGTCGAGCGGTCAGGATCGCCGATCATCTGCGGGCCACCAGCACTAGGAAGTCGCCCAGGCCGCGCGGGTGGAGGAGGGTCTCGACCTCCTTCAGCTTGCTCCGTACCCGGAGCCGCTCGACCGGGTCACCGCTTCGGGCCTGTTCGAGCTCCTCAACCCTGAGCTCCCTCAGCCGATTGGCGAGTCCGAGATCGGCCAGGAAGTCGCGCTGGCGCACCAGTTCGCAGTCCAACCCGCTATCTCGCGCCACATGAGTCAACGCGGAGAAGTCGACATCGGCGGTCATGTCTGTCGATCCCGGGTCGTCCAGCGGGTGGGGTCCCAGGTGATGGGCCCGGTAGGTGCGTAAGGTGCCTTGGCGACGCCGGCGCGACAGTCCGGTCGATGTGTCGCCGTAGTCGATGACCAGGATGGAGCCGGCAGCGAGCTGCCCGCACATGCGATTCAGCCAGGCCGCGGCTTCCAACTGGCACTCGACCACACCGCCCTCGGGGGTCTCCGCTGCGTGGGCGTCCAGCCATGCGAGGACTTCGCGGCGTGCGGGCGCTCGAGCAAGCGCGAGTTCGGAGCCGCTCAGCGCCACCCAGCGTTCCGTCCAGCCCTCGGGATCCCGGACTGCGATGGCCATCGGCAGGTTGTCCATGAGTTCGTTGGCTATCACTACCCCCCGGATCCGGCCAGGCAACCGGTCCGGAGGCACCACATCGACCCGGGGGAGGCGGGCCTCTATCGCTTCGCGGGCGGCACGCGAGGCCTCCACCGCCACAGCTCGGGGCGTGAACGACACCTCGCTGAGCAGCGCATCGAGAAGGGACCCGGATCCTGCACCGGCTTCCAGGACCGTGAAATCGTCGGGGCCCCCGAGGCGGACGTACTCGCGTTCCACATACCGGGCCAGCACGGCCCCGAACTCGGCACTGACCTCAGGGCTGGTGAGGAAGTCCCCCTGCTGATGGGATCTGAGCGGACCGGAAGTGAAGTAGCCCCCATCGCGATCGTAGAGCGCCAGGTCCATGAACCGCTCGAACGGGATCGGTCCACGTCGAGCGATCTCTGCGGATATGCGTTCCCTCAACAGGCCACCATCACGCGTCCTGCAAGGCCAGCACTACGCCACCCAGGGGCGGCAGGCTGAGACTCAGGATCCCACCGGATGCACCGTCGGGGGCCGGTCGGGTCCATGACCCACCCAGGTTGCCGACCCCGGTACCTCCGTACTCGCGCGCGTCGCTGTTGATCAACTCCCGCCAGTATCCGTCCCTCGGTACCGGCACCCGGTATCCGAACCGGGGTACGGGCGTGCAGTTGAGGACCACCAGGGCGATATCCCCCGTCTGCGGATCCCGGCGCAGGTAGGACAGGACGCTGCGCGAGCGGTCGTCGGCGTCGACCCACGCAAACCCGCCGGCCTCGTGATCGCCTCGATGGAGAGCCGGCACGGAGCGGTAGGCGGTTGCCAGATCCGAGACCAATGCTCGAATCCCCCGGTGTCGGGAATCGTCGAGAAGGTGCCAGTCCAGGGAACCATCGTGGCGCCACTCGTCGGCCTGGGCGAACTCACCTCCCATGAAGAGCAGCTTCTTCCCCGGCGTGGTGAACATGTGCGTATAGAGCAGGCGGAGGTTGGCGAACGACTGCCACGGGTCTCCCCACATCCGGGACAGAAGCGAACCCTTGCCGTGCACGACCTCGTCGTGGCTCAGGGGGAGCACGAATCGCTCGGCGCCTGCATAGACACTGCGAAACGTCAACTCAGCGTGGTGGTGCGAACGGTGGATCGCGTCACGCTCCAGGTATGAGAGGGTGTCGTGCATCCAACCCATGTCCCACTTGTACCCGAATCCCAGGCCTCCGTGATGAACCGGGCTCGTGACCCCCGGCCAGGAGGTGGACTCCTCGGCAAAGGTCCGGACACCGGGAAAGGCTTCGTTAATGGCGGTATTCAGGTCACGGAGGAAATGGACTGCGGCCAGGTTCGCGCGCCCTCCCTCCTCATTGGGCACCCACTCACCGTCCGCGCGGGAGTAGTCGAGGTACAGCATCGACGCCACCGCATCCACCCGCAGTCCGTCGATGTGATAGCGGTCCAGCCACGACAAGGCGCTCGACAGGAGGAAGCTGCGGACCTCGTTGCGACCGTAGTTGAATATGGCCGAACCCCAGTCCGGGTGTATGCCTTGCCGGGGATCGGCGTGCTCGTACAGGTGCGAGCCGTCGAAGCGTGCGAGACCGTGTTCGTCGGTGGCGAAGTGGGATGGGACCCAGTCGAGGATGACGCCGATACCGCGCCGGTGAAGGCGATCGATCAGGAACATCAGATCCTCGGGGTACCCGTAGCGCGACGTCGGTGAGAAGTAACCGGTGGTCTGGTAACCCCACGAGGGGCCGTACGGGTACTCGGTCACGGGCATCAACTCGACATGGCTGAAGCCCAGGTCGGCCACGTAGTCGGGGAGGGTCTCGGCGAGTTCACGGTAGGTCAGCGGCCTGTTGCCCTCCTCGGGAACCCTCCTCCACGAACCCGGGTGCACCTCGTAGATCGCTACGGGAGCGTCGCGGGCGAGGGCGGTCGACCGACTTTCCATCCACTCTCGGTCATCCCACCGGAAGCAGGGAGCCCAGACCCGCGAAGCCGTCCCCGGCCGTCTCTCGGTCCATGCACCGAAGGGATCCGCCTTATGAGCTACCGGAGTCCCGTGACGCGATACGATCCGGTACTTGTAGCGGTCGCCGCGGCCGGCACCTACGACCGGGCATTCCCAGATACCACTTCCCGCGATCAACCGCATCGGGTGGGCCTCGGGGTCCCAGCCGTTGAAGTCCCCCATGACGGAGACCCGGGCCGCCTCGGGGGCCCAGGTCGCGAAGTAGACACCCGGGGATCCGCCTATGTCCATCGGGTGGGAACCCAGCCGCTCGTAGACCCGCGTGTGCCGACCCTCCGCAAACAGCCAGAGGTCCTCCTCGGAAAGGAGGGTAATCCGTTGATGGGGCGGACCGAGCCCCGTCCGTCCCATCACCTACAGCGTCGGTAGGAGGGCATCGAACAGATCCCGAAAGCGGGCGGCGGCACGGTCAGCGCACTCGATCACCTCCTCTGCTGTGATCCTTCGGCCGGCGAGCCCGGCGGCCCGGTTCGTGCACAGGGAGATCGCCAGAACCTGGGCGCCCATATGGCGGGCTGCGGTGGCCTCCGGGACGGTTGACATACCGACGAGCGATGCACCCAGGGCTATCGCCATCCTGATCTCGGCCGGGGTCTCGAACATGGGACCGTGCCACCAGAGGTACACACCCTCGCGCAAGGTCATACCCACTTCGGCGGCTGCGGCGCGGGCCTTGTCGCGCAGGGACGGCGTATACACGTCGGTCATGTCGGGGAAGCGGGGACCGAGTCGCTCGTCGTTGTCGCCTTTGAGCGGGCTCACTCCCGAGAGGTTGATGTGGTCGGTGATGAGTACCAGGTCACCGGGCTCGATCCCCTCGGCGCATCCTCCGGAAGCGTTGGTGAGCACCACCTTCCGGCATCCGGCCAGCACCGCGGTCCGGAGTGCGAAGGTGAGCACCTCCGGCGGGTAGCCCTCGTAGGCATGGACCCGCCCGGAGAGCAATAGCACCCGGTTGGCGCCCAGCTCCACGGAGTAGGCGGTGCCCGAGTGGCCCGGCGCCCCGGGAGCCGGGAAGTCCGGGATGTCCTCGTACGGTATAGCCACCGCGTCATGGAGCGTCTGCGGGTAGCCGCCCAGACCGGAGCCCAGCACCACCACCACGTCGTGCCGGTCGCGGCCGGTACGGCGAGCGATCACATCGGCGGCCCGAGTAAGTCGTTCGTGGAGACCGGTCATCCTCCGCACCGTACTTCCATTGCCACGATGCCCCTCAGCAGTCGACAAGGGCGTCGAGGCCGATCCCTACCATCGCCTCCACCGCTTCGTACACCACCGTACGATGCGGATCGTAGACCTTCTCACGGTGCATGGGGTTGCCGTCGGCCACCAGCACGGCTCCCGTCTCGACCGAATTTAGTGCACCGTTGACGAACAGGGCGGCGCACTCATCTCAACGGCAACCGCCCCGGCTCGGTGCCATAGTCCCAGGTCCCCCCCGAGTACCTCACCCGGGTAGAACAACGAGTGCGTCAAGACAATACCTTCGTGTGCCTCCCGCCCGTCGGCTGCAACCGCCCTCCGAAGAGCCACGGTGACGTCCACCGAAGCGACTGCCGGAAACGCCGGCGGCACCATCGAGTCCGTTACCCCGTCCGCCCTGACGGCTGCGGTCACGATCACCAGATCGCCGTCATCGACCTCGACCTTGAGCCCACCGCAGGTACCTGTGCGGATGATCCGTCTCACTCCGGCCCGGGCCAGTTCCTCGAAGGTGATGGCCGCGCCCGGAGCCCCGACACCGTGGGAGGACACCGCGACATCCACGCCGCGGTGCTTTCCTCCGAACGTGACGTACTCACGGAACCGTCCCAGCAGGCGGGTCTCCTGCAACTGTGACGCGGCAAGCTCGGCCCGGGCCGGGTCGCCCATGACCAGTACTCTCTCGGGGAGATCGTCGGGGTCCACCCTGAGGATCGGGGTTCTCTCCGCCATGGCCACCTCGCTGGTTGTTAGTCGATGGTTGATAGTCAATGTCGGCGCTAACTACAAGCTACCAGTTCAGACCACCCGGTCGTTTCCTCCGTCGACGGGAATCTGCGCACCGGTCGTGGCAGCGAAGGTTGCACTGCAGAACTCGGTCACGACCGCGGCCACCTGCATGGAGGTTACTTCGGCACCGAGCAGGTTTCTGGTGCGGTACTCCTGCTGGGTCAGACCGTACGCGGCGGCGCGCTCGGCGATGAGCTCGTCGCTCCACAGGCCCGTATCGAAGACCCCGTCCGGGTGAACGACGTTCACGCGGATGCCGTCTGCCGCCCACTCAAGAGCTGCCACCCTGGCCAGCTGAGTCACCGCCGCCTTCGAGACAGAGTAGGAAGCCGCACCTCGGCCTGGCGCCGGCACGTTCTTCGAACCGACCACCACCACCCGGCCGCCGACCGGGGAGCGGGCAAGTAGCGGGTGCAACGAGGTGAGCAGGTTCGCCACCGCGTCCGTGTTGACGGCTTGGACCGAACGCCACCGGGCGGTGTCAAGGTCACTGAGAGGCGCCGGCTGGCCGAACACCCCTGCCCCAGCCACTGCGATGTCGACGCCTCCGAAACGCTCCACCGTACGGTCGAGAGCAAGTCGCTGAGCTTCGGGATCGGTCACGTCGACCTGTATCCCGAGCCAGGCCGGGCCCGTGAACCTGCCGACCACACTCGGATCCAGATCGAACCCTGCCACCGCGCACCCTCCAGAGAGGAGTTCAGCGGCGCAGGCGGCTCCGATTCCCGACGCTGCGCCCGTGACCACGGCCACCATGCCGGCAAACTCGGGGGGCCGGCCGGACCTACGGAGCTTGGCCTGCTCGAGATCCCAATACTCGACCTCGAACAGATCGCCGGCGCTCAAGGCGGCATAGCCGCCGAGATGGTCCTCGGATCGTTCGAGAACCGGCATGGTGTGGTGGTAGATGTCAGCCGCGATCCGGGTGGCCTTGGCGGTCTCGCCGACTGTCACCAGGCCCAAGTCCCGGTCCACCACCACCCGGGGAGCGGGGTCGAGCATGGTCAACTCGGTCCGTCCCCGGTGGCGGTTCTCCTGGAAGTACCTCCGGTAGGCATCGACATACCCGTCGACGTCGGTCCCGACCATGGGGAGCCGCTTGGTCCTGATCACATGGTCGGGGGTGAGCGGGCCCCGGGTCGCCAGGCTATCCAGGTCAGGGCGCCGCACGAACCGGGTGGTGGTCCGGTCGGTGTGGCGGGCCATGATCATCGGTTTGCCTGCAGCCTCCGAGATCCGGAGTCGTAATCCGGCCAGTTCCAGCGAGCAGGCGGGAGGGAGCGTGTCCCGGTCCGGCTGCGCCTTGGGAGCATGCACCCCTAGCCAGCGCTCGGCCACCGTGATCAGCCCGATATGGCGGGCGTAGGCCGCCTTGGTCGTGGCTCCGAAGGTGAACAGCCCGTGGTTGAGGAGCACGAGGCCTTCCATCCCCTCCCGGTACTGCTCCCGCCAGATGTCCACGATCGCCCGTGCCAGGTCGAAGCCCGGCATCACGTAGGGAACTATCCCGACCGTGTCGCCGAACACTTCACCAATTCTCGCCTCGCCGTCGGTCAGGTTGGTGAGGGTGACGATGGCGTCGGCATGGCTGTGCTGCACTGCCCGGAAAGGGAGGAAGGCGTGCAGGAGGGTCTCCACGGACGGCTGAGGGGCGGCGGGATCAAGCCTGGCGGCCGACAGTTCCCGCATCATGTCGGGATCGGACAGCCTCTCGAGAGCGAGCAGGTCATGCAGGCGATCGAGGGGCAGGGGCGTGAACCCCGGCGCCTCGATGGTCGCAAGGTCCCAACCGGACCCCTTCACGTACAGGGCGTCGACGGTCCGCCCCGTGATGTCCTCGAACGGCGCCTTGACCGAGGTGTTCCCTCCTCCGTGCAGGACCAGGCGAGGGTTGATCCCCAGCAACCTGGACCCGTACACACAGCCACCGAGAGGTCCATCGAATGCTGACGCCTCAGCGTCCCGCCATCTGTTCTCCATCTGACCGTTACCCGTTGCCCGCTAATGGCTCGCTGTCCGAGCTGTCAAAGTATCGTAGAGACTCGGAGACCGACCACTGGCGGTGGACGGATTGACCACTGACCACCAACCACTAATACGGTGTATCGCCGCCGTCGACGTTGATGGCCTGGCCCCTGATGATCAGAGCATCATCCGACAGGAGGAAGGCGATCACCCTTCCCACCTCCAGCGGGCTGACCCTCCTCGCCAGTTGCGCGGGGCCCATCCCCGACAGGAGCTCGTCGGCCGGTATGTCGAGACGGGGCGACAACCACTCCGCCACCCCGCGCAGCATCGGGGTGTCGACACCTCCCGGGCACACTGCGTTCACGTTGATACCGTGTTCGGCCCACTCCATGGAAAGCGAACGCGTGAGGCCTATCACCGCGGCCTTGGAGGCGTTGTAGGCGGCCATGTTGCGGTAACCGACCTTGCCGCAATTGGACGAGACGTTGACGATGGAGCCCCCGCCGGTGGTCTTCAGGTGCATGCCGACGGCCTTCGCGACCAGGAAGGACCCGGTTACGTTCACATCCAACTGGTGCTTCCAATCGGCGGCGGTCGCGTCCCAGGCCTCGTCCAGCGTCACCGCTCCGGCGTTGTTGACGGCTCCGTCGAGGCGCTCGAACCGGTCCAACGTCCCCCGGACGACGGCGGCGACATCTTCCACCGAGGAGACATCCCCCTGGAACGCGCAGGTCGAGGAGCCGTCCGGATCGACCATCGCGGCGACCCTCTCCGCTCGGTCGAGATCCAGGTCCGCCAGCGCCACCCGGCCGCGCTCCTCCAGGATCGCTCGGGTGACACCGGCTCCTATCCCCCCGGCGGCGCCGGTCACCAGGAAGACCCGCTCCGCCAACCTGGGGCCGCTCATCGCAGGGCTCTCACCAGGTGGGCCGGCTGAGTACGCCGCCGTCCACCACCAGGTTGGCTCCGGTGATCCAGCGAGCCAAGTCAGAGCACAGAAACACGCAGGCGTCGCCTATGTCCTCCGGTGTGCCAAGCCGTTCCAGAGGGCATGCCTCCCTCCACCGACGCACGCCCTCCGGCCACTCCGTCACTATCCCGGGGCGGGAGATGAGACCGGGGGACACCGTGTTGACCCTGATGCCGGACGGACCATAGGTGAGCGCCGCCGCCCTGGCGTGCATGATGAGAGCGGCCTTCGAGACCGAGTAGTGCCCGTGTCCGGGTGCGGGATTGGACCCCTCGATCGATGAGATATGGACTATCGACCCGCCCGCGCCTCGGGTTTCCATCGCCGCCGCAGCGGCCTGGGTGAGGCGGTGCACCGCGGTCAGGTTGGTGTCGATCATCTCTGACCACTGGTCATCGGTGAGTTCGGCGAAGGGCGCCACGGGTTGGACTCCGGCGTTGTTGACCAGAGCGTCGAGGCGTCCCAAGTGCCGCACGACCAGCTTGACCAGCTCTCGGGGACCGCTGGCCGTGGCCAAGTCGGCTACGACGGTATGGAGTGGTTCGCCCGACCGATCGCGAAGGTGATCCACCGGCGAGGAGCGGGTGTGGGCGACCACCGTGGCACCGGCGGCCACCAACCGGCGCGCTATCCCGGACCCGATATTGCCGCCGGCACCGGTGACCACAACGACCCGGCCATCGAGGTCAACCATCTCGGCAGGAGAGGGCAGGTCGTTCATTGCGTGCTCCTCTCGGCCGAACTGGTCCCGGACACGGGGCTAGCCCTAACGTAGCGGGGGATCCGGTCGGCGGCACCCGGGTAACGGTCCATGAGTTCGGCCGCTTCGCCCAGCTCGAATCCCTTATCACGGTACGGCGGAGCCATGGTGGCGCCCACCAGCGACCAGGCACCCACCGTCCTGGCTCCCATCCACACACCGGCCTTTACGACCACGCACGGTCTCTGCCCCGCGGCCAGTTCGTCCCCGAGGACATGGCCCCGCACCCCACCCTCCGGTTCCAGCAGCAGCATCTCCACCGGATCCCCCGCGTAGTGATGCCACAGCTCTGTTGCGTCCAGCCGGTGCAGGGCCGAGAAGTCGCCGGGCTGGAGCAGGTAGTAGATGCCGCTCCCGTGCTCGTCCGCCCAGGTGCGAGCCCACATCCCCCCTTCCAAGGGGAGCGGCGCCAATCCGAGAAGTGCGGACACTTCGGCGCCGGTCACCGCGCCAACCGCCGGGCCCGTCGCTCCATGTCCGAGTGCACCGACCTTGTATCTATGGAAATCACCTGTCCATCGTCCACCACCAGGCGTCCGCCGACCCAGACGGACCGGACAGCTCCGGGCGATCCTGACCAGACGACGCGGGAGATGGGATCGTCCTCGTCCGGGATCACCGGGTTCAGCGCCGGCTCGTCACCGCAGAGAGCCACCATGTCCGCCCATGCGCCGGGGGCGAGGCGCCCCAGGTCAGGACGGTCTATGCAGTCGGCCGCCCCGGCAGTGGCCATGTGCAGGGCTTGGTTGGCCGGCAGGATGGCAGCGTCCCCTGCCTTCAGGCGCGCCAGGCGGATCGCCATCCGCATCTCCTCGAAGAGGTCGAGGCGGTGGTGGGACGCCGGCCCGTCGGTGCCCAGACCCACCCGAACACCTGCCCGTAGCAGGTCTAACAGTCTCGCCACGCCGGAGCCGTGTTTGGAGTTCGAACAAGGGCAGTGGGCCACTGCCACCCCGTTCCTGGCCAGGATCTCGATGTCGTCATCCGGCATCCAGACCGCATGGGCAGCCAGCGCCCGGCCGTCCAGTAGCCCCACCGACTCCAGGTACGCCGGCGCGGACATCCCACACCGCTCCCGCACCGCTCCGTCCTCCCACTCCTGCTCAGCCATGTGGATGTGTACAAGCATGCCGGTCTCGGCCGCGATGGCGGCGATCCGTCGCAGGCATTCGTCGGACAGCGAGTAGGCGGCGTGGGGACCGAGACCCACCTCGATCAGATCGTTCGACGCCCACCGCTCCCGGGTGGCCACCATCTCCTCCAGTTGCGCCTGCCAGGTTCCGAACCGATCGAGTTGTGCATCCTCGATCACAGGCGCAGTCACCAGACACCGCAGCCCGGCGTCCGCCGCCCCTCCTGCCACGGCGTCGCCATGGAAGTACATCTCGACCGAAGTGGTGATCCCGTTGGCCAGTAACTCGACAGCGCCCGCCTGCATCCCGATCCGCACGTCCTCCGGGGTCAGGCGAGCCTCCCGGGGCCACATGACCTCGTGGAGCCAGCGGTCCACGGGCAGACCCTCCCCCGCTCCCCTGAGCAGCACCATCGGCGTATGGCAGTGGATGTTGACCATCCCCGGCATCAGGATGCCGTCGATGCGATGAACCACTGCGTCACCGCGGTCGGGCGCTTCGCTAGCCGGCCCCAACCAGACAACCCGTCCCTCTGCTACGTCCACCAACCCGCCCGGAATAGGACGCTGGTCGCCGGACATGGTCAGCAGCGTGTCTGCCAGATAGCGGTCCATACGCTCTCTCCCGGGCTTGTGGCTTGTGGCTTGTGGCTTGTGGCTTGTGGCTTGTGGCTGGTTCTACCATAGGATCATGAGCCAACTCGGAGACCGTTCGCTCGACTGGATCGACGGAGCCGTCCTCATGGTCGACCAGACCCGACTCCCGGACTCGTACGAGACGCTGAGGATCGAGTCAGTGCCCGACATGGTCGCGGCTATCCGCCGCCTATCCGTCCGGGGCGCCCCGGCGATCGGGGTGGCAGGAGCATTGGGGGTGGTTCTGGCCATACAGACTCACGGTGCATCCGGTGAAGAACTCGACTCAGCGATAGCCTTCCTCCGGCAAGCCCGCCCCACCGCGGTGAACCTGGCCCGGATGGTGGATCGGGTGGCGGCGGTGGCCCGGCATGGTCGCGACCGCGCCTTGGAGGAGGCTCTGCTCATACGGGACGAGGAGATCGCCGCGTCGGTATCGATGGGCGAGTACGGCGCCGACCTGGTCCTGGAACTCGTCGGCGAAGCCACCGCCCGGGCCATGACCATATGTAATACGGGTGGGCTGGCCACGATAGAACGCGGGACGGCACTCGCAGTGATCCAGACCCTGCATGAGCGAGGAGCGCTTGCGGAAGCCCTGGCCCTGGAGACCAGACCGCTGCTTCAGGGCGCTCGCCTGACCACCTGGGAACTGGGGCGGATGGGCGCGCCGCACCGTCTCCTTGTGGATTCGGCAGCCCCGTTCATGCTGGCCCGGCGCCAGGCAGACGTGGTGCTCACGGGCGCCGACCGGGTTGCCGCCAACGGTGACACCGCCAACAAGATCGGGACCTTCTCCCTGGCCCTGGGAGCGCGCAACGCGGGCGTTCCGTTCATCGTGGTGGCACCCGAGTCAACCCTGGACTTCGACACACCCGACGGTGAGTCCATACCTATCGAGGACCGGGACGGGGAAGAGGTGGTGGCCGTCCGGACCGCAACCACCGCCCCGGAGAACACCCGGGCGGCCAACCCGGCCTTCGACATAACACCCGCCTCTTTGATCACCGCGATCGTGACCGACCGCCGCGTGGTTCGCTTGGATACGGGTGATAGCCTGGACTCGGTTCCACTGGGGGATCTACGCCAACCCTTGACCCCGGAGCAATGAAGTCATGAACCATATGCTCGGTCTCGTAACGTCGGAGGTCGGGTGTCGACACAATCGAAGAAAGGGAGAACACACATCATGAAACGACCCTGGAGAATCCTCATCCTCACCCTGCTCCTCGCCATGGTCGGTGCGGCATGTGGGGGCTCGGACGCAGAGGAGGAACCCGCGACCACCGCGGCTGCCCCCGAGACGACCGCCGCTCCGGCCACAGAGGCAACCACCGCGGCCACAGAGGCAACCACCGCGGCCACGGAGGCGACTACCACCACTGCCGCCACCGAACCTGTCAGCCTGATCTATGTCAGCCCCAACCCCTTAGGGGTGAACAACTTCCTGATCCTGGGCGAGGTGGGTACCCAGCGGGTGGCCGAGCGGCGCGGCGGGACCTGGAAGACCTTCGAGTCGGTGGACGATTCCACCCGGCGGGCCAACATCGAGGCAGCCATCGACGAGGCGCCGGACGTCATCGTTCTGACGACGTTCACGCTGGTCGAAATGGCCGACGAGTACTCCAAGGCCAATCCCGACCAGAAGTTCATCATCATCGACGCCTGCCCTGACGAGCCTGCGCCCAACCTGCACTGCGGCGTCTTCCGGGAGCACGAGGGTGCCTTCCTGCTGGGAGTGATGGCCGGTCATCTCTCCGAGGCCAAGCAGATCGGGTCGGTCGTGGCGCTCGACATCCCGTTCTTCAAGCGGTGGTGGCAGAGCTTCGCCGAGGGAGCACAGTCGGTTGATCCCGATATCGTCAACTCGGCGGTGTTCATCGCCGGCGACAACCCGTTCTCCGACCCCGCCCGCGGCAAGGAGCTGGCCCTCTCACTGGCGGCGCAGGGTCCCGACCACATCTTCGCGGTCGGCGCCGGGTCTAATGGCGGTATCTTCGAAGCCGCCGAGGAGGCCGGCTTCCTTTCCTACGGTGTGGACGTCAACGAGTGCCCCAGCGCGCCCGGTTACATCGTCGACAACAACCTGAAGGTGGTCGATGCGGTGGTCGAGCAACTCCTCGACCAGGTACTGGACGGAACTGCCGGTCCGGTGGTGTCCTTCGGATTGGCCGAAGGCGGCACCGGCGTGATGGCTCTGCAACCGGACCTGGCCGACAGCCAGTGCGTGATCGCCGACTACCCGGAGATCGTCGAGGAAGTCCGCGCGGTAGCCGAGGGGATCATCGACGGCTCGATCGTGGTCAACGATCCCTTGTTCGGCTGATCGGGAATCGTCGGCTTTCTAGGAGTACCGTGACAACGGCTGACATGCCGTGACACCTGCTCTCGAGTTCCGGGGAGTGACCAAGCGGTTCCCGGGAGTGCTCGCCAACGACGCGATCGACATGACGGTGCGCGCCGGGGAGATACACGCGGTGGTCGGGGAGAACGGGGCGGGCAAGACGACCCTGATGTCGATCCTGTTCGGCCTGTTCCCGGCCGACGCCGGCCATATCCTGGTAGACGGTCAACCGGCGGGGTTCACATCCGCTCTCGACGCCATACGCGCCGGGCTCGGGATGGTGCATCAGGCCTTCCGGCTCTTCCCCACATTGACCGTGGCTGACAACGTGGTATTCCGCGAGGAGCCCACCCGCAGCGGCCTGGTGGACCGGTCGGAGAGCATCCGGCAGGTGAGCGCCGTCGCCAACCGGTATGGACTGGCGGTCGACCCGACCGCAGTGGTCGAGAACCTCCCGGTAGGGGTGTTGCAGAGGGTCGAGATCCTCAAAGCCCTCTACCGGGATGCGCAGATCCTCATCCTGGATGAACCGACCGCGGTGCTGACGCCCCAGGAGCGCGACAAGCTCTTCGAGGTGATCAGGCTTCTCAGGGACTCCGGACGCACGATCCTGTTCATCACCCACAAGCTGGGTGAGGTGATGTCCCTGTCGGATCGAGTCACGGTTCTCCGGGACGGCAGGTCGGTAGCCCATCTCGTCACGGCCGACACGAGCCCTGAGGAGATTGCCCGGCACATGACCGGACGCGATGTCGATCTGGACCGGCGGGCGCCGCAACACAGCCCGGGGAGAACGGTGCTAGCAGTATCGGATCTCAGCGCGACCGGGGAGCATGGGCGGCCAGCCGTCCAAAAGGCCTCGCTGGAGGTCCGTTCGGGCGAGATCGTCGGGATAGCAGGCATCGCGGGCAACGGCCAGAGCGAGCTGATCGAGGTGATTGCCGGGTTACGGACACCGGACACAGGCTCGATCCGTCTGAACGAGGTTGACATCACCCACGCGGAGGTGTCGGCCCGCCGGTCCAGCGGCATGGCCTACGTACCGGAGGACCGCCACGGGGTGGGGACCAGCCATCGGGCCTCGGTCTGGGCCAACCTGCTGATGAGTCACCAGCGCGGACCGGCGTTCCAGCGGAGAGGCTGGTTCAGCCTGCGGGCCATCCGTAAGCATGCCCGCAGTCTCATCAGCGCCTACGACATCCGATCGGGTCCGATCAGCAGTCCCGTCTCCACGCTGTCGGGCGGTAACCTCCAGAAGGTTGTAGTGGCGCGAGAGATGTCCCACGGGGCTCCCCTGCTCATCGCCGAGCAACCCACCAGGGGGCTCGACATCGCGGCGATCGAGTTCATACACAGCCGCTTGATATCGTTCCGGGACGGGGGCGGAGCGGTGTTGATGGTGTCGGCAGAGTTATCCGAGATCCTTGCTCTGAGCACCCGGATCCTGGTCATGTTCGAAGGCCGGATCGTCGTAGAGTTGAACCCGGCCGAGGTTACCGAGGCCGATGTCGGCGTGTACATGACCGGAGCACACCAGGAGCACTCGGATGGCTGACGGTCAACCGATCCAGCGCCCCGGCGCCGGCGCCAGGATCGAGGCGATACTTTCCCATCCCGTTCTCTTCTCGCTGGTCTTCGCCTTCGCCCTGGGCTGGGGGATCGTCTACCTGACCGGAAACGACCCCGGCTTCGCCTACCGGGAGATGTACGACGGGGCCATCACGGGCTCAGGGTTGCGCAACACCCTGGGGAGAGCTGTTCCGATCGTCGGGATGGCCCTGGCCGTGTCCGTTGCCTTCCGGGCAGGGGTCATCAACCTGGGTGGGGAAGGCCAGATGGTCATGGGGGGCCTGGCCGGAAGCCTGGTGGCGATCTATACACCGGGACCGGGCGAGATCGTCATCCCCCTGGCGATGATCGTGGGGGGATTGACCGGGGCGCTGTGGGCGATGCTGCCCGCCTTCGGGCAGACCCGCCTCCGCCTACCCATCCTCATCACCAGCCTGCTGCTCAACTACGTGGCCAGAGCCGTGACCGGATACCTGGTGCGCTTCCACTTCCTCGACGACTCCGTGACGCTGACCTCCACCCAGCAGGTTCCGCAGACCGCACGCATGCCCAGGCTGCCGATCTTCGGAGGAGTGAGCCTGTCGCTGGTGCTGGTCATCCTGGCGGTGGTGGTCGCGTGGGTGGTCTATCGACGGACGGTGGCCGGCTACGAGACCCAGATGGCCGGCTTTAACGGCCGGTTCGCCCGCTACGGGGGAATCCAGGTGGAACGCCAGACCGTCGGTGTGATGGTCGTGGCCGGCGCCATCGGCGGGGTGATAGGAACCCACATGATCATCGGCGACGCCTACCGTTTCATCGACGGAGAGCTGGTGGTGAGCGGCCTCGCCTGGACCGGCCTGCTGGTGGCCCTGCTGGCCGCCAACTACCCACCGATGATCCTGGTGGCCGGGCTCCTGTTCTCGGGCCTCCAGATCGGCGGTCTTGCCATGCAGCGCAACGCCGATGTGTCGTGGCGCCTGGCCCAGGTACTCCAGGCACTGGTGATAGTGGCGGTGGCCAGCCGGTTGGCCTTCGACCTGTTCAGGCGACGGCGAAGGGGCCCCACCAGCGGCGAGCTTGAATCGGCCGGTGTGGGAGAAGTGTGATGTTCGATCAGCTGTTCGACGCCGCCCTCCTGGAGTCAGTGGTCAGGGCAATGGTCCCGATCCTGCTGGCCGCCCTGGGCGGGATGATCTGCGAGCGGGCCGGCGTGTTCCAGATCGCCATGGAAGGAATGATGCTGGCCGGAGCCTTCGCAGCGATGGCCGGTTCTTACCTGGCCGTCTCCAGCGGTTTGGGAGTGGTGTTCGGCGTGACCGCCGGGGTAATGGTATCCCTGATGCTGGCATTCGGCACCGTCAGCCGGCAGGGGGATCCCATCGTGCTCGGGATCGCTCTCAACCTCATGGCCTTGGGGCTCACCGGATTCCTGCTCCCGCAGATCTTCGGCGTGCGCGGTACGTTCCGCCACGAACGTATCGACGGGCTGGATCGATTGCCGATTCCGGGGCTATCCGAGATCCCGTGGATCGGGTCGGTTCTCTTCGACCAGACGATTCTCGGCTATTTGGCCTTCCTTCTGGTGCCGGCAATCTGGCTCGTCCTGTTCCGCACGCCGCTGGGTCTGCGCCTTCGAGGAGTGGGCGAGCGCCCTTTGGCGGCCGAGTCCTTGGGTGTCAGCCCCACCGCTTACAAATACGGGGCGGTTATCGCTTCGGGTGTCCTGTCGGGATTGGCCGGAGCACAGCTGGCATTGGGCAACCTGGTGCTGTTCGCCGAGGGCATGTCGGCGGGACGCGGCTGGGTGGCCGTCGTGGCGGTGATGCTCGGCCGTGCCCATCCCTTCGCGGTTTTCGGTGCCAGCCTGCTGTTCGCGTTCGCCGAGGGTCTCGGGTTCCGGCTGCAGGGCAACGGCCTACCCGTCCAGATAACCGACGCCCTCCCGTTCGTCGTGACCCTCATCGCCTTGATCGCCGCCCGCAAGCGTTTCGCGCGCCTCCTGGACCTGACCACCGCCACGAACTGATACGGCGGCTTCCAACTCCTGTAGTTGTGGCGGAGCCCGCCGACCCTCAAGGCGTCGAGGGCGAGAAGGCCAGAGGGCCGGCGTCCTGGTCGACCGTTGCATCGGGGGAGTCCGAACCGACCAGTTCGAGGAGTCTGGCAGCCCGTGGATCGAGATCGCTGTCAACTCTCCATACCGCCTCGATGACCCTGAGCGCCACCAGTGGCCCCTCGTCCAAGGGCGAACCCGGCCCGGCTTCCGCGACCTGCCGCGGGAGCACAGTGCTCGCGTAGCCCAGCACGGCCATCTGGCGGAGCACCGTGGGGTGCGCGGACTCGAGAGCCACTTCCGGGCGGACGCCGAGTTGCGCCAGGCCCTGATCGATGAGGAGCCGGGTACGGGATCCGGGGGGGTACAGCGCCCAGCCTTCAGAACTCGGCTCGTAGCCGCCCGTGTGGCCCGGCGCGGCGGGCGGATCGTGTGCCAGGGAATAGACATGCATCCGCTCGACGGTGATGCGCATGGAGTTGTAACGAGCTCCAGCCGGCCCCACGACGAAGGCCAAGTCCGCTTGGTAGTCGTCGAGCATCGACAGCAGTTCGGCGGACTCGGCGACCACCAATTGCAGATCGATGTCGGGGAGTTCCTCCTGCAGCCGTGACAGCCCGGCCGGGAGGGTGTACAGACCGACGGTGTCGATCATCCCCACCCGGAGGGAACCGACCTCACCACGCTCCCAACTCTCCAGCCACCTGAGCAGATCGGTGGTCTGGCCTATGACCTTATCTGCATAGTGCGCGACCCGCTGCCCTGCCTCGGTAAGCACCCGCCTCCGCCCGTCCCTCCGGAACAGCGGTACTCCCAAGCGCCGGGCCAGTTCTGCCAGCGAGTGGGACAGGGCTGGCTGGCTGATCCCCAGCCCCCAGGCCGCTTCAGTGAAGGACCCTGATCTCTCGACCTCTTGGAGGTAACGGAGGCTTCTGAAATTGAGTGGCGGGACATCCATAAGTATTCCTAATCATAACTCATGGAACTATCTATTTGACTGATGAGAAGTCGAGGTCAGACTGTAGTCACCAGATACAGAGGACGTAAGAAATGAACGAAATAAGGGTGGCGATCGTGGGAGTCGGCAACTGTGCCTCCTCCCTCGTGCAAGGGGTGGAGTTCTACCGGGATGCCCCAGCCGACCAGATCATCCCGGGGCTGATGCACCCCGTGCTAGGCGGCTACCACATCGGGGACATCCGTTTCGTGGCTGCATTCGACGTGGACGCGGCCAAAGTCGGCCAAGACCTCTCCAAGGCGATCACTGCGGGTCAGAACAACACTGTTTCGTTCTGCGATGTCCCCGACCTCGCCGTAACGGTGCGTCGGGGACCGACGCTTGACGGCATAGGCGCCTACATCGCGGGCGTGGTGGAGGAGTCGGCCGCGGCCGAGGTGGACGTGGCCGAGGTGCTGCGCGAGGCTAGGGCGGATGTACTGATCTCCTACCTGCCGGTCGGGTCGCAGGAGGCGACCGAGTACTACGTGGAGCAGGCGCTGGCCGCGGGATGCGCCTTCGTCAACTGCATCCCTGTGTTCATCGCCCGCACCGAGGAGTGGGCCGATCGGTTCCGCGAGGCGGGGCTCCCCATTGTGGGCGACGACATAAAGTCTCAGGTTGGCGCCACGATCTTGCACCGGACCCTCGTGAACCTCTTCCAGGATCGGGGGGTGAAGGTGGACCGCACCTACCAGCTCAACTTCGGCGGCAACACCGACTTCCTGAACATGCTGGAGAGAAGCCGGCTCGTGTCCAAGAAAGAGTCCAAGACCAAGGCTGTGACCAGCCAACTGGAGACCCGCATGCCGGTGGAGGACATCCATGTCGGGCCCTCGGACCATGTTCCGTGGCTAACCGACCGCAAGTGGGCCCACATCCGGCTCGAGGGCACGTCCTTCGGCAACACCCCCTTGAATGTCGAAGTCAAGTTGGAGGTGTGGGACAGCCCGAACTCGGCAGGGGTGGTGATCGACGCGGTCCGCTGTGCCAAGCTGGGTCTCGACAGGGGAATATCAGGTCCACTTTATGAAGCCAGTGCCTACTTCATGAAGTCGCCACCAGAGCAGATGCGGGACGGGGCGGCCCGTGAGGCGGTTGAAGGATTTATTGGTGGCTAGTGGGCTAGTATCCCATAGCTGACGTTGGTTTATACCTGACACCTGACACCTACAGCGCCGCTATCGGTGGGAGGGCGAATGCGGTGTGGGTAGGGACTGCTCCCTGCCACTTCTCGACGCGGACCAGGCAGGTGTGGGCAGCAGGACCTTGGGCGAGGCTTGAAGTTCCGAGGTCGGATGTGAGGGCATTGGGATTGCCGTGCAAGCACGTGCTATCGAGATCCGGCTCGGGTCCGGGCGAGTACCAGGCGCCCGTCGCCAACTCCACGACGCCCCTGCGGAGCCGATCCGTAGTCGCGACCCCTGCCAGGCACGCTCCTCTGGCGTTGAAGACCCGTACCACATCACCCGCCTCTAAGCCGCGCACGTCCGCGTCGGCGGGATGCATGCGCATCGACTCGAGACCGGCGATCTTGGCGCTCCGACTCGTCGACCCATGATCCCACTGGCTGTGGAGCCGGGTCCGGGGCTGGTTGGACACTAGGTGAAGGTCGAGTTCGCCGGCCTCGCCCAACCACTCTCGCGGCGCCATCCAAGTTGGATGGGGCGGGCAGTCGTCGTATCCGAATCCGGCGATCGTGGCCGAATACAACTCGATGCGGCCCGACGGGGTGGACAGGGGATGGCGTTCCGGATCCTCGCGGAAGTCCTCCAGCAGGACCCGCTTGGGCTGATCGCCCGCGTACCGCCGGTCCAGGAACCCTGCCTCCCAGAACTCTTCGAACGCGGGAGCACCGGGCTCGCGCTGCCGCAGCTTCTCGTAGAGATGCCGCACCCATTGATCCGAGGTCCGTCCCTCGGAGAAACCGTCACCGACTCCCAGCCGGTCGGCCAGCCCGCCGAAGATCTCGTAGTCGTCCCGGGCTCCGCCGACCGGGGCAAGGGCTTGCTGGATGGCAAAGACGTGGGAGTCGGTCGGAGCTCCGCCGAGATCGTTCCGCTCCAGCGGGGTCGTAGAAGGTAGGACCACGTCGGCGTGCTTGGCCGTCGCCGTCCAGAACGGCTCGTTGACCACCACCGTGTCCGGACGCTGCCAGGCGGTGCGTAGCCGGTTCAGGTCCTGGTGGTGATGGAAGGGGTTGCCTCCCGCCCAGTAGACCAGCCGGATGTCGGGGAAGGTATAGATACCGCCGTCGTATGTGAACTCCTCGCCCGGGTGAATCAGCATGTCGGAGATGCGCGCCACCGGTATGAACGAGTCGATCGGTCGCCGCCCCCAATGGAGGAAGGGAAGCCATGAGTTTGCGGCTCCGTTGCCGACCGAAGCCATCGCCCCGTAACCGATACCGAAGCCTCCACCGGGGAGTCCGATCTGGCCGACAGCCGCCGCCAGGGCGATGGCGGCCCAGATGACATGCTCGCCGTGGTGCGACCTCTGCAGCGACCAACTGACGTTGATCATCGACCGTCGCTCGACCATCGATCGGGCCAACGACCGGATCTCGGAAGGGCGGATCGTGGTGATGCCGGAAGCCCACTCGGCGTCCTTGGCGATCCCGTCCTCGGAGCCGGTGATGTAAGCGGCGAGCGCTTCCCAACCGGTGCAGTAGTCGCGCACGAACGCGCGGTCATACGAACCTTCGGCTATGAGCGTGTGGATGAGCGCCAGCATGAGAGCGATGTCGGTACCCGGCCTGATGGGCATCCACGCCGGCCGGAGCGAATCTCCCAGATCGTCGGCTATGGGTGAGACATTGACGAAACGCGTGCCCCGGTCCGCCCAGCGGCGTAACCATCCTCGGAGTTCGTGACGACCTACCCCTCCGTGCTCGATCTGGCTGTTCTTGAGAGGGATCCCGCCGAAGGCCACTACCAGTTCGGTGCTCTCCGCGATCACATCCCAGGAGGTGAGCGCGTTCTGGAAGGGCCACCAACCGAGTCCGAGCACATGGGGCAGGATGACCTCGGCAGCAGCCAGGCTGTAGGTGTTGACCGACCGCGTGTACCCGCCGATCGAGTTCATGAACCGGTGCAACTGCGTGGGCGCGTGGTGGAACCGGCCCGCGCTGGCCCAGCCGTAGGAGCCCGCGTAGATGGCTTCGTTGCCGAACTCGGTCCGCACTCGATCCAGTTCGGCAGCCACGAGATCGAGCGCACGGTCCCACCCGACCTCCACGAACCTGTCCTTCCCGCGCCTGGCGGGAGCAGTCCCCGGCCCACCTTTCAGCCAACTCTCCCTCACCGACGGCATCCGGACCCGGCACCGCTCCACACCGACCATCGAGTACCCGATCGGGGAAGGATCCGGGTCGTCCTGGAACGGTCGCACCGCGCGGATCGACTGTCCCTCGGTCTCCACCTCGTACGCACCCCAATGGGTCAGGGTCAGGGTCTTGTTTCGTTTCGCATCGCTCAAGACGTCGGTCCTCCGACTGCTGGAAGCATCCTACGACCGGCCTCAGGCTCGCTGGGCCGCCCCTCCAAACCCTACCGAGGCCTGGTCGTCACAGATGGAAAGCTCAATCCGGCGTTACGTAGGCGGCGGTGATCCCCCCGTCGACCATCAGGTTGGCGCCCGTGACATAGGAGGACTCATCCGACGCGAGGAACAGGGCCGCGGCGGCCACTTCGTCCGCTTCGCCGAATCTCCCCATGGGCACATGAACCAGCCGGCGCTCCCTCTTCTTCTCGGTGTCGAGGTAGGACATGAGCAACTCTGTGCGCAGCGGACCAGGGGACAGAGCATTGACTCGGATGTTCTCCCGCGCATGGAGCACCGCGAGCTCCCTGGTAAGCGACAGCACCGCTCCCTTCGAGGCCGTGTAGGCGATCTGCGGAGTGGCCGCACCCATGGAGGCCACGAAGGAGGCCGTATTGATGATGGAGCCGCCGCCCGAGCGCCGCATGGCCGGGACCGCGTACTTGCAGCCATGGAGCACACCTTTGAGGTTGACGGCCAGGGTCTTGTCGATGGTCTCCTCGCTGGTCGAGACTGCATCGGCGTCGTCGGCCAGCATGACACCGGCGTTGTTGAACGCTATGTCGAGCCGCCCGTAAGCCGCCTCGGCGGTCCGAACCGCCCGAGCGACTTCGGCGTCGACGGACACGTCGGCACGCACCGCAGTGCCCTCGCCTCCCTTGCTTCGGATGATCTCGACGGTCTCGTGGTTCGTCTCCGAGATGTCGGCAGCTACGATCCTGGCACCCTCGCCGGCGAAGAGAAGGGCAGCGGCCCGTCCGATACCGCTGGCCGTTCCGGTGATGAATGCCACCTTCCCGTCGAGTCTCATGGCGGTTCCTTCCAGTGGGGTTCAAGTCCTTCGGTCTCCGGCATCCATCGCCGACATGATCGCCACCACAGCAGGATATTCACGATGCCCGTTCATGCACACCCCGGGCGGCACCGACCGGAACGGGAGTAACCTTGCCATGTGATCCGCCGGAAAGCGTGAGTGATGGGGAACCGACCTCTGTTCCTCTGACGTTTGTGACCTACATATGATACTGTTAGTAGCGTCAGGCAAGGAGTAGCCGTGGCGGCAGCGTCGCAACTTCAGAGTTCGGGTCGTGCATCGGGGAGCGAACTCGATGACGAACGGCTCAAGGAAGTTCTGGCTGACCTTCCCGCCCGCTGGGGCCAGGAAGCCTGGACGATATTTGCCAGTTTCTCAGCGGCCTGGCCATGCAGTGAGACTGAAGTGTTGGACACTGCGGCATCGATCGCAGCCCGGCATCAAGCGTTGGAAGGTCAGGAAACTCGACTTCGGAGTCTGCTGTGTTTGATCACCTTGCGCGATGAACTGGCTCGGAAGCTTGGTGGTGCGCCGCGCGATGTAGTTGACGACTTTGAGCGGATGGTTACGGCGGGTGCCTGCTTGCAGGGCGAAGCGATCCGGACGATTTGGGCTGAGCCGATGCTGAAGTCCAAGGACGCCGCGGTGGCGCTCGGAGCAAGACCAACGAATCGGGAAAAGATACGGAGGCTGCGCGAGCAGTCATCAATATTTGGGCTGCCATACGGCAACGGATTCCTGTACCCGGCCTTCCAGTTCGATCCCCGGAAACGCGCTGTGTTCACCGAGGTACGGTCAGTCAACGAGCAGCTTATAGCAGTTGAAGATCCATGGGGCGTCGCTTCTTGGTGGATGTCCCGCAACGCTCGACTCGGCGTGCGGCCCGTTGACCTAGTGGGAACCGACCGAGGAGACGATCTCGTGGCGGTAGCCAGAGCCACGGTGGAGCCTCTGGGATAGCGGCTGGGTGTCACCCAATCAGGAGCCACCAGATCGCTACGAAGGCACGCCCAAGCGCCTCTCGCTGCCGTCCGGAACAAGACTGACAAGGGTGCATAGCGCCAGGTTCGCTGTCACCGAGTTCAACCCGACCCTGGCTAGAAACCTTATGACGGGAGGCCGCTTCGATGCGACCCCGGCCGACGAATACGCCTTCCTGTACGCCGCCGGGGACGACATGACAGCCGTCTCCGAAGCACTTCTGCGTGACCTCCCCATTGATGAACGAGGTGCTCGCCTCCTTCCGCGAGTCAGGCTCGCGGATCTCAGGATCAGTTGGCTGGTAACAACTGTCGACATCAAAGTGGTCACCCTTCGCTCCGGCCAAGACCTTGCCTCGGTCGGCCAGGACGCCTGGCTGACGGTCGCGCCTGCAGCCGAGTATCCGGTAACCAGACGCTGGGCTTCCGCGATCCGGGGTTGGACACCCTGGGCGGCCGGCCTGACATGGAGATCGCTTCGGGAACCGGCGGGCTTAGCCTTCGTGTTCTTCTCCGACCGCTGTCCTGCCGACGCATTTGTCGAACTCACGGACAACTTGCCGGTACCCGCCGGTGAACAGGAACTCTATGCCGGCCCGGCCCGAATCTACGTCGAGGAGATCCTCACTCACTACCGCGTCACGCTTATGTGACTTGGCGAAGCGCCTTCGGCATCCATCGCCGACATGATCGCCACCACGCGAGGATATTCACGATGCTCGTTCATGCACACCCGGGCACCACCGACCGAGCCGACGGTAACCTTGCCACATGACCCGCCGGTAGCAGCGAATGGTTGCGGACCAACCATTGCTCTACCGGTTTGAACGATCACCCTTGAGCGACGTGTGCACCGGCGTACACGCAGGACGGCGGCGGCAAGGTGGAGGCGAGAACTGATGGGTGCTTTTGACAAGTCGGCGATCGACAAGGACGCTCGCCAGTACGCCACGCGGATCCGGAAGGGCGACGTGGCCCGGTACGTGCTGCTGCCCGGAGATCCCGCCCGCGTCGACCGCATCGGAACCCATCTCGATGACGTGACCCCCGTGGCGGACAGCCGGGAGTTCCGTACCATCACGGGTTCCTACAAGGGCATCCCGGTCAGCGCTACCTCCACCGGTGTCGGTTGCCCGTCGGCCTCGATCGCCGTCGAGGAACTCACCAACGCCGGCGCCACCCACTTCATCAGGGTGGGCAGTACCGCCGCGCTCCAGCCGCACATCAGGACGGGAGACATCGTCATCAACACGGGTGTAGTCCGCAACGACGGGACGACCCGAGCGTACGTTCCCGACACTTACCCGGCCATCGCCGATCACTTCCTGGTCCACGCCCTCATAGAGACAGCTCGGGACCTCCGCTCGGAGGCCGGATTCGACCTGCACATCGGCCTGGGCGCCTGCGATGACGCCTTCTACGCGGAGACTCCGGAGTGGATCGAACGCCATTCGCGGCTCGGGCTGCTGAACATCGAGATGGAGAGTTCCGCCATCTTCACGGTGGCTCAACTCCGCGGAGTCCATGCCGCGATGGTGTGCGGTGTGTCCGGCAGCCTGGTGGTGGCCGACTTCGACTACGACCGCGGAGAGCACGGCAACCAGCGCCTGGTGGCGGCCTGGGAGAACGCGATCGCTATCGCTCTGGAGGCAGTCCTCCGGTACGACACGGAGTATTCCGCGCCCCTCCTGGCATGAATGTGAACGACAGGGCAACTCCCCACGACTTGGACGCCTTCATCGAGGAAATGCCCAAGGCCGAACTGCACGTCCACCTCGAAGGGACGATGCTGCCGTCCACAGCAGTCGAGTTGGCGGTACGGCACGATCTGACCCACACCCTTCCCACCACCGATCCGGAGCTGCTGTCCGGGTGGTTCGAGTTCACGGATTTCGCGGACTTCATTCGCGTGATCGTCGCCTCGCAGAACTTGATTCGCACATCCGATGACTTTGCGCTGGTCACCTACCAGGCCGGCGCCGACATGGCTCGGCAGAACATCCGCTACCGCGAGTTGACCGTCTCCCCGTACAACCACACCCACTACTTCGACAAGGGACTCGCCTTCCCGGATCTCCTCGACGGCCTTGAAGAGGGACGGAAGAGCGTCCGAGCGGACTTCGGCGTGGAGATACGCTGGGTGTTCGACATCGGCCGGAACTTTTGTTTCTCCGGCCCCGACCGCGCGTACGATCCCGAACCGGCAGATACGACCCTGCGTTACGCACTCGCCGGACGGGACTACGGGGTGATCGGATTGGGTATCGGCGGCGACGAGGAGGGCCGCCCTCCGGAACCGTTCGCCCACGCTTTCCAGGTGGCGAAGAGGGAGGGTCTCGCAAGCGTGCCCCACGCCGGGGAGTCGCTGCGGGATTGGAGTGCGGGACATGTAAAGGGATCGATCGACGCCCTGGGAGCCGACCGGATCGGGCACGGCGTCGGGGCGATCAGGGATCCCCGCGTCCTCGCCCTCTTGCGCGACCGGGCCATCCCCCTGGAGGTATGTCCCACCAGCAACCTCAAGACCCGTGTGTGCCGCGACCTCCGCCTGCATCCCTTCCCCGATCTCGACGCTATGGGACTGACCCTCACGGTCAACAGCGACGACCCGCCGTTCTTCGGCACCACGCTGACCGACGAGTACAGGCTCTTGGCCACCGAGTTCGGTTACGGGCCCGAGGACGTCGTGCGTATTGCCCGCAACGCATTCGCATCGGCCCTGTGCGGGCCTGCGCTACGACGGGCCCTCCTCGAAGAGTTCGAGGCGTGGGCGCGTAGACACACCATGGAGGCAAGCCCCGAGAGTTGACTCCCTCCGTGGACGCCTCGGTCAGCAGGGGTGGTCGTGGACGAGACGAACGGTGTCCCGGGCTATAAGCGACTCCTCGTCGGTGGGTATCACCCAGATGTCGGTGGGACTCCCGTCGGAGGCGATCGACCCCTCTCCCCCACCGCGGTTGCGAACGGGATCCACCACCAGGCCCAAGTGCTCCAGACCTTCCAGGACCATCGAACGGACCTCGCCGCTGTTCTCACCGATCCCTCCCGAGAAGACCACTCCGTCGCACGGACCAACCTGCGCGATGAAGGCACCCAGATACCGGCGGACCCGGTGAGTGAAGGCTTCGATGGCCAGGGAGGCAGCGCCCTCACCGGCCCGGGCGAGTTCGGCCACCCGGCGGAAGTCGGAGGAGAACCCGCTGAGGCCGAACAGACCCCCCTCCCTCTCCAGGCCGTTACGGATCTCGGCAGCCGGAAGACCCGCCTCCATCAGGTGGAAGACGACCGCCGGGTCGATGTCTCCGCTGCGCGTGCCCATCACCAGCCCTTCCAGGGGAGTCATCCCCATCGAGGTGTCGACAGCCCGACCTTCCCGAACCGCGCACGCAGAGGCCCCGGCGCCGAGATGGAGCGACACCAGGTTGGGTCGGGGCTTGTCCCAGATCCTCGCGGCCCTCTCGGCCAGGTATCGGTGGCTGATCCCGTGGAATCCGTAGCGCCGCACTCCGTGATCCCGCCACCAGTGGGTGGGCACCGCGTAGCGGTAGGCGTGAGGCGGCAGCGTCGCGAAGAAGGCGGTGTCGAACACGGCCACTCCCACAGCTTCGGGGAGGAGTTCTCCGGCAGCTCGGATGCCGGCCAGGTTGGCAGGGTTGTGGAGAGGGGCGAGGCTCGCCAGGGTCTCGATCGCTTCAATCGCCTGGCCGTCGATAATCACCGACTCCGTGAAGCGGTCGCCGCCATGAACGACCCGATGTCCCACCGCCGCGATCTCACCCAAGCCGGCAAGGGCAGGGGGCGATCCGATCTCCATGAGCGCCGTTACCAGCCACTCCACAGCCCTCCGGTAGTCGCCGACCTCCGCAACGACCGTGGCCTCCCGGTCACCCACCCGATGCCGGTGCAGACCCCGGCCGGTACCTACTCCCTCGATGATGCCCGCCGCTAGGGAGCCCTCCGCTCCCGGCCCGTACAGCCTGTACTTGACCGATGAGCTCCCGCAGTTGATCACCAGTATGCGCATGCTTGCCCTGGCAGACGACTAATACATCGCCCTGGACTTCGCTGGCCGACCGTGCCGAGGCGATCCAACAGCGGGTCACGGCCGTGTTGCGTTCCCTTCAAAGCCGGCTCGTCACCACTATCCGCGGCGGTATCGCCCGGAACGAGGGTCGGCGGGGTCTTGTGTTGAGCCTCATTACAGGACGGCATTGCCCCTTGGTTATCTCCGCCCGAGGCGGAAAGGGTTAGGTAGGAACATCGGCACGGTTGCCTGGTAGTTGGCGTAGCCGGGGTACTCCAGGCCCGTCCCGTAGGGCGTACCCGCCAGAGAATGATCAATCACGCGAACACCGCCACACTCTCACATTACCCAACGACCGCGAGCCGGATCCCGCGAACCGGTTTGCTCTCCCAGGAGGCCCGGCGTCTCGCGTGCTTCGATGCCTTGGTATCTGGCCGCTTGGGGCGTGCGTCGGGGTGCTCCCATGGCCCGTACAACCCGTCCGTTGACCGACCAACTCCCAGCCTCCGCAGGGGACAGATCGGACCGCGGAACAGGCTACAGGGTCGGATTCCTCTCGGATACTGCTACTTGCCGGACATGGCCGACAAGGCAGCCCATCACGCGCCACGGTTCGGAGTGAACGGACCGGTCCCCGGAATGAGGTAATACAGTCCAGTCGACCTGACAACCTCCTCCCAGGTCGTCCGCCAACCGGCAATCCCTCGCGAGACGTCCCTCAGTAGGCTCAGGGTTCAGCGAGGCGGTACCCGACGCCGGACTGGGTGAAGATGTAAGAGGGGTTCCTGGCGTCGTCTCCCAGCTTGTGGCGCAAGTTCTTGATGAACGAGCGGAGCAGACGCTGATCGGCCGGATGGTCCTCGCTCCACACTCTTTTTAGCAGTTGGTCGTGGGTCAGCACCCGGCCGGGATGCCGGGAGAGTTCGAGAAGCAGCTTGTACTCGGTCGGGGTGAGGCGCACGGGTTTGCCTGCCAAGGTCACCGCACGCTCCAAGTGGTTGACGGCCAGATCGCCACACACGTACGGCTCGATCCCGCTATGCGGATACGCCATCGCCTGGCGTAGCGCGGCCCCGATCCGGGCTACGAGCTCCACCGGAGAGAAGGGCTTGACCACAAAGTCCGCTGCGCCTAACTCGAATGCCTTGGCGATGGCCTGGCCCCGCCCCCGCCCGGATAGAACGATGACCGGTGTGTCGGAGTCGGTACGGATTTGTTTTAGCAACTCGAACCCGTCGACTCCGGGGAGAACCAGATTCACCAGTACGAGTTGCGGGCGCTCCGACTCCAGCAGCTTGCTTACCTCGTCCGCGTCGCCGGTGACCACCGGTGTGTATCCCGCCTTGGAGAGGGTGTTCCGGACATAGCGCAGTATCTGGGGATCATCGTCGACTACGAGAATGCGGTCGCGCGCCCGAGACCCGACCCCGGGATCCGCGGAGCCCTCGGTGGAGTCGAGCCGCCGGCTGTGTGTGGTTCCTTCGACAGTCGGGATGGTGAAGATGAACCTTGTTCCTTCTCCCTCCCCGTTGCTCTCCGCCCAGATGCGGCCTCCGTGGGCTTCCACGATGCCCCGGCAGATGGCGAGCCCGAGGCCGTGACCTCCGACACGGTGGTCTCCCTCGGTGTCGACCCGCGAGAACTTGGTGAACAGGTGCGGGAGGTGTTCGCCTGCTATGCCCCGACCGGCATCGTCAACCGAGATCACGACATGGGTATCCTCTAACCAGCCGGTAACGCGGATCGGAGACCACTCTCGGGAGTATTTGGACGCGTTGGAGAGTAGGTTATGGAGCACTTGAACTATCCGCTCGCCGTCCGCGGCCACCTGCGGCAGGTTTGGCATCACCTCGACATCGAGGCTGTTGCGGTAACCACCACTTAGGAACGCGTTCTTAGCCTGGTCGATCACAGCCGTGATATCGGTCGGCTCGGCAAGGACCGAAAGGGTCCCGGCCTCTATCCGGGTCATGTCCAGCAGGTTGTTGATCAGGTCCCGCATGCGGTCGGCCTGTTCCTCGATGATGCGGAAGAACTGGCGCGTCTCTGCCGGGTCAAGCGGTGATGTGGTACCCAGCACGGTGGCGGCGGACCCCTTGATCGAGGTCAAAGGCGTTCTCAGTTCGTGGCTGACCATCCCCAGGAAGTCGGTACGCAGCCGCTCCAGTTCCTCCAGTGGGGTGATGTCCTGGATCGTAGCGACGACCGCGACCAGTTGGCCGTCCTCGGCATGGATCGGTGTGGTGTTGATGAGGGTGGTCACCTGGTCACCGGAGGCAAGACCGATCACCAACTCCTCGGCCCGTACGGTCTCGCCGGTGCGCGCCGAGCGTTCATGGGGGACGTCGTCCGGCGGCACGACAACGCCGTCCAACCGCCGGAACTCAAGGCTCTCAAGGACGCGCGTGCCGTCCCGATCCTCACCGGATCGGAAACCCATGATACGGCGGGCCTCGTTGTTGACCTTGACCACTTTCCGGGTGAGGGCATCGAGGACCAGAACTCCCACCGGCGATGTGTTGACCAAGGCTTCGAGATCGGCTTTGGCCCGTTGTTCCTCGCCGTAACGGCGCGCGTTCGTTATCGCCAGCGCAGCCTGTGTGGCGAACATCTTGAGGGTTTCCTCATCCTCCAGGCTAAATTGGTCGCCGGTTGGCCCCTTGCCGATGTAGATGTCGCCCACGTGCCTGTCCCCAACCCGGATAGCCGCAGCGATGCACGCCCCGGAATCAACGGGGAAGTCAGGGAAACCGGCAGCATCCGCGTAGGCCACCAGATCACGGGTCCTCAACGGTTCCGGGAGCTTGAAGAGGTACTCAAGAAGTGCCCAACCCAACGGGTATTGCGACACCCGCTCTCTTTCGTCGTCGCTCAGACCGGAAATCAGCAGGTCTTGAGGCTCGCCGGACTCGCTGTGGGTGGAGACCACGCTGTAGCGTGCCTTGGTCAGTGTCCGGGCACTATCGACGACCTCCTGAAGGACCGTGTCGAGGTCGAGGTCCTCGCTGATCCGCAGGATTGCCTCGGTCAGGTTGGAGAGACGAGCCCGCAGAGTCTCGATCTCGGCCCGCAGACGGTCGCCGTCGAGCGAACCCGTCACGGCGTCACCCACATGGTTGCCACGTGGATCCGCCCGCGACCCGTGTCACGTCTCTCCGCCGACCCTACCACTATCACCCCTGGCCTCCACCATACGTTCATGCTCCTCTACTCTCATGCGTGTCCAACTGTTCACGTATCACGCATCGCCCGCTCTCCGGCAAGCCGGGGTTACGGTCCTTGTAAGGCCCGTAACCCCATCAGGACACCGCGATCGCTGATGGTGTGACACGGCGGGGAGGGTGCAATCCTCTCTTGCCTGTGGAGCGGGGCCAGTACCGACCCGCCATAGTTCATTGTACAGATGGGCCGTCGGCATTGACACAGTATGAATTATCTCCACACAGGCACCGATAACAGTGGGTAGATACTCACTCTATGCGGTCTGTTGAACGCGCAAGGCCAGCTCAAGCAGACTCGGTTGGTATGCAGGCGTACTAGTCCAAGTGCCCGTGGACTTCCGCATACAACGAAGGTCCACAGGTGTGGTCAGTTGTCAACGTCCGGTCATTACTAAGCGCTTCTGGCAGGTCGCCGCGGGGAAGTCCGACCATCGCTGCCCTCGTCGGCATGGGTCTCGTCAGAATGCCCACAGGCGAGGAATGAAGATGACCGACAGGATGCAAAAGAGAATGTTGAGCGGCATCCCGGCGCGCAGAAAGTCGGTGTACCGGTATCCCCCGGGGTTGTAGATCATGGTGTTGGTCTGGTAGCCGACCGGCGTGGAGAACCCGGTGGAGGCGGCGAAGGTAATAGCCATCAGTAGCGGCCGGGGATCCACGCCGATCTGCTCCGCGGTGGAGATCGCTATCGGAGCCAGTAGCACCGCCGCCGCAGCGTTGCTCATGGTTTCGGTCATGAGGGCGGCCAGCAGGTAGATCGCCGCCAAGACAGCCACGGGTCCCAGATCCCCCACCAATCCAACGGCGTGTTCGGCCATGAAGCCCGCCGCTCCGCTGGTGTGCATGGCGATGCCCAAAGGGAGCACCCCGGCCAGAAGGAAGATGACCTGCCAGTTGATAGCGTGGTAGACCTCCTCCGGGCGGAGGACGCGGGTCATCACCAGGGCGACGCAGCCGAGAAGGGCGGCGACCAGGATCGGTAGAACATCGAACGCCGCCAGACCCACGACCGCCAGGAGTATCCCGATGACCAGCGGTGCCTTGCGTCGCAGGGCAGAGCCGGGCACTTCGTTGAGGACGATGAAGTCGCTGCTGCTGCGCAGATCTCGTATCACCGTCTCGTGCGCCTGTATCAGCAAGGCGTCGCCCATGTCGAGTTTGATCGAACTGAGCTTGTCGTTGAAGGTTTCGCCCTTGCGCTGCATGGCCAGTACCAACGCCTTGTAGCGGTTGCGGAAATCCACTTCCTTGAGAGTGCGTCCTGTGAGCGCCGAACCGGGTGACACCAAGGCTTGGACGAGGCGTAGATCCTCGGTCTGGAGGGTTTCGTCGCGCAACGTGAAGTCAGCGTCGATACGCAGCCCCATCGTTCCGCGGAGGCGTATCAGGTCGGGCAGGGAGCCATGCACGAGCAGCACGTCGTCGGGCCGGATCACCCGCCGAAGGGGAGCCCATCCTTCCTCGCCCGCATCGAGCACCCGCAGAACCGTTATGTCGTGCTCCTCTCCGAGGCGGCTCTCGAGCACCGACTTGCCCACCAACGGGGAATTGCTGCGGACCCTCAACTCCGTCACGTAGTCGCCTAGCTGATACGTGGCCGCCAGCTCCCTCCTCTGGCGGTCGGGCAACAGCCACCGCCCAAAGACCAGGAAGTAAGCAACCCCCGCTACGAAGAGGATCAGCCCCATCCGGCTGAACTCGAACATGCTGAACGACCCGTACCCGGCCTGGTCGGAGATCGAACTGACCAAGAGGTTGGTGGAAGTGCCGATAAGTGTGCATACGCCGCCGAACTGGGAGGCGTAGGAGAGGGGTATCAAAAGCTTGGAGGCTGATATACGCCGACGGTCGGCAAGGATGGTCACCAGGGGAATGAAAACCGCGACCGCGGCCGTGTTGTTGACGAAGGCCGACATGATGGTAACCGTCACCATGATCACCACCAGAGCCGTGTAGTGGTTCCGGCTGTATCGCACCATGAGCCGACCCACCGTTGCGGTGGCACCGGTCTTCTGCAGTCCGGCGCCTAGGACGAACATGCAGGCCACGGTCAGGGTCGCCGGGTTGCTGAAGCCGGAGAGTCCCTCCTGGAGCGTGACCAGGCCGAGAACCAGCAGCACCCCCAGCCCCAGCATGGCCACAATGTCGAGGGGGTACTTCTCGGAGACGAACAGCGCCACGATCCCGACGAGAATGACCACCACCAAGATGCCCTCGAAGGTCATGTCAGCCCATCACTGGACACGGCGAGAGGATCCGCATGGATTTCATCCGCAACCGAGACTACCCGTTAACACGAAGGAATCGCTGTCACCCGATCGGCATCTCTTGGATCCGGTTCTGGTGAACGGCGTACATGAACGGGCCTGATCGTGCACAGGCGGTGATGCGCGGAAGGTTGCTCAGAAACCGCGCGGCCATCTCGTCACCGGGCAGGCTCTGGTTCGATAGGTAGAAGCAACGAACTCTACGGGCGATCAGCGCTTGGCGGTTTTCCTGGACCAGCCGGATCCGCTTGTCCTTGGTAAAGGCAGCCCAGCCTTTGGTGCCGACCAGTTCAAGCCACTCGGGATCGGAAACTGTTTCGTCCGTAGGCCTTCCATAATGCTCGACCAGCGTAATCAGACACAAACCAGCATCTCGGAGAATCCCGGGTACCTTGATCGAGCCCAGGCTGCGGTCGAGAAAGAGCCTAGGCAGCCCGTCTGGATGCGACACGGATTGCATCCTCCAGATGATTAGCCGGCACACCGAACTCCTCGGTCAGTTCCTTGAGGGATTCGCCAGCCTGGAACCGCTGTAGCACATCCTCCACCCGACATCCTCCCCGTTCGAAAATGGGAGCGCCGGACGATCGCGTCGGATCGACTACTACGCTTGCCTGGCGGTAGGCAGGCACTCGGAAGAGTTCAACGTAGCCATCGGGCGCATAGCGGAAGCCGCGCAGGTACTCTGCGATCACCTCCGAGAAGACACTCTGGCCGCTACGTATCACTACCAGTCGGCGCGCCGCTCGTGCAGCCTTCGCATCGGGGTGTCGCTCTGCATAGTCGTACAGCAGTTCGGCACCGTCGGTGTATAGCTTGCTGGAAGCTAGGGCATGGCGAATGCCCAGTCCTCTCTGGAGTTCCTTGAGAGCTGGTCGGATCCGTTGCATCGGCACTCCGCTGGCGCGGATTGCGGCCAGCACCGTCGCCTCGGTGAGTCCGACGAAGGGAATGGATGGGCGTCTCGGTCCATACATCTCCCGATAGGTAACTATGGGCTCTCCCCTAACCTCCGGACGGTTGGGGGGTCGCCGCACATATCCCCGCGCCCAAGTGGACAGCGTCGAGGGTGGCACATCGATGATGCGCGCTGCCTCGGCGATCGTGTACAGCGGGTCTTCGAACCTGGATTGATCAAGAGTGGTGGTTGGTGCCTCCATTGTCACGTCTATTCAAGCATCTACGGAGGCTAACTCCCGGTAACCGCTGGTACTCACCAGATTGGAGTTTCCAAGCCGACTGCATCCGCTGTACGGCTCCGCGGCGAATCGCTCCTGCATACGAGCCCTAGATGTCAGATGCCGGCGGTTACGACCTTGGCGGCTTCGGCGAAGACGCCGGCGAGTTGGAATGGCAGGACGCCGGCGACGATGACGAACAGGGCGGATATGCCCAGGGCCAGGGCCAGTGAACCACTGAGGGGCCTGGTACGGAGGGTGGTGTCGGAAGCATCCTCGGGGAGGGGATCCATCCACATGGTCTTGGCGACCCGGGCGTAGTAGACGAGGGCGATGACCGCGTTGACGGCTGCTATCACCGCCAGGGCGGTGGCCCACGCGTTGGCGGGGCGGAGAATGGCCAGGAACATGGCGAACTTGGCATACCAGCCGGCCAGAGGCGGGATCCCGGCCAGCGAGAAGAAGAAGACGGCCCCTAGAGTGGCGAGGCGGGGTGCGTAGCGCCACATTCCCGCCCAGCCGTCGATCATTGCGGTGCCGGTGCGGCGGGCCGCGGCGATCACCACCCCGAAGGCGCCCAGGTTCATGAAGGCATAGATGATCACGTACACGATGGTGGCCGACGCGGCCTCCTGGATAACGCCCGGATCGCTGGTCACCGCCGCGGCTGCGAACGGCACGAGGATGAATCCGCCCTGGGCGATCGACGAGTAGGCCAGCATGCGAACGATGTTGTCCTGGCGGAGCGCCGTTAGGTTGCCCAGCGTCATGGACAGGGCGGCCAGGACCCACAGGGCCGGGCCCCAGATCTCGGTTACCGACGGGAAGGCCTTGTAGCACAGGAGCAGCAGCCCTACGAAGCCGGCTGCCTTGGAACCGACCGACAGGTAGGCGGTCACCGGGGTCGGGGAACCTTCGTAGGTGTCCGGCGCCCAGAAGTGGAACGGCACCGCGGTGATCTTGAACCCGAACCCCACCAGGGTGAACAGGACGGCCAGCCGGAAGGCGCCGCTGTCCAGCAGGTCCGCGCCGGCGGTGCGGATGCCCTCGAAGGTAACCGACCCGGTGAGGCCGTAGAGGAAGGACATGCCGTAGAGGAGAATGGCGGTGGAGAGGACCCCGAGGATGAAGAACTTCAGGGAGGCCTCGTTGGACTTCTCATCCCCCTTGCGCCAGCCCGCCAGCAGGAACAGCGGGCCCGTGACCAACTCAAGGCCCACGAAGACCGTGATCAGGTCGCGGGAGGAGGCCATGATCAGCGAACCGAGGATCGAGGTGAGCAGCAGCAGGTAGTACTCGCCCTGGTAGTAACGGTCGCTCTCAATGTAGGAGACGGACATCAGCAGCACCAGGTACCCGCCCACGATGAACACCGCCTTGAGCACCAAGGCGAAGTCGTCCACCACGTAGGCGCCGCCCAGCATCGACCTGGCATCGGGGCCCCCGCCGAACGCCAGCGTCACGAGCGGGACGGCTGCCAGCGCCAGTCCCACCACCCCGGCGAAGGCGGTCCAGTACTTGCGGGGTCTGGGCAGAGCCACGTCCAGGCCGAGCACCACCAGGATGGTGGCGGCTACGACGATCTCGGGCGCCAGCGCGTGGTAGTCGAGGTCCACCGGGTCAGCCTCCGAACGCGGTCCGGGCCAGGTTCACGACCGCGTCGGTGGTGGCGCCGAACACGATCCTCGGATACACACCGATCGCCACGATTGCCACGATCAGGGGCACCCACGCCAGCCACTCGTACGTGCCGACGTCGGCGAACTCGTGACCCGACCACTCCTCCTTGGGCTCGCCCAGGTTCACCCGCTGCAGCATCCACAGCATGTACCCGGCGGTGAGCACGGTGCCGATGGCGCCGATCACCATGTAGGTCTGGAACTGGCTGACGCTCAGTCCGGACAGCGGCTGGTAAGCGCCCACCAAGGACATGAACTCGCCCCAGAAACCCGCCAGGCCGGGCAGGCCCAGGGAGGCCATGGCGGTGAACGCCAGGATTCCGCCCATCCACGGCATCAGCTTCTGGTTGCCCCCGAGTCGGGCGATCTCCCTCGTGTGGTACCGGTGATGCAGGGATCCGGCCAGGAAGAACAGCAGCCCCGTGATCAGGCCGTGGGCCACCATGCCGATCAGCGAGGCGTTGAACCCGATGTCGGTCATGGTGGCGATACCGAGCATGACGAACCCCATGTGGCCGACCGAGGAGAAGGCGATGAGCCGCTTGACATCGGTCTGGGCGAGGCAGGCCAGCGAGCCGTAGATGATCCCGATCACGGCCAGCAGACCGATGAAGGGCGCCCACTGGCGGGCCATGTCGGGGAGGATCGGGATCGAGATGCGGAGGAAGGCGTAGGAACCGAGCTTCAGGAGGATGGCCGCCAACAGGACCGAACCCACCGTCGGCGCCGCGGTGTGCGCGTCGGGTAGCCAGGTGTGGAAGGGCCACATCGGCACCTTCACCGCGAAGCCCAGGAACATGGCCCCGAAGACCAGGAAGGCGAAGGTCCCGCTCCCAAAGGCGTTCTGGGCCCCCAGGGCGATCAGCGCCGGGATGTCGAAGGTGTTGTCACCGAGGAAGTCACCGGAGCGGAAGTACAGGGCCAGGAACCCGAGCAGCATGAAGGCCGACCCGAACAGGGTGAAGATGAAGAACTTGATGGCGGCGTAGAGGCGCATCGTCACGGTGCGGCCCAGTACGGGGATACGCCGTTCGCTGCTGTCTCCCCAGATGCCGATCATGAAGTACATCGGCAGGAGCACGAGTTCGAAGAAGATGAAGAACAGCACCAGGTCGAGCGCGACGAAGGTTCCATTCATGCCGGTGAGCAGCAGCAGCATCAACGCCAGGAACCCCCTGACGTTGCGGGGCTCGTCCCAGTGGTCCCAGGAGTACACGACTGCCAGGAACGTCACCACCGCCGACAGGACGAGGAGCGGTAGGCTGATGCCGTCCACCCCTATGTGGTAGTTGGCCCCGATGGCGGGGATCCAGCTCTCGGTCACCTCGAACTGGAAGCGCTCCGCGGACCGGTAGTCGAAGGAGACCGCCGCGAGCACTGCCAGCAGGCTGGTGGCTCCCGTGACCAGCAGCGCGGTCCACTTCTGTGCCGCCTCGTTGGCTTTGGGGAAGGCGAACAACGCCAGCGCACCTACCGCCGGCAGGAACACGATGAGGCTGAGCCCCGCGGATTCGAACCAGGCCATTCGCTCGTCCTTCCTCTGTCTTCCTTCTGTTCTTTGCTAGGTGATGATCACGAAGACGACTACCAGCAGCAGCGCTCCCACCACGAAGGCGCCCGCATATTGCTGTACTTTGCCGGTTTGCACCAAGCCGAGCCGCTTGCCCGCTCCCCTGGTACCTCCTGCCGCCGCATTGAGCACCAGGTCGATGCCCTGCTGGTCCAGCCGGCCGTACACCAGGTGACCTAGCCACACGGTCACGAATCCGGCGCCGTTGACCACCGCGTCGATCACGTAGCCGTTCACCCAGTCGACACCCCTGGCGATGGGACCCTTGATCGGGTTCACCACCCCGTTCATGTACAGGTCGTCGAGGTAGTACTTGCGGCGCAGGAGCGGGTAGAGCACCGGAACCTCCAGCCGGTCGCGAGCCGCCTGGGTGGCGGCCTCCGGCGAGAAGATCAGCCATCCCAGCACGATCCCTGCCACGGCTGCTATCAGGCCGTAGGCGGCCAGATCCCATTCGATGGCGGAAGGGTGGTAGTCACCCATGGGGACGATCCGGGCGCCCAACCAGTCGGTGAAGTTCCGGATCGGGCCCCAGGAAACGCCGGGGATGTTCAGGAGACCGGCGATCACGCTCGGGACGGCCAGCGCGACCAGCGGCCCGGTCATCACCCTCGGTGATTCGTGGGGGTGGCCGTGGCCCTTGTAGGTCCCGAAGAAGGTCAGCGCCACCGCTCGGGTCATGTAGAAGGCGGTCACGAAGGCGCCGGCGATCGCCACCCACATGAATCCGGTGTAACCCTCGTGGCCGAGGGTGGCCAGGATCTCGTCCTTGGACCAGAACCCGGCGAACGGGATGACCCCCGCAAGCGACACCGACCCGATCACGAAGGTCCAGAAGGTGACCGGCATGTCGCGGCGCAGGCCGCCCATGTCGCTCATGTTGTTGGAGTGGACTGCATGGATGACCGAACCGGCCCCGAGGAACAGCAGGGCCTTGAAGAATGCGTGCGTGAAGAGGTGGAACAGGCCGGCCGTGTACCCGCCGGCCGCCACCGCCGCCATCATGTATCCCAGCTGGGAGACGGTGGAGTAGGCCAGAACCCGCTTCAGATCGTCGGCCACCAGGGCCAGGAAACCGAGCACGAACAGCGTGATGACCGCGATCGTCACCATCCAGGGCCGGGCCTCCGTAGCCATCTCGTGGTACAGGGGGAACGTCCGGGCCATTAGATAGATACCGGCGGTCACCATGGTGGCGGCGTGCATCAGGGCCGACACCGGCGTGGGACCGGCCATGGCATCGGGCAGCCATACGTGGAGGGGGAACTGGGCGGACTTGCCCATGGCCCCGAAGAACAGGAGCAGGCCGCCGGCCAGCGCGACCGCTCCGAGCGTGTCGCTGTGTGCGGCGGCCGCCTCGCTGAGGTCGGAGAAGCGGAAGGAGCCCAGGGCGGTGCCCACCAGAATGGTCCCGATCACCAGGCCGACATCGGCCACCTTGTTGGTGAGGAAAGCCTTGACGGCCGCGTCGCTGTTCTCCTTGTGTTCCCAGTAGTGGCCGATCAGCAGGTAGCTGGCCAAGCCGACGCCCTCCCAGCCGATGATCAACTGGATCAGGTTGGGCGCTCCCACCAGGACCAGCATGGAACCGGCGAACAGCGAGAGGGAAGCGAAGAACCACGGAACACGGACATCCCCCTTCATGTAGCCCACCGCGTAGACGAACACCAGGAAGCCCACGAAGGCCACCACCCAGTACATCATGATCGACAACCCGTCCACCACGAAGCCCAACTCGAACGACAGGCGGTGGCCGGCGATGGTCCCGATCTCCCCGATGGTCAGGTTCACTTCGCGGTAGATCCCCCCGACCATGTTCTGGACGAACAGGACCGAAGCCCACACCAGGTTGATTCCCATCGCTCCGACCGCCAACTCGGAACCCTGGCCCTTCATGCGCTTCCCCACCAGCACGATGGCCAGGAAGGCCACGAACGGAAGCACCAGCATGATCCAGGCCGTGCCGGCGAAGAACCCGCCGGACGAGAGTTCCGCGGCTATGCCCTCCGTCTCGGCCGCCAGAACCAGAGGAGCGGAGGCGATCGGGGTCAACACGAGATCCTCACCACCTCATCAGGTCCAGCTCGTCGATGTTGCTCGAGGCCCGGTTGCGGAACACCATCAGGATGATGGCGAGGCCGATTCCCACCTCGGCTGCGGCGATGGTGATCACGAAGATCGCGAAGATGTGACCGTGGGCGGCCGCCGTGGTCCAGAAGGCTTCGAAGGCGATGAGGTTGATGTTGACCGCCGCCAGCATCAGTTCCACCGCCAGCAGGACCGTCACCGCGTTGCGGCGCGAGAGCAGCCCGTAGATCCCGATCGAGAACAGGATCGCTCCGAGGACCAGGAACTGGGTGAGGATCATCGGGGCTCTACCCTCATACCCGCCGCCCCTCTTCCTCCTCGAGCGGCGTGAGGTCCTTGCGGGCCAGGGTCACCCCACCGACCAGGGCCGCCAGGAGGACGAAACCCACCGCCTCGAACGGGATCAGGTAACGGTTGATGAAGCCTTCCCCGAGCACCCCGGTAGCCGTGGCGACGCCTACCGCGGGGAGCGGTTCCCCGAATCCTCCCATCTCCTCGGAGACGGCGATGATCAACCACAGGGTGACGGCCAGCACCGCTAAGGAAGCCAGGGCCGCCGGCCAGCGGGTGTCGTGGCTCAGGTTGGTCTCCCGGCCGATCGGAGCCCTGGTGATCATGATGCCGAACAGGAACAGCACGATCACCGCCCCGATGTAGACCAGCACCAGCACCCAGGCCACGAACTCGGCGGACAGCAGGATGAACAGGCCGGCGGAGGCGGCCAGGGTCAGGACCAGGAAGAGGGCGGCATGCACCACGTTGCGGCTCGTGACGACTCGCAGCGCCGCAACCACCATCGGCACCGCCATCGCCAGGAAGGCCCAGTTGACGGGCTCGGCGATCCAGTCCGCGAGGGTCATCCCGTCCTCCCCCGGTCGTCTCCTCCCGAACCGCGGGTCATGACTGCGCTCCCAGGCCCTGGGGAACGGTCGGCATCCAATCCTGGAGCCGGTCCATGTCGTGCATCATCGGTCCCATGTCGTACTCGGAGTACTCGTACTCGGGGGTCCAGAAGAGGGCGTCGAACGGGCAGACCTCCACGCATATCCCGCAGTACATGCACAGCGCGTAGTCGATGTCGAAGCGGTCCAGGGTGGCCCTGGCGCGCGGGCGCCCGCCGGGGCGGGTGGGTGGCTTCATTTCCTTGTGCCCCTCGATGTATATGCACCAGTCGGGACACGACCGGGCGCAGAGCATGCACACGGTGCAGGCCTCCTGCTCGAGCGCTATCACGCCCCTCGCTCTCGGGACCGGCGTCTCCTTGATCTTCGGGTAGTTGACCGTCGCCCGCAGGCCTACCCTGCCGCCGCTCAGGTTGAAGGCCCAGGTACGCAGCATGGTCGTGAAAGTGACCCTCATCCCGGTCAGCATCCCGAGCTTGGGAATCTCGCGAAGGTTTGGCAGAGCGGGGAGTTTCATCTAGAGCACCACCTTTAGGACCGCCGTGACGATGATGTTGAGGATCGAGATCGGGATCAGCCACTTCCAGGCCAGCGTCTGGAGCTGGTCCTCGCGGAGCCTGGGAAGCGTCCAGCGGAGCCAGATCATCAGGAACACCAGCGCTCCCACCTTGGCGAACACGATCAGCGGGGACAGCAGGCTGTCGGTGGGGATCCCCCAGAGGCCGTATCCGCCCAGGAACAGCGTCACGGCGATGGCTGACATCGTGAACATGTTGGCGAACTCGGCGAGGAAGAAGAATAGGAAGCGGAACCCGGAGTACTCGGTGACGTAACCCATCACCAGCTCGGACTCGGCGATCGGCATGTCGAACGGAAGTCGGGTCAGCTCGGCGAGTGCGGCGATCATGAAGATGACCAGACCGACGAACTGGGTCAGCAGGAAAGGCCAGCCTTGGGAGACCTGCGACTGGACGATTCCCTGCATCGACATCGTGCCCGCCTGGATGACCACCCCCACCGTGGCGAGGACCAGTGGCAACTCGTATGCGATTAGCTGCCCGGCGGCGCGCAGGCCCCCGATCATGGAGTACTTGTTGGCGGACGACCAGCCGGCCATGAGCACGCCGATGGTTCCGACCGAGGATATGGCGAGGGCGTAGAAGATACCGAGATCGAGGTCGCGGACGATGCCGTAGCGGGACGGATGGAGGGGAATGACAACGAAGAGGGCCATGGTCCCCAGCAGCACGAGAGCCGGCGCCCACTTGAACACCGGGCGGTCTGCCTCAGCTGGGACGATGTCCTCCTTCTGAATGAACTTGACCCCGTCGGCGATGAGTTGCGCCCATCCGTAGCGACCACCTGCGAAGTAGGGCCCCACCCGGCTCTGCATGTGGGCCGACAGCTTCATCTCGGCGTAGCCGATTACCATCCCGATGGCGGGTACGGCCGCAGCGACCACCGCCAGCTTGATCCCGAGTTCGAGCCAGAAGACAAGCGCCAGGGTCATCGGTCCCGGAGTCATCGGTCAACGTCTCCCAGCACGAAGTCCAGGGACCCCATGATGGCGATGAAGTCGGGAACGAGGGCGCCATCCAGTATCCAGGGGAGGATGGACAGGTTGGAGAAGGACGCCGAGCGGATCTTGAGCCGGTAGGGCCCGAGACCGCCGAGCGACACCAGGTGATAACCCATCTCGCCCTTGGGGTTCTCGGCCCGCACGTAGGTCTCCCCGGCCGGCACCTTGATGATGCGGGGCACCTTTGCCTGCAGTGGACCCGACGGGATGCCGTCGATGGCCTGGCGGATGATCCGGGCCGACTGGCGGATCTCCTGCAGGCGCACCCACCACCGGTCCCAGCAGTCGCCGTTCTCCCCGATGGGGATGTCAAAGTCGAATTGGTCGTACGGGAGGTAGTCCGAGACTTTGCGCAGGTCGAAGGCGCATCCCGAGGCGCGCAGGTTCGGTCCCGATACGCCGTAGGAGGCGCCCACATCCACGGGCATGACCCCTACCCCCTTGGTGCGGGCCAGGAACACCTCGTTTCCGGCCACCAGTCGCTCGATCTCGTCGCACGTGCCCTCGACCTTGCCCATCGCGTCGCGCGTCTCGGCGAGGAAACCGGAGGGGATGTCCATCCCCGCCCTCTTGGTGGTGGGCCCTGCTGCGTAGACCGGCTTGACCCCGCCGATCCGGTTGAAGTTGGGATGGAACCGGCCGCCGGTGACCGACTCGAGCAGGTCCAGCACCCGTTCCCGCTCCCTCAGGGCGAAGAAGAGCGGGGTGGCGGCGCCCAACTCCAGCGGGTACGAAGCCATGAACACCAGGTGGGAAGATATGCGCGCCATCTCGGTGAGCACCAGCCTGATCCACTGCGCCCGATCCGGCGCCTCCACCCCCATCAGCCGCTCGGCCGCCACGATGAACGGAACCTCGTTGGCAAACCCCGAAACCCAATCGATCCGGTTGATGATGGTGGTTATCTGGGGGTAGGTACGCACCTCGGCGAGCTTCTCGTAGCCACGGTGCATGTACCCGATGACCGGGCGGACGTTGGTCGCCCGTTCCCCGTCGACAGTGGCCACCAGGCGGAGCACGCCATGGGTGGAGGGATGCTGGGGACCGATATTGAGGGTCATTCCCTCGGTCTCGAGTTCGACCGAGACCGCAACCTCGGAGAGGTGGTGTGCCAGCGTGCGGTCCATCAGTGGTCTGCCTGTGAAACGGCGTCGTGAAGACAGACCATCACGTTCCCGGGTTCTCGGTGCTGGGTTGCGCGCCGTTCTCGGGCATGTCCTCGACGTCCACCTTGCCGGGCCACGGCTTCACCTCCCGGCTCAGCAGCGGGTAGCTCTTCCGCAGCGGATGCCCCTCGAACGCGTCCGGGAGGTAGAGCTTGATGAGATCGGGATGGCCTACGAAGTCAATCCCGAACATCTCCGCTGCTTCCCGCTCGTGCCAGTTGGTGCCGGCGTACACATCGGTGACGCTGTCGATCGACGGGGCGCCATGTTCCACATCGGTCGAGATCACCACCAGGTTTCCGTCGGTGAGGTCCGAGATCGCGCACAGCACCTCGTAACGCTCCTCCACCGGCTCATCGTGCCCGTCGCCCACCGCCACCTCGTTGGACCAGTCGACTGCGGAAAGCCAGGACAGGAACACCAGCCCCAAATCGTCCCTGGCAACGGTCAGTGCCTCTTTCCATGCGTCGGGGGACACCCGTACCTTGGCGGTGCCGTGCGCCACCTCGGCCTGACCACCGATCGCGGACGCCACGGACTCAGCGAACGCACCGAGGACGTCGGCCGATCCGGGTGCGGTGGACTCAGACTGGCTGGCGGTCACGCTGCTTCCACTTCTCACGGACATCTTCCCGGCTGATCTTCTCCTGCAGCAGGACGATCCCGTCCATCAGGGCCTCCGGACGGGGTGGGCAGCCCGGTACGTAGACATCGACCGGGATGATCTGGTCGACTCCCTTGGTCACCGAGTAGGAGTCCCAGTACGGCCCGCCGCAGTTGGAACACGAGCCCATCGAGATCACGTACTTGGGCTCGGGCATCTGCTCGTACAGCCGCTTGACGGCCGGGGCCATCTTGTCGGTCACGGTCCCCGCCACCACCATCAGATCGGCCTGCCGGGGTGAGGCGGGCAGCGGGATGATGCCGAAGCGCATGAAGTCGTACCGGGGACCGGAGGCAGCCATCATCTCGATTGCACAGCAGGCGAGTCCGAATTGGAACAGCCACAGCGAGTACCGACGCGACCAGTTCAGGAGCCACGAGACCGGTTTGAGCCCGCCGAACCGCTCGGCGACTACGCCCACGACCGCGCCTCCGTTCTCACTCCCATTTCAGCACCCCCTTGCGCACCGCGTACAGAAGCCCCTCGAGCAGGGTGAGGATGAAGATGATGACGGCGATAACACCCGGCAGGCCCAGGTCTTCCGCAACGATCGCCCATGGGAAGATGAACACCGCCTCCACGTCGAACAGAACGAACAGCAGGCCGAATATGTAGTAGCGGACGAAGGTCTGGTTCCACCCGTCGCCGACCGGATCGACGCCGCACTCGTAGGTGGACAGCTTCTCCTTGCCCGGGTTGGAGGGACGCACCAGGTAGGTGATACCAAGCGTGAGAGCCACCAGGACGACACCGAAAGCGGCGAAGGCAGCCACCGCGATGTAGTCCTGGAAGTATTCGCTCACGATCGCTCCGCTGTCGCTCGCCGCTTGCCTGGTAGGGCCGCTGGGACATGGACTCCGACCCGTCCCGTGCGGCCGCGTCGGGACACACTCCTGCATCTGCCGAACCCTGGCGAGTATAGGTGCCAACCCCGTCCCCATGAATTCCGCCGGTGCTCGGCTCGGGTCACGGAGTAGGCACTGCGGCGCGGCGCTCGAGCGGGCTTCCACCGGCCGGCCGCTACCGTTCGGCCGGTGACCATCCCCTCCGAACTCCTGGCACCCGACTATTCGGGGGGATCCCTGAACAACCTGGTCGCCGAGTTGGAATGGCGCCTGACCGGGTCCGCGCCCGCCCCCCGGCTACGGACCGACGTAGCGGATCGCATCCCAACCGCAGCCACCTACATCCTCTTCCTGATCGACGGACTCGGCGTGCATCAACTCCGGCATCCGGCCGCAGGAGGTCTCGCGTCCTCGCATCGGGGGACCATCCATGCCCCCTTCCCGACCACCACGACCGTGAGCCTGGCCTGTGTCGCCACCGGTCTTCCCCCGGCCCGGCACGGCTTCATCGGACACTTCCTTCTTCTCAACAGCCACCCTCGCCCAGTCAACGGGCTCAGGTGGATCGACACCGCCGGCCGGCCGGTTGCGTCCTACGCAGCGGGCCTCCTCCCCGCGCCCAACCTGTGGGAGCGGCTCGGCGCGGCCGGCGTCGAGGCGATCACCGTGCAGCCGGACGCCTTCGCCGGAACCCCCCTGACAAAGTCCCTGTACCGGGGTTGCCGGTTCGAGGGTGTGACAGGTACCGACGAGCTGGTGCGGGCCACGGTCGAGCTCGCCCGGGTGCCCGGGCGGCTCCTCTTCGTCTACTACCACCTCGTCGACATAGCGGCCCACATGCAGGGTCCGTCGAGCCGCGCCTACGCGCATGCGGTGGCCGATGCCTCCAACGCATGGGAACGCATCTCGGCCCGCCTTCCCGGCCACGTCGCCATGGTCGGGACCGCGGATCACGGCGTGCTCTCGATCCCAGAACCGGGGAAGCTCCGGCTGCGCAGCCGGGACACACCGGGCCTGACCCTCTTCGGCGACCCGCGGTCCCTCTACGTGACGGGTCCCCGGGAGCGGATAGAGGAGTTGGGCGAGCGCCTGCCTGCCGCCTGGCATCCACGCGAAACGCTCGCGCGGCTGTGGGGCGCCGGAGCGGACCGTGGAGCGAGAGTCCAACCAGGTCGTGTACGCAAGCCGACCGGCGCCTTCCTCGCTGACCGTGGACGCGTGCTTCTCCCCGGCCACATGGACACTCGCCTGGTCGGCTACCACGGAGGCCTGGAACCGGAAGAGGTGGAGATACCCGTCCTTCTTTCCGGATGATCAACCCGGCGACGGGTCCCAGTGCCGGCTCGGGGCCCGAGTCCCCACCCCATGCGGGGTCGGGCGGCTAACCTTCGCCCCACGCGAGAAGGACGAGAGTTGGACTACTCCGACCTAGCTCTTTTGATGCTTCGAGGCTGGGTAGGCCTCGTGATGTTGGTCCACGGCGCCAACCACGCCCGGACCCTGGAAGGTACCGGTCGCTGGCTGGGAAGGGTCGGCTGGCGCGCGCCCAGATTCCAGGCCTGGCTGCTGTCCGTGATCGAGATCGCGATCGGCCTCGGGATGATCCTCGGGCTGATGACCACACCGGCCGCGGCGGGTGCGGTGGCGATAATGCTGGTAGCGTTCCTCACCGAACACCTGCGCAACGGCTTCTTCATCTTCAACAAGGGCCAGGGCTACGAGTACGTGATCACGTTGGCGGTTGCGGGGGCGTCGGTGGCTCTCATCGGGGCGGGTGGCTGGTCTCTCGATCTCGCCTTGGGCGTCGATCTCAGCAGCGCCAACCGCGCCCAGGTACTCCTGGCGGTCATCGGCCTCTCAGCAGTCCATCTGGCTGCCTCCTGGAGACCGGCACGTATCGCCACCCGCGGCGGCTGATCGCGACGTGCAGGAACCACGTGTATACGGGGACTAGATGCAAAGAGGCTCGTACCTGAGCCGGTGCAAGGCCAGTTCCTCCAGAATGATCTCCAGGCCCCGAACCGTCTGCGCACGGTTACCACCTCCGTCGTGCATCAGGACCACCGATCCATCGGTGATGCGAGTCAGTATCCGATCCGCGATGGCCTCGGCATCGAGACCTTCCCAGTCATTGGCGCTGACCGACCACATATGCACCTCGAGCCCGTGCTCGGCCGCCCAGGCCCGCGTGTGTCTACCGGTCGCCCCGTAAGGGGGTCGCAAGCAAGGGGTGGCGTACTCACCGAGGATCTCCTCGGTCCGGCCGATCGTCCTGTCGAATTCCGCCCTGGACAGCTTGGCGAGGTTCTCGTGGTTCCACGTATGGTTCGCCACCGTGTGGCCCTCGGAGACGATCCGTTGGAAGAGATCCGGATAGCCGGCCACCAGCCTGCCAACCACGAAGAACGTGGCCCGAGCGTTGTAACGAGCGAGGATGTCGAGGATGTGGGGGGTGTTGCGCGGGTCGGGACCGTCGTCGAAGGTCAAGTACACCGCGCTTCCGGGTTCGATCGAGGATCTGGTGGAGATGGGCGGGGGTGGCAAGACACGTATGGTCAACGCGTAGTCGTTGAAGTCATCGCTCGTGGAGACCACCCCCACCCTCCACGAGCCCCCGGCCGGCAAGGTCGCCTCCACCCGTAGGGATGCCTCGGCCTCCGAGACGAGGACATCGTCGTCCAGCCTCAACTCGAGCCAGACGCCGGACGGCGCATCCAGTGCCGCTGTCAACGTCTGTCCCACCGCCGCCTCCACGGCGTAGACCAGCCGGCACCGGGGCGCGACCGTTCCGTTGGCGATGGCGCGTATCTCCCCGCGGTCGACGCGGACTTGGATGTCGGGCCGGTACGGGCCCTCCAGCAGGATGTCGGTCGTCGGCGCCGGGAGGCTACCCGAAGGCGCGGGAACCGTATCGGCGCGTGACAGCTCGCCCTCGGAAACCGGTTCGGCAACTTCGTTCTCGCTTCCGGCGTCGTCGGTGGACGAAGCTGCATCGGTCCCCCGGTCCGTCTCGGGAATCGGCGCCGGGTCGGATTCGACGCTACCCGCGTCGGCGCCCGCCGTTGCAGCCGGGGAGGTCGACGCTACGGCACCCCCGGCGGAGCCACGGTCCGGACTCGTGGTCCCATCAGCCTCCAACGAGAGGGGAACATCCGCTGTAGTCGTCGATTCGACCATCGTGCCCGGCAGAACCGAAATGGACTCCGCACCGTCCGGGGTCGGGGGCGATTCGGAACAGGCTGCGACGGACAGCACTACGAGACCGGTGACCATATATGCGGCCGCCCGCCACCGGCTCACCGTGCCACGCCGTACCACCGGGAACCTATGCGAACCGGATGAGAATGGCGGAGCAATCACTGATCACAAAGATACACCCGGGGTGCTTTCTACCGGCGCAATGTCAGAGGAACCTGTCGACCTGCCGGCGCGAGCGCCGCGTGGAAGGGTTGTCACTGTCACACCGGTGGTACATACTGCAAATACCAAACACCTCAGCGGCTAGAACCCGACGTCATTCGACCGCTCGAAGGTCACGTTTGCCGGACGAATGCCCGCACCGGGCGGGGAGAGGCACGTCCGGACCCAGGCGAGGTGGTGGCGGGGGTGGGCCCGGCGGACTGGTCGGCGCCGACGATTTTCGCGACCTGATGGACGCCAGGTAACGAGTCGCGGCGGGACTCCGATCGACGTCTGGCAGGGGTCCGGGAACGTCCGGCGTATCGTCCGCATCCGGGCCGGACGTCGGATCCCGGGCGCGAACGCCGGAGGTCGCCCCCTACGGTACGATGAGTACCTTGCCGGTGGTAGCCCTGCCCTCCAGTGCCCTGTGGGCGTCGGCGGCTGACTCCAAGGGGTAACGCGCACCGATGCGGACCTCCATACCGTCGGCGATCCAGTCGAAGAGCCGTTCGGACATGGCGAGCAAGGAATCGCGCTCGGCGACGTGGTCGAACAGGGTGGGGCGGGTGAAGAACAGGGATCCGTTGGCGCTCAGGACCAGGGGGTCGACGGGATCGACCGCGCCCGAGGCGTTCCCGAACGCCACCATCAAGCCGAATCTGCGCAGCAACCCGAACCCGGTCGGGACCGTCGCCCTCCCGACCCCGTCGTAGATCACATCCAGAGGGCGCTCCCCGCCGATCTCCCGGACCCGGTCCCCGAAGTCCTCCCTGCTGTAGACGATCACGTGATCCGCCCCCGCAGCACGGGAGATTTCGGCCTTGGCGTCGCTCCCGACCGTGGTGAAGACGGTGGCGCCCAGCTGCTTGGCCATCTGGGTGAGGATGAGACCCACGCCGCCGGCGCCGGCGTGGATCAGGCAGGTCGACCCGTCCTCGAGGGAGTAGGTCTCGGTGGCCAGGTACAGGGCGGTGAGTCCCTGCACCATCAAGGCCGCCGCTGTGTCCAGGGACACCGCCTCGGGAACCGGGACAAGCTGGTCGGCGGGAATCGCAGTTCGCTCCGAGTAGGCACCGAGTCGCGAGCAGAAGGCCACGCGGTCCCCGCTCGACAGACCCTCGACGCCGCTCCCGATCGAGACGACCCTACCGGCGGCCTCGAGACCCGGCGTGAACGGCAACTCGACCGGGTAGAGACCGGTGCGGTGATACGTGTCGATGAAGTTCAGGCCCGCCCCCGCTATCTCCACCACCACCTCGCCGGACCCGGCGACAGGATCGTCCACATCTTCGGTCACCAGAACTTCGGGACCGCCGAGATTCCGTATCACGGTTGCACGCATCGACCTACCTCCCCGCCTCGTCGCCTCGTCCGGCGGTACGCTAGCGCGGCGGAGTGTCCGGTTAGCCAGGAGACGGTCACGCGCAGGTCGTGGTAGCCGACGGTCGGATCACCTACTCGGCACCATTCGCCGCCGGAGCGGTGGCCGGACACCAGAGGTCCCTGCAAGCGAGCGTGATAGGCCTACCCGGCGACCACCCGGGAGAGGGCCGCGTCGAAGCGGGCCGCGACGGCCTCCCAAGAGTACTGATCGACCGCGCGCTCTCGGGCCGCGGCGCCCATCTCTTCCCGCCGTTCAGCGATCAGGCGGACCGCGTCGACGATCTCGGCCATCGACGTGGCGACATATCCGGTGACTCCCGGGATCACCGTCTCGGGCGCGCCCCCCGAGGTTCCCGCCACGACCGGAAGGCCGGATGCCGAGGCTTCCAGGTACACGATCCCCAAGCCTTCGGCTTCCAGACCCAGCCAGCGCGACCGGGCGGGCATGACGAACACATCGCAAGAGCGGAACAACCCCGGGAGTTCCTCCCACGGAACGTCGGACTCCACTCGCACCGGGACGTTTGCGCGGGCGGCGCGGCGCCTGATCCTGGCCTCGAGGCGTCCCCTACCTGCCAGGACCACCTCGACCGGCGTCCCTGCTGCGTCAAGCCGCTCTGCGGCGGCCAGGACCCGCAGGTGACCCTTGCGGGGAACGAACCGCGAGATGCACCCGACGACCAACCGCCTGTTCCTCGGCCCGGCGGGACCGTCGCGCGGGCGGAACGTCGCCAGATCGACCCCCGCACCGAGCACCGAAGTCCGGACGGCGCCCAGCCCGGCCACCTTCCGGGACGTGAACGCCGACACGGTCAGTACAAGGGAAGCGTGACGGAAGGTCCATCCGAGCACCTGCCGCAGACCGGGTATCGCGCCGGGAACGGTCACCTCGGCCCCGTGAGCGATCACCACGTAGGGAATGCCGAACTCCCGTGCCAGCCGCGGACCGAGTTGGGCGAGCGGATGAGGCGCTCCGAACACGATCACTTCCGGGCCGAAGTCCCCGATGTGCTCCGCCAGCCAGCCATAGGTCCCCGGCGTCGGGAGAAGGTACGGAGCCCGGCCACGCACGACGTGTGGTTCCGGGCGGGCGGCAGGATCCTTCGCCGCCAGCACCCTCAATACCAACCCCGAGTAACCGACGAGGTTGGAGAGGTACTGCTGTATCCCGCCCGCCTTGGGCGGATAATCGTTGGTGACCAGCAACGCCCGCACGGATATGACGGTACCCCGCCGGGATCGGTGAGCATCCGGGGAGACGGGATCAATCTATCCGGTGCCGGGCTCCCGGTTACGATCACCGGACATGAGACGACCGCCGATCCGGACCCTCGACATCTCCGGGAGCCCCGGAGCGATGGGCCACACGCACGGCACCATCTATGCGGCCGAGATCCAGACCTACACCGCCGAAAGGATCGGGCTGATCATGTCGGGCCTCTGGACGGGGGTAGCCGTCGATCGAGGAGAAGTGCTGGCCGTGGCGGAGGCATGCCTGGCGGCCCACGAGCGCCAGTCCCCCTCCCTCTACGAAGAGATGGCGGCTATGGCCCGAGGCGCCGGCATCACCCTGGCCGAAGCCGTGGTGGTGGGCGGATTCACCGACCTCGTCGACACCGTACGGGCCGAGATAGGAGCCGGCCGTCCCGTCGAACTCCTGGAGGACACCTGCACTGCCTTCATCGTGCCGGACCACCGGGCCGGCGGCGCCGGGTTCTTCGGCCAAACCTGGGACATGCACGCATCGGCGACCGATCACGTCATCCTCCTGCGCATCAGACCTGACGACGGACCCACCGCCCTGGTGTTCACGACCACCGGGTGCCTCGGCCAGATCGGGATGAACGAACTCGGTGTGTGCGTGGGCATCAACAACCTGAGCGCCGCCGACGGCCGGACCGGGGTCATGTGGCCGACGGTGGTCCGCCAGGCCCTCCTGTGCGAGAACGCACAGGAGGCCCGCGACGTCATCCTCTCGGCCGACCTGGCCGGGGGGCACAACTTCATGGTGTTCGACGGCGAGGGCAGCGGCTACAACATCGAGGCCATGCCGACCGCGCGACCCGTGACCGGCCTCCGTTCCGACGCGCTGGTGCACACCAACCACACCACCACCGGCGCCGCCGGCGCGGTGGAGGGCCCGAGACCCCCCGACCTGCGGGAGAACTCCCGGCGCCGGATGGCCAGGGCTGTCGAACATCTCGACCGCGACCACCTCTCGGTCGAGGACCTTATGGAGCTGACCCGGCGCGGCGTCTGCCAGGTGGCCGAGGCCCCGTACCACGTGGAGACCTCAGGCGCCACCGTCATGCGACCCAAGACCGCGGAATTCTGGGCGGTCTGGGGGCTTCCCAGCATGAACGACTATGCCAGGATCGGTTTCCCCTGACAGCCCGCCTCCATTGGTGGCCTCATGCCCGCAGCTATCCTCGGAAACGGGTGTGTCGGCATCGCGACACCGGAATCGGCGCGTAGGGGAGGGACGTTATGGGATCCGAGGTGCCGGCGGTCGGGCTCTACGGCATCACCAAGCGCTTCGAAGACGTCACCGCCGTGGACAACGTCGACCTCGAGATCGCCGACGGCGAGTTCTTCGCCCTACTCGGTCCCTCCGGGTGCGGCAAGACCACCACCCTGCGCCTGATCGCGGGGCTCGAGTTCCCGACTCTGGGCAGCCTCCGTATCTTCGGGGAGGAGGTGGGAACCCTCCCTCCCAACAAGCGACCGGTCAACACGGTCTTCCAGAACTACGCCCTCTTCCCCCACATGACCGTCGAGGAGAACGTCGCCTTCGGGCTCCGGATGCGGAGGGTGCCGAAGGGCGACATCGGGTCGCGGGTTAACGACGCAATCGGGCTGGTCCACATGGAGGGCATGGAGCACCGGCGTTCCAACCAACTCTCCGGCGGTCAGCAGCAGCGCGTCGCCCTGGCGCGCGCCCTCGTGAACAGCCCCAAGGTGCTGCTCCTGGACGAACCACTGGGAGCGCTGGACCTCAAGCTCCGCCAGGCGATGCAGGTCGAGTTGAAGGGCCTCCAGCGCGAGGTGGGGATCACCTTCGTCTTCGTCACCCACGACCAGGGGGAGGCGCTGGCGATGAGCGACCGGATCGGCGTGATGAACGGTGGCCGCCTCCTGCAGGTCGGCAACCCCGAGGAGATATACGCCCGGCCCGCCAACCGTTTCGTGGCCGACTTCATCGGCCACACCAACCTTCTGGACGCCATGGTCATGGACGAGCGGTCGGTGACCCTCGCCAACGGCGTGCGCATACCCGCCGAGTCGAGAGTAGCCCCGGGGACCAGGGTGGCGGTGAGCCTGAGACCTGAGCAGGCGGCGTTGAACCGGCGGAATGAAGCACCCTCGCATCACACTTCGGTGGACGGCCGGATCGAGCAGATCACCTACCTGGGGAACGCTCTGGTGTACAGGGTCGTCTTCGAGTGGATGGATATGGATGTCCGGGCCGAGAACCGCCCCGGGATGGCGAAGGCCGCCGTCGGTGACGAGGTCACCGTCTCGTGGGAGCCCACCGCGGTCGCCGTGGTGGAGGACTGAGCGAGGTGACCACCGTCATCGACACCCCCCCGTCGCCCGGTTCCGGGGCGGAAGGTCCCGATCAGGCCGCGCTCCGGGCGACACCGGAGTTCGAGAGGGCCGCCGCCCGGGCGGACTCCCGGCGGGGATTCCTGCTGTCCCTCCCCGCCTACGCGTACCTCGCCCTGTTCTTCGCCATCCCGTTCGGGATCGTGATCGTGTACTCGGTTGCGACCCGCAACCGCATCGGCGGAACCGACCTGGCCGGGTGGAACCTGGACTCCTACCGCAGGCTCGGCGAGCCCATCGTGCGCGACATCCTGTTCCGCTCGGTGTGGATCGCTCTGCTCACCACGGTGATCTGCCTCCTGGTGGCCTACCCCTTCTCGTACTTCCTCTCCACCCGTTCCCCCACGGTCCGCAACCTGATGCTGGTGTTCGTGATGATCCCCTTCTGGACCAACTTCCTGGTCCGCAACTACGCATGGCGAGTGATCCTGGGTACCGACGGACCCCTGAACACGGTCAGCCAGGCGCTGGGATTGGGACCGCAGGAGATCCTCTTCACCCACTCGGCCGTGATCATCGGCCTGGTCTACGGCTACCTCCCCTTCATGATCCTGCCCCTCTACGCGGCCATCGAACGCATCGACCCCAGCCTGCTGGAGGCGAGCCGTGACCTCTACGCATCCGGGACCCAGTCGTTCCGGGAGGTACTGCTCCCGCTCTCGATGCCGGGAGTTGTCGCCGGGTCCATCCTGGTCTTCGTGCCCAGCCTGGGCGCGTACGTCACCCCGCAGATCCTGGGCGGAGGCAAGTCGACCATGCTGGGCTCCTACATAGTGGTCCAGTTCCTCACCGCCAGGAACTGGCCGCTCGGGGCCTCGCTGTCCTTCGTACTGATGACCGTGATGCTCGCGGCGACCCTGATCTACTTCAGGACCGGGGGACGGAACCTGTGAGCGGCGGAGCGGTCCGTCCCCGCGGCACGACCAGGGCGGCCCTGACGGGCGGTGCCTGGCTCGTCTACACGTTCTTCTACGCGCCCATCGTCCTGCTCGTGGTGTTCTCCTTCAGCGACGACCGGAACGTGGGTCGTTGGGGAGGGTTCACCCTTTCCTGGTACGAGGACTTCATCCACCATTCCCAGTTGCAGAACTCGCTGTGGGTCTCCGTGCGCGTGGCCGTCGTCTCCACCGTCATCTCGGTCGTGCTCGGCACCCTCTCGGCGCTGGCCCTGGAGCGATTCCGGTTCCGGGGGCGGCGGGTCTTCGACGCTCTGCTGTATCTGCCCATCATCATCCCCGACGTCACGATGGCGGTCATGATGCTCCTGTTCTTCTCGGAGAGCATCCGTCTTGCGGAAGCCCTCCTGGGCCTGGATCTGACGAAGGGCTTCACCACCATCACCATCAGCCACATCGCCTTCAACATCAGCTTCGTGTCGGTGGTGGTAAGGGCCAGGCTCTCGGGAATGGACGAGAACCTCGAGGAGGCGGCACTCGACCTCTACGCCAGCCGGTGGCGGAGCTTTCGCCATGTCACCTTCCCCCAGATCGCGCCGGGCATCGCCGGCGGCGCCCTGCTGGCGCTCACGCTGTCGCTGGACGACGTGGTCGTGACCCAGTTCGCATCCGGACCGGGCTCGACCACCCTGCCCGTGTTCGTGTTCGGGATGATCCGCCGGGGTGTCACCCCGCTCATCAACGCGGTATCGGTCATCATGCTCGCCGCCTCGGTGATGCTGGTGATGCTCTCCCTGGTCGTCCAGCGGCTCCGTTCGGGTGAAACGCTACGTGGAGCCATGAAGCGGACGAAGTGACCACGGAGCGAGCCCAATGCCCGCGGTTTCAGTCGAGCAGCCAGGTGCGGCAGCCGGGACCCTGCCTGCAGGAGGATGCCGGAAAAGCCCGTGCAAGTGGGCTTGCGGACTGCAACTGCGGTGAGACCAGGTGGATCCCGGCAAGGGAGCCCCGCTAGATAGTTCTCCAGCACCCTCCTAGAATCTTGACACTGGCGTGCGCCAGCCTTGAGAAACTCTTGACGATGCGGACGAGAGAGGGAGTCATCCATGAGATCCGTTACCACGAGAAGCTTGCTTGCCGCCCTGTTGAGCCTGGCCTTGGTGGGCGCCGCTTGCGGCGAGGAGGACAGCGGAGCGGAAGCAGCCGACTGCGAGGTCGACCAGACCGACGGCGACCTGAACATCTTCAACTGGGCCGAGTACATCGATCCCGACCTGCTGGATGCATTCGCGGCCGAGTACGGGGTGGGGGTCACCATCGACGTCTACGACTCCAACGAGGCCATGCAGCCCATCATCTCGGCCGGCAACTCCGGATACGACCTGATCGTCCCGTCCGACTACATGGTGGCCATCCTCATCGAGGGAGAGGACATCCAGCCGCTGAACAAGGACGCCATCCCGAACGCGGCCAACATCTCGCCGGATTTCGAGAACCTCATCTACGACCCGGACGGCGCGTACTCCCTCCCGTACCAGTGGGGCACCACCGGTATAGCGGTCGACACGGCCGTGGTCGGTACGGACTTCCCCCGGTCGTGGTCGATCATCTTCGACCCGAGCTTCGCCGATGCATACTCCGGTCGGATCTCGCTGCTGAACGATCCGCGCGAGACCCTGGGAGCGGCGCTCAAGTACCTCGGGTACTCACTCAACACCACCGATGACGACGAACTGGAAGAGGCTAAGGACCTGGTAGCCGAGGCGCGCGGTCGGGTGGCCGCCTTCGACACCGACCAGGCCGATGAACTGTTGACCACCGGCGAGACCGCGATCGCCCACGGCTATTCAGGCGACATGTTCACCCAGTTCCTGGAGACGGACGACCCTTCCCGGTACGTGTACTTCGTGCCGGAGGAAGGCGGGACGCGCTGGATCGACAACATGGCGATTCCCCACGACGCCCCCAACCCATGCACGGCCCACACCTTCATCAACTGGCTGCTGGACGGTGAGAACGGCGCGGCGCTCTCCAACTACAACTACTACTCCACCCCCAACGAGGCGGCCCTCGACGGGCTCGACGAGGACCTTCTCGACTTCGTCAACGATCCGGCCGTGATCCCGGGCGGGGTCGGATCGTTGGAGGAGATCCAGGACACTGGTGACTTCGAGATCAAGTACACCGACGCTTTCATCGAGGCGGTCGGGTAAGCCGAACCGCGACGACCGGTACCGGTCCCCCGGAAGGCCAACTTCGCCTTCCGGGGGCGGCCGGGTCCGGTCAGGTTCCTGCCTTGGCGGGCACCGTTCTCTCCAGTTCGGCGCGCACCAGCGGGTCGTCCTCGTCGCTCAGCGCGTCCAGCTCCAGTCCGAGCCGGCGAGCGCACCAGACGGCATGGGCCCGAACGATCGGGTCCGGATCGGCGAGCGCCCCGTCGACCGCGGCCCGGACCCGAGGATCGGAGGGTTCCCCCACGTTTCCGAGGGCCACCAGCGCGTTGCGCCTCAGATAACGGGGTTGGCGGCGGGGTATGTACCAGCGTCCGTAGCGCGCCATCAGTTCGTCGTCCGTGGCGCCGAGCAGATCGAGCAGCGAGACCCAGGTCGTGTCACCATGCCCGCCCAAGCCGGGCCCGCGGCCGCCGTCCGACCCGCCTTCGTTGGCCCGGCGGTGTCGACGCGTCGGCGTCTCGAGCCGGACCCGCACCCGGTTGGGAGGGCACACGTCGGCACAGTCGTCGCACCCGTAGATTCGGTCACCCAGCGCCACCCGGAAGTCCGGGTCGAACACACCGGTCCTCTGAACCAGCCATGCGAGGCATCTGCGCGCGTCCACGGTGCCGGGAGCCACGATGGCACCCGTCGGGCAACCATCCAGGCATTGACGGCACGGCCCGCAGCCATCCTGTACGGGCTCCGGATCGGCATCGCACAGTCCGGCGTCGGTTACCACAGCCCCTAGTACCACCATGCTGCCCGCCCCGGGCACCAGGATGTTCGAACTCTTCCCCCACCACCCGATGCCGGCCCGGTGAGCTGCCGCCCGGTCCACCAGGTGATTCTCGTCAGCTACCACGATCGCGCGGTGCCCCGCCGCCCGCAAGGGAACGGCAACCGACTCTAGCGCCGACCTCAACGCGGCGTAGTGGTCATCCCGCGCGTACGCCGCGACCCGCGCGTAGGGCCGGTCGTCGGTGGGCGGATCCGGGTCCCCGCGCCAGAAGTCGAGCGCGCCGACCACCAGGCTGGCGGCTCCCGGCAGTGCGCGAGCGGGGTCGGTGGAACGCTCCGGGTTGCGGTAGGTGAATTGCATCCCGGCGTGCAGTCCCTCGTGCCTTCGCGTCCGGAGGACCCGCGCGGTGTCGTTGAAGGGCTCGGCGCGGCACACACCCACGGCGTGCAGCCCGGCGCGCCGACCGACTTCGATGAGCATGTCAACGGTTACGGCCACGCCCCCATCGTGGCAGATCCGAGAGTCCGGGACCCTCGCCAGTTGCCGCGACCGGATGGGATCGCCCCGCCCCTGGCAGGGGACCGTGTTCCTGTTGGACCGAAGGCCGCGAAAACATGCTCGGCGAGGAGGGTTGACGTTCCCCCGGTGCTTTCGCATAGTGGGTGGACCAAGCACCCGCGCGGTAGCGAACCGGACGTCCATCGAACCGCTCGAGGGATCAGATCGTCGGAACCCGAAGGGCTGAACGGGTAGGAAGGCGCATGTTCAGGTACCCGGCATGGTGGTGGTGGGGGCGGGCCCGCCGGAGGAGTCGGCTTGGCGGGTTTTCGCGACCTCGGGCTCTTCGGATGCTTCGAGCCGGCTCGCCGGGTCCACTGCTCAGCGTCGCAAGAGTTGGTAGGCGGTCTCCCCAGCCCAGGATCGGCGGCCGGTCCGGAACTCCTTGCGATCGGCCCAACCCATCACCGCGCGGGTGCCCCTGATACCGAGCCACCGAATCGGTTCCGGTTCCCAGAAGCGCGACTCGACTCCGACCCAGGGCAGCGAGGCCAACTCCGAGCCCGCGCCGGTTACGAGGTCCGCCAGGGTACGGCCCGCCAGGTTGGACGGCGCCACCCCTTCCCCGACGTACCCTCCTGCGGTCCCGAACCCTCGGTCGCGGTCGAAGCGCACCGACGGCATCCAGTTCCTGGGAGCGCCGAGCACCCCTCCCCATCGATGCGTTATCTGGACACCGTCGAGCACGGGAAAGATCTCCACCAGCACCCTCCGGATCAGATCGTGGGAGCGCCGGTCCCGTTCCGTCGCAGGGCTGATGCGGGAACCGTAGCGGTACGGGACAGCGCGACCCCCGAAGGCGATCCTGTCGTCGGCCGTGCGCTGGCCGTATATCACCGCGTAGCGGTCGTCGGCGAACGTCGGACGGGAAGCCAACCCAATCTCGGCCAGGGTCGCCCGGTCCAGGGGTTCGGTGGCGATCATCAGCGAGTAGAGCGGTACCAACGACCGGCGCTGTCCCGGCAGGTCGCGGGTATAGGCCTCAAGGGCCCGGATCACCACCGGCGCTTTGACCAGCCCCCGGCTGGTCGTGACGCGTCCCCTCTCCAGCGAGGTTGCGGTGGTCTGCTCGACGATGCGGACGCCTCGTCGCTCGACCGCCTCGGCGAGGCCCCGCACCAACCGGGCAGGGTCGAGGGCTGCGCAGGGCTCGTAGAAGATCCCTCCATGAAGGTCGGTGGGATTGGCATACTCGCGAACCTGCTCCGGGGACAGCAGGCGGATGACCTCCTCACCGATCCCGTAGGACCGGTGCTGGTCGATCTCGGCCTGCTGGCGGCGGGCTTGGGCCCGGTTGCGCGCAAAGCGCACGACGCCCCCCTTGGCGAAGCCGCAGTCGATGCCCTCGGTGGAGACCACCCTGCCTACCTCGTCGACCGAACGGTGCACATGGCGCAGCAGTCTGAGGGCGGCATCCTGGCCGGCAATCCGGGCGTAGCTCCCCACCCCGGCCACCAACTCGCCGACGCACCACCCACCGTTGCGCCCGGAAGCACCGAAACCACAGATCTCGCGCTCGATCACCAGGATCGACAGGGACGGATCGCGCTCGGCCAGGTAGTAGGCGGTCCACAAGCCCGTGAAGCCGCCGCCGACGATGGCGGCATCCACCTCCGTGTCGCCGTCGAGAGCAGGCCGGGGCAGGAGGTCTCCCGGATAGGTCGCCAGCCACAGCGACAGGTTCGAGTAGTCCGACACCGCCGGGAGTATATGATCCGGTCGTGATCGAAGAGCTTCGCTACTGCCAGATCGAGACCCGCTGGGCGGACGCTCTCGAGGCCCTCGAGCTGAGGGCGTTTCCCAGTGTCGATCCGGCCGACCTGTACTCGGCGCCCGAACTCACCGACCTTGCCGAGGCGTTCCCCGAGGGCAACTTCGTGGTGCTGGACGGCGAAGAGCCGATCGCGATGGGTCTCGGAGTGCGAGTCCACTTCGACCTGAGCCGGCCCCAGCACCGGCTCAAGGATCTCATGGCCGAGGGAGGAAAGGCCGGGCACAATCCCGACGGCGACTGGTACTACGGAAGCGACATCTCGGTCGACCCCCGATACCGGCGACGCGGGATCGGGAGCCGTCTCTACGACCTCCGCAAGGGCGTATGTCGCCAACTGGGACTACGCGGCATCATCGCGGGCGGGGTGATCCCCGGCTACGCCGAGCACAAGGATTCCATGACCGCAGCAGACTACGTCGCCAAGGTCGCGGCGGGCGAACTGTACGACCGCACGCTGAGCTTCCAGGTCAGGAACGGGTTCGAAGTACGTGGCGTGCTGGAGGACTACATGCACGACCCGACCGTCGACAGCTGGGCGTCGTTGATCGTGTGGCCGAACGAGTGAGTTCGATCCGACCAACGAGCGGTACCCCGTCCTGAACCGGCCCGCACCCCGCTGACCGAGGGAGTATGCCCGGAGTCAGTACTTCGTTCGGTTTCGTATCCGGACCTGGCATGATACTTGGTTCACGATATTCTACGTATAAGTAGGTTGTAGACCATCCGAACTGTGGTATGGTTGACACTATGGGGATGGATGCCGCCACCATCCAGATCATCGTCGCCGTAGCGTTGGGCGTACTGACTATCGTCTGGAACCAGCAGAGAAGCGTAGGCAATCTACGTCGAGAGTTCCAGGAGGCCAACAGGCAGTTACGCCAGGAGTTCCACGAGGCCCACAAAGAACTACGGCGAGAACTCCACGCGGACAACGCACAGATACGCCAGCAACTCCACAAGGCCCACAAAGAACTACGCCAGGAGTTCCACGAGGCCCACAAAGAACTACGGCGAGAACTCCACGCGGACAACGCACAGATACGCCGGGAACTCCACGAGGCCCACAAGGAACTACGCCAGGAGTTCCACGAGGCCCACAAGGAACTACGCCAGGAGTTCCACGAGGCCCACAAAGAACTACGGCGAGAACTCCAAGGGGACAACGCACAGGTGCGCCAGGAGCTCCAGGAGGCCCACGACCAGGTGCGCGGGGCTGTTGCCGGCAACGGGGAGAGACTGGCCGGCATCGAGGGACATCTCGGCATGAGTGTGGCCACTCCCCGCGGACCCCTGACAGGCGGGACCCAAGCCCATACCGACGATTCTACCCAGACCCGCCGCGCGGCAACAGGCTGACGGCCCTTGCCCGATTGCCTCGGCGATTAGTCACGATCACCCGCGCAGGCCTAGGCGGGTCGTGACGGACAATCCGGGCGGCGTCTACTCAGCCGAGGGCTGCCAGGGCGGCGTCGTAGTCGGGCTCGTCGACAATCTCCGGCACCAGGTGCGAGTGGAGCACCGTCCCGTCGCGGTCGATGACCACCACGGCCCGCGCGCACAGTCCCTCGAGCGGCCCGTCCACCATGCCAACGCCGTAGTCGTCCATGAACTCCCGGTTGCGGAACACCGAGCCGGTGATGACGTTGCCGATTCCCTCGGCTTCGCAGAAGCGACCCGCAGCGAAGGGCAGGTCGGCCGAGACACACACGACCGTGGTGTCTTCGAGCGCGGCGGCTCGCTCGTTGAATGCGCGGACGCTGGCGGCGCAGGTGCCGGTGTCCACCGACGGAAAGATGTTGAGAACCACGCGACCGCCGGCGAGGTCCCCGGACGAGACCGAACCGAGGTCTTTGGTCGTGAGCGTGAAGCCGGGCGCCGAGGTGCCGACCGCGGGCAGGTCCCCGCTCGTGTTGACGGCATTGCCCTTGAGTGCCGTACGTGCCATGGTTTCTCCTTTGGACTACTGCTATCCGGCGCCGGGGAACTACGTGCCCGGCACCGAGACCGCCGACCGACGGATCGACCCGCCCAGGTTAGCGGCGGCCGTATGCACTGTTCAGTTCTCCAAGTGGGCCGTGATGTTGTAGGTGGCCAGGACCGCATTGCCGGAGGCCCCCATGACCACCTGGGTGACCGAAGCGTTGTCCAGGGATGCGAGCAGCCGGGCCTTTTCAAATCCGAAGTCCAGCACGGAACCTGCGCAGGCCCTGATTACCCCACCGTGTGAGACCACCGCCACCCGCCGGTGCGAATGGTTGCGGACCAGGGATTCGAGGAAAGGCGACACTCGCCGCTGGACCTCGCTCCACGTCTCCCCGCCGTGGGGCTGACCGGCGCCGGCACCGTCCTTGAGGTCTCCATCTCCGAGGTGCGCCGCTTCCACTTCGGGCCACTCGTCTCCGTTCCATCCGGTCAGGTCCACCTCCCCCAGTCCGGGAACCTCGACAGGTGGGCGACCGCCCAGGATTCCGGCCGTGTCCATAGCCCGCCCGAGAGGAGACGAGTACACCTCGTCGATCTCCCCGATCCCGTCCCTCAGCCTCTCGGTCTGAGCCCTTCCCCGGGGATGGAGGCTGTCGCGACCACGCCGACCCCCGCGCGCCGCGTTGGCATAGGAGGCCCCATGGCGGATCAACTCCACCACCACCCCTCCCGCCAGCCTCATCTGTTCCGGCCATGCGGGCACCGGAGCCAGATGAGCCGCATCGTTGAACCGACGCATGACTGCTCCATCCGTCCCGAAGCTCAACTCGCAAAAGGAGGTGTTGGACACAACGCCGAGCCGGCGACGGTCGGAGGGGAGACCCAGAACGAGCCGCAGGAGCGCGCCGATCAGGCCTGCGTGGGTCACGACCAGGGCGGTCTGGCCTTCGTCGAGGCGGCCGACCACGTCGTGAACGCCTTGCCAACCGCGCTCTCCAGCCTGCCGGGGAGACTCTCCGGTCACGCCTACTGGCATGTCGTAGTCGTAGTGGAGCCGCTCCAACTCCTCGCCGAAGTGAGCCATCACACACCGGCGGTCCAGCCCCTCCCACTCGCCCACATCCCCCTCCCGCCAGATCGGACGGCGCCGTGGCTCGAAGCCTACGGCTCTCGCCGTATCCACGCACCGTTCCAAATCGGACGACTCCACAAGCGCCAGGCGCCTTCCGGCCAGCCTCTCCCCGGCACGCCGGGCCTGGCGGAGTCCTTTGGCTGTCAGGGGGCTGGAGCCTGTCCCCTGCCAGACCCCGCGCGCGTTGGCCGCCGACTCGCCGTGGCGCATCAGAATCACGTTCCTGGCCAAGTGCCTGTCTCCTTGCCCGGCCATCGCGGCCCCGGTCTTTCGTCCTACCCGGCCCGTGCCTTCTCGAGATGGGCGGTGACGTTGTAGGTGGCGATGGCCCCACTCCCGTCGGCGAGCACCACCATCTGGGTGACCGACGTGTTGCCCAAGGACCCGATGAGGCGAGCCTTGTCGAATCCAAAGCCGAGGACGGAACCCGCATAGGCACGTATCGCCCCTCCGTGGGAGGCTACCGCTACCCGACCCCCGGGGTGGGTCCGCTGGAGGGCTTTGAGGAATCCCGAGGTCCGGTTCTGGACATCACTCCAGGTCTCCCCGGTATGCCCACGGCGGATGTCGTTCCCGTCGGTGGGATACCCGCCCAGCTTGCCGGCAGCCTCGAGCTCCTCCCACAGTTCGCCCTCCCATTCCCCCAGGCTTATCTCCACCATCTCGTCGACCGGGATGGCCGGTCGGTCGAATACGAGTTCAGCGGTGGCCATGGCCCTGCCCAGAGAGGATGAGTACACCTCATCCACCTCTCCGATCCAGTCGCTCAGCTTCAGGGACTGGGCACGTCCGGCGGGATGGAGGCCGTTGTCCCGCCGCCCCTGGACGCGGCGTTCCAGATTGGCGTGGGTAACCCCGTGGCGGATCAGGTCGATCACGACCGCCCCCTGCATGCGCATGTAGGAGGCCCAGTCGACCACCGGGCCAAGATGGGCGGTGTCGTTGTAGCGCCGTAGAGAGGGACCGTGGTCGTGGATCGTCAACTCGCAGAAGGCGGTGTTGGACAGCAACGCCAGCCTTCGGCGACCTGTGGGCAGATCGAGAAGTTGCCACAGGACCGCGCCGATCAGACCACCATGGGCGACAACCAGTGCGGTCTCTCCGTCGCGCAACCGGGCGACCAGATCATCCAGTGCCGTACATCCTCGTTCGGCGACCTGCCTGGGTGACTCGCCGGTCACCCCCATCCGCATGTCGTAGTCCCAGTAGAGCTGGGCGAGCTCTTCTGCGTAACTGTCCTGGGCAAGCCTCTCGGAGATGCCCTCCCACTGACCGATGTCGCCTTCCCGCCACGCCGTCCGCTGGACCGGCTCGAATCCAGCGAGTTGAGCGGTGTCGACGGAACGCTCCAGGTCGGAGGACTCGACGATGGCGAACCGGCGCCCCGCCAGCCTTCCCGCGGCCTTCCCGGCCTGGGCACGACCTGTCGCCGTCAGTGGGCTGGAACCGGCGCCCTGGAACAGGTGACGTGCGTTGGCCTCGGACTCGCCGTGGCGCATGAGTATCACATGCCTCGCCATGAACCCCCGCTCGCTCTCCCAGGAGGGTGCTGAAAAGTGAATCTAGCGGGGTTCGCCGTTTGGCGAACTACCTGGTCAGAGCATTGAGGGCTAGCAGGCGAACCCCTTTGTACGGGCTTTTTCAGCATCCACCTAGCGCCTAGGCGCTCAGCCACCCACCCGCATGGCCGAAGCGCATGGAATCCGTCTGCCCTGCCCAGAACCCGATTCTCCCTTGGAACTGCCTGCGTCAGATGAACGCCGCCGCGAAGATGAGTGAGACGATCGTCATGACCTTTATCACGATGTTCATCGCGGGGCCTGACGTGTCTTTGAAGGGGTCCCCGACCGTATCGCCGATGACCGCGGCCTTGTGCTGCTCGGACCCCTTACCCCCGAACGCACCCGACTCGATCAGCTTCTTGGCGTTGTCCCACGCCCCACCGGCGTTGGCCATGAAGATGGCCAGCAGGAACCCGGTGACGAGCGCACCGGCGAGCAGCCCGCCCAGCGCTTCCACATCGATGAACCCCACGACCAGCGGGAGGGCCACCGCCAGAGCACCGGGCACAATCATCTCCCGAAGGGCGGATCCGGTGGCTATGTCGACCGCCTTGGCGTACTCGGGTTTCGCGTCCGGGTCACCTTTGAGCAACCCGGGGATCTCGCGGAACTGGCGCCGTACCTCCTCGATCATCCGGAAGGCGGCCCGGCTGACCGCGTTGATGGTCAGAGATGCGAAGAGGAACGGGAACATCGCCCCGATGAACAGGCCGACCGTGGTTCCGACGTTGGTGATGTCTATGGAGTCGAGCCCAACCGCCTGCGTGAAGGCTGCGAAAAGCGCGAGAGCGGTGACAGCCGCCGAGCCGATCGCGAAGCCCTTGCCCAGGGCGGCTGTGGTGTTGCCCAGGGCATCCAACTCGTCGGTGGCTTCCCGGACCTCGGGGGGCAGGTGCGCCATCTCGGCGATTCCGCCGGCATTGTCGGCGATCGGGCCGTAGGCGTCGACCGCCACGGTGATCCCGAGAGTGGACAGCACCCCGATGGCCGCGATGGCCACCCCGTAGATGCCTCCCCCCTCCCCGATTGCCCAGTCCCCCGCCGCGTGGGCTCCGGCGATGCCCGCCGCAACCACGATCACGGAGAATGCGGCGGACCGCATGCCTTCGGCGATGCCCGCCAGCACCACCGTGGCGGGTCCCGTCTCCGTTTGGCGGGCGATCTCCTTCACGGTCTTGTAGTGGTCCGACGTGAATATCTCCGAGAGCTTGCCCACCAGGATCCCCACCACCAGGCCTACCAGGACCGCCAGGGCCAGACCGAACGGGTTCTCGACCCCCTCGGAGTCCCCGAAGATGACGCTGGTGAGGATCAGGGTTCCGACCACCGTTAGGGCCACGGCTACGTTGTTGCCCCGGTGGAGGGCTTTGGCCAGGTTGTCCCCCGTCACCCGGACGAAGAAGGACCCGATGATGGCCGCCAGCATCCCGACCGCCGCAATGGCCAGCGGGAACACGATCGCCTCGACCACGAAGGAGCTCGAGGCGAACACGATGGCCGCGTATGCAATGGGCGCGACGATCGAACCGACGTACGACTCGAACAGGTCCGCCCCCATGCCTGCCACGTCACCGACGTTGTCGCCCACATTGTCGGCAATCACCGCCGGGTTCCGCGGATCGTCCTCGGGTATACCGGCTTCGACCTTGCCGACCAGGTCGGCGCCCACATCGGCCGCCTTGGTATAGATACCGCCTCCGACCCGCGCAAAGAGGGCGATCGAGGAGCCTCCCAACCCGATGGCGGCGATGATGTTGTACTTGTCTGCGATATCGAGAACGTTGACGAACAGCAGGTATCCGATCGTCACCCCGAGCAGGCCCAGCCCGGCGACGCTGAAGCCCATCACCGCGCCTCCCCGGAAAGCCACCGGAAGGGCCCGCTTGACACCGCCGACCCGGGCCGCCTCGGCAGTTCTGGAGTTAGCAGAGGTTGCGATCCTCATGCCCACGAACCCTGCCCCGGCCGAGAGCACCGCCCCGAAGATGTAGGCGATAGATCCCCATGGCGCCCCCCATGGCAGGACCACGGAGATCAGGATGGCAAGAACGACGACGAAGACGGCCACCCATGTGTATTCACGCTTCATGAAGGCGTTGGCGCCTTCGCGGATGGCTGCCGACAGCTCTTGCATCCGATCGTTGCCCGGGTCTGCGGCGAGGACTACCCGTGCGTAGTACACGGCTAGTGCCAACGCCGCCAAACCGGCGATGAGGGCGATCACCAATACAGCGTCTGAGGACATGGCTGGAACCTTCCTTGGAGCGGGTGGGCCTGAGTATATGGCAGGCGGCAGGTGCTGGGTGTTAGACACCCCAGGAGCGTAAATGTCAAGCTGCGGCCCGGTTGATGAGGGT
>JAPPFW010000077.1:49528-66665 GCA_028821575.1 bacterium | reverse complement strand
TGGACTGGTCGGTGTTCGAGGAGGCTGTCGAGGAACGGCCTTCCCTGCTGGAGGACCTGCTGTCCTCGGATGCCGGTGACGCGGCCGACGCCTCCACCGAGGCGCAGGACATCCTCTCCAGGCTGGGAGGCGCCCCTGCCGGGGACCGCGAAGACGTCCTGGGCTCCTTCCTGGCGGAGCAGGTGCAGGCGGTGCTCAGGCTGCCCAAGGCACCATCGTCCACGGTCGGCTTCTTCGATCTGGGTATGGACTCTCTCATGGCGGTAGAGCTACGCAACCGCCTGAACCGTGCTTTTGACGGTGAGTACGTCGCCTCCAACACCATCGTCTTCGACTATCCCGATATCGAGAGCATGTCGCGCCATCTCGCCGACGAACTCGGCCAACTCGCGACGGTCGGCGAAGCTCCCCCATCGCCGGAGATCCCGGAACCGGAACCCCCCGCTCCGGCCCGTAGCGGTGAGGATGGGATCGCGGTGGTCGGTATGGCGTGCCGCTTTCCGGGCGCAAGCGAGCTGGCAGCGTTCTGGGACCTGCTGGAGGGCGGCGTCGATGCGGTAACCGACGGCCGCCAGGACGCCGGGTCATGGAGCGGCGCGGTCGGAGACCCCGATGCGGAGGATGTCGCTTACCGGCGGGGCGCATTCGTCGACGGAATCGACTGGTTCGACTCGCGGTTCTTCCGGATCTCCCCGATCGAGGCGCAACTGATGGATCCCCAGCAACGCATGCTGCTCGAGACCACCTGGCAGGCGCTGGAGGACGCCGGTATGGATCCGGATGGGCTCAGGGGAAGCCGCACCGGGGTTTACGCGGGAGTCGGCAGCGCCGAATACAGGGACCTACTCGAGGCGGGCAACCGGGCGGATAGCTACCTCGGGACCACCGGGAGCGTGGCCGTGGGTCGCATAGCGTTCGCGCTGGGGCTTGAAGGACCGGCCATGCCCGTGGATATGGCCTGCGCCTCGTCGCTGGCCGCCGTGCACCAAGCAGTTGTGGGTCTCCGGACGGGCGAAGTGGACCTGGCGCTGGCGGGTGGCGTGAACGTGGTTCTGTCGGCTCCCGTGTCCCGGTTCATGATGGACGTCGGCATGCTGTCTCCAACAGGGCAGTGCAGTCCTTTCGACGCCTCCGCCGACGGCTACGTACGCGGCGAGGGTTGCGGGATGGTGGTGCTGAAACGGTTGAGCGAAGCGGAGGCCGACGGTGACCGCGTCTGGGCGGTCATCCGGGGTTCTGCGGTCAACCAGAACGGCGCCAGCGCCGGGTTGACCGTACCGAACGGTCCGGCTCAGGAACGTGTGATGGAGGAAGCCCTCGTACAGGCTGGCGCTCTGCCGTCCCAAGTCGATTACCTGGAGGCGCACGCTACCGGATCACAGCTGGGCGACCCGATCGAGTTGAATGCCGCGGCCGCGGTGTACAGCGACGGACGCGACGCGGATCGTCCGCTGCTGGTCGGATCGGTAAAGTCGAATATCGGGCACGTCGAGTGGGCAGCCGGGATTGCAGCTTTCATCAAGACTGTCCTCTCGATGAATCAGGGCGTGATCCCCGCTCATCTGCACTTCCAGAACCCGAATCCGCACGTCGAGTGGGATCGGATGCCGGTGCGGATAGCGTCGGACAATACGGTATGGCCGACCGACTCCGGTCGTCCGGCTATGGCGGGTGTCAACGCGTTCGGCCTGTCGGGGACCAACGCACACGTGTTGCTAGAGGGCTATGCCCGACTGCCGGGAGGGGCGGCGTCGGGCAACGGCTCGCGCTTGCCAACAGGGGTCCCGCAGCCGGTACCTGTATGCCTGCCGGAGGCCGTTGACGGCTTGACGGTAACCGGGGAGGCTTCGATGGGGCGCGCCGCCCGTCTATTGCCGCTGTCGGGTAAGTCGGCGGGCGCACTCCGGGACCTGGCAAACCGTTATCTGTCCTGGCTCGATGGCCACGAAGGCACCGCCTCCGAAGCGACGCTGTCCGACCTGGCATGGACCGCCGCTACAGGCCGGAGTCACTTTCCCTACCGCGCCGGCCTGGTATTCGCGGACGCCGGTCAACTCCGGCAGGGCCTCCGGACCCTGGCCCGAGACCTTGAGGCTCCCGATCGGTTGGTGCGCGACGGGACGCGCAAGGTCGCATTCGTGTACACGGGGCAGCCCGGTCCGTGGATCGGCATGGCGGAGTCGCTCTATAGGAGCGAGCCGGTCGTTCGGGCGGTGCTGGACCGTTGCAACGAATTGCTGGGGGAGAGCCGGGGGCCGTCGATCCTCGACTTCGTGTTCGGTGAGTCGGGTATTGACCGGCATCTGAACGGTAAGGCTTGGGCACCGTTCAGCTATGCGTTTGCTTGTGCGCTTACTGTGCAGTGGGCGAGCGTAGGCGTTCGGCCGAATGCGGTGGCGGCGCGCGGTCCGGGAGCGTTGGCCGCTGGGCAGGCTGCCGGAGTGTTCACCCTGGAGGAAGGACTACGGGTTGCATCGTCCATTGGTGCGGTGCAGGACACGCGCCTAGGTCAGGATCCGCAACCAGCCCTCGAAGGTCTGGAGGCGGCGTTTGCCGGCATTACGCTCTCCGCGCCCTCCATATCGCTTATCGGTGGCGCGACCGGCCGGTTAGTGGAGTCGGTTGACGAACTTGACACCGACCACTGGCTCCGGCAGGCCACCGAACCGGTCGGCCTCGCCGGTTGTGTCAAGACTCTGTCCCGCCTCGGGATGGATGTGGTGGTTGGTATCGGTACCGCCTCGGGGCTGGGCCGGACGGTCCGTGAGGTCTGGCCGGAGGCCGGCGGGACACCGACCGTGCTCTCCCACCCGGCGAGCCCGTCTGGCACCGGCGAATCGCCGGCAACCCATGACGGATTCGTGCAAGCGGTGGCAAGTGCCTACGAGGCTGGACTCGATATCTCGTTCGCCGGGTTGTTCGCCGGCGAGTCCCGGTGCCGGGTTTCCCTGCCCGGCTATCCCTTCCAACGCAGGCGGCACTGGATCTAGGTCCCCGTCCGAGCGGCGCGCTCCTAAATCGATAAGTATTCTCAACTGCGAATCCCAAGAGGTTCTTAGCAAAGCAACACCGTGACCGAGCTGAAGTGAGGAGCGAGGCATGAGAAGAGCGTTGAGTTGGTTGGCATGCCTGATTGCCGTGGCGTTGGTTGGTGCGGCATGTGGCGGAGGAGAAGAGCAGGCCGAAGTCGGTGTCACGACGACGGCTCCGGTTGCCACCGAGGCGCCCGACCCGACGATGGAAGACCAGCCTGCCGTGATGGATGCGCCTACCGCCACGGAGGAGTCCGGGGTGACAGCGGAGGCGCCCGCCACGACGATGGAAGCGCCGGCGCTGCAGATTGCCACCGACGTGGGTGTGGACCTGGAGTCCGGTGTGATCAAGGTGGGTATGCTCGCCGACCTGACAGGCATCTTCGGACCGGTGATCAGCCTCGTGACGGCGGGTGTGGACGCCTTCTGGAAGGATGTCAACGCCCGGGGCGGCGTGCACGGCCTTCAGGTCGAATTGGTCTACCGGGATACGGTGTATTCGGTCGACAATCACGTCCAGTTCTACGAGGAACTCAAGGACGAGGTGGTGGCGTTCGGTCACTCCACGGGATCGCCGCACACGGTGGCGATCCTCGAGGATCTGGCGGAGGACGGCATCCTGGCCATCCCGCTCACGTGGTACTCGGGCTGGTCGGACCCGGCTATGAACTCCAACCTCCTTCCCCACGGAACGCCATATTGCATCGAGGCGATGAACATGATCGGCTATCTGTCCGATGTGGCCAAGGGCAACGGAGTGGCCGGCCCGACCCTGGCCCTGGCCACCTTCCCGGGAGACTACGGATTCGACTCGGCAGCGGGCGCCAAGATCGCCGCGGAGACGCTCGGTCTGGAAGTCGTCTACGACGGATCTGGGAAGGTCCTCCCGGGCCAGGACAACTCGGCGGTCGGAATCGCCATCGCTCAGAGCGGAGCCGACATCGTATGGGTTGCAGCATCTCCCACCGTGCTGGCCGAGATCTACGGCGCGGCTCTCGCCGGAGGTTTCCAGGCCATGTGGGCGGGCCCGCCCGCAAACTGGAATCCCGCGTTGGTTGCGCCGAACTCTCCGCTCAAGGACGCGCTGGCCCGTGACTATTACGGCCCCGCCTACTTCCCGCCCTACTCGGATGACACCCCCGGTATGGCGAACGTGCGCGATGTGATGGACCGGTACGCACCGGATGCACCCAAGAGCACATACCTGGTCGAGGGGTTCATCGAGGGATTCCTGATGCTCCGCACGCTGGAGATCGCGTACGCGGCCGGCGACCTGACCCAGGCAGGCGTGCTGGCCGCTGCCAAGAGCATTGAGGAACTTGACTTCGACGGCGTGGCCCCGACCGAGAGGTACACGGGTGAGCCCAACGACATCGTGCAGCGTACGATCTGGATCGGTCGCGCCGATCCGCAAGCGCTGGCGGAAGGCATCGATGTGACCGGAATCCGGACGATCGAGTCGTCCTACACGCACCCCGTGGCGGCCGACTACGTGTTCGAAGGGGCTTGCTACAAGCTCTCGTGAGCAGCCGGATGCAGGAGCCGGCCTCACCGATCGAGGATGGTGCGGCCCAGTAGGCCCGGGACCTCGAACCGTAGGAGTGATGTCGCGGCTCGAAGGCGTCCGACCTGGAAGCCGGCTTCAGCGGTGGTAGTTCTGGCGCTCAGAGGTGTTTTTCCGGAACAACCGGAAGGTCGAGTAGCCGGAGTGACCATCGCCGTGTTGTAGCGCGCTCCGTGAATCGCTTAGTCTCGAATACAGGGCGCGTCGGAGTTACCCGTCGAGGTTGACTCGGGGCGGGATTGCTTTGGTCTACCCGGAAGGCGGGTGGCATCCTTTGACAAGAATGACCGGCGGTGAAGCGCTTGTGAAGTCCCTCGTGAACGAGGGCGTTGACGTCGTGTTCGGAGTTCCGGGCATACAGATATATGGAATCATCGCGGCGCTCAGGGACGAGCCGGGTATCCGCATGATCACGACCCGGCATGAGCAGGCTACGACCTACATGGCCGACGGTTATGCACGGGTTTCGGGAAGACCTGGAGTAGCTCTCGTGGTTCCGGGGGCGGGCCTCTACAACGCTGCGCCTGGCTTGACCAATGCGTATGCGCGCTCCTCTCCGGTACTTCTGATCGCGGGTCAGATTCCGCGTGGCGCAATCGGCAAGAACAACGGGGCCGTTCATGAGGTCCTGGACCAGGCCGGTGCGGTGCGCTCGGTCACCAAGTGGCAGCGGATGGCGCTCAGGCCCAGGGACGTGCCGGATGCGGTGTTCGAGGCGTTCAGGCAGATGCGGACGGGCCGTCCGCGTCCGGTTCTGATCGAGATGCCGCCCGAGGCCGGGGTGGAGCGAGAAGAGGTCCGGCTGCGTAACCCAGCCCGTACCTCGCGGATCGTGCCGAGTGCGCAAGACCTCCGGGAGGCGGCTGACGTCATCACCGCGTCTCGCACGCCGCTGATATTCGCTGGCGGGGGCGTTGCGCGCTCGGACGCTGAGGGAGCACTAGTCGAGCTGGCGGAGACCACCAACATCCCTGTCGTGACGTCCAGCGGCGGCAAGGGGGCTATTCCGGACAGCCATCCACTGTCCTATGGCTCGTGCTTCAGCCCCCGGGGCGAGAGACAGGAGATGAACCAACTCTTTGACGTGATGGCGTCAGCCGATGTCGTGATAGGGATCGGCACGCGATTCTCGTTGGGGAACCCGGCGGGTGAGTCCAGCACCCTGGTGAACATCAACATCGACGACAGCGAACTCACCAAGGTCCAGTCCAACACCATCCCTCTCCATGGCGATGCCAGAGCCACCATCGAAGCGCTGCTCCCATTCCTCATCGAGGCCGGCGCAGGAGAGCGCCCGTCGCCTGCGGAGGCGGTCGCTGCGGCCCGCAGCCTCATCGCCTACTACGACATCCGGCTCAAGGAACCGCAATACGCTGTCCTGGAGGCGATGCAGAACGGGATCCCGGAGGAGGCTTTCGTAGTCTGGGACGTCACCCAGTTCGGCTTCTACGCCCGGACGCATTACCAGGTGAATCGACCCAAGACGTACATAGACTCCGGCTACTCGTACAACCTCGGCTACGCCTTTCCGACCGCCCTGGGCGCGAAGATCGCAAATCCACGGCGCTCGGTGGTGTGCGTGACCGGAGATGGCGGTTTCATGTTCAACTCATCCGAACTCTGCACGGCGGTCCGGTACGGGATCAATGTGGTAGTCGTCGTCTGCAGAGATGACTCCTACGGCAACGTTGCCCGCGATCTGGACGAGTCGTTCGGCGGCGCCTACGGGACCGACCTGCACAATCCGGACTTTGTGAAGTTCGCCCGGTCGTTCGGCGTTGTGGCCATGAGAGCGGACGACCCCCTCGATCTCGAAGCGTTGATCCCGCTTGCGCTGGACCACGATGCGCCGGTGGTCATCGATGTGCCCCTCGGCGACATGCCGATACCGCGTGCTCCGCAGACTGCGTTCGTCTACAAGCTGCCCTGGACACAGCCCCAGGAGGGTCTGATCGAGACCTAGTTGGTAGTTGGTAGTCGGTAGTTGTGGTTGGTGGTTTAGGCCCCGGATGGGGTCGTTTGCGGACTCGGGACTGATGCACAGCGCTACGGATCTCGACCCACTTTGGAGCGTACGTCGGAGAGCCACGCATCGGCATCGTCGCGGCTCCTCCGGTCGGGCACGCCGGCCAACAACAGGTAGCCCTCATCGTCGACGTAGGACGCGTCGATGTCGTCGCGGACCGCGCGGTTGGTCGGATCGATCACGTCGCTGACCGAGTCTGCGGGGTAGGAGCCGAGGAACTTGACGCTGGCCGCTCTCATCTGGAGGTTGCGGAGGGCGTCGCCCAACCTCTCGTCTATAACGTGACCCTCGCAATCGATGAGGAAGCAGTAGTTGCCGAGGCTGGATTTGGTCGGGCGGCTCTGGAGGCTGGTGATGTTGATGGACCGGGCGACGAATTCGCCCAGGATTCCCACCAGTGACCCTGGTGCGTCGGCGCGCTGGTAAACGACCAGGCTGGTCTTGTCCTGCCCGGTCGGTGGGGGAACGGTATCGCGGCCGACCAGCACAAAGCGTGTCTTGTTGCCGGGCCGGTCCTCGATATCCCCCGCGACCACCTCCAAGCCGTAGACATCGGCGGCTCTCTGCGGAGCGATCACCACCGTGTCCAGGTCACCCGAGGCGCTCAGGTCACGGGCGGCGTCGGCTGTCGAGTTGGCCGCTGCCATGACGACGTTGGGCAGTCGCCGGGAAAGGAACCGGCTGCACTGTGCATAGGCGACGGGGTAAGAGCGGACGTACTTGACGCGGTCGAGGTCCGTTCCCGGAAGCGCTGCCAGCTTGAGGCGAACATCCATTATCACCTCGCGTCGGATCAACAAGCCGGTTCCGAACGCAAGGCTGTCGATGCTCGAGGTGACAGCCCCCTCGATCATGTTCTCGATCGGGACGAACCCGAGGTCCACGCGTCCGGACTCCACGGTCTTCAGCACCTGGAGCATCGAGTTGAAGGGCTGACGGTGCATCGCAGCCAGGTCATCCTGGGTGATCAGCGCCTCCTCGGTGAAGGTGCCGGCCGGGCCCAAGAAGCCCAGCGAGCGGGAACTGGTGGCAGGAGTCACGGTCACGGCTCGGCGAAGCTTATCAACCATTCGGTCATGTACGCCATGCCGAGACCATCACGATGAACCCGAAGTCTGCCCTTGCAAACGGCCAGTCTTTATGCTGCTGACGGATAACGGCCGCTGACGGGACCGGGTGTGCCGACACGACGGTGTCGGCGGTTCAGACTGTGCCGGCGGCGCGTGCCACTTCGGGGTCCATCACGTCGCGTACAGCGTCGCCGAGGTTGTTGAAGGCCAATATCAGCAGGGTGATCACCAGGGCTGGGGAGATCGCCATCCACGGCGCGAGGGTCAGGAAGTCGACCGAGTTGGCGAGCATCCTCCCCAGATCGGCGGTGGGCGGCTCGAATCCGAACCCGAGAAAGCTCAGGGCTGTCTGGACCAGCAGCCCGGTGGAGAGGCTCAGCACGCACATCACGAAGAGCGGTGAGCTGATACCCGGCAGGATGTGACGGGTGACGAGCGCCAGCGGCTTGGTTCCCGACAGTCGGGCGGCGTCGACGTAGGGGAGGCCGCGGACCTCGAGGGTCGATCCGCGGGCGATGCGGGTGAAGCGGGGCAGGTAGATGACGCCGATGGCCAGGATCATGTTGCGGGAGCCGCCCCCGAACACGCCGACGATGAGGATGGCTGTGAGCAGGCCGGGCATGGCCAGTAGCACGTCGGTTCCAGCCATCAGGACCCTCTCCAGCCATCCCCGACGGTATCCGGCCAGGATACCGACGGCGCTGCCGGCGGTCACGGCCAGGAGGACCGCCCCGAGCGGTACCCAGATCACCACCGGGATGGCGCTCACCACCCGGGCGGCGAGATCCCGACCGAGTTGGTCTGTCCCGAACCAGTGCCGGGCCGACGGTCCCTGGAGGGAGTCGGCCGGGTTGATCTGGATGGGATCCCAGTCGATGACCAGCGGTCCGACCAGGGCGAGGATCAGCACGGGGGCGACTAGGAGGATGCCGAACCGCCCGGACGGATGCCTGACCACTGCCCGGAGCTGGTGCCAGAGGCGGGCATTGCGGAAACCGGGTGTCCCGCGGTCGATGGCTTCCGAGGCCTGGGCGGTTCGGTCGGCGGCAGTTGCGTTCATGTCTGCTCCCTCTGCCGCGGGTCGAGGATGGGGTAGAGGAGGTCCACGATGAAGTTCACCACTATGTAGACGCTGGCAATGACAAGGGTGGCGGTGATGACATACGGGAAGTCGCGCTCCGCGATGGCGAGCAACACCCCCCGGCCGAGTCCCGGCAGGTTGAAGATCTGCTCGACGATGATGAGTCCGCCTACGAGTGCGCCGAACAGCAGGCCGACGAGCGTGACCACGGGTCCGAGGGACGCGCGCAGCGCATGGATGTACCGGACCCTGCTCTCTCGGGCGCCTTTCACCCGGGCCGTATCGATGAACGGCTCCTGGAGGCTGGCGATCATGGTGGTCCGGGTCATCTGGATGATGGAAGCCGACGTGGGAAGGGCGATCGCCAGGCACGGCAACATGATCGACCGCAGGTTGGCGATCGGGTCTTCGGTGAAGGGTACGTAGAAAGATGTGTAGAACGACCTCAGGACAATGGAGCCCAACCACACGAACAGCACCCCCGATACGAAGGTCGGGACCGAGAAGAACACGAGCGAGATTCCCCGCAGGATCCGGTCCATGATGCTCCCCGTGTGCACCGCCGCGTACACACCGAGGGGGATGCCGATGACCACGGCGAGCGCGACGCTGACGAAGGCCACCTCCAAGGAGACCGGGAACTGCTGGCGGACATCGGCGGCGATGTCGCGTTCCGTGAACAGCGAGTGGCCGAAGTCGCCCCTGACCGCATTGCCCAGCCATTCCCCGTACCTCACCATCAGAGGGCGGTCGAGCCCGAGGCGGGCCCGCATCTCGGCCATTCGCTCCGGTGTGGCTCCCTCGATCCCTGCCATCTGCTGGGCGATGTCACCCGGCACGATCGTTCCGATCACGTAGATGAGGAAGGTCAGGACGAAGAGGACGGCTACCGCCTCGGCGAACCGGCGGGCGACGAAGAGAATCATCCCGAACCCCCGGTGCGGGACGCGGCGTAGCGGTCGTCGAATTCCCCCGTGAAGTGGCATGCGACCCGGCTGGTTGCCGATGCCCTGACCAACTCCGGCTCGCTATCGGCACAGAGCGGTTGGGCGATCGGGCACCGGGTGTGGAAGCGGCACCCGGACGGGAGGTCGGTTGCGCTGGCCACCGGCCCGGTCAGCACTATGCGCTTGCGCCGGCGCTCCAGGACGGGATCGGGAACGGGCACAGCCGACCGCAGCGTGATGGAGTAAGGATGGACCAGCGGACTCCTGCGGTCGTGAGCATCTTCGAGTTCGACGATCCTTCCCAGGTACATGACCGCCACCCGGTCGCTCATGAAGTCCACCGCGGCGATGTCGTGGGAGATGAACACGTAGTTGACGGAGTGCCGCTCCGCGAGGTCCTTGAGCAGGTTCAGGACCTGTGCCTGGGTGGACATGTCGAGGGAACTGACCGCCTCGTCCAGCACGATCAGCCGGGGCCGCCCGGCCAGGGCCCTGGCTATGGCCGCCCGTTGCTGTTGCCCCCCGGAGAGTTCACCCGGGTACTGGTCGATCAGAGAGTCGGGAAGTCCCACTTGATCGAGTAGTTCCAGAACCCGCTCGCGCATCCGCGGTTTCCTCATGCCCTCGTTTCGTAGGGGCTCGGCGATGCTCCAGCCGATCCGCTTCCACGGGTTCAGAGAGCCCGCCGCGTCCTGGTACACCATCTGGAACCCGTCGGCGCGGGCGTTGGCACCCGGACGCTGCCGGAGGGACCGCCTCTCACCCCGCACTATCACGTCACCCGACGTGGGCCTCTGCAAACCGACGATGACCCTGCCCAGGGTGGTCTTCCCGCACCCCGACTCGCCGACGATGCCGAGCACCTCGCCCTCGTTTATGGTCAGGTCCACTTCGTCGACGGCGCGCACGACCCCTCCACCCCGGCCTCGCCCGCGGAGCCGGAAGTGAACCGAGACGCCTTCGAGCCTTAGCAGAGCCACTCCGCCGCCTAACCGGTCCCGGCGCCCGTGGATGGTCCGCTGTCCGGGAGCGCAGGTAGCTTCCCGTGCCGCCTGCTGACCCAGCACCTGGCCGTCTGGCCCTTGCGCAGGTTCCAGAGGTCGGGCGGTTGCGAGCACGCCGGTTCCGCGTAGGCGCAGCGCGGCTCGAACCTGCACCCGGGAGGCAGGGCGGTCATCTTCGGCGACCCGCCGGCCATTGCCTCCAATCTGGCGCCGGTTGCCCGATCCGGCTGCGAGTCGAGCAATCCCACGGTGTACGGATGGGCCGGATGGGCGAACACGTCGTCGACCGATGCCTCCTCCACGACCTGGCCCGCGTACATCACCATCACGCGGTCACAGATGCTGGCCACCATCCCGAGGTTGTGCGTCACGAGGATCACTCCGAGTCCCCGGTCCACGGCCAGCTTCTGTACCAGTTCCAGGATCTGGGCCTGGATGGTCACGTCGAGAGCGGTGGTTGGTTCATCGGCGACCAGCACCGCGGGTTCGTTGAGCAGGCTCATGGCGATCATCACCCGCTGCAGCATTCCCCCGGAGAACTGGTGGGGATGGTCTTTCATCCGGACCGCCGGTTCCGGCATCCCCACCCAGGTCAGAGCCTCGATGGCCTTGTGGCGGGCATCGCGGCGGGAGACGCGCTGGTGCCTCGTCACCGCCTCGGTCAACTGCCGTCCGATGGTAAACCCGGGATGGAACGAGCGGATCGGGTTCTGGAAGATCATGGCGATCTCCGTGCCGCGTACCCGTCTCATCTCCTCGGGCGTGAACTCCAGGAGGTTCCGGCCGTGCAGCAGTATCTCCCCGCCGACTATCCGGCCGGGAGCCGCTACCAGACCGAGGAGGGAGCGGGCCAGGGTGGTCTTGCCGCTGCCCGAGTCGCCCACGATGCCCAGGATCTCACCCGCCCGCAACTCGAAGCCGACGTGATCGACCGCGGGAACCACACCGAGCCTGGTCGGGTAGACGGTGACCAGATCCCGGACCGCCAGAACCGTCCCGTCGAGTCGCGAGTCCGGGGCTGCCCTAGCCTCCATCAAAGAGTTATGGCCTGGGGCCGGGCGGGCGGTGGATACCCACCCGGCCCCTCAAGTCGAGCTATCCGGCCGGTACCAGCGAGAGGTACAGGACCCGCTTGTCACCGGTGATGTACGTGCCGAGATCTGCGTTGGCGAGCAGATCGTTGCGGTACACGTGCGAGGCATTGGCGTAGACCGTCCCCGTGTACGGGTAGACGTTCTCGGCCTCCATTACCTGGATCCTCTGGAATATCTCCGGCCGCTCGTCCTGCGAGGCTGCCGCGAGGGCGTCCAGTTCGGGAATCAACTCAGGAAGGATTTCCTCGGGGGGCGCCTGCCATCCCGTCCTGGGCAGTACGTACCGGTAGGGGTTCGAGTACCAACCCTGGTCTGTGGCGGACAGGTCGTAGTCGGCGTTGATCAGCTTGGGTATCCAGACCGCCTGCTCAACCGGATTGAGGTTTACGGTTATCCCCGCTTCCGCCCAGGATGCCTGGAGGACCTCGAAGAACACGTCCTCGTATGGCACACGGGTCGGATAGGTGAATACCAACTCGATACCGTCGGTGTAGCCGGCCTCCGCCAGGATCCGCTTGGCCTCCTCGACATCCCGCTGGTAGTTGGGCAGGTCGTCGGGTCCCAGGCCGTACGCGACCGATGGATGGGAGGTCGACCACGGGAACGCCTCGCCCAGGAAGGCGATATCAGCCAGGGCTTGACGATCCATGGACAGCCACAGTGCCTTGACCACGGCCTCGTCACGGGTCGCGCCCACCCGGCTGGCATGGATCCAGAAGGTGCGGGACGCCGTGTCGACGATCGTGAAGTCGGCATCGTCCCTCAGGCTCCTGGCCGTCGCCGTGGCGGTGGGATGGATCAACGCAACTTCCCCGGACCGGAGCGCGGCCACCATCGAGGCGTCCTCCTTGATGATCCTGACCCGGATCCGGTCGTAGGAGGGCAGTACCGACGGGTCCCAGTAGTCACGGTTGACATCCAGCACCAACTCCGAGCCGGGCACGTAGGAGACGAAGGTGAACGGACCGGTCCCTACCGGGGTCGTACCGTGGGCGGGCGCCGTGGACGTGAGGATCGACGAGAAACCCAGCCCGGTGGTGTCCGCGATGTTGAGTAGGAAGGCGGTGGAGGGCTGCTTCAGCTGGTATACGACCGTGTAGTCGTCGACCGCGGTCACGCTCTCCAGGTTCTGGGCCCGCTGCTGCACCATCGGGATCCCCTGGCTAACGGCGCGGTTCACGCTGTACACGACGTCGTGCGCGGTGAAGTCGGCCCCGTTGTGGAACTTGACGCCCTCGCGCAGCTTGAACGTGTAGGTCATCTTGTCCTCGGAGATGGTCCACTCCGTCGCCAGACGGGGCAGCACGTCGCCCGAGGGGCTTGTCCAGGCCAGCGCCTCGTAGATGGTGGTGAAGACAGGAGCGTCGAACTCACCGCCGGCCGAGTTCTTGGGGTCGAAGTTGTAGATGTCGCTGTCCTCCGAGACCACGACCTCGATGATCGACGGCTCTTCCATGGCCGGCTCCGTGGTGGTGGTCGCCGCCATCGCCTCGGCCTCAGCTGCCTCGGCCGCCTTCATGGCCTCCTCGGCGGCCATCTCGGCTTCCTCGACGGCCATCATGGCTTCCTCGGCGGCCATCTCGGCTTCCTCGAGAGCTGCCGCGGCATCGGCGAGTTCGGCTTGGGCGGCCTCGTCACCCTCCATAGCTTCGGCCGCCGCTGCTTCGGCGGCTTGCAGATCGGCTTGCGCCTGGGCCAACTCCGCCGCCGCGGTGTCAGCTTCTGCCTGTGCTGCGGCTGCGGCCGCTTCCGCCTGTGCCTGCGCGGCTGCGGCTGCGTCGGCTGCCGTCGTGTCCTCCTCGGCGCCGCACCCCGCGGCCACCAGTACCAAGACGAGCAACAGCCCCAGCAATCGCCCTATTCGACTAGCTCTCATTGCGCCTCCTCTCAGGTGCCTGTCCGGTCGCGGCGCGGCCCACCTGCGACCTCGTAAACATAGTGGTCCCGCCGGATGGCGTCCACAGGGAACCGGGCTGTCACTTGTATCCGGTTATCCGGAGAACTTCTCCAACGATTTCAGTGCGACCTTCCGGGCCGGGAATTGGCCGGCCCGGGGTGCCCTGCCCCGTCGATACATATAGGGCGCCGTCCGGGGCGACTGTTACGTTGGTCGGTTGATCCAGCCCTTCCGCAAGGATTCGGGGGTCGCCTCCGCCGGCCGGATACATAGTCAACGTTCCGCTGAACCGAACGTAGCCGCCGTGGAGGGCGGGAAGATCGGCCAGGAACAGGTCGACCCCTACATGGAACAGTTGGGCGTGGTCGGCAGCCATCTCAACCACGAACACGTTCCCCTCCGAGTCGACCGCAACATCGAGCGCCGCGGTCAGCCCGGTGACCTCATCGGTTGCGGCGCCGGTGTCCGGATCGACTCTGACCACCTTGGCGTCGGTGGGAATCAGCGGCAGGTAGCGGCCATCGCACATCTCCTCGGGCACGAACCGGCATGCCTCGCCCTCGGCCTTGGCAACACCGGAGAACAGGGCCACCAGCACGTCCCCCGTGGTCGGGTCCACGCCGATGCCCGCCGGGACCGCCTGTTGCCCGCTATACAGATCCTCGAACGTAACGATGTGACGGGATTCGCCGGACTCCAGATCGATCTCGATCAGGGAATTGTGGGTGCTTTGGGATGCATAGACACTGAGCTGATCGGGGGCGAACCCGATGCCCGTCATGTTTGAGTCCTGGTCGATCTCGCGCAGCAGTGTTCCGCTCTCATCCAGTTCGTAGAGGATGAACGTACCCCCGGTCTCATCGATACCGCCGTCGAGGGAGAGGAACACCCGACCGTCCTCGTGCACCAGCACGTCCGTTGCCCCGCTCACCTCGTCCCGACCCGTCTCGTACTTATTCACCGAGTTGAAACTGAACAAGTTGTCCAGCCACCGTTGGGTCTCCCCGGGATCCTCGAAGTCGCCATCCCCGTTTCCGTCCAGGAAGCGGGTGAGACGGCCGGTTCTCAGTATGAGGGGTTCGGCGTCCTCGCCGTATCCCGCTTCGGCGATGAGCAAAGCGCCCTCCGCATCGATCCCGACCCCCCGGGGGTTCTCCAAGTCGGTGATGACCACCTCCACCGTGAGCACCTCGGGCACCGCGGATGCGGCACTCGTATCGGTGGACTCCGCGGCCACCGGGGTTGTCGTGACGGGGCTGGTCGTGACGGGGCTGGTCGTGACGGAACTTGTCGTTATGGGGCCTGTCGTCACCGGGCTGGTCCTGACGGGCGTCGTCGCTGCTGACCCGAGGGACAACGATGTCGTCGGATCGACGATGGAAGGCTCGCTGCCACATGCGCCGACTATCACGCATGAGGTCACCAGCAGGCAGACCTTCGTAAGGATCCGGGACGTGTTCAAGATGTTCAGAAATCTAGCGGTCGGTCTCCGAATCTCCGCCACATGTCCCGCCAAGGTGGTTTGTAGGCCGACCACTAACCTGAGCAGGTCACCCACCCCGCAACGACGCTGCCGGAAGAGAGGACGAAACGATGGAACTGGCGATCTGTGCGGACTCGTCCTGGAACCGCTGGCACCCTACCTACGACGAGTTGGGCGAGCGATGCCGCCGGCTCGGCGTCAACGCCCTTGAACTCGTCTACTACCCGCAGAACGAGGGCTTCGAAAACGTAGGTGAGACCTTGGACGGGTACGGGGTCCGGATCGTCTGCGTCAACGCCACCGCCAAGTTCCGGGTGATGATCACCGACGACGTACCCATGGTCCAGCGGGCGATGTGTGACATCATCAGTCTCGCCAAGGATGTGGGCGCCGAGTTCGTCATCACCTATCCGGGCCACAACCCGGCGTGGGGCTTCGACGAGATCGTGGAGCGGTACAAGCGCCGCATGGAGCCGTGCCACGACCTCGCCGCCGAGAAGGGCATCACCATGCTGCTGGAGAACCACTTCGACCTTCGCAACGAGGATCCGGAACGCACCGACGTCGTGCGGGAGCCCGAACTTACGGCCCGGTTCCTCGATGCCCTCGACGCGCCGCACGTCCGGGTCAACTTCGACGCCGGCAATGTCTACGCGGCCGGGATCGAGCCCTGGCCTTACGGGTACCGCATCCTCCGCGACTACATCGCCTACGCCCATCTCAAGGGGATGGCCCGCTATTCGGAGAAGCTGTACGGCCCCGAGGATCAGTACGAGACCCTGTCGGACTACCACACGGGTACCTTCATACCGATCGCCGTGGGTGACGACGGGATCAACTACCGGGGGCTTCTGATGGAGATGGAGAGGGACGGGACCGCCAAGTACGCAGCGTTCGAGGATCATGCCCGCGCGGAGCACGCCGAGCAGGTGTTCGAGCGGGGTGTCGCGTTCGCACGGCAGGCGATCGAAGCGGCCCGTTCGTGATGGATCCCAGCGGGGCCTGACGGGAGGTAGTCAGTCGTGTCCAAGCAGGTGATGACGGTCCGGGGCCCGGTGTCACCCGACGAGCTCGGCCACACCCAGATGCACGACCACGTATTCATGGATCTCTCCTGGCCGCGGCACCGGTGGCTGGCCATCCCGATCACCGACGAGGTGCAGATGACCGAGGAGCTACGGCTGTACAGGGAAGCCGGCGGGCGCACGCTGGTCGACCCGACCCTGGAACACATCGGGCGGGATCCCGAGAAGCTCCGCCGGGTCTCTGAGGCAAGCGATGTCCACATTGTCATGGGGACCGGCTTCTACCGCGAGCCGTATTACCCGGAGTTCGTCAACAAGTGGACCACCCAGCGGCTCGCCGACTACATGATCGACGAGATCGAGAACGGGGTAGGGGACACCGGCATCAGGCCCGGGATCATCGGGGAGATCGGCCTCGACAAGAAGTGGGTCCAAGGCGTCGAGGAGCGGGTTCTGCGCGCCGCCGCCCGCGCCCAGGTGGCGACCGGCCTGGCCCTCACCACCCACACCACCCAGTACATGGCCCTGGAGTTCCTGGAGATCTTCCAGGAGGAGGGAGTAGAGGTGGACCGGGTGATCCTCGGACACCTCGACGGCACCCTGGAGATGCCCGAGGTGGAACGGGTAGCCGCCACCGGCGCCTACCTGGAGTTCGACCTGATCGGTATCGAGTGGATCAACTCAGACAGACGCCGGGCCGAGTTCCTGGCCGAACTGGTCCGCCAGGGCCATCAGGACCGTCTCGTCATCGCCCAAGACATGCCGGCCAGGCCCCGCCTGAAGACCAACGGGGGCCACGGCTACCAGTATCTGATCGAGGCGTTCCTACCGATGCTTCGTGCCGAAGGCGTCAGCGAGGAGGCCATCCACGCCATGACCCACACCAACCCGGCTCGGGTACTCGCGGTCTAGGT
>JAPPFW010000077.1:0-49428 GCA_028821575.1 bacterium | reverse complement strand
GTCAGGTGTCAGGTGTCAGGTGTCAGGTGTCAGGTGTCAGGTGTCAGGTGTCAGGTGTCAGGCATTGTATCATAGCGTACCACATCGTTACCACTGACTACTGACTACTACTCATGAGATCCGGAGCAGGATGATCCCGGCGATGGTGATCAGGTTGATGCGGGTGGAGTCGCGGATTGCGTTCCACTTCTCCGACTGCCAGCTCACATACCACTCGGCGCCCACCACCTGGATGATCAGGAACCAAACCACCAATGCCATGATGAAGGTCAGGTAACCGAACAGCTTTGCAGCATCCCACGCGTCGGCCGGGGCGGTGAGGTTGGTTGCCAGGAAGTAGCTGCCCACCAGTCCGAGCACGGTGACCGCCACCTCGCATACCAAGATGGCCAAAAATGCAGCCCGGTGGAGCACGGGTGACCTGATCTCGCGCCACTGAGTTCCGCTGTCCATGTTGGTGGTGTCCATGGTCATGATGTGCTCCACGAACCGGAGGTTCGCCCCCGGGGCAGTGATGTTGTTCAGGCAGACGATGAGCCCCATGACGGCGGTGCCCAAGACCAGGAGAAGTGGGATCAGCCGGAAGACGACTTCGGTCACGCCGATTTCCATTGGTCCTTCTCCTGACAGGATGGTCTGGTCCCAGGCTCACGGCGAAGCGACACGAACGACAAGCGTGTCCGGCTCACTGTGGTGTCCCCTGCCATCATCTTCTACACCACCCACTGATCGTCACGTGGAATTGCTCTTTCCCCAACGCCGCACATAACTCTTCTTGCTCCGTTAGTAGCCCGGTGCCCGAAGGCTTCGGGCCAGCTTTCGGGCCTCGGGATCGACGTAACGTCCCTTGATCTGGAGCGGTTCGTCGTCGACACGCACGGTGGCTCCCAGGATTGTGAGATCCGAGTGGCAAGTGTACGGCTGGGGTGGACCGAAACCCACACACAAACACCCGAAGACTCTTTCGTCGGCCACGAGACGGCCGGTGGGTAACGGGACGTTGGGGTGATAACCGTATGAGACGTGGTTGAGCCGGTAGATTCCCGGATCTTCGTTCCATTCGCGCCAACTCGCCAAGACCTGAGCTTCGCGCCCTTCTCCGGTCACTCGTGACAGTCCGTCCGAGAACTCGATGGTGATTGTGTCCTTCAAGATCGTCAAGGACTCGGGTGGGAAGGCAGATCCATCGAAAACCAGACGTCCGCTCACGGACTCCTCGATGGGGGATACATGAGTTTGCCCGAGAGGCATGGTGGTTGTGTCGGGGCTTGCCACACAGTCTCGAATACTCGCTCGGAAATCAGAGCCGTTGTCACAGGTAATCCGTAGTTCCTCCTTTCCGGTGGTGAGTTCCCCCAGGCGCTCTCCGAGTTCCGCCAGGGCCACGCGATCTACCTTGAGTTCGAGCAGGATGAGGTCAGTCACGGTCATCCCCGAGAGGCTGTAGAAACGGCGTGTACCCGCTCTGCGAGCATCGTGATCTGCCGGTGTCCCCAGGATGTAGATCTCGTTGAGTTCGATCCACACGTCAGCATGGTGGGCGGCTTGGGCGATCAAGGACGGTATGGGAAGTCCGGGACGGGCCAACTTGGTCATGAACAGTTCAACAGGAGCCGCCCCCGCTTCCCAGACTGCGCTTGCCAGCAGCGAAGACAACTCGTGTGTCGTTGGCGAGTCGTTCGTAATGAGTACGGTCTCGCCGTTCCGGATGCCCAGAGCTTCGTCGATCACCACGCGAGCGGCTGCGATCGCTTCGTGGTCCATCAAGACGTCCCGACCTCGTGGCATCCGCTCTCCGGACTCCTACAGGACGCGATCAGCGGTATCAAGGCTCTATGACTGGACATCTGGACGGTTGCGCGTCATCTGTGACCAACACGGCGCCGGTCACCGGTTACCTCGCGATACGAGGAGCGTCTACATGTCCCAAGTCCCTACTCCTGCCACCTGACGACCCACCGCCCGACACCGGCGACGATCCCATCGATCACGACTGCGAGAATGCCGACGGAGAACACGATGGAAAGGATCTCAGCGGTAGCCGCGTACTGTGCGTACACGCGAATCACCCTGCCCGCCCCGATTTGGCCACCGAGAACCTCGGCGATCGCCTGGAATCCCCAACCGAATGCCAAGGCGACCCGGACCGCGCCCAGTACTTCGGGTATCACAGCCGGCCTTACCACTTGGAGGAGCACCCGGGTGGAACTTGCGCCCAGGCTCAGCGCGTAGTTGTCGTAATAGTTGGAGACATTGGTGGTTGCCTGCTGGGTCACCACCGCGACCGTGACCATCGTGTAGAAGATGACCATCCCGTTCGTGGCCAGCCGGGCGGTGCCGAACCACAGGGAGAGAAACGGAAGCAGCACCAGCACCGGCACGGTGCCGACGAAGAGCAGCGGTGGTTCCAGAAGGTTGCGCATCACCCGTACCCGACCGATCAGGAGCCCGATCGCAAAGCCTGCAACCGCTCCTGCCGCAACGCCCATGAGGACGTTGACAGCCGTGTAGGTCAGGTTCTGGATGATTCCACCGCTGCCGAAGGACGCGAATTCGAGAGCGCGGATCTCGACGAGATTCTGACTGATCGCCTCGAAGACGAGGATCGGGGAGGGGATTCTCACCGGCTCGGTCGCTGCCGCGGCCAGGGTCCACATGACCAGCACCAGACCTACCCCGAGCGCGGCCAGGACCAGTTGGCGGACACGGCCCGACAGGTTACGCCGCCGTATACCGACCGTGGTTCGATCTCGCGCCGTCATGGTGGGTCCCCGCCTCCGTCCGGGCAAATCTTAGACATCGATCCGCGCACCTTCATGTGATGCTGCGAATCCTGTATGGATGATCCGACAGCGGCTCAACCCCCCGCTCGCCCACGGAATACGTGTTGGCCACTGCGAGGGAATGTCGGCCACCGGATGTCAGGATCGAGGGGTGGAGGGCGATGGTCGTCCCCGCCTCCAGGGGCGTGTGGTCGCCGTGAGAAACGGTCGGTCGCTCCTCGTCGATTCCCACGCCATGCCCGTATCCGAAAGTGGGACGGCCGGTGTTCTCTATCAGCCGGTCGATCCGACAGGCAAGATCGGAAGCCGCTGAACCCGGGACTACGTGACGTTCGGCCTGCCGGAGGGTGTCGATTGTCTTCTCCGCCAGTGCCCACCGGTCACCGCCAACCCGACCGAATCCGATCAGCGCCCCCAGTTCAACCCAGTATCCGTCGGTATTGGCGACCTCCACGAAGACCGTGACCAGGTCACCCCGGTCGAGCGATCGATGGGTTGGTGCCTGGCTCAGATACGGCCCGGCACTCACGTCGACGAGACAGGTAGGCGCTCCTTCCTGTCGCAGCTTCGACTCGATCATGGCCGCCCCCTCCAGTTCGGTCATTCCGGCGTGTGCTCGAGCGACGAACCGATCGAGAGCGTCCTCTGCCATCCTTACCGAGGTTCTCATTCCTTCGAGATCGGTCGGCGTCTTGAACCTCTTGACGTCCTCCAGGAGATGCGACATGTCTTGGAGGCCGGGTACCCCGAGAAGCTGGATCAAGCGCTGATGGTCCTTCCACGGCAGACCGCGCATTCCTCCGGCAGCTACCGCGGGAGGACCGCCGTCCTGTCGTGCATCGATCAGTTCCGTGACACGCTCCAACCGGGCGAGGCGAGACGGTCCGGCCGGGTAGGCGATCTCTACGAGGGCATTGCCGTAGTGTTCCCACCTGAGCCGTTCCCCCGGAGTTGCGGCAACGATCACGGGCGGGACCTCGCTCCCGAACACGACATACGTTCCCTTGGGATCCGGAAACGCTCCGGTCAGGTAGTTGGCCAAGCCGTACCGCCCCAACGCCCCGGTCGCATGGACGATGACCGGACCCACTCCGGCGGCCGTCAGCACCTCCCTTGCCCGATCCCATCGCTCGATTAGGGTGTCGAGCCCGATCAAAGTGCCCCGTCGGTCGATTGGCATGGCGGAGTCATCGCTCGATCAGCCGTTCTAGCCGGTGAACTCTTCGTGATGATCGATCCACCACTCCGCGATGTCCATGCGCCGTGCGAACCAGACGTTCCCCAAGGCCAGCCCGTGTTCGATGAACTCCCTGAGTGCCGATGTCCGCCCGGCTTGCCCCACGATGCGGGGATGCAGACCCACCGACATCATCTTCGGATACCCCGCGGCGCCTTCCCGCCATAACTCGTCGAGCCCGCGCTTTAGGTACTCGAGGAAGTCGACGGGACTCAAGGTTCCTTGCAGGTCGTTGTACGTGAGGCTGTAGGGCACGACCAGATGCTGCCGCTCCCGGACGGTTACGAAATACGGAAAGTCGTCGTTGTACGCGTCGGAGTCGTATACGAACCCGCCATCTGCCACTACCAGATCGCGGGTGTGTACCGAGGGCCCGTAGCGGCAATACCAGGCACGGGGACGCTCCCCCCAGGTCCTCTCGAAGGACTCAATCGCCAGCCGCATGTGTTCGGCCTCTTCCTCCCGGCTCAGCCGCCAGTGCTCGCTCCATCTCCATCCGTGGGACATGAGGTCGTGTCCGGCTGCCTTGGATACGGTCGCCACTTCGGGATTCAGTTCGAATGCCGCCGCACAGGCGAACATGGTGGCCTTGACGTCGTACTCGTCGAAGAGCCTCAGCAGTCTCCAGATGCCGGCCCGGCTCCCGTACTCGTATATGGTCTCCTGGGCGAGGTTCCTCTTGTCATCCGGGAACGGATAGCTCTCCTCACCACCATGGTGCTCGTTCCCCCCGTCTCCCGCCGGGAACGAGTATTCCGAACCCTCCTCGTAGTTGACAACGATGTTCACCGCTACGTGCGCACCGTTCGGCCACCTCACCTTTGGCAAGCGGCTGCCGTATCCCACCAAATCTCTTGGTGGCCCGGGTGTATGGACGAATTGGAAAGCCATCTACGACCCCTTTCCTCGTGATGTGACCGAACGTATACTCATGTTGCCCTTCCTACACGGAGGAGGTGCAGACCGCTCAGACCCGGAGGACCCTATTCCGCCCAGCGGGTCAGCCAAGCGAGGGTCTTGTTCGCAGCAAGGTAGGTGACCGCCGCGAACACGATCACTACCAGACCTGTGAGCGCCACGACATCCGTAGACGCGTAATAGAGAGCGCTCTGGAGGACATGGCCGAGTCCGACCTGCTGTCCGAGGAACTCCGCAGCTAGCGCAGCGCTCCAGGAAAAGGCGACCGCAAGTAATAAACCACCCCTGAGCTGGGGAAACGCGGCCGGGAACACGACGCGGGCGTAAGTACGCAGGGGGCTGGCGCCAAGGCTTCTGGCGTACTGCCAGTAGTGAAGCGGCACATTGCCGATGGCGTTGATGGTGATTGCGAACAGCAGGATGCCCACTGCGAAGGCAATGAAGGTCAGGACGCCGAGTTCGCTATCACCGAACCAGAGGGCGAAGAGCGGGATCATGGCAAGGAGGGGCATCATCCGGGCCAGATGGGCGGGGAAGGTCAACAGGCCCCTCGCTATCTTCGACCAAGCTATCAGGAATCCCAGCCCGATCCCCGTGACCACGCCGATCGTGTAGCCGGCGATCGTCCTGAGCATCGTCACCAGCGTGTTGTGGCCCAACCCGAGGGTGGCGCCCCAATTCGTAGGCTCGGCCCCCGTCCGGGTGGACTCGGCCCCAAGGCCGCCCTGCCAGTAACCGGCGTACTCGATGAACGAGCGGACGACATCCTCGATGCCGGGGACGCGTTTGTAACCCACGGTCTCGCCCAGAACTACCGATGAAGCCTGCCAGGCCGCGATTATCGCCAGGAACGACAGGACGGCGAGCGGGTGTATCCGGCGCTCCCTACTCGTGGAGGCGGTTCCTTCCTCCCGGGGTGTGCCGCGGCTACTTCTCGGACTCGGTTCCTCGAGGCCGGAGTCGGCACTGCGGTCTTGGCTGGTCATGCTATTTCCAGATCCCCGAAGTGGAGCACGACGCTGCGACGGATGATCGATGCTTCCTCACCGGTGATCATGTAGGTGGAGCGAGGCCTGGGTAGGGCGACCTCCACGTCCTCCACGATTCGCCCCTCCTTCACGACGAGGATGCGATCGCCGAGCGCCAATGCCTCATCGACATCGTGGGTGATCATGAACACCGCACGGTGGCCCCCTTCCTCCCAGAGGTCGAGGAGGACCTTGTGAAGCTGTGCGCGGCGGAGGTAGTCCAATCCGACGAAGGGCTCGTCCATCAGGAAGACATCTGGTTCGTTGGCGAAGACGGCCGCGATCGCCACTCTACGACGCATTCCCCCCGACAGTTGCCGCGGCCATGCACCGGCAAAGTCCTCGAGACCGACCGTCTTCAGATAGCGATCGACCGTGGCCTTGCGCTCCTGTTTGGGGACGCCCCGGGCTTCCAACCCGAACGATATGTTGGCGGCCACCCTTCTCCAGAGGAATAGGGTGTCCCGCTGGAAGACAACGCCCCGGTCAGGTCCGGGTCCCTCCACGGGCTTTCCGTTCACGAAGATCTCCCCGCTCGACGGCTCGATGAACCCGGCGATGAGGTTCAGGAGGGTCGACTTGCCGTGTCCAGATGGGCCCACCACACAGACGAACTCCCCCCTTGCCACCGTGAGTGAGGCATCCCGAACCGCGGCTAGTTCCTCCCCTGACTCCAGGATGAAGGTCTTGGTGACCGACTTGAGTTCGATCGCAGGCGGCGATGAGTTCCCGGGAGTCGTCGGGGGATCATCGGACAAGGGAGGTCGGAAACCGTGCCCGCCGGACGCGGTCTGTGACTCTGTTCCAGAGCCGTCAACATCCTGCATGTGACCTGTCACCTCCCTCCGGCTCGATGCGTCCCGGATCGAGTCTGTCACGGAATCTACTCCGCTTGGCGTTTCCCAGTAGCACTCGATTGACCGATGAGTGACGCGATGTTCGAGTCGATGATTGCGTCTCCTGCCAAAGATAATCAATCAGGCGCCGGTCGGTCCTGCACCATCCCCGAGTCCACGGGGTTGTGGCCTCCGGAGGATCGTCCGAACGCGGGAACGGAAACGGAGTCCGCAGGACACCGCCTCGGGTGCCCTGCGGACTCCAATCTCCGCTTCTGGTTTCCTACCGGGTCAGCAGCCTTCGACCGCGGCCTCGAGAATCCGAGCCGCGTCGAGGTAGTTGCGGTTCTCGTAGTGGGTAGCTGCGATGGTGGCCATCTCGGCGTACGGCCCCTCCAAGCCTCCTGCCTGCGAAACCATCGAGTCGTACTGGGCTCGCAGATCCACGAGAGTGTTGTAGATCTCCTCAGCCAGACCGAACCCCAGGGACGGGTCGATTTCCTGGTCGTCCGGCAGGATGCCACCTTCCTGGGCAGCCTCGATCTGGGGCCGGTAGACGTTCTTGTAATGGAACGGGTTGCTCTCGTCGCCCCAGTACTCGGTCTGCTCCTCGAAGGACTTCATGGGGTCGATCTGGCCGTAGATGATCCGAAGACCCTCTGTGCCGATCTCCACCGCGGCGGCCGACTCGAGCACGGGAAGGATGTTGGACAAGGCGTCATCCGTACCCTCGGCGACATCCCTCTTGACGGCGTCGATCACGCGATACATCACGCTCACGACCCGCAGGAACGTGTCGGGATCCTCCGCGTAGTGGCTGGCTCGAGCTCCCAAGCCGGTGTGCCCGATTCCGGTTGCTCCCCGGGGGTCACCGGGCGGGAGCAGGGCGATCAGGTCGGTTGCGCCCAGGATCGGGTACCAACCATCCTGCATCAATTCGGCGTTCTGAGCGCCGCCCAAGGGTTTGACGAAGTCGGCCTGCCCGCCACGACCTAGGAGAAGCATGCGAGCATCGTCGACCGTTATCAACTCGGCGAAGTCATCGGGTGTGACACCTCCCGCTTCGAAGACCGCATCGACGAAGGAGCGGTGGGATCCGGTGTCATCGATGGCAACACGCTTGCCGACCATCTGGCTGACGACCTGCTTGAAGGCATCTTCGTAACTCATGCCGGATGCGACCAGATCAGGAACCGTATCGAGCCCGCTGTCAGGAGGTGCGAGGAAGTACAGGCCGACGTAGGCGTCGCTGAACGTTATCTGCTGTACATCCGGTGCTCGGAGCATGCTCTGAAGCTGGTTGGGTCCGTACTGGGTCGTGAAGTCGTAGTCCTCGTTGACCAACAGGGCCACGATCTGTTCGTACGGAATGGTGGCGAACTTCTCGTTGATGTTGATCCCGACCTCCTCGAACCAACCCTCGGCCATGGCGTGCGAGTAGATCGTGTGGTCGCCGAACGGCGCCATCCCGAAGTTCACGCTCACCTCCGGTATGGCGACATCGCACATCGCCATAACCTCGCCGGCTGTCATCGGCGCTGCTTCGGTCGCCGCCGTCGTCGCCTGGGCCTGCGTGGTCGGTGGGGCGGTCGTCGGGGCGGGTTCGTCTTCACCACACCCGGCCGCCACAAGGGCCAAGACAAGCAAGACCGCGAGAGTTGGCCATTTCTTGAACCATCTTGACACTGGATACCTCCCTGTTTTCTTAGGTGTCTGTTCCCTGCTTCGATCTCCGGAGCCGCTGTCCAAACTCTGTGACTCAGCGGACAACGGTTACTTACGGGTCTCCGACTCCTCGCTGGTAGGTGCCGGGTTCAAAACGCGTCCGACTCAATACGCCATCCAGCCTCCGTCGACGAGAAGGTTGTGTCCTGAGACGAACGTGCAGTCGTCGGACGCGAGGTAGAGGGCTGCCCCGGCGATGTCATCGGGTTCGCCGAGCCGAGAGAACGGTGTACGCGAGTAGGAGTAGGGGAGCTCGGGATCGGTCATGTCAGCCTCCCCGGGGTGGGTGCCCGTGATGATCCGGCCGGGCGCCACCGCGTTGACCATGATCCCCTGCTTGGCGTAGTCCACCGCAAGCTGGCGTGTCATCTGGGCTATGCCCGCCTTGCTGACGGCGTAGGCGAAGTACTCGGGCGGTCCTATCATTCCGTGCTGGGAGGACAGGTTGACGATCCGGCCACGTACCTCGCCGATCATTTCCTGGTCGATCATCTGCATGACTGCGCGCTTGCAGCAGAAGAACTGACCGCGGAGATTCACCGTCATCACCTCATCCCAGTTCTCCACGGTGGTGTCGAGGATGTTGGTGGATTCGAAGACAGCGGCGCTGTTCACCATGACATCGAGCCGGCCATGCTTATCTACTGTGCCGCTGACAAGGGCATCGACGCTGTCCCAACTGCTCACGTCGGTCTGAACGTACTCGGCGCTTCCGCCTGCAGCCAGAATTGCGTCCACCGTCGGCAGGTCATCTCCCTCAGGTGCCCAGATAGGCGTCTCGCGGATGTCGCTCACAACGACGGAGGCACCTTCCGCTGCAAACCGGCGGGCGATAGCACGACCGATACCCGATGCAGCTCCCGTGACTATCGCGGTGCGGTTCTCCAAACGCATGATGGCAGCCTCCTAGTTTCCGTCTCTGATGCGTGACTTCACAGTTCTTTGAATCCGTCGGGCATGGCGGGAGAGTGCGTCATGAGGACCCCCCCATCCTCGGTCACGAGAGCGTTGTCGGTGATTCCGAGCCAGCTGTACTTCTCGAAGGTGGCGTGATCCTTGAACTCGACCGTCGGGTGGATGTTCACCACCTCCGTGTCCTTCAGAACACGGTCGTTGCCGGGAACCCATACTCCCTTGATGGCGTCGCAGTCGATCCCGTGCAGGCTGAACATGGAGTGTGGGTTGGAGGCGTGCGTGTAACCCAGATGGTACTCGGAATTCTCAACGAGGTAGTTGTGCACACCCTCCACGAAGGCCGACGCCATAGCCCCGGGCTTCATGGCCGCGAGGCCTGCGTTGAGAGAATCCACCGAGAGGTCCCAGAACTCCTGGGCCTCCGGGGTGGGGGGACCGAAGCTGTAGCAGCGCCGGTATTCCAGCCAGTAGCCAGTTGGCCCGGCTGACTCGATCCATAGGGTTACGATGTCGTCTTTCTCGATCACCTTGGTGGTGCCGAAGCTGAGCGGACCGTAAGGAGAGGTTTGCATGAGAACCATCGGGTCGCGAAGGCCGAGTTCCCGCGATACCTTGTGGGATTCGGCGGCCAGTTCGATCTCGGTCATGCCCGGGCGGATCCTCGGTTCTAGGACTTCGTAGATGTCGTTGTAGAGTTCCGAGGTGACTCTGAGGTAATACAACTCCTCTTCGCTGTTGGTGTGCCGGGCGTCCTCGAACAGTTGGGTCGCGTCGTGAATCTCCAGTCCGGGTAGGGCTTCCTTGATCTGCTCCAGGTGCCAGGATGCGAACGACGCATCCGAGAGACCGGTGATTCCGACCGCCGCGTTGCTCAGGCCGTTCGAGCTGAGCACGTCGGCGATCTCGGTGCCCGAAAGGCCGCTCACCCTGAACTCACCCGGCCAGAGAGCCTGTTCCGCTTGCTCGAGGCCGAACACCTGGCCTCCGATAAAGATGGGATCCCCCTCCTGGAGGATGACTACATGCGTGTCGGCGAGTAGCTGCCACACGTCCGATACCCAGAATGTCCGTCCCCGGTACCGGATGTCGTCCCGACCGCAAACCACCAGAGCAGCGAGGCCCTGCTGCGCCATTCCCTCCCGTAGTAGGCTGAGGCGCCGCTGCCGCTCTTCTGGCGTGCTGTGGACGAAATCGCCGCGTGGCGGTGGGGCTTTCACAGGCGTCAGTGTCACAGTGCCATCTCCTCCGTGCTCACTAGTGACAGACTCCCAACTGAGTCTCCTCACTGGTCGTCTATTGTCGACAATACGCGTTCGGAACTTTACCGGCAGCAGTCCTGTGCCGCAACTGTCTGGATCAGGCCTTTGCCCCGGAGCGGTCTATCGAGGCGGCGCAGGACCGTACCCCGACGGTGTCAGGAGATGCTTGGCGGTCCCTTCCGGATGTGTTGGCGGAAGGCCTTTACAGCGGTGTCCGTGGCATCGTCAAAGCCGGGGCCGTCATGCAACCAGGTCACCCCCGCGCGGGCGAACGCTTCGATCAGCCCGGGTTCGACGCCGCTGCGGTCGACCATGCCTTCCAGGAATATCGACACATCGAATGGCATGTCGCAGTCGCGGTATCTGCTCAGGTAGCTGACGACTTCGCGGACATCGCCCGGCGTCATCTGCTCGTCACCGACTCGCATGGGAAAGGCCCCGTCCCAACGTGCGGCTCGCCGGAATGGCGCTCGGTTGGGCCACTTGCCGGCAATCCAAACGGGGATCCGGGGCTGCTGGACGGGACACGGCAAGAACGAGAACGGTTCGATCCGGTTGTGTTCGCCTTCGTATTCGTATAGCTCGCCGCTCCACATCCCGGCGATGACATCGAGGCCCTCGTCGAGTTTGGCAGCTCGCACTCGTGCATCAGGACTCTCGCCGAACGCTTCGAACTCCGTGTCGGCGGGGTTACCAAGACCCGCACCGAGTGTCAACCGCCCGCCGGACAGGTGATCGAGCGAGGTTGTCTCCCGAGCAACCTTCCAGGGTCGCCTCCGGGCGACCGGTGTCACCATGGGGCCGATCCGGATTCGCTCGGTTGCCACGGCGATCGCAGCCAGTGCTATCCACGGATCCGCCATCGGGTTCCGGTCCCACAGGAGTATGTGATCCCAGAGGAAGAAGCCGTCCCAACCGGACCGCTCAGCATCGGCGGCCAAGGCCATCAAGGTGTTGGGATCCGCGAGGGCACCGAAGTTCGGGACGTTGAGGGCGAAACGCATCGCGCCCAAATCCTATCGGGAGGCAACCGCGGTCGTGGGTTGTCCCGCGAGATTCGTTACGGCGAATCCGACCGCGGACATCGACCGTCGGACGAGCCGGGTAGAGTCTCTGTATCTTGTCGACAATCGACATAGGAGTAGGACATGCTGTATGCGGAACCTCGCCACTTGTCTCCTCTCCTCAAGCGGGCCACCACCGTACATGCCGCTCGGGGGGAGGGCGTTTACATAATCGATCACGATGGGAGGCGTTACCTCGACTTCACGTCCGGAATCGGAGTTACCAGCACGGGTCACTGCCATCCGAAGGTCGTCGGCGCCATTCGACGCCAGGCCGGAACGTTGATTCACGGACAGTACACCACCGTTCTCCATCCGCGTCTTGAGGAACTTGCCAGCCGTCTAACTCGGGTGCTTCCCGGCCAGATCGACAGCCTGTTCTACGTGAGCGCGGGGACCGAAGCGGTCGAAGCTTCCGTTCGCCTGGCCCGCAACGCAACCGGCAAGTCGAACCTGATCGTCTTCCATGGCGGCTTCCACGGTCGTACGACGGCATCACTCTCGATGACCACCTCGAAGACCGGTTACGGGGACGGTTTGCAGCCCTTGATGGCCGGTGTCTTCGTGGCTCCGTTCCCGTATGCGTATCGCTATGGCTGGGATGAGGACAGCGCCGTGGACTTCTGCCTCAAGGAACTGGACTTCCTGCTTGCCACACAGACCGCACCGAACGAGACCGCTGCCATGGTTGTGGAGCCCGTCCTGGGTGAGGGTGGCTTCGTGCCGGCTCCGGACAGGTTCTTGCAGGGGCTCCGGGACCGGTGCGACCGTTATGGAATCCTTCTGATCATCGACGAGGTACAGACCGGGTTCGGACGGACCGGAAGTTTCTGGGGGCATGATCGATCGGGTGTAACTCCGGATGTCGTCATCACAGCGAAGGGTTTGGCCTCCGGTATGCCTCTGGCAGCAATGGCAGCGAACCGCAAGCTGATGGGGAAGGGTTGGCCTGGATCTCAGGGGGGCACCTATGGCGGCAATGCGGTGGCCTGCGCCGCCGCCCTGGCGACGCTCGACGTAATCAAGGAGGAGCGATTGGTTGAGAACGCAGCGGCGGTCGGTGAACGGTTGGTCGAACAGTTGCTGGATGTAGCCCGGCGGTACGAGGTCATAGGCGATGTACGGGGCAGGGGCTTGATGATCGGGACGGAATTCACCCGTGCCGACGGTACGCCGGATGGGGACACTGCCACAGAGGTGCGACATCAATGCGAACGCCGCGGGTTGCTGCTACTCCCCTGTGGTGCGTTCGGTCAAGTAGTCCGGTGGTTGCCTCCATTGATCGTCTCCGAAGCTCAGGTCAAGGAGGCAGTGGAGATCTTCGACGAAGCACTGGCTGAGGCCACCGGATGACGAGTTGACGGACAGGACATGTCGGCGCGCATCTGAGCACGTCCTGATTATCAAGAAACAGGGCAGGTGAGGAAGCTTGGCCGAAGTCAGGCTTCGGGTGCGGGGTGTCCGGAAACATATCCCAGTTTCTTGTCAACTACGTTCAGCAGCGTTCGTCCACCCAGCCACCGATCGAGGTTGTCGTAGAACTGTTCTGCGAGAGCTTCGAGCCATCCGTGGAAGTCAGCCGACATGTGCGGTGAGACGATGACGTTGGGCATCGTCCACAAAGGGCTTTGTGGCGGGAGGGGCTCGGTTTGGAACACGTCGAGCGCAGCGCCTCCTATCGATCGGGATTGGAGAGCGGCGATCAAGGCCCCCTCGTCTACTAGCTGCCCGCGGCCTACATTGATCAAGCGGGCAGTCGTCTTCATCAGAGCGAGTTGTTTGGTGCCGATCATTCCCCGGGTGAGGTGAGTCAGCGGCAGCACCAGCACGACGAAGTCCGCGGTGGGTAACAGGGCATCGAGTTCCTCGACCGAACGCACCCGCCCGAGGTCACGATCGTGTCGTTCCGATGTCGCGACCCCGGTGACTTCGACCCCCAGCGCGCCGAGTGCACGGCCGATGGCGCGCCCAATCTCTCCGGCGCCCACTATCAGTGCGGTCTGGCCCGCCAGCATCTCCGTGTCCCTGTGCAGCCAACTCCGTCGAGCCTGAAGTGCGAGGGTCGTGAGGATGTCCTTGGCAAACACGAGCATCATCGCTACGACTGTTTCGGCGATGGATCGATTGAACACCCCGCGCGCGTTGGTCACCGCGACATCGCTGGCGGCTATGTCTGCGGTCATCACTGCGTCGACCCCGGCTCCGGCGACGTGGACCCACCTAAGGTTTCGGGCGAGATGGAAGTATTCTCGGAGGAGTGTCGAACTGAAGTCCCAAAGAAGGACGATCGATGCGTCTGGAAGTACTCCTGCCAGTGCGGACGGTGTGCGCACGCTGCGAACCATCACTCGGTCTGTGACGGACTCGATACCGGGAGGCATACGTCCATCGAGTTCGCCGACCACCACAAGGGAGGGTCGCGGTTCTGGAGGATACGCGATCACGGGTTACTCACTAAGAGATTTCTGGCGATCATAGGACGATTGCCTATCGTCGACAATCGACGATGGGTGGAGCAGCGGCTAGAGTTTCCCCGGAGCGGGATCCTCGAGGGGTTGGGTGATGACGGGCCGGACCGAACCATGACACCTTCAACAGGTCCATCAGCGATCGGTCGTGGGCGGGCTACAGGTCTGGACCAGCTGGAGCCCATTGCCCGCTCGCCGACCGCGCTGATCATCGCCCGCAGGATTAGAGAGGCGATGTTGGCTGGAACCCTCTCTCCGGGCACACGGATGGTGGAGACACGTCTGGCCGAACAACTGGGTGTGAGCCGCGCGCCCGTACGTGAGGCACTGCAACGCCTGATCCAGGAGGGCCTCGCAGTGAACAAGAGGCGAGGTGTCTTCATAAGGGAACTGACGAGCGAGGATGTCTTGGACGTTTACCTGGCCCGTACCGCGTGCGAGACGGCTGCAGCCGAGGCCATAGTCCGGGCACCCGATGATGTCGACTGGGAAGTCCTCGAGTCTGCCCTAAGTTCTCTCGAGGCGGCTGCTGCGGTATCGGATCTCAGGTCGACCCTTGAGGCAGATCGCCTATTCCATGAGAAACTTGTCGAGGCAGCGCGGAGTCCCAGGTTGACGAGGATGTTCGCTACGTTGCTCGTCGAGACGGCCATCTGTCTCCGCCGTTTGGAAGGTGCCTACACCGAGGGGACTCACCTGGTGGAAGAGCATCGGAGAATCCTCAGTGCCTTGCGCGCAGGCGATCGCGATGAGGTGTCAAGAGCGATTACGGCTCATATGGACGATGCGGTCCGGCATCTCACGGATGACAAGATGGTGGGACTCCCGTAACGGTGCAATCGGGGTGGCTGCGAGATGAGCGATGGCCTTCGGAGCTGGCCACCACGTCGTTTACGCGCCTCGCCAGGTCGCATTTGTTTGGCGGTCACCGATAGTTCCAGCGGACGCCTGAAGTGGCTGACGCTCGGGAAGTGCCTCCGCAGCGAGGGACGCCGATCAGCACTCCGACGGTGTTGTCCAGGGCCGCAAAGGCCGACCAGTGGTCTACGAGTCATCCGACGATCCAGACGTGGAGACCTGTCTTCAGATGTAGCCGGTTGCCGTGTCCCCGCCGCGGACTGGCCGTTGGGGTGAGTGCCTCTGGCTGCGACTGTTTTGCGAGAACCGGGTCAGGAACAACGGCGCACGGAGTCGAGGATGAGGACTTCGAGCCGTGGCGGCATCCGAGCCAGAACAGACCACACCTAGCTGCCGGGGGGACCGCCGCGGCCCCTTTGTCGTCATCTGGGGAGTCGGCGGGCCATCATCTTGTCAACAATCCCGCCGATCGTGACCTGGAATGCTTCCAGCGCGATGTCCGCTATCCGGGGCGAGCAATCGGCAGGCGCGAAGTTCTGGGGCTCGGCTAGCCGCGCCCAGTGTGGCGCCAGAGTGTTGGGACCGGTGATGCCCCCCTTACCCACGTCGGATGCCACGTACAGCGTGTTCGTCACACCGGAGTTGATGATGCGGATCATGCACATCTCGCAAGGCTCCAGTGAGGTGACCAGGGTGTGGCCCCGTAGGTCGCCCTGGTTGCCGTGCTGATTCTCGTAGCGTGTCAGCAGCACCATCTCGGCGTGGAAGTCGCTCCTGAACCGGGGAACGAACATCCGATTGCGCTCGACCAGGATCACCAACCCGTCGGGGTCGGCGATCAGCGCTCCGATCGCCGCGTTACCCTCCAGTCCCCCTTCGATGGCTTGTTCGGTCGCGATGCGGCTGTAGCCGTCGTGGGCTCGCCGGTCAGGGTGGTTGCCGAGTTCGGCCCGAAAATCCATCAGCCGACTACGGACATCCGGCGGGATAGGATCGCCTCGGTTCATCCGATCCTCCTGGTGCTGCCTGGTTCCGGAACCTGATCGTAGGCGATGAGGCGATCCAGCTTCGCAACGTCCGGTTCCGGTGCTCCCAGCGGACCGGATTGACCGGTTCGCTCAGCCAAGATAAGACTATCTTTCCGGTGAAACGGGTGAGTTCGGCTTTATTCGAGAAAGATATTCCTATCTTGATTACGGAAACCTGGCTGCTGCATCGGTTGGCTTACTACCGGTGCAAGCCCCGCGCTAGGGATCCGGGGGGTGATATCGCCTGGCCCGAGTGCGGCCTACGGCCCGAGCCAAGCCTGCCCTCACTAGGTCGTTGAGGAGACTCCGGGCTACGGTCATCGGCTCATCCAGGAGATTGCTCGCTTCGACCGTGGAGATGCTGCCAAGGCGAGCGATCTCATCGAGCAACATCTGTTGTTGGCGGTTGCGCGCTTGCATGCTGGTGGCGCCGGCCCTGAGCACGACCTCGTTGTAGAGCACGTAGCGAGCGCCGCCGCGGACTCCGATCCGAGTGAGCAGGCCCTTCGCGGTCGCTCCAGCTAGGACGGCGCTAGCGTCGACATTCTCGATCACCTCCCGCAACCGTCGGGGGGTGACCGAACCCTCGGAGCGCGCAACCACCAGCGCTCGGCGCTCTTCGACCGTCATCGTGTGATCCGCGAACAGTTGCAGCCATATCTGGTCTTCCACGCTCACGAGGGCGCGATTTCGTAGTGTGACCGTGACGGAGGTCGGCGTCGTGTCGAACGCAGGTGGCTCCAACAGGCGTGACGCCATCTCACGGAACATCAGATCCACACCCTCGCCGTACTCCTCCACGAGTCCCATCGTTTTCAGAACGCCCATGATCCGTCCGTTACGGCTGTAATGCTCGTCTCTCATGTTCTCTGGCGTTATGTGCCCAGGAAGAGGACCCGGGCTGGTCACCTCCACGCGATCATCCCAGACTGTTATATCGACGGTGGCGCCGACCAGACCGTAATCGCGATGGGCAAGTGCGTTGGCAACGGCCTCGCGCAACACGCCTTGCGGATATTCGGGGATGGACTCCCTTCTGACGTTCACTACTGCTTCGAACTGCCTGGTGTGGTTGGCGATCATTTCCAGGCATCGTTCTACGAGGAGAGGCAAGGGTCCTCTGATCTCCGTGCGATGGCTGGTCGGTCCTGGGCCGGGGCCAACCCCGGTCCGCCGGACAAACTGAACTCTCGCTCCCGGAACGTAGCGGGTCGGATCCGAGGCGAAGAGTACCGGTGCCGCCCGTAGGACCTCCACGCTCGGTCCTCTCCTGGTTGGGTTGGCAACCCGCAGATCGACTAGTGCTCGCGATAGCCCGGACCTACCTACCGCTTTCCGGCCGTCTGCACTGAGAGCCCTGTTGACGAGGCTGAGATCGAAATCGTCGGGATCGAATCGGCTGACGATGTCCTCCTCGCCAGGGTGTTCGGAACGGGCCAGCACGAATCTCCGGAGCGAGTCTCCTCTGAGCGGCCGCGAGTCTCCTCCCACGCGCCGCAGGAGCCGACCATTCGGCGTTGTGACGATCCGGCCAAGTACCTGGGGTACGAAGGTCAGGGTGAGTTCGGTTCCTCCGACCTGGATGGCTTTGACCCGTACGTCCACGTCGCACTCCGCCGCGAAGCGCGTAATCCCGTCCTGCGTCCTCTGGCTCAGTGGACACCCGACGATCGAGCGATCGTTGGCGACACCATGAACTATCAGCCCGCCATCAGTCATAGCCATCGCTGGTATGGCATCCAGAACTGCGTCGGCCGATACCCCGCGTTTGAAGTCCAGCGTCGCATGTTCGCGGCGCCCGAACACTTCCCAGAACTTCTCAACCGTCATGGCATCGGGGGCATCATCGGGAGAGGACGGGTGGGTCACGAGCCAAATATAATCGAATCTTTCTTCACAATAGCCGTAATTGCCCTTTATTCGAGAAAGATTGTTATCTTTCTCGAAAGGGGGCAAGAGAGCGAGGGCGGGAGTACTTGGAGAAGGCTCCGGCCTGAGCCATCGGGTCAACCCCTGTGCTGCGCCACAGGAGGTCAAACGGTTCCGCTAGTAGGCGCGGACATCCGCGATCTTGCCGTCGCGGAAGGTGTAGATGTACACCTCCTGGGCATCCAGCGGCTCGCCTACCTCGCGCCTGGCGAACGGCCGGGTAGCTGTGCCACGGGCGATCACCTCCAAGGCGATGACCTCGCCGTCCCCGTAGATGCCGACGACATCGTTGCAGAACCCGTCGAGGGCGTCGAAGGCGTCCTCTATCCACTTGCCCACGGCTCGGGCGCCCTTCAGGTGGCGGCCGAAGCGAACAATGTCCACGTCCACGTCATCCGTGTAGTAGGAGACGAACCGCTCGATGTCGGCCTCGTTGAGGGCGTCGACCATTGCCGCCACCACGGCTCGGTTCCCGGTCTCACGAACTGGAGCGGTCACCCTATCGGCTCCATGTCGAACGCCTCCAGATGGTGGGCAGGAAGAAGCTGAGTGCCTGCCTCGTCACGTATCCGTACCACGCTGTTGTAGGCGTCGAACAGGTCGGTGTGGCCACCCGGGGGGATTACCTCGTATTTGGCGGTCTTCAGTATCTCCGGATCGGGGAAGTAGTTCTCCCATATGGTGCAGAGGCCCGCAATCACGTACCGGCCTTTCGAGGTCTCCACCGCGATCGACTGGCCTCCCGGGGTGTGCCCGGGGGTGAACAGCACGTCCAGGCCCGGCACCAGTTGCTGGTCTCCCTCGGTGAGTTCGAGCCCGCTCAAGGCCATCTCCTGGTATCGGTAGTCGGGCGCAAACCCCGACGCGATGAACGGATGGGGCGGCAGCGCATCCCACTCCTTCCGCTGCACGATCACCTTGGTGTCCGGGAACAGAGGCAGGTTCATGCAGTGGTCCCAGTCGAGGTGGGTGAGAACGATGAAGTCGATGTCGCCGGTATCGAGCCCGCGGTCGGCCAGCATCCGATCGAGCGGACGGATGTTGATCACGTCGGCGAACTCCTCGCCGGCGTGGCGTAGCCTGGTCTCTCCGGGCGGCTTGATGTGGCCTGCGTACTCCTCCGCGCTGCACCCGACGTCGACCAAGACGTTGATCCCGCGGTCTACGTCCTGGATGAGCCAGGAAACGTACGGAAGGTCGATTTTCTCCCCGAAGTTGTGGAGGAACGTGAAGCGGGACTTCTCGCGCTGGGGTCCGTAGGCCATTACCAGCGGGGTGATCGTGAATGGCATTTCTATCTCACTCCTGCGGGGGGACTCGGGCGTTGTACGTGTAGGCCGGGGTCAGGGGCTTCAGTGCCCACTCGCGATAGAAATCGAGGACGTAGGGCTCCACGTCGGCGGCCAGCCGTGCCTCGCTCCGACCCTGCGCGGTCGACACCCAGAGCCTCTCTCTGCCGGCTTCGGCAAAGTCGGCCAGGACCTGCTGCTCGTCGACGGTCGTGAAACGCCCTTGGTCGAGGACGATCCGCCCGGCGATCAGCACCGTCTCCAAGTCGGATCCGGTCGCTCTGTCGAGGAGCACGTCGAGGATCGGAGTCGATCCGTACTTCGGATGGGGCCACAGGATGCGCTGCTTGTCGAGGACCAGCAGGTCGGCTTCCTTGCCGACGGCCAGCGATCCCAGGGCCGTCTCCTGCCGGATTGCCCGAGCGCCGCTTGAGGCGGCCCGGCGTAGCACCTCGAGCGAGTCGAGACGCCCGATCTCCAACTCGGCGGGGATGCGCTGAAGGTACATGGCGAGGCGAAGTTCCTGGAAGAAGTCCTCGATGTCAGAGAAGGAGATCGAGTCGGTCCCGAACGCGAGCGCGGCCCCCGAGTCGAGGATGTCACGGGCCCGGGCGATGCCGGTGCTGAGGCGCAGGTTCGATCCGGGATTGTTAACCGCCACTGCGCCGGTGTCGGCGAGGATCCGGATGTCCTCGTCGGTGGCCCACACGAAGTGGGCACAACTGACGTCGGGTCCGAGGACGCCGATGTCGGCCAGCCTCCGCATCGCGGTCTTGCCGTAGGCCTCGAGGTTGAACAGCATCTCGGAGCGGGTCTCCAGGAGATGGGTCGTGATGCCCGTGTCGTACTCATCCGCCAGGCGGCGGTTCAGCTTGTAGAGCTCGTCCGAGCAGGCAGGTGTCCAATCCGGTGCCAGGATGACGCGGAGTCGCCCATCGTGACCGTCCCACTCGGCGTGGACCCGGCGATATGAGGCGACCACCTCCTCGGTCGGCCAGGCGTATCCCATGGTCGATTGCCGCACCTGACCAGCCAGATCGTCAGGGAGCGACGCCAGGAACACCTCGTCGGGGGCGTGGACGTAGATGTTCTCGTCCCTGGTCACCATCCCGAGAGCCACTCGCATCCCGATCGTGCGGTAGGCATCCAGGATCGGAGGGTTGCCGAAGTCGGCCAACGACGGGTTGCCGTAGTTGAAGTCGACGGCGCCGGTCTGGCCGCCACGGATGGCCCGCATCAACGCCACCAGGATGATGGTCCTGATGTCCTCGTCGTTCAGGGCACGGCGGAAGATGCGGGTGTTCATCCGCTCGAAGACGTACTGGAACAGACCGGGCGAACCTGCTCCCATCGAATGGAAGTGCCCGTTGATGAAGCCGGGCATCACGAGGTGCCGGGGAGAACCGACTACCCGGTCGAACGGGCCCCGTTTCTCGAGATCCTCGCGGCGGCCGACCGCGGTCACCTGCCGGCCCTCGACGATCAGCGCTCCGTCGGTGACGATGTCACCATGGCCGCCCGCCAGCGCCACAACCGGGTCCCCGACGACGAGTAGGCGGCTCACGGGCTCAGCCGAACTAGCCGAGGGGCCATTGTTCCCGGTTGTAGGCCATATCCCAGAACCGGTACTCGTAGTTGGTGCTGATGATGAAGTTGTCCAGCATCTGCTGGCGGCGCTCGTCCGACAGGCCCTCGGAGTACTTGTCGACGAAGGCGCGGTAGTTCGCCACCAGTTCGTTGTGCTCCTCGCTCATGTAGAACTCCCACCATTCCGCGGGCGCGCCCTGCAGATCGGCGCTGCGGAGCTGTATCCCGATCTCGTCGTACGTCCAAGGGCACGGCATGAACGACCCCAGGTACTCGACCGGATCCTTCGTCCAGACCAAGTTGAGGATATGGCGGGTATAGGCATGGCAGGTGGGGGCGATCCGGGCCCCGGGTTGCCCGCCGACCCGCTGCAGCATGTCCTCCTGGTGGTGAAGCTCGTCGACCACCATCGCGGTACGGCTGAGGAAGAAGTCGCGGATCTCGTTGTTGTGGGCCTTGGCCGTGGCGATGGAGCGGCACTTCACCACGTTGTTGATGTAGTGGGTGTTCTGCTCGAAGTAGAAAGCCAGACGCTCGTCGGAGAGAGTCCCGGCCGCCAGATCCTTCAGGAACGGATGCTCGTAGATCCTCTCCCACATGTCCTTGGTCTGCTCGTACATGTAGAGGGTCCAGCTCATGGCTGCTCCTTGGTTGTTGTCCTTGGGATGGTGACGAGGATCACCCCCTTCCGTCCTCGGGTGGGATCCGGTACACGCGCTCCGCGTTGCCCCCCAGTACCAGATCGATCTCGTCGGGACTGAGGCGGAAACCGTGTTGTTTAGCCCATTCGGGCAGCATGCGGATCACGTCGGCCCACTCTTTGAGCGTCATGGAAACCTCGACGTTGGTCATGTCGCTGCCGAACAGCAGCCGGTCGATCCCGATTCGATCGCGGATCCAGACGAAGGTCCTGACCAGGTCGTCAACGCTGGCCCAGTGCTGCCAGAGGCTGATCTCGAGGTGCACGTTGGTCTTGTAGATCGCCACGCTCATGGCTTCCTTCGCCCAGGTCTCGAACCTGGCTCCGTGGCCAAGCACGAACCTCACCTCCGGGAAGTCCGCTGCTGCCGAGTCCACGTACATAGGGTGGCCGTACTTGCTCTTGAGTCGGCCCCCCGAGTGGCCCTGGTGCAGCAGGACCGGGACGTCGTACTCCCGGCACACTTCGTAGAGCGGGTGGACGATCTCGTCGTCCGGGTAGAAGCCGGCGGTGGGGTAGAGCTTCAGCCCCAGGAACCCCCAGTCGACGATCGCCATCTCGAGGAACTTGGCGGCCTGGGGCCGGCGCGGATCGACCCCGCAGAAGGAGTAGATGCGTCCCGGCCACATCCTCGTGAGTTCGTAGTATCCCTCGTTCTTCTCCTCGTAGGGCACCACGCCCTCATCGCCGGTGAGGAGCCCCCTGTCCATCGGCATGGTCACCGAGACATCCACCCCCGCCTCGTCCATCCGGGCGATGGTCTTGGCCCCGTCGGAATCCCAGCAGGCGTCCACCGATTCCCGGTAGCGGCGCTTGGCGTCCTCGGGGTCCATGTCGAACCACCGGACCTGGTTCACCCAGGAGATCGGCATGGCTTTCTGAGACTCGGGGCTCCAAGAGGGCTCCCGAAAGATGTGGATGTGGGCGTCCACGACACGGCTCATCGGGCTCCTCCTTGCTGCCGCCTGCGCCGATAGCCATCCATGGACGGGATGGCCGCCAGCAGTTTCTTGGTGTAGTCGTCTCTGGGATCCTCGAAGACCTGCCGGGTGGGTCCTTCCTCCACGATCCTGCCGTTGAACATGACCATCACTCGCCGGCTGAGTTGCCGTACCACGCCGAGGTCGTGACTGATAAGCACGTATGACATGTTCAACTTCCGCTGCAGATCGACGAGAAGCTGCATCACCTGGCCCCGCACCGACACATCGAGCGAGGAGGTAGGTTCGTCTAGGAAGACGAGCTTGGGATGTGTGGCTATGGCGCGACCGACTCCGACCCGCTGGCGTTGGCCTCCGCTCAACTGGCCGGGATAACGGTCGAGGTGGAATCCCCGCATGCCCACCATGGTCATGATCTCGTTGGCTCGCTCCTCCTGCTCCTGGTTCGACATCTTGAGGTGGAGTTTCAGGGGCTCGGTGACGATCTCCCGCACTGTCATCCGCGGGTTGAGGGAAGAGTTCGGGTCCTGGAACACCATCTGCATATTCCTGTAGAGGCGGCGGACCCTGGTCCGGGGGGTCTGGTCAACGCGGATTCCATCGAAGCTGATCTCACCGGCGGTCGGGTCGACGAGCCGCAGGATGGTTCGAGCCGTGGTCGTCTTGCCGGATCCGCTCTCGCCGACGAGCCCCACGCTCTCGCCCCTCGCCACATGGAGGTCGACGTTGTCGACGGCTACGATCGTCTGCTTTCGCGGCCAGACACCGCGGTGGAAGTGCTTGGTGAGACCACGCACCGTCAGGAGGGAGTCCGCGGTGTCGGGTGTCACTCGGGCCCTCCCGCATCCGCGTCGCCTCGCGTGATATGGAGTGGTCCAGGCATGGCGTGGTAGCGCTCCGCGAAGTGGCACATCGATATGTGTCCCGGTTCAACCTCGACTATCGGAGGAACGGTACGGCAGATGTCCTCTGCCGACGGGCACCGATCCTGGAAGAAGCACCCATCAGGCAGGTTCCGGAGGTCGGGTGGCGCGCCGGGAATGCTGTACAGATCGCCCACTCCGCCCTCGACGCTCTCCGTCGACCGCAGGAGTTCCCTCGTGTACGGGTTGGCGGGTCGCTCGAAGATCTGGCTGATGTCACCGAATTCCATGGTGCGGCCCGCGTACATGACAGCAACGTTGTCGCTCAGTTCGCCGACGACTCCGAGGTCGTGTGTGATGAGCAGCACCGTGAGGCCCATGTCCTCCACCAGATCTCTCAGCATGGAGATGATCTCGGCTTGCACGGTCACGTCGAGACCGGTGGTCGGCTCGTCCAGTATCAGGAGCTTGGGGGGGTGGATGACAGCCAGAGCGACCATGACCCGCTGTGCCATACCGCCGCTCAATTCATGTGCGTACTGGCGGATGGTACGCCCAGGGTCGGTGATCCTGACCCGTTCCAGGATCCCCAGCGCCGCCTGCCAAGCCTCGTCCTTCGTAGCCTCTGTGTGAGTCCGCAGAGCCCGACAGAGTTGCTCACCGACTGTGAACACCGGGTTGAGCGCGGCCTTCGGATCCTGGAAGGCGATGCCCACCCCATCACCACGGAAGAGTTCCATCCGCTCCTCCTGCCAGGTGAGGACGTCCTCGCCCCGGAACAGAACCCGGCCGGAAACGTAGCGGAAGTTCTCGGGCATCAGGCGGGGGATGTTGAGGGCGGTCATGGTCTTCCCCGAGCCCGTCTCACCCACGAGGCCGGTAACCATACCCTCCTCGATCCCGACGTTGACGCCGTTGAGGGCGCGGACGTCGCCGCCGATGGTGTCGAAGAAGCCTTCGAGGTCTTTTATCTCCACAAGGTTGGCGGCCATCAGCGCTTTCGACCCCTCACTTGCGGGACCTCGGGTCCATCACATCCCGCACGCCGTCGCCGAGCAGGTAGAACCCGGTGGTGAGGATGAGGACGAACAGCCCGGGGAACACCGAGACCCACCACTCGCCGGTGATGATCTCCGTCTGGCCGCGGGCGATCATCGATCCCCACTCGGCGGTGCCCGGTTCGATGCCGATACCCAGGAAGCCCAGGGCGGCGGTCACCAACACCACCCACGCCGCATTGACCGAGGCGTACGCGAGTACGGGCGAGAGGCTGTTCGGCAGCAGATGGCGGAAGGCGACCCGGATCGCCGATCCGCCGACCATACGGGCGGCCTCGGCGAACTCCCAGGTGCGCTTGGTGAGGATCTCGGCGCGCACGAGGCGCGCGTAGTACGGCATCCCGATGAAAGCCATCACCACCACCACGTTGAGTTCCCCGGGCCCGATGGCCACCACCACCATCATCGCCAGCAGCAGCGTGGGGATGGACTGGAGTATCTCCAGGAGCCGGAGCAGGATGAGATCCACCACCCCTGCGTAGTAGCCGGCGACGGTGCCGAGCGCTACCCCGGCCACGAGAGCCGCCAGCACGGCGGACGCGGTGATTCGCAGATCGAGGGCGGTGGCCGCGATGGTCTTGGAGAACACGTCCGAGCCCACCTTGTCGGTTCCGAACCAGTGCTCGGCGCTGACGCCCGTCAGCGGCGGTCCCACCAGTACCGCGCTCGGGTCGTGGGGGGTGATGAACTTGGCGAGCAAGGCGATGACGATGAACATTCCCACGAGAACGGTTCCGGCCACCAGGCTCTTGCTCTGGCCGAACACGTATCGGATCTTCCCCCACCTGCTGCGCCCGGCCCCGATCGCCTCGAGGGAACCGCTCTGCGGGGCTCGGTCGGCCGTCATGTCGATCACGACTTCCTCCTCATCTTGTTCTCGGGTCGACCAGCATGTAGACGACATCGACCAGGAAGAACGCCACGATGTAGGTGACCGATGCCACCACGACGAAGCCCTGCAGCGCCGTGAAGTCGGACTTGACGATCGCGTCGAGGCCGTACTTTCCCATTCCGGGCCAGTTGAAGACCGCCTCCACGAGGACGGCCCCGGTGAAGACGAAACCCACGATGGTTCCGACCATGGTGACGATGGGCAGCAAGGCGTTCTTCAAGGCGTACCGGAAGTAGATGACCTGCTTGCCGACGCCCAGAGCCTTGGGCGTGCGGATGTACTCCGAGCGCATTACCTCCACCATGGAGGCGCGCGCCACCCTGGTGATGGGGGCCATGATCACCACGCCGAGGGTAAGCCCGGGCAGTACGAGGTGGCGGACCGACTCCCACCAGAGTTCCAGGTCACCCCGGAGGAGGCTGTCCAGGGTGTACAAGCCAGTGATCTTCTCGGGTGCTTCAGCACCGAGCGGGAGCCGGCCGACGGGTCCGGGCAGCCATCCGAGCTGGACGAAGAAGACCAGGATGAGTACCAGGCCGAGCCAGAACGAGGGAAGCGCCATCCCGATCAGGGTGCCGCCCCTGACGGAGAAGTCCAAGGCGCTGTCGCGCCTCGCCCCCGCCAGCACCCCCAGGGGGACACCGACGATGATGGCAAGGGTCAGCGACATCAGGGCCAGCTCCACGGTTGCGGGGAGCCTGTCCCAGAGGTCACTCGTGACAGGCCGGCCCGTGATGGTCGACTCACCCAGGTCGCCCTGTGCCAGATCGGCGAGGAAGACGCCGTACTGTTCCGGGATTGACTTGTCCAAGCCCAACTCGACCCGGATCTTCTGCCGGAGTTCGTCATCGGCCTGGGCCGGGATGTAGAGCGCCACGGGGTCGGGTGCGAACACCCGAGATACGAGAAAGGTCAGGGTAACCACCCCGAAGACCACCGGGGCCACCAACAGGAGCCGGGTGACCAGTTGGCGGGACAGTCCTGAGTCCATCCCGTGCCGTTCCTATACCGGAACGGTCGTCGGCAGCCCGAACGATGCAACCGCGGCGCGATAACCGACCGCGCCGCGGTTGCGTGGCTGTGGAACCGCTCGGATCACCCGGTCGGCCTCAACAGGTACTGGCGGAGGTGCGGGTCGGCTGTGAAGGCCACGCCGGTGACCGCCGGATGCACGGCGCCCGGGAACCCGCGCACGGCGAGTGGGATCAAAGGAAGGTCGCGCGCTCCGATCCTCTGGGTCTCGCGGTAGGCCTCGGCCCGCGCTTCGAAGTCCGGGTTGAACCGGTTCTCGAAGTGCAACGTGTCCAGTTCGACGTTCGAGTAGTGGCTGGCGTTGGAGAACCCGCCCACGCCTACCGGGCCCGGGAACCCACGGGTCACCAGCCACAGGTTTACGTTCGGATCGGCGTCGTCCAGCCAGATCAGCCCGCTCCGCATCTGGATACCGGGCATCAACGTGTCGTCGCTGTACCGGGCGGTGGTCTGTTCCTGGAACTCCGTGGCGGGTAGTGGCCGGAGCGTTAGGTCGATCCCCACCTGCGAGAGGCTGGCCTGGAGGAAGAGTGCGATGTCCTCCCACTCCTGCCGTTCGGTGTTGTAGAAGAGTTCGGTGGAGAACCCGTCCGGGTAACCGGCGTCCGCCAGCAACTGGCGGGCCTTGTCGAGATCCGTGTCGTAGATGTCCCATGCCGGGATGAACGACGGCGATGCAGGATTGACGATCGAATAGGAGCGGGTCGCGTTGGTGAACACGTTCTCCACGATCGTGTCATAGGGGACCGCGTACGCCAGCGCCTGACGCACCGCCAGGTTGTCGAACGGCGGTGTCGTAACAGGTAGGTCGAGGCGCCAGATATCGGGGATCTCGGCGTTGACGATGGTGAAGCCGGCCTCGCCCAGGGCGACGAGTTCCCTGGTCCCGAGCGCGAACGCCACGTCGACCTCGCCTCCCAACATCAGGGCGGTGATATCGGCCGGGCTGTTGAGTGTCCGGTATATCACCCGGTCGAAGCCGTTGTAGGCCTGGTTCAACTGATTCTGGTCACCCTCGGTCCAATGACCCGGGACACGTCTCAGGATCAACTCCGTACCGGGCGTCACCGACTCGATCACGTAGGGACCCGAGCCCTCCGGGTTCTCCTTGAGCCACTCGTGACCCCAGGGATCCTCGTCGGTGGCGCGGGCCTGCAACTCGACCGAGTCCACGATCCCGAAGATCGGGAACCGCATGCTCGGTAACGAGGCTTTGAGAAGGAAGGGTGTCCCGTCGGCCAGTTCGTAGTCGAAGCGGATCGTGTAATCGTCTATCACCGTGATCTGGCGAGAGGGCTCGAAGATACCGGCCAGGTTGGAGTTGAACGTCCCGAATCCTGGCACCTCGATCGCCCGCACGAAGGAATACCTGATGTCGTGGGCCGTCAAGGGGTTGCCGGTCTTGTTGAACGTGACACCCTGGCGGATCGTGAACGTGACCGACCCTCCGTCGATCTCCCAGCTCTCGGCCAAGCCCGGCGCCACGTCGAGACCCTCCCATACGAACGTGCCGTCATCGCGCTCGGTCAGCGAGTAGGTGAGGAGGCGGTCGTAGAGACCGACACCGGCCTCACGGTTGAAGTTGACGAGGCTGTCGGGCGGATCGAGGCTGTTGTAAAACCCGGTCCAGGCGATCACGACCGTCTCGGCGTCCTGGACGCGGTCGGGGGCCCGCATCACGTCACCCTCGTCGATCTGTGGAGGCTGGGTGGTCGGTGGTGTGGTGGTCGTAGCGGCTGCCGTGGTGGCAGGCGCTTCCGTGTCATCGGTCGGTTCGGCCGTCGTGACCTCCGCCGTGGTGGCGGTCGCTGCGGCCGTCGTAGCGGCTGCCGTGGTGGCGGGCGCGGCTGTGGTGGCCGCGGGTTCGTCGCCGTCGCCGCAGGCCGCGGCCACGATTGCGAAAGCCAGCAGCAGGACAAATGGGTAGTGGAACCGCCTACGGGTCATGGGGCCTCCCTCTTAGGGGCGCTTCGAGGCTCGGCCCTCAGCCGTTCGACGCTAGGACCGGGATACCCTCCGTGCCCTTTCGATCATACCCAAGGGTTGTCTGGCGCGTCACGCGAAAGCGTGACTTGATCGAGTCAGACCGGCCAACTCCGCATGTGATACGCGTCGTCCCAGAACATCCACTCGTACCTCATTCCAAGGCGCCACTTCTCGAGGAGTCCGTCGAGGTCTTCCTGTTCCAGGCCGACGGTGAGCCGATCGACGGCGGAGCGGAAATCGTCCATCAGATCATGGTGGATCTTGCTGCCGTAGTACTCCATCCACGACTCCCGGCGCTCCTCGCCGATGTTCCCCGAGACCTGCTCGCCGATTAGATCGTATGTCCAGGGGCAGGCGACGAAGCTGGCCAGCCAATCGATGGTGCGCCCGTCGAGGGCGTTGTACCACATGTGATACGTGTACCCCCGGCAGGCCGGCGCCATAGGCGGCAGGTTGTCAGGATCGCCTCCGAAGCTCACAAGCAGGTCCCCCTGCCGTTCGTCGCTCGGTTCGAGGTTCCAATCGCGGGTGAGCAGGTCGAATGTCTCCTTGTCGGGCGCCTTGGCCGCGGCGACCAACCGGCACCTGTAAACAGCGTCGACGTACTGGAGGTTCTGCTCGAAGTAGAAGCGGAGCACCTCGTCCGGAAGCGTTCCTGCTTCGAGTTCGACGAGGAAGGGATGGCTCATGATCGCGTCCCACACGTCCGTGGTCTTATCCCAGAACCACTGAGCTCGGCTCGGTACTTGCTCGCCCATGGGCCTCTCCTCTCTTGTCACGCGGTGAATCGTAGCTGGTAGGTTGCCCTGAGGGACGGGAGGGCTTGGATGTCCGTGCTTCAGGGGAGAAGAGCGCTAATAACCGGCGCAGCTTCGGGTATCGGTGCAGCCATCAGCCGTCGGTTCGCCCTCGACGGCGCGTCGGTCGCCCTCGTTGATCGAAACGGTGAGGGAATCGCCGCTGTGGCCGATGAGATCCGCGCCACCGGATCCAACGCCGTGCCGATCCAAGCCGACCTGGCGATAGGGGCCGGTTCGTTGGGCGCTGTGGAAGAGGCAGTGCGCAGCTTCGGCGGGATCGACGTGCTGGTGAACTGTGCCGGGGTGGGTCAGCGTCCCAAGCCCATCGAGGAGACCAGCGACGCCGAGTTCGATCATATCTTTGCGATCAACGTTCGTGGTGTTTTCCTGATGACCAGAGCGGTGCTGCCCTACCTGGAGCGGTCGCACGCGGCGGTCATAGTGAACATCGCGTCGAACATCTCGATCCGGCCTCGACCGGGATACGCGGCCTACACGGCCAGCAAGGGGGCAGTTGCAACTCTCACCCGGAGCCTGGCCCTCGAGTTGGCTCCGCGGAACATACGGGTCGTGGCCTTGTGCCCTGCTGCATCTGACACGCCCATGCTGGTGGAGTTCATGGGCGGAGCGAACACTCCGGAGAGCCGCTCCGCGATCGCCGAGGCCATACCCATGGGCCGTCTCGTGCAGCCGGACGAGGTGGCCGCCGTGGCAGCGTGGGCCGCGTCGGAGGACGCCCGGATGGTTACCGGTGAGCTGATCTCCGTGGACGGCGGCCGGGGACTCTGACGCCTTTGGAGTAGTGCCAAGGGATCGGACCGACAATGATGACTCCGCTCTACGCCTTGCCATCGAACGTGATGACGGTGCGGGCCACGGTTCCGCGCTCGATGTCGTCCATCGCCACGCCGATCTCGTCGAGGGGTCGGGTCCTTCCGACGAGTTCGTCCAGCTTGATCCTGCCGCGCCGGTAGAGTTCCAGGTACCTGGGAATGTCGACTCTGGTCCGGGTCGAGCCCATGTTCGAGCCCTTCACTGTCTTCTCGTAGAGGAAATCAGCGCCTGGCAGGGAGATCTCGACTCCCATCGGGATCATTCCGATCAGTACAGCCGTACCCCCGGGACGCAGCGCTGCGAATGCATGTTCTGCTGTCGTCTTGTGCCCGATGGCGTCGAAGGCATACTCGACCCCCCCGTCCGTGATCTCCACCAGTTCGTCCACCGGGTCACGCGAGATGATCACGTCGGTGGCGCCGAACTGCCGGGCGGGGTCCGCTTTGTCGGGGAGCACGTCGATGGCGACGATCCGGCTTGCTCCGGCGACCGCGCTTGCCTGGATGACGTTCAGCCCGACCCCTCCGGCGCCGATCACCGCCACGGAAGCGCCCGGACGAACACCGGCGGTGTTGAAGACCGAACCCAAGCCGGTGATCACCGCACATCCGACCGTCGCCGCGCTGAGCAGGGGGATGTCCCGATCGATCCGGGTCACGGCGTGCTCGTGCATGAGCATTATCTCCGCGAACGCCCCGACTCCCCAGTAGGGATGGATAGCCTCCCCCAGCCGTGACAGGCGCGGGCGGCCGCCATCGCGCGCCGTCCCTTCCTGCAGGCACAGAGGCATCCTGCCACTCAGGCAGGACGCGCAACGTCCGCAGAAGACCATGAGACAGGCCACGACATGATCCCCCGGAACCACGTACGTCACCTCCTCGCCGACGGCTTCCACGATCCCCGATGCTTCGTGGCCCATCACGGTGGGCAGCGGGGTGGTGTGGTGGCCGACCAGGTAGTGATGATCCGATCGGCAGACCCCGGCGGCGACCGTCCGGACCAGGACCTCGCGCGGACCAGGGGTATCGACCACTACATCCTCGATTCCGAGCCGGCCCGGGATGGATCTGAGAACTGCGGCATTCATCGATTCGTTCCTTTCGAGCTACGGTGCCTGGCCGGCCTCCGGCAGAGATGCGAGATGAGCAACCAAGCCGGGGGTGATCGGTAGGCGGTCGATCACCGGATGGCCGGGAACGGCGTCGGCGACCGCATTAGCTATGGCCGCCGGAACCGCGATCATTCCCGATTCCCCCATTCCCTTCACTCCCAAGACCGTGTTCGGTGAGGGGGACTCGATGTGACCTATCCGGATGGTCGGCACTTCGGCGCAAGTGGGAACCGGATAGTCCATGAGGCTGGCAGTCAGGACCTGCCCGTCGGCGCTGTAGGCCACCCTCTCCAGCAGAGCGTATCCCAGCGCCTGTGCCGCGGCCCCGTGGAGCTGGCCCTCCACGATCAGGGGGTTGATCATCCGGCCGCAGTCCTCGACCGTGACAAGGTCGACAACCGTTACGGCGCCGGTCTCGAGATCGAGCTCCACCGTCGCTACGACGCAGCCGTTCGAGTAGGTGGCGTCCGGGTCGTGGAAGCGTTGCGAGCTGAGAAGTGGCTCGGGCTCCGCTACGCGCACCGCAGGGTCGAAGTAGGCGGCGGCAGCGACGGTGGCCACGTCGATCCCGGTGGACTCGTCGCCCGCCACGTGCACCATCCCGTCGGTGATGTCGAGATCACGTTCGGACGCCTCCAGCAGATGACCGGCTATCCGAAGGAGCTTGGACCGCACGTCCTCGGATGCAAGGACCACCGCTCCGCCCGTCACCACGGCAGTGCGCGAGGCACGTGTGCCGGCCATGCTGGGTGGGGTGGCGTCGGTGTCGTCACTCCGCACCTCGACGGTGTCCGGAGCAATGCCGAGGGCAGCCGACGCGAGTTGGGTCAGCGTGGTCTCGTGGCCCTGGCCCTGAGAGGGTGTCCCGACCGCCACGGTCACGTGTCCGGTGGAGTCCATCGTGACGCGGGCGGCATCGTGGGAGGCGAAGACCCAGTGGGACTGGGCCGCGCCGGCGCTTCCCCATCCGTTCGGCTCGACGTACGGGCTGATGCCGATCCCGCGCCGGCGCGGGTACATGTCGCTTTCCTGCTGCTGACGGAACGAGTGGTAGCAGGCCATCTCCAGGGCCTCGTGCATGGATTCGCGAAACGATCCGCTGTCATAGACCATGCCCGTGACGTTGGTGTAGGGCGTCTCCTCCGATCGGATCATATTCATGCGCCGCAGCTCCGCCGGATCCCGTCCTTCCTCACGGGCTATGTGATCTATGAGCAGCTCGCGGGCGGTGTGGGAGGCGGTCCATCCCACCCCTCGGTACGGGGATGCCGGCGCCTTGTTGGTGAGGACTGCCAGGATCTCGCATTCGTAGTGATCGATCCTGTAGAGGCTCGGGACGAGCAGCGCCGACAGATACGGTTCGATGAGCGCGCTGGCGCTGTTGTGGGAGTAGGCGCCCGCATCCCCGACGACCCTGGCCCGCATGGTCCGGAACCGCCCTGCCTCGTCGATGCTCATCTGCAGGGACACGATCTGTTCCTTGGCCTGCGGGGCGGCGACCAGGTTCTCGCGCCGGTCCTCGATCCAGCGCACAGGACGCTCCAGCGCCATCGACGCAAGGGCCACCGCAACCTCCTCGGGTGCGGCCGGGATCTTCTGGCCGAAGCCTCCGCCCACGTCGGGGACGATCACCCGCACCCTCGACTCGGGTAGGCCGGTACTGACCGCCAGACGGCGGCGCAACAGGTGATGCCCCTGGGTCGAGGACACGACGGTCAGCCGTCCCTGGCCGGCGTCGTAGGAGGCCAGGCAGCCGCGTGTCTCGATGGGGACCGCGGTTGCTCGCCCTCCGTGGAATTCGGATCGATATACCCGGTGGGCCGAGGCCTTGGCCGGATCCCCGAACCTCTTCACCTCGCTGAAGACGACGTTCGAGCCGAGGTCGGGGAACAGCAGCGGAGCCCCGGGGCACGCCGCGGAGCGTGCATCGGTGACGGCGGACAGTTCCTCGAAGTCGACGGAGACCGACTCCGCCCCGTCCTCGGCGGCGTAGCGGTCCTCCGCCACCACGAGGGCGATCGGCTCCCCGAGGTAGCGAACCCGATCCCGGGCGAGGGGAGGCTGAGGGGTCTTGGCGAGTCCCTCGATGGCTACCGCGTCCACCAGCGGAGCATGATCGGGGAGCGTTGCCGCCGTGAGCACGGCTCGAACACCGTCCGGACCGACCGCTCCGCGCGGATCGACCCAACGCACGGCGGCATGCGCGAGCGGCGATCTCACGAAGGCTGCGTCGAGAGTCCCCGGGATCCGAACATCGGCCAGGTACTCGCCCGATCCGGTGAGAAGCCGAGGATCCTCCCGCCGGACAAGCGGCGCGCCGATCAGGGAGGCCACCCGGTCCCTATGGCCAACCATCACGGGGTTGCCTGGCCCCATGTGTGTCGATGTAGCGGGAACATGAAGACGGGGTGCTAGGAGTAGCGGACCAGGCTCCGGATGCCCTCTCCGAGTTCGAACTGGTGGAGAGCACCGTTGATGTCCTCCTGGTCGATCTCGGCGGTGACCAACTCGTCCACCAGCAGCCTGCCCGCCCGGTACAGCTCCACGTAGCGGGGTATGTCGAAGGCGGGCCGCAGCGAGCCGTAATAGCAACCCAGGAGCTTGCGCTCGTCGAGCAGCAGGGTCATGTCGACGGAGACCTCGGTTCCGTATGGCGCTATCCCGACCTGCACGGCCGTGCCCCCCCGGCGAAGCGAACGGACCGCAGTGGCCACGGTCTCGGGATGGCCGATCGCCTCCACCGCCAGGTCCACCCCGAGTCCGCCGGTCATGGCGATCAGGGTCTCGGCCGTCTCCACCTCGGAGGCGTTCACCGTATGAGTGGCGCCGAAACGTCGGGCGGCTTCGAGCTTGTGCTCGGCGATGTCGACTCCGATTATCTTCCCGGCGCCCCGCAGCCGCGCTCCCTGGATGGCGTTGAGTCCGATGCCCCCGCAGCCGATGACGGCGACGCTGTCGCCGAGTTGCACGTTGCCCGTGTTGACGACAGCTCCGACCCCGGTGGAGACGGCGCATCCGATCACGGCGAGGGGCTCGAGGGGAACATCGTCCGGGACTGGGATGGCCGCCGAGGCCGGCACGGTCACCTCCCGGGAGTAGGTGGACAGCATCAGGTGGTGGCTGATGGTTGTCCCGTCGGGGGCTGTGAAGCGGCTCGTTCCGTCGTGGAGTTGGCCCTCGTAGGAGGGTCCGATGGCGGTCATGCACAGGGCCGGGTTTCCTGTGGCGCAATAGTTGCAGTTGCCGCACGGCGACACCCAGGAGAGGACCACCCGGTCTCCGACCTGTACGGGGGACGGTCCGGGCCCGACCGCGGTCACGATCCCGGCGCCCTCGTGGCCGCAAATGATCGGCAGGTTCACCGGGATGTGGCCCTGCACGATGTGCAGATCACTGTGGCATACCCCGCTCGACACCATCTCCACCGAGACCTCGTTGGCCTTGGGTGCTTGCAGCTCGACCTCCTCGACCACCAACGGGGTGTTGAACTCGTGAAGTACCGCCGCTTTCGTTCTCATTCCCGATCCTCCATCTCCAGTGGTACCCGTACCGGAAGGTAGCCTTTCCTAAGGCTACGGGATGCGGACTCTGGAGGAGCATGCAAATGAAGTACGGGATAGGCGCCGTCAACTCACTTCTCATCGAAGATCCCACCGCTATGCGTGATGTCGCCCAGGCCGCCGAAGGTCTCGGCTACGACTTCCTGACCCTGATCGACCACGTCCTGCTTGCCTACCCGGCCGCGGACGGAACGCCGCGGGCGCACTACCCGGCCCGAACCCCCTACCACGACATCCTGGTTGCGCTCGGGTATCTCGGTGGCGTTACGACACGGATCTTCTTGCGTTCGGCAGTTGTGATCATGCCTCAGCGGGGTCCCGCGGTCGTCGCGAAGCAGGCCGCGGCCGTGGACAGCCTCTCGGGTGGGCGCCTCGAGCTAGGGCTCGGGATCGGATGGCATCGCGAGGAATACGACGCGCTGGAGATTCCCTTCACTGAGCGGGGCCGTAGGATGGACGAGGGAGTCGAGCTGATGAAGCTGCTCTGGACCCAGGACCGGGTCGACTTCGACGGGCGGTACTACAAAGTGGACGGGATGGGGATGGAACCCAAGCCGGTAACGCAGCCCCACCCCCCGATCTGGTTCGGTGGCACCACCCCTCCCGTGTTCCGGCGGGTAGTGGAGCACGGAGTGGGCTGGCTGTCGAGGCCTGTCCAGACGATCGAGGAGATCGACGCCTCGTGGAAGGAGATCCTGCGGCTCGCAGCCGATACGGGTCGGGAAGCGGACGCACTCCGTCTCCACGTCTCGGTCGGTCTGGGTCCCGAGGAAACCACCGATCGGATAGTCGCCAACGTGCGCCGGATGATCTCCCTGGGGGCCACGGATGTCTCGTTCTTCACCAGCTACATGCCCGGTATCGAGACCGTGGGCGACCACATCGCCCAACTGGAGCGGGCCATGACCGAAGTTGTGCCTGCGGCCCGGCCCGGCGGGCTGAGTTGATTTCATCCGAGCTGGATCGACCGATCGACGAGCGACAGCGCATGGAGGCCCTTCCCGGGATCGTCTTCAGCGATGGGCCTTGTAGTCCGCCTGACGGCCCTTCTGGTGTAACCGATTCGGCTTCATGCTTCCAACCGCTTTTATGTCGAAGCGAGTATCACGGCGATAACGACCCCGGCAGCGGCGAACACTGACGAGATCATCCACATTCCCAGTCGGAAGGCTGCCCGATCCGACTGCCGCTGCCCCTCGAGCAGCACCAGCAAAGCGCCGGTGATATCACCTCGTGTCTCGGCCCGCTCGGCTCTCGCCGCTAGATCTTCAACAGTCTCCATGCCCCAACCAATCGCTTAACTCCGCGATTATGTGCTACCAACTCTACTAGAACAATCATTCTGACACACATGGGAGGCGCCAACCCGCGCTTCGGTCGGCAGGAGACCACCAATCAGATCCGCCGGATCACGATCTCGGTTGGGATGCGGACACCGGTTCTCAACCGGATCCATCCCCGCATCGAGTCCGTCCATGACCACGTCGCTCAACCGGAGCAGGCCATCGGCGATGTGGCGCCGCCGGCGGACGCCGGTCCGTAGCCCCCTCCGCCACTGGTCTCCACTCTGATCACCGATCCGGGCGCTAAGGAAGTAGATAGCTTCGAGGCTTTCGACACGACCTGCCCGTCGGGCCCGAGAATCGTAACGCGGGTGGGCTGGGCTGCGGCGCCACCCTCGGCACCCTGCGGCCGGTGCTCGTCGATGGCCTGCTCGCAATAGAGGGTGGCGATCTGCGGGACGTCCAGTATCTGGTACTCGCGGCAGATACCCAGTCCTCCGGGAAGCTGTCCGGGCCCGGCGGAGTCCTCCACGAGTTCGCTCCTGAGAATGCGGACCGAGTACTCGGTTTCCGCCACTTCGACGGGGAGGAGCGCCACGTTGGACATGTAGGTGTCGACACCGTCGATGCCGCGGCCGCGATCGTGGGCGCCCGTACCGCCTCCAACCACCTCCATGAGCACGGCGGTCTCGCCCGTGCGGGGAGAGCGGCTGCCGATCTGCAGGCCGAAGAAGGTCACGCTGCTACTCGCCACCGCCCTGCCCGGCCAGAGGTCCGAGGCTGTCCGGATGAGGGTGTCGGCGACCACCTGGCAGGTATTGTGGCGCACGGAGACCGCGGCGGGGAACCTGGGATTCAGGATGGTGCCGGTCGGGCAGGTTATCGACACCGGGGCGAGGAGACCGTCGTTGGTGGGGATGTCCAGGCCCACCATCGTGCGAATCAGGTAGGCGACACAGGCCCGGGTACTTGCCCATGGGACGTTGAGGGCGCCGTCCACCTGGGCCGTGGATCCTGTGAAGTCCACCTCCAACTCGTCGCCGGCCTTGGTGATCCGGACCTGGATCGGCACCGGATCGCTCCCGAGGCCGTCGTCGTCGAGGTGACCGGTCCGGACCGCTTCCCCGTCCTCGAGGTCTGCCAGCGCGGCTCTGGTCCGCCGGGCGGTCCGGTCCAGTATCTCCGAGAAGGCGGCCCGAACCTGCCCGGATCCGTGGCGTTCCATCGTCTGGAGCAGGGCTCGCGTACCGGTCAGGCAGGAGGCGTGCTGGGCCCGCAGGTCGGCCACCAACCCACGGGGGTCCCGCACGTTGGCGGCGATCATCCGGAACAGGTCGTCGTTCTCCTCGCCTCCCCGGTAGAGCTTGATGGGCGGGAAGATCAGACCCTCGGCGTACAGTTCCCGGTGGTGAGGCGCCAGGGTGCCTGGTGTGGGACCTCCCAGATCGACGTGATGGGCGGTCGATCCGGCCCATCCCACTACGGAACCGTCGGAGAAGACCGGCATGATCAGGTTCAGGTCCGGCGTGTGCATGCATCCCATGTAGGGATGGTTCAGGAGCAAGGCGTCTCCCGGTCTCAGGTCGCCCGGTTCCGGATACTGCGCTATGCAGGTCTCGACGGCCAGCGACATCGCTCCCAACTGAGCGGGGATGCGTTCGTCCTGCGCCACCGACTCCCCGCCGGGGGCGAAGATTGCGCAACTGAAGTCCTCCATCTCCCGGATGATGGGGCTGTGGCTGGATCGTTTGAGGATCACGGCCATCTCGCGGGCTGTGTGGAGGAGCCGGCTGTGAATCAGCTCGTAGGCGACCGGATCGAGCCTCGATCTAGCCATGGGCAGCCTCCTTGATCCAGAGGTTGCCGTGCCCGTCCACCCGGGCTGCCTGGCCGGCGAGCACGACCGTGGTGGCGTCCGGCTGCTCGACGATGCAGGGTCCGGCGAGGCGGGATCCGCGGCCGAGATCATCCCGGGAGTAGACGGGGACCCGGACCGGATCCGGCATTTCCCGTAGCTTCAGGGTCCGGGCGGTGACCGGGCGCGGGAGCCGCGAGAGCTCCTCGCTGGACGATCCGGTCCCCACTGCCAGAGCGCCGAACCCGGAAATGCGCAGCGTCACGGCCTCGACGGGCTCGTCCGATGTGTGCCCGTACAGGGTGTGGTGTATGTCCCGGAAGTCCCGGCAAACCCGATCCGGATCGAGGGTGCCCGAAATCACCGGGACACCCAGTTCGAAACCCTGACCCTTGTAGCGGCAGTCGATAGAAGGCTGGAGCCGGATCTGCTCGCGGTCGATGCCGTCTGCCTCGAGCCGGATGCGTAGAGCTTCGCCGGTCGATTCGAACCACGACCCGATGTGACCCATCGAGTCCGCGTCTATGACTCTCAACACAGTCGCAGACTCGTCGATGCGAAGGTCGGTGGCCAGCAGGCCGGCCGCCGAGAACAGACCTGGATGGCGTGGGATGACGGCTTCCTGCATCGACAGGTCACGCAGCAGTTGCCCGGCGTGGAGCGGACCTGCCCCGCCGAACGCCACCAACGTGTAGTCACGCGGGTCCTCGCCCCGATCGATCGACACCCTCCGCAGCGCGGCTTCGAGATGGGCGTTGGCGATCGCCACCACGCCCTGGGCCGTCGCGGAAGCACTCAAGCCGAGTTGCGAGCCCACCCCTCCGATCGCATCGAGGGCGGCTTCGCGATCGAGCGTGAGGCTTCCGCCGAGGGCGGTCCGGACCCCGAGCGTGCCTGCCACGAGATGTGCGTCGGTGAGAGTGGCACTGCTGCCCCCTAGCCCGTATGCCGCAGGCCCGGGGTCGGCGCCTGCGCTCCGGGGTCCGACCTTCAGGGCGCCGGATCGATCGATTTCGACGATGCTCCCCCCTCCTGCGCCCGCAGAGTGGATGTCGAGGGAGGGAGACAGGATCGGGTGGGAGTCGATGTGTCGCATCGGCACTACCGATGCCTCGCCGTCACGGATGAGGCAAACATCGGCCGAGGTACCCCCGATGTCGAGCGAAAGGAGGCGAGTTCGTCCGGTAGCGGTTCCGAGTGCCACCGCTCCCGCGACTCCGGCGGCGGGGCCGGAGACCAGGAGTTTGTGCGCCTCGGCCTCGGCGCGGGCTGCGGGTACGCCTCCTCCGTTGGACTGCATGACGAGGAAGTTCCCCGGTATCCCGAGTTCCCTGATTCCTTGCTCGGCACCCGCCAGGTAATCGCGCACCACCGGGCGGAGTCCGGCGTTGACGGTGGTGGTTACCGTGCGGGGATACTCCCGGAACTCTCTCGCCACCGCCGACGACCGGGAGACAGGGAGATCGGGGAGGGTCATAAGGAGCGCATCCGCCATAGCATGCTCATGCCCGTCGTCCAGGTAGCTGAACAGGAAGGAGATAGCGACCGCCTGCGGGCCTCGTGACTCCACTTCGGCCACGGCTCGCTCGATCTCCGCCGCGGTGGGGGTCCTGATGACACCGGAGCCGCTGATCCGTTCGTCCACCTCGATCCGGTCCTCGCGCGGCACGAACTCTCGCGGACGCCTCTGGCGGAGATCGTACGCGTCGGGTCGGGAGCCCGAACGATACGTAAGGATGTCCCGGAAGCCCTTGGTGGTGAGGAGGGCGACCCTGGCCAGTTTGTCATTGATGACCGCGTTGGTGGCGATGGTGGTCCCGTGGAACACGAGCGACACATCGCCGAAAGCCAGACCTTGACGCCCCAGTTCGCCCACGGCGTTCAGTAGTCCTCTCGCGGGGTCGGCGGGAACCGTGGGAACTTTGGCGGTCAGTCGGCATCCGGCCCCGTCGTCGGCGACCACATCGGTGAAGGTGCCACCGATGTCGATGGCCACGGTCCATGTCATCCGGGAAGTCTCAGACCAGCCAGGTGCTCTCGTTGTAGGCCATGTCCCAGAACATCTGCTCCAAGCGGCTGCTGGTCCGGAAGATGTCCTGGATCCGGGCGAGCTCGGACTCGCCCATTCCCATGCAAAGGCCCTCCAGCTTCGCCTTCACCTCTTCCAGCGTGTCCCAGTACTCCTCCCCGCCGAAGAACTCGATCCAGGTGCGGTAGACCTGGTGCTCGGGCGCGTCGGGGAGCCGTTCTCTGCCGATCTCCCCGTAGCTCCACGCGCACGGTGTCAGCGAGGCCATGATGTCGGCGGCCCGGCCCTCGTAGGCCACGGTCAGCAGGTGGCGGGTGTAGGCCAGCGTTCCGGGTGCCATCACCACCTCTTCGGTCGCTCCCGGAACCATCCGGCGGACCTCGGCGAGCAGTTGGCGGTTCTTGGGCAGTTCGAAGTCGACGATGCTGCTCACGATGGTCGCGAAGTCCCTCATGGTGTCTTCGTCATCTGCTTTTGCGACGCCGAGGGCCATCGCCCTTGCCAACTCCCTCAGGAAAACGATGTTCTGGCCTATGTAGAAAGCGAACTTTCGTTCCGGAAGTGTGCCCGCCGCCATCTCGGCGACGAACGGATGGTTGTGCAACTCGTGCCAGATATCCCTGCAACTGTCCCGAAGGTCATCACAGACGCTGCTCATCGAATGTCGCCTCCTCCGACACTCCGGCCGCCGCCGAAGCCGACCGGGCCGGTGGTCGTGTTGTACTCGTATCCCGGCACCATCGGCTCTTCCGCCCACGGGCGATAGAAATCGAAAAGGTACGGCTCGACCTCGAACGCCAGCTCGGCCCACCGAGCCCAAGGCTCCTCCAGATCGAACAGGCCACGGGCTATCTCCTCGTTGTACTCGTCCCGGATCTGCTGCTCGTTCAGCGTGGTGATCACGCCGTTGTCGAGGACGACCTCGCCGGCGATGAGCACCGTCTCGATGTCCGTACCGTCGGCGCGGTCCAGGATCACGTCGAGCACCGGGCTCACGTAGAACCGCGCCGGTCGCTCGAACACGCGCTTGCGGTCGAGGATTAGCAAGTCGGCGTCCTTGCCCACCGCCAGGCTGCCGATGCGGTCCTCGGCGCGGGCGGCGCGGGCTCCAAACGTGGTGGCGGATCGCAGGAGCGCCTCGGAGTCGAGCCGGCCGTGTTCCGGTTCCGGTCCGAGGGGTAGCCGCTGGAGGTAGGCGCCCAGCCGTACTTCCTGGAGCATGTCGTCACGCTCGGAGAAGGAGATGGCGTCGGTACCGAAGGCCAGCCCTCCACCCGCGTCGAGGATGTCGCGTACCCGGCACACCCCGGTACTCAGCCGGAGGTTCGAGCCGGGATTGCTCGCCGCCACAGCACCGCTATCGGCCAGGATCTCAATGTCGCGGTCGGTGGCCCAAACGAAGTGGGAGAGCGACACGTCGGGTCCGAGAACGCCGATGTCAGCCAGCCGCTCCATGGCCGTGACCCCGAAGCGCCGGATGTTGTACTGCATCTCGGACCGGGTCTCGAGGCAATGGGTCATGATCCCGGTGTCGTACTCGGTCGCGATGGCCCGGCACCGGCGGTACAGGTCGTCCGAGACGGCCGGGGTCCAGTCCGGAGCGAGCAGGACACGGAGCCGGTCGTCCCGGCGGTCCCACGTCCCGGCGGCGTCTTGGTACGCGGCCAGGACATCGTCACTGGGCAGGGCGTAACCCATCGGGGAGTCGCGCACCTCTTCGGCCAGTTGTTCGGGCAGCCGTTCCAGGAAGTCCTCGTTGGACTCGTGGACATAGAGGTTCTCGTCGCGCAGAGTGATGCCTAGGGCGGTACGCATTCCCAGGTCCTCGTAGGCCTGCAGGGCGTTGTTCATGCCGAAGTTCTTCGGCCCGGGCCGGCCGTAGAAGGCGTCGACCGTGGTTGTGATCCCTCCCCGGACGGCGGTCATGAGCGTGACGAGGATCGCCTTGTACATGATCTCCTCGTCCATCGGCTTGAAGACCGGATGGACGTAGATGTTGGCCCGCTCGAAGAGCATCTCCCAGAGTCCCGGACCCAGTGCCGACTCGGAGTGATAGTGCGAGGCGACGAAGCCGGGCATGACGAAGTGGTCCTGGGAACCGAGGATGCGGTCGAAGGGTCCGTTGGTCTCGAGTTCGGCCCTCGGTCCGGACTCGACGATCTTCTTTCCTTCGACGATCAGTGCGCCATCGGTGATGAACGCTTCGTCGGCAAGCGTGACCACCGGGTTGCCCACGATGAGATATCGCGACATCTGTCCCGTCCTTTCGGTCGTGCCTTTCCGGACCGGCGTCCAAGAAGCCCAGCACGGTGCTCCCGAACCCGCCGGTTCGGTCCGTCATATCGAGCTTACTTCGGGCCTGGAAACGGTGTCCGGGTGCAGCCGGATGAACGGTGATCGGGGTAGGGTACCGGCGTTGCAGTTGGAAGGGAGGGGTCGCCATATGCAGATCGATATGCATACCCATGTGCTTGCACTGGCCGCCGACCCCGGGTTCAGCGTGGAATACGGCCGGGAGGGGTCGCTCTGCATATACCGCAGTGCGGGGTCCGTACCGACGCATCGCATGCCCACGGAGGGCGAATGGAAGGCAAGTGGCTTCGCCCGCAAGGGCTGGCCGATCATCGGCGGGGCCGAGTCCAAGCGGGACCACCCCGGGTTCGACAAGATTGTTCTTCTCTCGGTCTCTCCCCAGTGGCTCGGTGGCCGGCTTATAGGAACGGTCGATCCGACGGGTATCAGCGGCGTCGAAGGTCCACCCGATCCTGAGAAGTGCAACGACTACATAGCCGGTCTGGTGAGCCAGGATCCGGAGACTCTTGTCGGCTTCGCGTCGGTGAATCCCGCCTATCAGGGACCGCAGGCGGCGGTCGAGGAACTCACCAGGGCGGTCCGCGAGCTGGGGCTGTCGGGTGTGAAGCTCTACCCGATGTACCAGCACTGGTCACCCGACGACCGGGAACTGGCATTCCCCGTGTACCAGTGCGCTCTGGACCTGGGAGTCCCGGTGATGTTCCACCAGGCCGGTTCCACCCGGATAGACGCCTCCCTCGGTCTGGGTCGTCCCGCGCTGCTTGACGATGTCGGTAGGGAGTTCAGGGACCTGGTCGTGATCATCGCTCATATGGGTATCCCGTGGCAGGACGAGGCGCTCTTCCTACTCACCAAGCACCCCAACTTCTACGGCGAACTCTCCTACCTGATCGCGGCGCTCAGTCCGAGGGAGTTGTTCTCATTTCTGCACAAGGCGGAGCCGTTCTTCGTTCCCCTGGAGAAGCTGTTCTTCGGTTCGGACTACCCCGGATTCCTCTACGACCCGGTGTTGCTGCGGCAGAAACTTCTCACGATCAATGACCATGCCGAACCGCTCGGACTCGACCCGATCCCTCAGCGCAAGTTGGAGGGCATCATGGGCGACCACGCGGCCGCGGTCCTGGGGTGGTGAACAGCTACCGAGGGACACCGGATCATCGAAGACCCCCGCTGGCTCGGTCCAGCAACCGGGTCAACACATCCTCCGGTCCGTACTCCATGCGGGGAAAACCTACGACGTTTCCCGTATCGACCGAATTCCAAGCACCGCCCTGTCTCAGCGAAGCTCTCTCGGGGTCGCAATTGAAGTTCGGCCGATCGGTCGAGTGCATCGAACATTAGGAACGGGATCTCGTAGCCCGGTCCCTCCGTGTCTGATACGGTGTTCGACAAGGCTTCAGCGGCGGGCCCGCTCGGACCCGCCTGTTCAAGAGGAAGGGTGGAGACGATGAGGTACAGATCGCCGCAGGGGCGAACGAGCGTCGCCCGCAAACTACTGGTCAGCTTGTCCGTACTGTGTTTGGTTGTAGCCGCCTGCGGTGAATCCGAACCATCCGATGGAGGGGCTACCTCCGCCGCCACTACTGCTGCGCCGGTCACTACTGCTGCGCCGGTCACTACTGCTGCGCCGGCCACGACTGCTGCGCCCGATACGACTGCTGCACCAGCCACGACTGCTGCACCGGATACGACTGCTGCACCGGATACGACCGCAACGCCGGATACGACCGCTGCGCCTCCGGAACGGGCAACGGTCAGGATCGCTCTCGACTTCATCCCCAATACCAACCACGCAGGCGTTTTCATCGCACGCTCCATGGGCATGTTCGAGCGCGAGAACCTGGATGTCGAGATCGTTCCCTGGGCCTTCACCGTCACGGGCGTCCTGGTGGCTGCGGGGGATGCGGATCTGGGCATCGCGTATCCGCCAGACGTGCTCCGCGAGGTGGCCCTCGGCTCGTCCCTGAAGATCGTCGCGGCCATCATTCAGGAGAACAACGTGGCCCTGGTTGTTCCAGCTGATTCTCCCTACGAGACGGCCGCCGACCTGGACGCAGCGGAATCGTACGGGGGCTATGGCACGCCTCACGAGAGGCCGCTCGTAACCGAGATGCTCATGGCGGCCGGAGCGGCAACCCCCGGCGACTTCCAGGAGGTCGTGCTGCAGGGTGGCGCCATCGAGGCCTTGATCGAGGACCGGGTTGACTTCAGCGCGGTGTTCCAAGGCTGGAGCGAGATCGCAGCACGGCTCCGTGGTACTGAACTGCGCCTGTTCCCGTACGTCGACTTCATACCGGAGATCGTGTACCCGGATGTTGTGTTCATCGCCCGGTCCGAGATGATCGAGCAGCAGCCAGGTGTTCTTGAGAGAGCCCTCAGAGCGTTGGGGGACGCGTACACCTTTGCCGCAGAGAATCCTGATCAAGCAGCCGACATTCTTATCAGCGAGGTGACGGATCTCCAGCAGAGCGAAGATCTGGTGAGGGAGAGTGCGCATTACCGGGCACCGCAGTATCTCAACGACGCCGGGACGTGGGGTTGTGTCCAGCCGTCGCACTTCGCGGGCATCGGCGGCCTGTTGGAGCGGTCGGGTGTTCTCCTCGATGAAGACGGCCAAGTGGTTACGGCTCCCGAGTTCGCTGTGTACGCAACCAACGAACTCCTTGCGAATTGCTGACTCCCTACCGCGAGGTCGCGGGACCGGTGCCGGCCGTCGTGGGCTGAAGCGTGCTGGAGTCGGCTACCGATCATCGAGAAGGTGAGCGGGAAGCCTCGCCGGAGCGGTCTCGTGGTGCGACCGACCCGTCCGAACAACTCGACACCGGACCGGGTCTTGCTCGGATGGCCTGGCCTCCTCTGGTCACCGTCCTGATCCTCCTGGCCGCGTGGGAAGTGTTCGTTCGCTGGCAGGACATCTCCCCCGCGGTGCTGCCGACCCCCACCGATGTTCTCGATGCGATGTGGGACGATCGCGCCAACCTGTGGGGAGCCACCTGGATAACTCTGCAGACGGTGCTCCTCGGATTCGGATCCGCGCTGGTTCTTGCAATCTTGATCGGCGTCGTCGTTGACAGCTTCGGATGGGTGAGGCGGAGTATCTATCCGGTGATAGTTGTCTCCCAGACCTTGCCGATCGTTGCCATCGCGCCCTTGGTGGTGATCTGGTTCGGCTTCGGGATCTCGTCACATGCGTTCGTCGTCGCCATGTACACCTTTTTCCCGGTGGCTGTCAGCCTCGCCCAGGGTCTTGCTTCAACGGACGAGGACGCAATGAACCTGCTGCGCACGATGGGTTCCGGTCGTGTCCGGCTTCTGTTGAAGGTTCGTTTTCCGAGCGCACTGACCCAGCTGTTCACAGGTATAAGGGTCTCGATGTCCTTCGCGGTGATTGCGGCGGTGATCGCCCAGTTCGTCGGTGCGGTGGAAGGCCTCGGGATCTACATGCTCACCATGAAGAACGCCCTGCGGACCGACCTCGTTTTCGGGCCCGTGACGGTCACTTCGGCAGTGACTCTCCTACTGTTCGGGGGTGTGGTGGTCCTGCAAAGACTGGTCATGCCATGGTACCGCCCGAGGACCCAAGGAGATGCGGGGTGATCGCCGCGGGAACGCCGGACGCCGGGCAGGGAGGCCTGGTCATCGAGGGCCTGACCAAGACCTTTCATCCCAAGTCAGGTCCGGTTGCCGCTCTCGACGGCGTCGACATGTCGGTCAGGCCTGGGGAGTTCGTCACCCTCATCGGTCCGAGCGGCTGCGGCAAGAGCACCCTCTTCAATATCGTGGCGGGTCTCGAAGGGTACGACTCGGGGGAGATCCGGCTCGACGCCACTCCCGGTGTTGGCCGGCTGGGCGAGATCGCCTACATGTTCCAGAAGGACCTGCTGTTCCCATGGCGGACGGTCCTCGGAAACGCGAGTCTAGGACTCGAGATGGACGGCCTTCCCCGGAAGGAGGCTCGAGAGCGGGTCAAGCCGTATTTGGAACGCTTCGGGCTGGCGGACTTCGCCCGTGCCTATCCGGACCAGCTCTCGGGTGGCATGCGGCAACGGGTGGCCTTCCTGCGTACGATGGTTCAGAAGCGATCGTTGATGCTGCTCGATGAGCCGTTTGGCGCCTTGGACAGCTATACGAGGACCGGTCTGCAACAGTGGCTGATGGGGGTCTGGGACGAGATCCGCACGACCGTTCTGTTCATCACTCATGACGTCGCCGAAGCCGTCTACCTGTCGGATCGGGTCTATGTGATGACTCCCCGCCCCGGGCGGATACAGACGGTCTGTCACATAGACCTGGAACGTCCACGTGAGAAGGGCCTCGAGATCACGGACGAGTTCCTCCACCTCGAGCGCACCCTCAAGGCCGAGTTGCATCTGCAGGAGGGATGAAGGATGACGATCGAGGCTGCTCGGACCGCCGGTGAGCCGGGCAGCACGCTCATCGTGCGGAACGGGACCATCGTGACCCTGAACGAACGCTCGGACGTGTACCACGGCGGTCATGTTGTCATCCGCGGTGATCGGATCATGTCCGCGGGCGAGGGATCGGCGCCGGAGGTCGGTGCAGCCCGGACGATCGACGCCTCAGGATTGATCGTGATGCCCGGTCTGGTCGACCTCCACTTCCACACCGCCATCGAACGCGGAGGCTATTCGGAGTCTCTCGAAGTGGAGGAGGCCCTCTTCCAGCACTGGTATCCGATGATGCGGAACCTCGATGCGGAGACTGCCTACGCGGGAGCCCTTCACAGTTACGTGCGGGCCATACGGGCAGGCACAACCTCGGTCAACGATATGTTCAGGCATGTCGAATCCCTGGCGCGGGCCGCTAGCGAGGTTGGCATCCGCGCCACTCTCAGCAGCCTGGTGGCGCGACCCGAAGACGGGTTGGATGTGCTCGAGGACAACCGCGCTGCGTTCCATGCCTGTGCTGGGGAGCCCGATGACCGGGTCCAGGTTGCCGTGGGGGTCGAATGGATCCCATTGGCGACTGCAGACATTCTGCGGGACGCCGCAAGCATGGCGACCGAGCTGGACACCGGTCTTCACATCCACCTCAGCGAATCGCAGCAGGAGGTCGAGACCTGCCTACAGGAGTTCGGGGCGCGGCCGGTCCGGGTTGCTTACGACCACGGCTTGCTCGGACCGTCGACAGTGGCGGCCCACTGTGTATGGCTGACGGACGAAGACATCGGCATGATTGCGGAGACCGGGACACACGTGTCCCACAATCCGGCCGCGAACTCGAAACTTGGTGAGGGAATCGCACCGGCTCGTAAGCTTCTCGAGGCCGGTGTCAACGTCGGACTCGGCCACGACTCCACCGAAGGCAACAACACCATGGACATATTCGAGGTGATGCGGACCGGAGCGTATCTACAGAGAGCCGTTCACGCCGATCCGAAGTTGATGCCTGCCGCTCAGATGCTGCGAATGGCAACGGTTAACGGGGCGCGGGCTCTAGGAGTCGAGGCCGGAGTGATCGAGCCCGGTCATAAAGCGGACATTATCCTGGTCGAGACCGAGAGTGATTTCTTCGACACCCGGATGCCTGCATACAGAGCCAATGTCCTGCCACGACTGGTGTTCGCCACGAATGGCGGAATGGTTCGTACGGTCATAGTGGATGGACGCATCGTGATGGAAGACCGGGTCATGAAGACGGTGGACGAGATGGAGGCAATCGAACGAGCCCGAGATGCTGTCAGTCGCTTGGTCGAGGGCAGGCGATCGAGAGGAACACCGTGAGTTGGACTGAACACATGATCGGGGAGACGACACATTTGTTCGAGCAACTCTACGAGCATCCCTTCTTGGACGAACTCAGGGCGGGGACGCTGGGCAATGACAAGTTGGCCTTCTACTTCGAGCAGAATGTCCACTATATCGATGCAGTATTACGATGCCGCTCGATCGTTGCGGCGAAGGCACAGAATGCCGAGATCAGGGATTTCTTTCTTCGCAACACGAAGCTGATCCTCGACGAGTACTACCACCAGGAGGATATGCTCCGGAAGCTGGGAGGAACATTCGGCGCACCCGTCGCGCCCACCCTGCACGCGTACTCACGGCATCTCTTCTATCTGGCCTTCGCCCGTGATCCCGTGGAGTACCTGGGATCCTTTCTCCCCTGTCCTTTGAGTTATGACGCGATCGGATACCAGCTCGAAGGGGCTCCACTCACAGAGTTCCAGACCGATTGGTGGGAGTTCTACATGAGCGAGGACCATCACAGGCTCTGTCGTGACTACCGGGACTTCGTGGACAGATACGCGGAAGGTCTCTCCGATGAGCGACGCAGCCAGATGTTGGACAGTTTCCGGATCGGTGTCAACTACGAGTACATGTTCTGGGATATGGCCTATACCAAGGAGTCCTGGCCGCTGGGTTGACACTCGTACAAGCCTGGCGAGCCCGACGGAGCATCTCCATCCGTGGGAATCAGCTAGGTCGAGTTCTTCTCTGACGTCCGCTGCTACCTGTGAAGACTTCGACCTTCATGGGCGTGATGTGGTAGCTGTTGGTCGGCGCGAGAACATCCATGGGGCAGGTGCTCATGGCTGCAAGCAGGTCCATCTCGACCCGGATGGATATGCTGTCGTTTGGCCGCGTGACGGGCTGGTGTATGCGCATGACCCTGGTTTCCGGATCGGGTTGCGTGTTCATGAACACGCCGATCGCGTCCGGAATCTCGGATGGAGCCACCCCATGTGGCGTCAGGACGCCCTGAAGAAGTTCGTAGCAGCCGTCCTGGGGGGTTACACCGTACATCTCGTACATGCCCCGATTGCACATCCTCCCGTAGAGGTCATGTACTCCCTTCACCGGTGACGTGTCCTCGACGACGGTGGCAAGGACGCGGTAGCCGGTGGACCATATGGCGTTGCCGGGGGCGAGACCGAGGGGAGGCTCGTAGGTGGACGCTGTGCGGATGTTCCTGGTACGGGTCCACGAGATCGAAACCCGATCTCGTGGATCATCCCTGGCGAACAGGACCAGGTCCCCTACCTGCCCACCTTCCAGGTCGGTTAGACGGATGATCTGTCCTGCGTCGGCAGTCCATGCAGCCGCGGCCTTGGGTGGAATGACTTCGGAGAAGGTCGACCGTGCTTCGTTCATGACGCCTCCGTGCCGGGCGGCGCTGGGTACTCGCGCAAGTATACGAGAGTTGCGGGACGCCGGCCGGAGACGCACCGGGGGTCGTCATCGCGGTGTTGAAGTGACCATGTCTGTTGTCTGGTCGGTTGTCTG
>JAPPFW010000086.1 GCA_028821575.1 bacterium | reverse complement strand
ATCCACCATCCACCATCCACCATCCACCATCCACCATCCACCATCCACCATCCACGAACCACCACTATGAACGACCTCTCGCAACGGACCCGTGCTTGGATCTCCGCCGACCCCGATCCTTCCACCCGGGAGGAACTGGAGTCCCTTCTCGAGTCAGGTGAGATGGCGGAGGTGGCGGAGCGCATGGACGGGACGCTGACATTCGGCACCGCCGGGATTCGCGGAGTGGTGGAGGCGGGGTCCAACCGTATGAACCGCGCCTCGGTGATGAGGACGACCCGGGGGTTGGCCGATTTCCTGCTGGAGCGCCATGCGGGTTCCCCGCGCGGCCCTGTCGTGGTGGGACGGGACGCCCGGACCTCCAGCCTTCGATTCATGGCCGATACTGTCGGCGTGCTTGTCGCAGCGGGCATCACGGTCCGGTTCTGGCCCGGACACGTTCCAACGCCCCTTGTCGCATATGCGGTCGGGGAATTGGGTGCGTCCGCGGGGGTGATGATCACTGCCAGCCACAATCCCCCTCGGGACAACGGCTACAAGGTCTACGACGCCAACGGCGCTCAGATCGTCCCGCCGGTCGATTCGGCCATTGCCGCTGCCATCGACCGGGTGGGAGCGGCCAGAGATGTGCCCCGGTTAGAGGAGGCATTGGATGGTGGCCACCCGGGGGTGCTACCGATCGAGGACCAATTGTGGCAGCGCTACCGGCGGACCGTTGCCCGTGGCCGGCTTGGCAGCGCCGGTGACCGGAGCCTCCGGATCGTGTACACCCCGTTGCACGGGGTGGGCTGGCGCTTCGTCCGTGAAGTACTCGAGGAAGCCGGTTACGACGATATCCGACCGGTGCGGGAGCAGATGGAACCGGATGGGAGTTTCCCCACGGTGGACTTTCCCAACCCTGAGGAACCGGGCGCCCTTGACCTCGCCTTGAGCCTGGCGGAACAAGTCGATGCCGACCTGGTGCTCGCCAACGATCCCGATGCCGACCGCCTTGCCGTGGCAGTCGCCGGGCCGGACGGTTGGCTCTCGCTGACTGGGAATCAGGTGGGTGTACTGCTGGGGGACTACCTGCTCTCACGCCACGACGATCGAGTCACCCCGCTCCTCATCAACTCGATCGTCAGTTCACCGATGGCCGGGTTCGTGGCCGCCGACTACGGAGCGCGCTTCGAGACCACCCTCACCGGGTTCAAGTGGATCGCCAACGCCGCCCTCGACATCGAGGCCACCGGCGAGGCAGTGTTCCTATTCGGATACGAGGAAGCGCTCGGCTACTCGGTCGGGCGGGCGGTGCGGGACAAGGACGGTGTATCGGCCGCTCTGGCGCTAGCCGATCTCGCAGCCGAGTGCCGCAGGGACGGGCGCACCCTGCGCGATCGGCTGGCCAACCTCTACAGGCGCTACGGGCTCTGGGCGTCGGTGCAGAGGAGCGTCCGAAGACCGGGATCCGCGGGCCTGGCCGCCATCGGGACGGCGATGCAGAATCTGGTGACCTCCCCGCCCGATCGGCTGGCGGGGATACCGGTAGCCGGCACCACCGACTACCGGGTCGGCGCCCGGACACGTCCGAGATGGTTGGGAGCGGCCTCTCTCATATCCCTGGACCTCGATGACGGCACTCGGGTGCTCGTGCGGCCGAGCGGTACCGAACCGAAGCTTAAGATCTACGTGGATGCACACGTGCCGGTTCCCGGATCGGGCGACCCGTTCGCGCTCGAGGAGCCTCTCGTCGAAAAGGCTGGACAAGCAGCCGACGACTTGATCGGATCGTTGGGTATCTGAGCCCGGCGGCCATACAGGAGGGATGAATGACGGTAGTTGACGAATTGTTGCGAGGCCCCAAGACCGGACTCCATATCGGTGGCGAATGGGAGGAAGGGATCAGCGAACTCGACGTGATAGACCCGGCCACCGAACAGGTCCTGGCCGCAGTCTCGACGGCCGGGCACGACCACGCGAGGTCGGCGGTCGACGCCGCCGCGGAAGCGGCCCCGGGTTGGGCGGCAACGGCGCCTCGCGTTCGCAGCGAGATCCTTCGGCGATCCTACGAGACGATGCTCGCCCGGGAGGAACAGTTGGCCGAGTTGATCGTCCTGGAGAACGGCAAGACCTATGCCGACGCCCTGGGAGAGGTCAGGTACGCGGCCGAGTTCTTCCGCTGGTTCTCCGAGGAAGCAGTGCGCATCATCGGCGAGTTCCGGACCGCCCCGGCCGGCGACAAGCGCATCATCGTGGCGCCCGAACCGGTGGGGATCTCCCTCATGGTGACCCCTTGGAACTTCCCGTCGGCGATGGCGACTCGCAAACTCGGTCCGGCCCTGGCGGCGGGCTGCACGACCATCCTGAAGCCCGCTTCGGATACCCCGCTGTCCGCCCTGGCAGTGGCGGACATCCTTGCCGATGCCGGTCTACCTCCCGGAGTCGTGAACGTGGTGACCGCCCGCGGTTCGTCGGGGGTTGTGGACACGATCCTTGAGGACCCGAGGGTCAGGAAGCTGTCGTTCACGGGATCGACCGAGGTCGGACAGTTGCTCATGGCAAAGGCCGGTAGCCGCATAATGCGTACCAGCATGGAGTTGGGTGGCAACGCACCGTTCGTCGTGTTCGACGACGCCGACCTGGACGCCGCCATCGAAGGAGCAATGCTCGCCAAGATGCGCAACGCGGGCGAGACATGCGTGGCCGCCAATCGCTTCTACGTCCAGGCGGGCGTATCCGAGGTCTTCACTTCACGCCTGACCGAAGCGATGTCCGTCCTGCGGATGGGTCCGGGCATCGACCGTTCCAACCAGGTGGGGCCGATGATCAATGCCCAGGCGATAGAGAAGATCGATTGGCTGGTAAGCGGAGCCGTGGACGGTGACGCTACGGTAAGGACCGGGGGCCGAGCACCGGATGGGCCCGGGTACTTCTACGAACCCACCGTTCTGTCCGAGGTGTCCCCCGACTCGACGATCCTCGATCATGAGATCTTCGGGCCTGTCGCACCGGTCGTGTCCTTCGATACCGAGGAGGAGGTGGTCGGCGCGGCCAACGACACCGTGCATGGCTTGATCTCCTATGTCTACACCTCTGACATCAATCGCGGGTTCCGGATGGCGGAGGCGATCGAGTCCGGCATGGTCGCCCTCAACAGGGGTCTCATCTCCGACCCGGCTGCCCCGTTCGGTGGGGTGAAGCAGTCCGGAATCGGCCGGGAGGGCAGCCACCACGGCATGGAGGAGTATCTCGAGCTGAAGTACGTGGCCTGGTAGAAAGCTAGTTTTTGGTTGCTAGTCATTAGTTTGTAGCAACTACCAACTAGGAGCTATCAACTACTCCAGCGGACCGAACTGGTCCGCGGTTGGCTCCGATCAGCAGAACCAGGGTTCGGTAAGGCGCGGCCTGCCGACGGTCGCGCCCTGGGGAATAGAGTCGGCAGGCCTGGGGTCGCGATCGCCGGCTAGCAACGTGCTGCGCCACATCCGAGCGAAGGTGGTGCTCGGTGGCAGGTGGGTTCCTTCCTCGGCCAGAGCTGCGAGTTCGTCTGCGAGGGTGTCCACCCGCCGATCGGGGGATTGCCACCGGTAGGTGGCCCGAGCTGTGTCATAGTCGCCGCGGTACGGGAGGAAGGCCGGATGCTCGGCCAGGAGGGAGCCGCGTGGCACGAGCAGGCGGATGCTCAACTGGACCGGATCGGTCAGGTCGACCAGGTCATGGGAGACGACGAACGAGAAGATGTCCGCAACATCCTCGATCGATGTCCAGGGTGTGAAGGGGAGCCAGGTAGGTCGCACCTCGAATCCGATCCCGCGGCTCGCATGAACCACCAGGGAGGCATCGGCGGCGGTGTGGCCCTTGTCGAGGATCGAGAGGATGCGATCGTTCATCACCTCGAACGCGGAGACGACGAACAGGCACCCGGTCTCCACGAGGGTCGGCAGGTCGCACTCGTACTGTCTCAGGTGCTCGACCTTGATGGTTGCGTCGTAGGTCAAATGCGGCCAGCGCCGGTGCATCTCCGTCGCGATCCGGAGCGAATGCCTGGGTCCGTTGAAGAAGTCCGCGTCTCCGAAGGTGATATGGCCTGCTCCTGCCTCCACCAGGCGCTCTATGTCGGCGAGTACGGTTGCGGCGGGAACCGCCCGGAACCGTCCCGAGTAGACGGTCGGTAGCGGGCAATGGAGGCACTGATGCCTGCAGCCATGGCTCGCCTCGACCGATCCCACCAATGCGGAGTCCGGGCCGCATTGCAGCCGCGCGTACCTTGCGAGGCCGGGCAGACCGGACCGATCCGGTACCTGGAACGCCGAGCGGCCCCGGTAGGTGGTGTTTCCCGTCGAGGGGATCCCCTCCTCGATCGAACCGACCCACTCGAGCAGTTGCCGCTCGTACTCACCGGCGATGGCGCGGTCGAACGGTCCTTCAGTACCTGCCACGGAGGCGTACAGGCCATATGCCGCGAGCTGGACGCCTGTCCGGCCTGCTCTGACCCGGTCGGCGGCGGCCGTTGCAAGCCGGAGAGCTGTGTGCATGGGGGTGCTGAAAGCGATCGCCTCGGCCCAGGCCACCAAGTCCTCGTCCCACGGTTCGACCGCCAGATCGAGCGTCCTCACCTCGTGGCCGTGGCCCCGGAGGAGGGCGGCGGGAGAGGCTAGGTGGATCGGCTGGCGACCGAGCTCGTACGTGGAGATCAGGGCGACCCGCATCGGGCTCTGCAGTCCGGCATGCGGTTATCCTACGCCGGGTTGTATCGGGGCTAGGCTCGACGGTTCCATGACCATCCTTTCCGCCCGCGGCCGGCTTGCAGTGGTGGGTCTGTCAGTGGTGTTATCCGCCTTAGCGACAGGTTGCCGCACGGCCGGCACCGAAGTGGAATCCCCTGCGGCCGACGCCGATACGTCGGCCGGCGATGTCACCAGCACGGCCTCGCCCGATCCCGCCAGCCCGTCGTCCGGCACCGCCACCGGCCAGGCCACGAGCAACCCCCCGCTGTCCAGCACGGCCACGTCCATGGCCACGACCACCTCCACAACCACGACGCTGCTTCCTTGGTCGCTGCCCGAGGCGCAGGCGACCCAGGTCGCGGAGTTGATGTCGATCACGGAGAACATCAGGGGCCGCGCCTTTCATCGTCGGCCGACATTCGAACCGATGACAGCGGACGAACTGTCCGAGCGGTACCCATCCAGTCCGGGGACTCCCCGCCGCGATGAGCTTCGCCGCCACATGGCGTTCCTGGGACTGGTAGGGCTGGTCTCCGACGACTCCGGTGCGTTCCAGCAGGCTGCGGCTGCCCTTGATCCCCCGGTGTCTGCACCCTTCTACGACTTCGCGCGCGCTACGGTCGTCATTCCGGGCGGAGGAGATCCGCTGGACGAGTACCAGCAGTGGGTGCTGGTCGGAGAACTTGTGCATGCCCTGACCCACCAGCACGAACCGCTCCTCGTGGGAAGCGTTCGAGGCGTCGGGACGGATCCGGATAGGACCGCGGCCCGTGTCGCTTTGCTCGAAGGCGAGGCCCTCTTGGTGCAGTCGCTATACCTCGACGCACTCCCATCCGAGCGGAGAGCGGAGGTCGCCAGGCAGGCCGCTCAACGCGACCGATTGCCACGGGACGGAGTTCCGACCATGCTCCTTGAACTCGCCCGATTCCCGTATCGCGCCGGATCCATGCTTGCAACGGAGTTGTACGGGTTGGGCGGCATGGCTGCTCTCGACCAGGCATTGGGTCACCCGCCGGAGTCGACCGAGCAGGTGATGCATCTCGCCAGGTACCGCCGCCAGGACACGCCCGTCTCCGTCGAGCCGCTGGGCCCTTCGGCCGAGGGTTATGTGCTCGTGGAGGAGGGCACCTGGGGGGAACGACGCTGGCGCACATTGTTCGAGCACCACAGCGGCCCGGTCAACGCCGCCCGAGCAGCCGAGGGTTGGGGTGGGGACCACTACGTGATGCTCTGGCATCCGGTCTCCGAGGATCTCGTGTTCGCGGTGCGCTACTCGGCCGACTCGTTTGCCGACGAGGCCGAGATGATCACAGCGATCCGGGATCTAATCACCTCCGGCATGGACGTCGGTCCGTCCCGCGTAGTGGATACGGTGACTGAGTGGGTGGAAAGCGCCGACTACGCGATCCTCCTATGGGATGTGGGGGAAATCACCCTCGTGCTGGCATCGGATCCTATCGCGGGACGATCGGTGAGCTCCCAGCTGGGATTGGCCGACTCATGACCGGGCGGCTGGTCCTGTGCGGTACTCCGATAGGTCACCTCGGAGATGCGTCCCCACGGCTTGCGGAGGTCCTGGGCCAAGCCGAGGTCGTATTCGCCGAGGACACCAGACGGGCCAGGGTCCTGCTGGACCATCTGGGTGTGACAACCGTGCCTCGGTCCTACTTCGCAGGCAACGAAGCTAGCCGCCGGGCGCGGCTGGCACTGTTGCTGGAGCAGGGTGCGACCGTCGCGTTGCTGGCCGATGCCGGGATGCCGACCGTCTGCGATCCCGGCTTCTCCGCGGTGAGGGAGGCTAGGCGGGTGGGTGCGGCAGTCTCGGTCGTTCCGGGACCCAGTGCGGTTGTGGCGGCCTTGGCCGTGTCGGGTCTCCCCTCGGAACGTTTCGCCTTCGAGGGGTTCCTACCACGGAAGGGTGGGCAGAGAGCCCGCCGCCTTGAGGAGCTAGCGGCCGAGAGCCGCACGATCGTGCTGTTCTCTCCGACAGCCCGGGTGAGGGCCGACCTCTCGTCGCTGGCAGCGGTGTTAGGGGGTGGCCGTCACATGACCGTCGCCCGCGAGCTGACCAAGGCACACGAGGAGGTGTGGTCGGGAACCCTCGAGGAGGCTGTCGCAGAGTGGCAGCGGAGGTCTCCGAGGGGGGAGTTCACCCTGGTCATCGCAGGCTGGCCCGGTTCCACCACCCCGATGGGACACGCGGTGGCCGAGGTAGAGGCGCGGAAGGCAGACGGAGAGCCCATGTCCCAAGCGGTGCGGACCGTGGCCGACGCGCTCGGCCTGGGCCGCCGATCCCTGTACGAGGCCGTGCTGAAGGAGCTGCGGTCCTGAGTTAGTGGTTAGTGGTTATTGGTTACTGGTTAGGCTAGATAATACTAGTGTAGGCAGTAGTTGAGGTGGTATTCCTTAACCAGCCACCAGCCACCAGCCACCAGCCACCAGCCACCAGCCACCAGGGCCGCGGTAGCTACGCTCTCCGCATGGGTCGATGGGTAGATACGCACTGCCACCTCCAACTCGACGGACGGGACCCTGATCTCCTGCTGGAGCGAGCAACAGACGTGCGGGATGTGATCGTCCCGGGTGTCGACGCTGCTTCCAGCCGCACCGCTCGCGCGCTCTCGCGCCGGCATGCGGGCCGGGTGGCGTTCACTGCCGGCCTCCACCCTCATGACGCGACCAGGTGGAGCGTGGAGAGGGAGGATCTGGTGGTGCTGATGCACGAGGCTGTAGCGATCGGGGAGACCGGTCTGGACTTCTACCGGAACCTGGCGCCTCGCGAGGCGCAACTGGAGAGCTTCGCGGCACACCACCGGATGGCCGTGGAATTGGGGAAGCCGCTCGTAGTCCACTGCCGCGACGCCTTCCGCCAGATCCATGAGTTCCTCGAACGGGAGGGCGCGGGGGCGTGGGTGGTGATGCATTGCTGGACCGGAGGGCCCAGGTGGTCCAAGAGGTTCAGCGAACTCGGGGTGACGTTCTCGTTCGCCGGTCCCGTGACTTTCGAAACCGGCGACACCGTTCGGCGCGGGGCGGCGGTGGTACCGCCTGACCGGGTGATGGTGGAGACCGACACTCCCTACCTGGCGCCCGTGCCCCATCGGGGGGAGTTGAACGAGCCGGCGTACGTGTCGTTGGTTGGGGAGGCTCTGGCGCGCGTCTGGGGCGTGGACGGACACGATGTCGCCCGGCTCACCACCGACCGAGCGGCGATGGTGTTCGGACTGTGACCCAGACCCGGTCGGAGATCAGGGGCTTGCTGGCGCGGCATGGGTTGACTCCACGCAAGCGACTCGGGCAGCACTTCCTGGCCGATCCCAACATCATCGCCAAGATCGTCGCTCTGGCGGGCGACCCGACCGGAACCAGGGCGCTCGAGATCGGTGTCGGAACGGGAACGCTAACGAGGGCCCTCGCAGAGGCCGGGTTTTCAGTTACCGGGTTCGAGATCGACCGGCGCTTGAATCCGTTGATCTCCGAGGCGCTGGATGGTCTTGAGGTGGACATTCGTTTCCGGGACGCCGGCTGCCTCGACTACTCCGAGTTCGGATCGGGGCAGAAGTGGGTAATGGTCTCGAACCTTCCGTACCAGGTGGGCACCTCCATCCTGCTCGATCTGTTGCGCCGGGCGGCAGGATTGGAGCGATGCGTGGTTATGGTCCAGCGCGAGGTCGCAGAGCGGTTGACGGCTGGGCGAGGATCCAAGCGATACGGATTGCCGAGTGTGGTAGTGGCTCTCTACGGCACTGCGCGCCTCGCGTTCCGGGTGGGTCCTCAGGTATTCCTGCCGAACCCCAATGTCGAGTCGGCCGTGGTGGTTGTGGACCGCCACGCCGCGCCCGACGCGAGGCGGGAGCTCGCTGTCCGCCTGGCTGCGGCCGGGTTCGCGCAACGCCGCAAGATGCTTCGATCGTCACTGCGGCCGGTGATAACCGGTTCGGTCCCTGACAGCCTGGCCGGGGCCGGGATCGATCCAACCCTCCGGGCAGAGGACCTCGACGCCGAGGGGTACCTTGCACTCGCGACCGCTGTCGGCCGCGCGATCTGATGGTTGCCTCCAGGGCCGTCGCGCCGGCGAAACTCAACCTGTCGCTGGAGGTTCGACCGCCGGACAGTTCCGGTCTCCATCCGGTGCGCGGACTGACACAGTCGATCGGGTGGCATGACATCCTGACCATGGAGGAGTCCGGCGCCGACCGGCTGTCCGTTCACGGCACCGACCTTCCGTCCGGTGAAGCCAACCTGGCCTGGAAGGCCGTCAAGGCCATGCGCGACCTATCCGGCGACTCCCGGCGGGTCGAGATGAAGCTCTGGAAGCGCATTCCGGTGGCCGCCGGGTTGGCAGGAGGAAGTGCCGATGCCGCGGCAGCCCTGGCCCTCCACGCGGAGTTGATCGGGGCAGGACCTGGCCGTGTGGACGAGGCAGCCGCGGTGGTCGGTATGGATGTGACATTCTGCCTCTACGGGGGTCGTCGCTGGATCGGTGGGTACGGTGAGCGGATCGGTCCTGCCATCGAGGGAGACGATGGGTTCGTGACGGTGGTGGCTGTCCCGCCCTTCCGGCTTGAGACCCCGCTGGTGTACGGGGCCTGGGATCGTTTGGGGGGTCCGAAGGGACCGGAGGTCTCCGGTTCCGACCTGCCACCCGCCATCCGGGTTCACGGATCACTGTCCAACGACCTGTACCCGGCGGCCAGGACTATCGAGCCCTTACTCGACGACTGGCGGGCCGAGTTGGCGGTTCGGTGGGGCCGGTCGGTTCTGCTGTCAGGGAGCGGTCCGGCTCTGTTCGGATTCTTTGTCGACCAAGTGGAAGCCGAAGAGGCCTTGGCGCTCGTTCCGGGTGAGGCTCGGTCGGCATTCTCCGCGGCGCCGCTCGGCCATGGTGTGAGGATCACGGATTGAAGATCCCGGCCGGTGGTTCGTGCCTGGTGGTCGAGCAACCGTTCACGGTTCACCGGCCTGGGTTCACGGATATCGGAGACGTGTATCCTTTATTGCGGCTACGGGTGGTCAGTGGGCAGCGACGAGAGTCCGGTCAGTGGCCACTGACCACCGGCCACTCACGAGTGGGGGGTGGTGTAATTGGCAGCACAGCGGGTTTTGGTCCCGCCGGTACGGGTTCGACTCCTGTCCCCCCAGCGAGCGAGGGAGTGATTCCATGGGTGTGAAGGCGGTCGTGCTCGGGGCTGGGTCCGGTACGCGCATGAAGGGGCTCCTGCCCAAGGTGATCCACCCGGTGGCGGGGAGACCGCTGATCAGGTGGGTGCTCGATGCTGTGGCCCTCCTCGATCCCGAGCAGACGGTCGTTGTTGTAAAGCCCGATGCTGATCAGGTGAGGGCGGTCCTGCCCGACGATGTCATGCCGGTCGTCCAGTCGAGGCAACTGGGTACCGCCCACGCCCTTCAGGTGGCTCTCGACTGCATCACCCTGGGTCCTGACGATCATGTCCTGGTGGTTCCGGCTGACACGCCGCTGGTGACCGGCGAGACCCTTGGCAGGCTTGCGACCCTCCATCGTCGCACCGGATCGGCTGTCACCTGCATTACCGCGAACATGGATGATCCCACTGGTTACGGCAGGGTGGTCAGGGATGGATGGGACCGCGTCCAGAGGATCGTGGAGCACGCTGACACGACCACCCGGGAACGGGAGATCAAGGAGATCAACGGGGGGATCTACATGTTCGACGGGGAGTTCATCCTCGATGCGACCGGCCATGTGGAGCGGAACAACGCGCAGGGGGAGTACTACCTACCCGACGTCGTGGCCATCCTCAATGCAGAAGGACACAGCATCTCCGCCCACCTCACCGATCCGGAGGAGTTGGCGGGCGTGAACACCCAGGACCAGCTGGCGGAGGTCGCATCGCTCATGAGGAGCAGGATCAACCGGGCGTGGATGCGTCAGGGGGTGTGGATGCAAGACCCGACCCGGGTGTACGTCGACGCGAACGTTGCGCTCGAAGCGGGTGTCCGTCTCTATCCCGGGGTCCATCTCGAGGGGGCGACATCGGTGGGGGCCGGTGCCGAGATCGGCCCCGATACCTACGTCAAGGACAGCTGGCTGGGTCCGGGGGTCAGAGTCTGGTACTCGGTAGTCCGGGGCGCAACGATCGAGGCGGAGGCCGAGGTCGGTCCCTACGCCTCCATACGTCCGGGAGCCGAATTCGGCGAGGGCGCGAAGGCTGGGAGCTTCGTCGAGGTGAAGAACTCCGCGGTAGGCAGAGGGGCCAAAGTTCCCCATCTCGCCTATGTTGGCGATGCGGAGGTCGGCGACCGGGCCAATGTCGGGGCAGGCGCGATAACCGCCAACTACAACGGCTTCGAGAAGCACCGGACGCGCATCGGCGACCGTGCGCAGGTCGGTTCGAATACAGTTCTCGTCGCTCCCGTGGAGGTGGGAGACGATGCGTTCACAGGAGCCGGTTCGGTGATCACCCGGAACGTGTCGGAGGGCGCACTCGGAATCGAACGGGCCACCCAGCGGGAGATCCCTGGTTACGCTAAGCGCCGCAGGGCGCGATTTGAGGCTGGCTGAGAATGGAACTCGTAAACCGCAAGCGCTTCATGCTCTTCTCCGGGTCGGCCAACCCGGAGTTGGCCCGAGCGGTAGCCGAAGAGTTGGGGGTGCGTCTAGGGCGGGTCGAGCTGTCGAGATTCGCCAACACCGAGGTGTACGCGCGGCCTATGGAGTCGGTCCGCGGCGCCGACTGTTTCGTGATCCAGAGTCACGCGCCCGAGATCAACTTCCACATCATGGAGCAATTGATCCTGATCGAGGCGCTCCGGAGGGCGTCGGCGCATCGCATCACGGCTGTAGTCCCGTTCTTCGGGTACGCGAGGGCAGACAAGAAGGTCCTGCCTCGGGAGCCGATCTCGGCCCGATTGATAAGTGACCTCTTCCTGGCCGCAGGCGCTGACCGGATCGTCTCGATCGACCTTCACACCGGCCAGATCCAGGGTTTCTTTCCCAAGCCGCTCGATCACCTGACTGCCCTTCCCATCGTCACCGAATACCTGCAGGACAGGCTCGACGGTCCCACCACGATCGTCTCTCCCGATGCCGGCGGCGTCAAGCGGGCCGAGAAGTACGCGCGTTACCTGGGCGCCTTCGTGGCATTCGTGCATAAGCGCAGAGCAACGCAGGTCCGTAACCGGTCGAGAGCGTTAACGGTCGTGGGTGCGGTTCGTGGCCGCAACGCGGTGATCGTGGACGACATGATCGACACCGCGGGCACCGTCGTCAACGCGGCCCGGCTCCTGCGACAGAAGGACGTGCGGAGCGTGTACGTGGCGGTCACGCATCCGCTCCTTTCCGAACCTGCACTCGACAGGCTCAAGAATGCGCCGATCGATGAGGTCGTGGTAACCGACACCCTGCCCATAAGCCAGGATGCCAAGGACTTCGACAAGCTGACGAGGCTGTCGATTGCCCCCGTTCTCGCCGAGGCGCTCCAGGCCATCTTCATGGATAGCTCGGTATCGGCCATCTTCCTCGGCGACAACAACTAGCCACGGTGGACACCCAGACGTTCCGGGTCCGAACGGGTGCAACCGCAGGCGCGTTTGACATCACAGACCGTGTGGCGGCCTTCGTGCGGGCCAAGGGGGATGGGCTCGTCTCGGTATTCGTTCCCCACAGCACTGCAGGGATAGCGCTCGTGGAGACGGGAGCTGGTTCCGACCAGGACCTGCTCCGTCACCTAGAAGAGATGTTCCCTCGCGACTCGCGGTGGCTTCACCGCCACGGCAGCCGAGGTCACGGCGCCGATCACGTTACTCCTGCGTTCGTGTCGCCCAGCGCCGTCATTCCCGTCCTGGACGGGATCATGGCGTTAGGGACCTGGCAGTCGGTCGTACTCGTCGACACGAACCGGGAGAACCGTGAGCGCACCGTGCTGGTCACTTTCCTCGCCGATTAGTCCAGCCGGGTGATCACGCTCCGGCACTGATAATTCCAGCAGGCGAGCGACTCCGGGCGGCGCTTGTCCCGGTGGAACGTCGAGGATGTCGTGCGGAACCGGCAGCGATCTCTTGGCTCGTATCGGTAGGGAGCAAGCACACGCCCGGACGAAATCCTGGATGGAAGGATGATGGATTCAATTGATCTCAACCGACGCATAGTGCTGATATATCATCATCGTTCGTAACCTTCAAGTCTCACAGTATTATGGTCGAAAACTTTGTGAAAGAAATCACTTGCGGTCAGGGGGTAATGCGGCTAACGTGCTCGGCGGTCGGCAACGGCATTTATTTTGGGCCGCCCTTGTGAATTAATTCACAAAGGCCGGGACCGGGACAGCCTAGCCGGCAACTAGGTGCGGTGAACGAGAACCGAGCCGCATCGGAAAGCAAACAGACCGGAGGCAAACCCTCCGCGAACAGAGGTACGCAAAGTGTTGACAATCACCAGAACCGACTGGCGGGAGATCGCTGCATGTAGGGATTCCGAACCGACCCTGTTCTTCCCCATCGGAACTACCGGGCTCGCTGTCGAACAGATCGAGGAGGCCAAGGGTATCTGTACCGACTGCCTGGTGACGGAAGACTGCCTCCAGTATGCGCTCCAGACCAACCAGGAGGCGGGGGTCTGGGGAGGCTACGCAGAGGATGAGCGACGCCGGCTACGCAAGCGCTGGCTGGCGGAGCGGCGCCGCGCCGCCAGCTGAACCCGATACGACTCGCCCCAGATGAGAGCGGTGGCGTTCCCGCCATTCCTCTCAAGCCACCCTTTCGAGGACTCGGGAGTCGCCCCCTCCAGATAACGGTTGAAGGGCCGGATTACCGCTCCGGGGAGCGCCCTCAGCTATCCGGGTCTTTCAGCGACCGAATCCGACTGCCTGGTCGCGGTCGTCCACCAACTCGACGAAGGCGATCCGGCCGAGCGGTACGCCGATATCATGCCCGTTCGCGTTCTTGAACCAAAGGATCGGGAGGCCATCTCGATAGGCGGATTCGAGGCGTTCGACAACCTCATCCCGACCGGCCACCTCCACCTCGATCTCCCGTCCTGCGTCTGCAATGCCGATTCGCGCTTTCACGGTGGTTGTGCTCCCGGTGGTGAGTGGTCAGTGTAGATACTGTTACCGGAGCGTTAAGACAACCACCAGCCACCTATCACCAGCCGCCAGCTATCCGGCCTGGCGATGGGCAGTCTGAGCGCGGGTTGCCTCGACCGACGCTTTCAAGGCTTCGAGAAGGTCGACCACGCGGGTCGGTTCCGGGGTGTCGGGAACCACTATCTCCTCGCCCTCGATCTTCTTCCTCGCCAATTCCTCGATTCGCTCCCGGGTCGCGTCCTTCCAGGCAGCCGGATCGAACTGGCCGGTGAGGTTATCTATGAGCATCTCGGCCATCGCCACCTCGTTCTCGCGCACCTCGACTCCGCCGTTGAGCGTCTCGAAACCCGCAGCACGCACCTCGTCCGGCCAGTACATGGTCTCGAGAACCAGCACATCGTCCCGGGGGCGGACGGCGGCCAGGTGCATACGCGCCCTGATGGCCACCTTGGCGAGGCCGATACGGTTCTTCTCCGCCAGCGCCTGGCACAGGATCGAATAAGCCTTCTGCCCGGTGGAGTCGGGCTCCAGGTAATAGGAAGCCCGGTAGTAGATGGGATCGATCTCGGTTGCATCCACGAACTCGATGACGTCGACGATCCGCGGTCCGCCCTGGTGACCGGCAGCCTCGATCTCCTCATCCGTGAAGACCACGTAGCGACCCTTATCGACTTCGTAACCGCGCACGATGTCCTCGGACGGAACCTCCACACCGTCGGCTTGGGCCACTTTTCGGTAGCGTATCGGGCTGTGATCGGCTCTCCGCAACTGGCGGAATCGGGGTCGGCGGCTTGTGGTGGCCCTGTACAGGCGGACGGGGATTGTCACCAGCCCGAACGATAGGGCGCCGCTCCAAATGGGTCGCATCCACCGGATTGTAAATGGCCGCGCCCACGTACTCAAGGAAAAAGCTTGCAAGGGGTCCCCGACACGCCGGATAGGATCCGTAGACGACCAATGTCGAGATACGTGAGGCGCGGCGCACGTGGTTGGATCAGGCACTGCCTGTGACCCCTCACCGGGACCTCGAACTACTCGCGTTTTTTGTGCTGGACAACCTGACCTTGGATGCTGTATGATGTGTTGACCCACCAACGGCAGGACACCCACCTGCCAGCCGGCCGGGGCGCCGCGTTCTCTCCCCCTAGGACCGCGCCCCGGCCACCTCTTTGTTGGGTAACCCGAAGCCGATCACCATGGTCTTGCGGCTTCGACTCCCCGGGCGCTGGTAGGATTGATCGAAGGCCCTCGTAGCTCAGGGGATAGAGCGCCGGCCTCCGGAGCCGGGTGCGCAGGTTCGAATCCTGCCGAGGGCGCGCCCACCGGATCTCGTACTGATCCAAGCGAAGCCGTGATCGATGCGTCACCGCGAGAGTGGCCGCATGTGCTGCTTGTGATCGGCATGTTTCCTTTTGAAGCCGGATCACTTAGCCTTGAGCTTCCCAATCCCCACGAGGTTTCTCGATGTCGCTTCGCGATGTGCTACCAAAGACTTGGTCGGAAAGTGACGGGCGTGCGTCGGTGGGCGGAGTACCGCTATCTGCGATCGCGGAGGAGTACGGAACGCCTGCCTACGTGTTCGACCAGGCGCACCTGGAGCATCGTCTCGAGGAATTCAGTGCGGCGATGGGCACTACCGGCACGCCTGTATACGCAACCAAGGCCTTCCTGTGTACGGCCCTGGCGGAATTGCTTGCTCGCACTGAATGGTGGGTAGATGTCGTCTCCGCCGGGGAGGCGGCCATCGCCAGGCGGGGCGGGATCCCGGCGTCCCGTACTCTCCTCCACGGCAACCTCAAGTCAGCGGCGGAGGTGGCCCTGGCGGTCAACGGCGACGTGGCGGTCACGGTGGTCGACAGCCTGCCTGAGATAGAGGACCTGGAGTTGGCGACCAGTCGAGCCGGCAAGGTGATCGATGTGATGGTCAGGCTCAACGAGCACATGAACCTGGCTACCAACAGCAAGGTGCTCACCACCGGCAGCAACGCGAAGTTCGGACTGACACCGGGCGCAGCGGAGACTGCCATCGATCGGATCTCAGCGAGTGCCGCGCTCCGGCTGAGGGGAGTGCACCTCCACGCCGGGAGCCACATCACCGATCCGGACCTGTTCGGCGCCATCGTCCATCGCTTGGCGGAGTTGGTGATGCGCAAGCGCTCGGCCTTCGAGACCAGTCCGATCCTGCTCGACGTTGGAGGGGGACTTGCGTCGCCCTATCTGAGGACCGACCCCGCGCCGACCCCGGTGGCGGTGGCGGATGCGATCAGGTCGGCCTTGCAGGACGGTCCGGCATCGCGGATCGGGGAGGTGAGAGTCATGGTGGAGCCCGGCCGAGCATTGGTTGCCAACTCAGCGCTGCTCCTCTACACCGTCGGCGTTCGCAAGCCCCTTCCGGTGGGAGGGGAGATGCTGGCCCTGGACGGCGGTCTGACCGACAATCCCCGTCCGGCGCTGTACGACTCCCGCTACGAGTTGCTGGCCGTAGACCGCCTCGATCTGGCCCACGACCACCCGTTCCGCGTATTCGGGCGTATGTGCGAGACCGATGTGCTTCTCGATTCGGTCCGGTTGCCGGAGTCCATCGGGGAGGGTGACCTGGTGGCGATGCCGACGGCGGGGGCTTACACCTTCTCCATGTCGTCGCGCTATAACGTGCTCCCCAGGCCTCCGGTTCTCTTCGTGAGCGATGGACAGGTCAAGGAGGTCGTGCGCCGAGAGACGATCGAGGATTTGCTGAGCGGTCAGAGAACACTAGGAGAGGCCCAGCCCAGGTCCTGTAACGTACCCAGGAGCGGATTATGAGTATGGAGATCGGTGTCGGGTTCCTAGGAGCGGGTACTGTTGGAAGTGCCCTCATCCGCCGTCTCATCTACGAGTCGGACGCCATATCCTCCAAGACCGGCCTGCAGCTGGCGGTCAGGGGCATCGCGGTGCGCGATACGACCAAGCAACGAGGCGTCGAGATTCCCCCCGGCCTGCTGACCGATGACCCCGGCACGGTGGTTGACAACCCCGATGTGCGGATTGTGGTCGAGGTCATGGGAGGACTCGAACCGGCCGGCGAACTGGCTCTGAGGGCTTTGCGATCGGGCAAGGCCGTGGTCACCGCCAACAAGGAACTGATGGCCGCCCGGGGGAGCGCGTTGCTGGCGGCTGCCGAGGACTCGGGTGTTTCGCTGTTGTTCGAGGCAGCGGTGGGAGGCGGGATACCCATCATCCGTCCCCTGTCCGAGTCGCTGGCGGGCGAGCGGATCACCTCGGTCATGGGGATCGTGAACGGCACCACCAACTTCATACTCACGAGAATGATCGAGGACAGGGCCCCGTACGACGAGGTACTGGCGGAGGCACAACGCCTCGGGTACGCAGAGGCCGATCCGGCCGCCGACGTCAAAGGTGCGGACGCTGCATCGAAGGCAGCCATCCTGGCCAGCCTGGCCTTCGGCTCCTGGGTGGACGGAAACCAGGTTCCCCGAGAGGGCATCGAGGGGCTTCAACTCCTCGACTTCGACTATGCCAGGACTTTGGGTTACACACCGAAACTGCTGGCCATCGCCGAGGACTCCGACGACGGTGTCGCCGTTCGGGTACACCCCACGCTGGTACCTGTCGACCATCCGCTGGCATCGGTGCGGGGGGCGACCAACGCGGTATTCGTCTCGGGGCCATCCATAGGGGAACTTCTCTTCACGGGGCCGGGAGCGGGAGGGGAGCCGACCGCCACCGCGATCCTGGGCGATGTGATCGCCTGCGCCCGTGAGTTGCTTGCCAGGAACGAGGTGAGGTCGCGGATCCGGTTCGCTCAGGGCCGTGTCCGGGACATGGCGGATGTCACCACGAAGTGGTTCCTGCGCTTCACGGTTGTCGACCGTCCGGGTGTCCTGGCCCGGATCGCAGCCGTGTTCGGCAGCCATGACGTTTCGATCAAATCGGTCTGGCAGGAAGGCCGGGGGGTGGAGGCGACGTTACTGCTCGTGACGCACGAGTCGCCGGAGCGTCACCTGCAGGCCGCGGTCTCGGATCTGGCTGCTCTGGATGTGGTCTCCGAAGTGGCCACCGTTCTACGGGTCCACGGCGACGAGCCGTAATGAGCATCCGTCTCGTCTCGACGCGCGGCGAGGCCCCTCCGGTCGATGTGACTACGGCCCTGCTCACCGGGCTGGCGCCCGATGGGGGCCTGTACGTACCGGAGTCGTGGCCCCGGTTCGATCGGGCTTCTGTCGAGACCGGTGATCGCTTCCCGGCGGTCGTGGCGGGGATCCTCGACCCGTTCACGTCGGATCTGGTGACCGCATCCCGGCTGCGGACCATCGCGGATGACGCCTTTTCGCGCTTCGATCACGGTGATGTTGCGCCCGTCGTCGAACTGGACGAGGACCTGTACCTGATGGAGTTGTTCTGGGGTCCGACCCTGGCATTCAAGGATTTCGCGCTCCAGATGTTGGGGCGCCTGTTCGATGTCGCGCTCGAGGTCAGGGGTGGTAACGCCATGATCCTGGGTGCTACTTCCGGCGACACGGGCTCGGCGGCCATGGAGGCGTTTCGCGACCGCGAATGGGTCGATGTCGTGATCCTCTTCCCCGAAGGCCGCACAACCGAGGTACAGCGCCGCCAGATGACGACCATCGAGGCGCCCAATGTCCATGCGATAGCAGTGGAGGGCACCTTCGACGACTGCCAAGACCTGGTCAAGGCGGTCTTCGCCGATTCCCACCTGCGCCGGGAGATGTCCCTGTCGACTGCCAACTCGATCAACTTCGGCAGGCTCATCACCCAGATCGCCTACTACTTCTGGGGTTATGTTCGCCTGGGCGGGCGGGTTTCCTTCGCGGTCCCTAGCGGGAACTTCGGAAACGTCTACTCCGGTTACGCAGCCACCAGAATGGGCCTCCCGGTCGAGAAGATGATCGTGGGCAGCAACGCCAACAACGTGCTGGACGGCTTCTTTCGCAGCGGGAGGCTGGAACTGGGTGAGGTCGTTCCGACAATCAGCCCTTCAATGGACATCCAGATACCTTCCAATCTGGAGCGGTTGATGTTCGACATGTACGGGGGCGATGGCGATCGGCTCCGGGAGGCGATGGTCCGGCTCCGGCGAGAACGCTCGGTGCGCGTTCCGGGTGGCTCGGAGTCGGGCAACTTCGTTTCCAGATGGTACGACGACCGCGAGACCACGTCGGTGATGGCCGATGTTTACCGGACCACCGGACAGATCGTGGATCCGCACACCGCCGTCGGGATAGCGGCCGCCCGTGATTCCCGCGTGGAGGGACCGATCGTTTGCCTTGCAACCGCTCATCCGGCCAAGTTCCCCCGGGCGGTCGGCTCCGCTATCGGAAGGCCGCCACCGGTTCCCACGAGCCTCGCCGACCTAGGGAGGCGGACCGAGAGGGTGCGGAGGATGGGCAACGACCTGGGCGAACTCCGGCGACTGCTACAGCAGGTCAGCCGCTTCGCGTAGTTGGTGGATGGTGGCTAGTGGATGGTGCCTGGAATCCGTGGCCCAACACCCAGCACCCAACACGTAAGACCTGACACCTGGCAATGAGTTTGCGTTTGGGCCACCTATGGGTAAGATGCGCCGTACCCGCAGAGCCGCCGGGTAAGCACTCCCACTAGTCGTGTGAAAGTCTCTTATTCCGGAGTCGGTGTCTCGTTATAGATCTCGGTAGCTCTGAAGCGGATCTGCCGGGGCCCGGAGGGCCTTATCTGGAATCCCGACCAAGGAATTCGTCGGGTTTGGACCGGTGGTCTCCGGTGCCGTGGTCCCGAGGCGATCGATTTTGGGTTGATCGTTGGTAAACGCGGCTTTCCCGCACCCCAGATAGCTGTATGGAGGAATCGGATGGCGACCCGATCAGAGCTACAAGCCAAGAGCATCAAGGACTTGCGCAGCATTGCTCAGGCTGTCGGCATCGAGACCGACGGCATCCAGAAGGCGAAGCTGATCGATGCGATCATGGGCTCCGGCGCTTACGACGGATCCGATGGCGCGGCGACGCTTGATCTTCCGGAAGTGGTTACGAAGGACGGCGCGTCGAAGGCTTCACCTCCGGCGGATGGTGCCCGCGCCGAGTCGGCCAGCGCCAACGGAGAACGGGCCTCGCGCTCGGGCTCCCGACCGGCAAGCACCGCAACCCGCGACAAGTCCGGGCGCCCTCCCCAGCATCGCGGGGGAGATCGGAGAGGAACGCCTCGCCAGCGCCCCGATTCGGTCGGCGGTAAACGCAAACGTCGGCGGCGCCCTGCCGAATCCGGTGTTCACGACGGACCGCAGGAGGTTCGTGAGGGAACCCTCGACATCCTTCCTGAGGGTTACGGCTTCCTGAGGTGCGGTGGATACCTCCCGGGTGAGAAGGACGTCTACGTGTCAGCCGGCCAGATCCGGAAGTTCGCCCTGAGGAAGGGGGACGTCCTCAGCGGTCCGATCCGCCCGCCCCGGAGCCAGGAGAAGTTCCCCGCGCTCACCCGTATCCAGAAGAACAACGGGATGGTGCCCGAGGAGGCTCGCAAGCGCCCCAAGTTCGCGGATCTCACCCCGCTGTTCCCCGATGTCCGGCTCCGCCTGGAGGTACCGAGGAAGCCCCGCAACACCCTGACGCGGATCATCGACCTCATTGCTCCCATCGGGAAGGGCCAGCGTGGCCTGGTCGTCTCACCGCCCAAGGCCGGCAAGACGACGGTGCTCAAGGAGATAGCCCAGGCGATCACCGTCAACAATCCTGAGTGCCACCTCATGGTGGTGCTCGTCGACGAGCGTCCCGAGGAGGTCACGGACATGCAGCGCTCCGTCAAGGGCGAGGTGATCTACTCCACCTTCGACCGACCGGCGGACGAGCACACCCAGGTCTCCGAACTGGCCATCGAGCGGGCGAAGCGGATGGTGGAGATGGGTACCGACGTGGTCATCCTGCTCGACTCCATTACACGGCTCGCCCGGGCTCACAACCTCGCCACTCCGGCGTCCGGCCGGATCCTCTCGGGAGGTGTGGACTCAACCGCCTTGTATCCTCCGAAGCGGTTCTTCGGAGCGGCGCGCAACATCGAGGAAGGGGGCAGTTTGACCATCATCGGAACCGCTCTGGTCGAAACGGGCTCCAAGATGGACGAGGTGATATTCGAGGAGTTCAAGGGCACCGGCAACATGGAGTTGCGCCTCGACCGGCGTCTCGCCGACAAGCGGGTGTATCCGGCGATCGACATCGCTTCATCCGGTACCCGCCGGGAGGAGTTGCTGTTCGACCCTGACGAACTGACCCAGGTCTGGAAGCTCCGCAGGGTCCTGCTGGCCTTGGAGCCCGGGTCCGCTCTCGAGTTGCTCATCGACAAGCTTCGAACTTCGAAGTCGAACGCCGAATTCCTCGCCGAAGTGGCCAAGTCGCGTAACTAGTTGTTAGTTGTTAGTTGTTAGTTGTTAGTTGTTAGTGCAGAGATACAAAGTAAGGTTGCTGCTCAGCGTGACCAGGGACTGGCGACCGCTCGGACGTGGCATAATTGCACGCGCCGGCCTGTCGGAACAGGAGCATCCGTGAAGCGAGACATACATCCCGAATACCGACCCGTCGTGTTCCAGGACGCGTCCGCCAATTTCGCGTTCCTCACCCGTTCGACGATCCGCACCAACGAGACGATCGTGTGGGAGGACGGAGAGACGTACCCGCTCGCCCGGGTGGAGATATCCAGCGCCAGCCACCCATTCTTCACCGGCAAGCAGAAGCTGGTGGACACGGCTGGGAGGGTCGAGCGGTTCGAGCGGCGTTACGGCAAGCTTGCCCGCGAGCGAGGGGGCGCGGGCGACCCGTCCTGAGGTCGCGGCGGCCCTCCGTTGTCGCGTTCGCCAGGGGCCACGGTCGGGGGCCAGGCTGTCATAGAAGGGGTAATGATGCGCGCGCCGTCAGGCTGGGCGGTGGCGGTGCGGAACCCCGGGGGTGACATCGAGGCGGTCTCCCACCAGCTTCCCCGGCTCAGTTCCCGTTCGAAATGGGCCAGGATCCCGCTCGTAAGAGGAGTGCTGGTGCTGGGAGAGAGCCTGACGCTGGGCTTCAGGGCCCTCGCCTGGTCAGGGCAGCGGTCGGCGGGGGAGGACGAGGAACCGGTGAGTACCGGGCAGATGGCCACCTCGATGACTCTGGCGGGGGTCTTCTTCATCGCGGTGTTCATAGTGGTTCCGCTGCTGGCGGCCCGTTGGGGTGGCCTGGATGCGTCGTCTGCCTGGTTCCATCTGGTGGAGGCGGTGGTCCGTATCGCGATGCTGGTCGGCTACATCTGGCTGATCGGACGGTGGGAGGAAATCGGGAGGGTCTTCGCATACCACGGGGCCGAGCACATGACCATCCATGCCTACGAGGCAGGCGACCCTCTCGACCTGGATCACATCGGAACCTACCGGCCCGAACACCCGCGGTGCGGAACCAGCTTCCTGCTCATCGTGATGCTGGTTGCCATCGTCGTGTTCAGCCTGGTGGGGAGCCTGCCGTGGTACTGGCTCATAGCGAGCCGGGTGGTTCTCATCCCGCTTGTGGCCGGTCTCTCCTACGAGATACTCAAACTGGGGGGATCGCAGGTCGACCGTCTGGTGGGCCGCATACTCACCGCCCCCGGGCTGTGGTTGCAGCGCCTCACCACCAGGGCGCCGGAGGAGTCGATGATCGAAGTTGCCGTGGTCGCCCTCCTGCATGCCCTGACCGACGAGGAGGTGGGCGAGGTACGGGCCAGGGGTCCGATCGTCCCCGAGGCTCTCGCGGCCTACGGACGGTGACCGGCGCCATGACGGATGGACTGGTCAAACGGTTGGAGGAGATCAGGGTCGCCTACGACCAGACCGAGATGCTCCTCGCCGATCCGGAACTGCTCGCTGACCCGGCCCGCTACGGGGAGGTAGGCCGTCGTTACTCCGAACTCCGTCCCCTGGTGGTTTCATACAAGGCCATGCGGGAGGCCGAGCGGGAAGCCCGGGACGCGATCGAGTTGGCCGACGCCGAGGAGGACCCCGACTACGCCTCCGAGTTCCTCGAACTCGCCAGGGGAAGGCGGGCGGAGGCGGACCGGCTCGTGGAAGAACTCCGTTCCGCTCTGGCGCCCCGGGATCCGAACGACTCGAAGGATGTGATCGTCGAGATCCGGGCAGCCGCGGGTGGCGCCGAGGCAGCCCTCTGGGCCGGTGACCTCCTCAGGATGTACCAGCGATACGCCGAGCTTCTCGGTTTCACGGCGGAGCCTCTCAGCAGTTCCGGTGCCGAGGCCGGCGGTTACAGCACAGTCACCTTCGGCGTCAAGGGCAAGGGCGCCTACGGGAAGTTCAAGTACGAGGCCGGAGTACACAGAGTGCAGCGGGTGCCGAAGACCGAGTCGCAAGGTCGGGTCCACACGTCTACGGCCACGGTTGCGGTCATGCCCGAGGCGGAGGAGGTCGAGCTGAAGATCGACGCCTCCGACGTGAAGGTGGACACGTTCCGCTCATCGGGCCCGGGCGGCCAGTCGGTCAACACCACCGACTCGGCAGTGCGCGTCACCCATCTCCCGAGCGGGGTGGTGGTCACCTGCCAGGACGAGAAGTCGCAACTCCAGAACAAGGAGAAGGCCTTCCGCGTGTTGCGGGCGCGGCTCTACCAGGAGGAGTTGGAAGCGCGCAACGCGGAGCGTGCGGCCGGCCGCAGATCGCAGATCGGGAGCGGCGGCCGTTCTGAGAAGATCCGCACCTACAACTACCGAGAGAACCGGGTCACCGACCACCGAATCGGTCTTGTCATCAAGCGCCTCCCCCAGATACTCGAGGGAGCACTCGACCAGTTCGTGGAAGCGCTGGCGGCCGAGGAGACATCCCGGCGCCTCGGGGAGGGCATGTGATCTTCTTCGTCCGGTTCCCCCCCGACGCCGGTTTCCCCCCCGCTGCGGTCGAGGAAGTCGTGCAAGCCTGTGTGGGCCGGGCCGGTTCGGTGATCGGCGCGTCTGCCTCAGCCGTAGACGTCGAGATCCAGGAGCGGGAGGATCTTCCTCCGGTAATGGCCGCCCTGGCCGCGGAACTCCGGGGATTGGGCCTTCCCGCCTCCACGACTATCGACCTCCCCGCCCTCGGTCAGCGATTCGGCATCTACGACTTCTGAGCCCGGGCCGCGACATGGACCCGACCCCTGCGGAGGTTTCCCCTTCCTGCGAGCGCTTGCCGGGACGCGCCGCGCATGCGGGAGTGAACAGGAGCACGGAGAACCTGTTTTCCTCGGAGCTGATCAGTGGATCCGGGTTGGCGTTCCACGAGGCGGAGCGCCTTCTCGGCCTGGTTACCGGCGCCGACCGGTCGACCGTGGTGGGAGGGATGGCTGTGGATCACGCTCTGGCGTCGCGCTTCCGGGCCCTGGTTGCGCGCCGGCGGGCCGGTGAGCCACTCCAATACCTGGAAGGCACGGTGCAGTTCGGTCCGATCGAACTGGAGGTTGACGACCGCGTGCTGATCCCCCGTCCCGAGACGGAGCAGTTGTGGGAGAGGGTGATGGCCCTGCTTCCGGCACAATCGTGCCGTGTGGTCGACATCGGGACGGGCTCCGGTTGCCTGGCCCTGGCCATCAAGCACGAACGCCCGGACATCCACGTGGTCGCCACCGACATCTCCTCCGACGCTCTTGACCTAGCTCTCGGCAATGCCAGGCGACTGATGCTGGACATCGAGTTCCGCGAGGGGGACGGTCTTGCCGCCTTGGAACCCTCGACTATCGGTTCCGTGGCGGCGATCGTGACCAACCCCCCCTACGTGGCCGAGGCGGACTGGGCAGGCCTTCCCATCGACGTGAAGGAACACGAACCGAAGTCGGCGCTGGTCATGGGCAACGGGCTGGGCGACGGGCTGGACATGTACCGGCACCTTGGTTCGGAGGCGTCCCGATGGCTCGCGCCATCCGGGGTACTGGTCGCTGAGATAGGGGAACTTCAAGGCAGCGACATCACGAGGCTCTTCCACGGCGGCGGATGGGAAGCGAACGTGGAGCGTGACTGGAGTGGACGGGACCGCTTCCTGCTCGCGTGGATGGAGCGATGAGCGTCGAGGCAGCGCTTCGCGCCCTCCGATCTGGCCTGATCGTGGGCGTTCCGACCGACACGGTCTACGGAGTAGCGGTGGATCCGGCCGACCCGGTCGCCGTCCGTGCACTATTCGAACTCAAGGGACGCGGCGAGCACCTGCCGCTGGCCGTGCTGGTGGCATCGTTCAGGCAGGCGGAGGCCCTGGTCGACTTCACCCGGCGAGCCCGGACCCTCGTGCAGTCGCACTGGCCGGGGGCTTTCACCGCCATCGTCCGGAGGAAGGTAGAACTTGCCGGAGGTGTAGGGGACCATCGGCGTGGAACCCTGGCGGTGCGCATGCCTGACCACCCGATGCTCCGGGACCTGCTCAGGCGGTCGGGTCCTCTAGCGGTCACGAGCGCCAACCTGAGCGGATCCCCTCCCGCACTCGACGCGGCGGGCGCGCGGGAAGCGCTGGGTGACGGCGTGGCCGTCTACCTGGAAGGCCGCTGCCACGGCGGGCGCGCATCCACTGTGGTCGACCTGACCCTCGATCCCCCCGCCGTCCTCCGCCAAGGCCCCATCCAACTGGACATCGCCAAAGCCCCGTAGGGGAAAGACCCACCAGCCACCAGCCACCAGCGACCAGCCACCAGCCACCAGCGACCAGCCACCAGCCACCAGCCACCAGCCACCAGCCACAGGCTACCCTCCGGCCACTACGACGACGGAGGTCACAGCCATGACCGATATGAGACCGATCGAACAGGTCGACCCGGCGGTGGCCGATCTGATCAAGGCGGACGTGGGCCGTCAGAACACCCACATCCACCTGATCGCCTCGGAGAACTTCGCCTCCCCGGCGGTGATGCAGGCGTGCGGATCCATCTACACCAACAAGTACGCGGAGGGATACCCCGGACGGCGTTACTACGAGGGATGCCAGATGGTGGACCTGCTCGAGAGCCTGGCGATCGATCGCGCCAAGTCCCTCTTCGACGCCGAGTACGTCAACGTGCAGCCCCACTCCGGCGCCCAGGCCAACATGGGGGTCTACTTCGCTCATCTTGAACCGGGCGACACGGTGCTGGGGCTCAGCCTCGCCGAGGGAGGCCACCTCACCCACGGTTCGCCGGTCAACTTCTCGGGGCGTCTCTACCGGTTCATCGCCTATGGCGTGGACCGGCGGACCGAAGTCATCGACATGGATGAGGTGCGAGCCAAAGCACTCCAGCATCGCCCCAAGATCGTGCTCGCCGGCTATTCGGCGTACTCCCGCCACCTCGACTACGAAGCGTTCCGCTCCATCGCCGATGAGATCGGCGCCCTGCTGATGGTGGACGCCGCCCACTTCATCGGGCTGGTCGCAGGCCGCGCGATGCCCAACCCGACCCCCATGGCGGACATCGTCACGGCCACTACCCACAAGGCCCTGCGAGGTCCCCGGGGCGGGATCATCATGGCCCGAGCGGAGTATGGGCCAGGGCTCAACAAGTCCGTGTTCCCCGACATGCAGGGTGGTCCGATCATCAGCCAGATCGCCGGTAAGGCGGTGTGCTTCCAGGAGGCGTCGACCGTCGAGTTCCAGGCCTACGCCGCCCAGATCGTTGCGAACGCCTCCGCGATGGCGCACGCGTTCATCGAACGTGGTGTCCGGGTGGTGTCGGGCGGAACGGACAACCATCTGCTGTTGCTCGACATGCGCTCCATCGACGAGGACCTGACCGGCAAGGAGGCATCGACGCTTCTCGACTCGATCGGGATAACCCTCAACCGCAACGGGATCCCGTTCGACCCACGGCCACCCTTCATCACCAGCGGGCTCCGGATCGGGACGCCCGGCATCACGACCTGCGGGATGAAGGAGGCCGAGTCCGTGCAGGTGGCCGACCTGATCACCCGCGCACTGCGACACCGTGGAGACTCCGCGAAAGTGGACGCGGTGCGCCATGACGTGGCTGCGCTCGCACAGGACTACCAGCCTTACCCGCCGAGTTTCCCCGGGCACATCTGATGGTTTCCCGGACCGAGAGGTGACGAGGTCCCAGAAGCTTGTGAAGCTAATCACAATCTTGTAGGGTCTTCGTCGATGACCGAGGCTTTCGGCGCGCCCGAGTCCCACATGGACATTGCACCGGAGGGTGCCGTCCGGACCGCCCACCGCGGGGTCACCTCGGCAATCGCGGACAGTTGGGTCGCGGGTGGTTCCTTTTTCGGATCGATCATGGCCGGAACCCTCCTCGGATGGCTCGGCGACCGCTGGCTGTCGACTGAACCCTGGTTGCTGGTGGCGGGTATCGTCCTGGGTTCGGCGAACGGTTTCTACCGGATGTGGGACCTGGTCAGAAGGCCGACCGGAAAGCAGCCGGTCCATGTCCGCTGAGGCCGGTGCCCGTCATGGATTGGAACGGTCCGAGGTGGAACGCTACATCGCCGAGCGTCCACCGGTGGAGTTGCAGATGGCCCGCTCCATCGTCAGCCGGGCGGTGGTGGTGGGCCCGGTCATGCTGCTGGCATTCGGACTGGCTCGGGGACGCGACGGCCTGGTGGCGGCCGCGATCGGAGTAGCCATCGTGACCGGCTACTACCTGCTGACCGGATCCATGCTGTCTTGGTTGGCGAGGGTGTCCCTCGGGGCCTATCATGCCGGTGCGCTCCTAGGGTTCATCTTGCGCCTCGGTCTGATCGCGGCGACGATGTGGGCGGTTATCTCCCTGTTCGAGGTCGATCGGACGGCGCTCGGGTTGGCTGTGATCGCCACCTATGTAGGTCTGTTGCTCTGGGAGGCTGCAACCCTGGGAAGGAACAAGGGAAGGAGAGTTCGCTCGCGTGGGTGACTTGACGATACTGGCGGTGGCGGGTTGCGACGTCGAGGGTGCGGTCATATGCGCCCCGTCCAATGTGAACGAGCTGTTCGAGTTCACCAACCCCCTCTTCTCGATCGGCGGCTTCCACTTCACGCGCACCGTATTCTTGATCTTCGCCGCCATGGCGATAGTGCTGGCATTGCTGTTCTTCGGGCTTCGCCGCCAGCAACTGGTCCCCTCCAGGTTCGAGATCGTGATCGAGAGCATGGTCGGGTTCGTGCGGGACGACATCGCGAAGGGCGTGATCGGAGCCGAACACGGCGCCAAATACCTGCCGTACCTGCTGTCACTCTTCTTCTTCATCCTGGTCGGGAACCTTTTCGAGGTAACTCCGTTCGTGAACTTCCCGATCACCTCCCGCATGGCGCTGCCCGCCTTTCTCGCTATCGTCACATGGGTCATATTCGTCATCGTCGGCTTCGCAAAGAACGGTTTCAAGCACTACTTCATCGACGCCATCTGGCCCAAGTCGGTTCCCATCGCGCTGCGGTGGCTGGTGGGACTCATCGACTTGGTCTCGGTCTTCATCCTTCGCCCCATAACGTTGGCCGTGCGGCTCTTCGCCAACATGGTGGCCGGTCACCTGATGCTCACTCTGCTGCTCGTGTCCGGCGTGATCTTCGTGGCCGCCGTCGGCGACATCGGCCTGAAGGCCGGTATTGGGATCGTCTGGTTCGCCTTCGGGCTGGCGATCTTCGTCTTTGAGGTGGTGGTGGCAGTGCTTCAGGCCTACATCTTCACCCTGCTCACGGCGGTGTACATACAGACATCGCTGGAGCCCGCCCATTAACGATTCGGGAAGTCTGCGAAACGAGTGGCTTTCGTAACACAACCAGAAAGGGAGAACAAAGGATGGACGCAGTTCTTGCGGTAGCGCTGGGAGCCCTCTCGCTGGCCCAGGCAGGACTCACCGGCGAGATCAGCGGGAGTCTCAACCTGGTCGGATACGGCTTGGCGGCGGTGGGTCCCGGCATCGGTATCGGTATCGTGGTGGGCAACGCCATCACCGCAATGGTTCGCCAGCCGGAGATGGAGGGCACGGTCCGGACGACCATGTTCCTGGGCATCGCTTTCACCGAGGCGCTCGCCCTTATCGGCTTCGTGCTGTTCTTCATCGGCTGATGAAGGCACCTGATACACGGATCATGATGGCGGCGCCCCCTCTTCTGCTCGCCGCCGAGGAGGGCGCCGAGGATAGTGGCGGTCTCGGCCTGCTGCTCCCCGAGACCTCGGAGTTGATAGCGGGCATTATCGCCTTCGCCATCATTTTCTTCTTCATATGGAAGTGGGTGGTGCCGGTGCTCAGCGCCACTCTGGCACGTCGCCAGGAGGCCGAGCGCTCGAGGTTGGAGTCCGCCGAGAACACGCGGCAGGAGGCCGAAGAGCTTGCGTCGCGGTACCGGGAGCAGTTGGCCGGAGCAAAGGGAGAGGCCGCCCGGATAGTCGACGAGGCCCGCCAAGCAGCCGAAGCGGTGCGGTCCGAGACGGTCAACAGGGCTCAGCAAGAGGCGGAGGAAATCGTCAGCAGGGCCCGTGAGGAGGCCGCTGCGGAGTCGGATCGTGCCCTCGAGGCCGCCCGGCTTCAGGTTGCCAATCTCTCGATCGATCTGGCCGAGAAGGTCGTCGGCCAGAGTCTGGATAGGGAAGCCCAGCTCGGCTTGGTCGACAACTATCTGGCGGAGTTGGAGTCGGGCGAGTAGATGGCCGACGCGACGATCCGCGGATACGCCGCCGCCATCTTCGAGATGGCCCGCGGTGAGGGCGTGATGGAACGCGTCGAGGGCGAACTGTTCCAGTTGGCCAGGGCACTCGAAGGATCCGACGATTTGGCGGAGGCGCTGGGCGACAACCGCATGCCGATGGAACGGAAGCAGGGGGTGATAGACGACCTGCTGGGACGGCGTGCCCATCGTCTCACAACCTCCTTCGTGAGCTTCGCCGTCGGGCTCGGCAGGGGTGGCGACCTCGGTGCGATCGCCGACGAGTTCACCCTGCGCTCGGCAGAGGCTCGTAATCGAGCGGTCGCCGAGGTACGGAGCGCCATCCCGCTGGACGAGGCGACGGTCGAGCGTCTCGCCGACGCCCTGGCAAAGCGAATCGGCAACCAGGTCGAGGTGAGGGTCGTGGTGGACGAGTCGATCCTCGGCGGTCTGGTCGCGAGGGTGGGGGACACCGTGATCGACGGTACCGTTCGGAAGCGCCTGGAACAGCTTCGTGAAGCTGTTACCGGATGACCATAGAGTGGTCTGTCAACAGGAACGAAGACTAGGAGAGATTATCGATGGCGCAGTTGACGATTAGTCCCGAGGACATCACCGCCGCGCTCAGCAAGCATGTGGCGGATTGGTCACCGAGCATCGAGCAGGAGACGGTCGGTTACGTCACGTCCATCGCCGACGGCGTGGCCCGTGTCTCGGGATTGCCGAATGCGGCCGCATCGGAGTTGCTCGAGTTCCCCGGCGGCCTGCTGGGGGTGACCCTGAACCTCGACGAGCACGACCTCGGAGTTGTGCTCATGGGCGAGGCTGCCTACATCGAGGAAGGGGACCCGGTGCACCAGACCGGGCGGGTGCTTTCGGTCCCGGTAGGGGACGCCCTGCTCGGGAGGGTTATCGATCCGGTCGGCAACCCGCTGGACGGCAAGGGCGACGTTCCCCGTAACCCGAGGAGGTTGCTCGAGGTGCAGGCGCCGTCGGTCGTGCAGCGCAAGCCTGTGCACGAGCCGCTTCAGACCGGTATCAAGGCTATCGACTCGATGACCCCGATCGGAAAGGGCCAGCGCCAGCTAATCATCGGCGACCGCCAGACCGGTAAGACGGCGATCGTCGTGGACACGATCATCAACCAGAAACAGTTCCAGGGGACCGCGGACGAGGTCAAGTGCATCTACGTGGCGGTGGGCCAGCGCGCCTCGACCGTGGCCGAGGTGGTGGCGTCCCTGGAGGAGGCAGGCGCTATGGAGTACACCGTGGTGGTGACCGCTCCCGCGTCGTCGCCTCCCGCGCTGCAGATGTACGCCCCCTACGCGGGGTCGGCGATCGGCCAGCACTGGATGTACAACGGCCAGCACGCCCTGGTGATCTTCGACGACCTCACCAAGCAGGCAGTGGCCTACCGCGAGATCTCGCTGCTCCTGCGGCGCCCGCCCGGCCGAGAGGCCTTCCCAGGAGACGTGTTCTACCTGCACAGCCGCTTGCTGGAACGCTGCGCCAAGCTCTCCGACGAGCTCGGAGGCGGTTCGCTCACCGGCCTGCCCCTGATCGAGACCAAGGCCAACGACGTTTCAGCGTACATCCCCACCAACGTCATCTCGATCACCGACGGCCAGATCTTCCTCGAGACAGACCTGTTCTTCGCGGGCATCCGCCCGGCCATCAACGCCGGTATCTCGGTTTCTCGGGTGGGGGGCAACGCCCAGACCAAGGCCATGAAGAAGGTGGCCGGAACGCTGCGGCTGAACCTCGCCCAGTATCGCGAGCTGGAAGCCTTCGCCGAGTTCGGTTCTGAACTGGACTCGGTGTCGCTCGCCCAACTAGAGCGGGGGAGGCGAGTGGTCGAGATCCTTAAACAGCCCCAGTTCGAACCGGTCCCGGTCGAGGATCAGGTGATGGTGATCTACGCCGTCTCCCAGGGGCACTTCGACGACATTCCCGTGCCGGAGATCCCTCGTGCGGAGCACGAGCTGCGGGATTTCGTCGGCGTGAGACATTCACACGTTCTGGAAGGAATCAGGCGCACCGGCAACCTCCCGGAGGGTGACGACCTCGATGACGCCATCGCCGCTTTCAAGGCGAGCTTCGGGGGAGGGGAGTAGCGCTCCACCATGGCCAGCGCCGAACTCCGAGCTATCCGGCGGCGGATCCGCAGCGTCGAGTCCACCAAGAAGATCACCCGGGCCATGGAGCTGATCGCTGCCTCGCGCATAGTCAAGGCCCGTGAACGGGTGGGTGCCGCCCGGCCCTACGCCGAGAAGATGAACGAGGTGATCCGCAACGTGGGGCGAGCATCCGGCGACGTCGGTCATCCACTCCTGGAGCGTCGGGACGTGCGGACGATGGGTGTTCTGGTGGTCACCTCCGACCGGGGTCTGGCCGGGGCCTACAACTCCTCGGTGATGAGGATGGCGGAGGCTCGGATGAACGAACTCCGGGGAGAGGGCATTCCAGTACGTCTGTATGCCGTCGGCAAGAAGGCTCAGACCTACTTCTCGTTCCGGCGCTACGACATCGCCGACAGCTTCTTCGGAGTCACGGACCAGCCGACCTACGGGGACGCACGGGGTATCGGCCTAGCGGTCATGGAGGACTACGAAGCTGGCGCCGTGGACGCGGTCGAGGTCTTCTACACGGTTTACCAGTCGGCGCTCGCGTACGTTCCGACCCGGATCGAGCTGCTCCCGGTCAGCCCCCCTTCAGAAGCGGAGAGCAGCGACGGTGGCGGGAGGGCGGTCTCCTACGAGTACGAGCCGGACCCGGCGGTGATCCTCGGTCGGTTGCTGCCCCGGTACGTCGAGTCTGCTCTGTACGGTCAACTGCTGGAGAGTTCGGCTTCCGAACATGCCAGCCGGCAGCGGGCGATGAAGGCGGCGACGGAGAACGCAGACGAGTTGATCAAGGTGCTGACGCGCACTGCCAACCAAGCCCGGCAGGCCGAGATCACCACTGAAATAGCCGAGATCGTGGGTGGCGCGCAGGCGCTGGCCGCGGGTTGAAACTGGAGTACAAATGGCACAAACGGTCAGCGTAGGACGGATCAGCAAGGTTGCCGGTCCGGTGGTCGACGTGGAGTTCCCGCGGGAGGGCCTCCCTGAGATCCTGCACGCGCTCGAGGTCGACTTCGAGGTCGAAGGAGAGCAGAAGTCGATCGTCGCGGAGGTAGCCCAACACCTCGGCCGGAGCCGGGTCAGGGCTGTGGCGATGGCGTCCACCGACGGTCTGGTCAGAGGTGCGCAGGTACGCAACACCGGGGCTCCGATCTCGGTTCCGGTGGGCAACCAGACGCTCGGCCACATCTTCAACATGTGGGGTGACTCCCTCGACGCTCCTGACATCGAATTCTCCGGTGAACGCTGGCCCATCCACCGTCCGGCACCACCCTTCGAGGATGTCGAGCCCACCAAGGACGTGTTCGAGACCGGGATCAAGGTGCTCGACCTGATCTGCCCGTACCTGAGGGGCGGAAAGGTTGGCCTCTTCGGAGGGGCCGGCGTCGGCAAGACGGTGTTGATCCAGGAGATGATCAACCGTGTGGCGACCCAGCACGACGGTGTCTCGGTGTTCGCAGGAGTGGGAGAACGGACCAGGGAGGGCAACGACCTCTTCCTCGAGATGTCCGAGACCGGCGTCATCCACCAGGCTGCGCTGGTGTTCGGCCAGATGGACGAACCGCCCGGAGTCCGTCTGCGGGTGGCTCTGTCGGCGCTGACCATGGCCGAATACTTCCGCGATGTGCAGCGCCAAGACGTGCTCCTGTTCATCGACAACATCTTCCGGTTCACCCAGGCCGGCTCAGAGGTGTCGGTGCTGCTGGAGCGGATGCCCTCCGCGGTGGGTTACCAGCCGACCCTGGCGGGAGAGATGGGATTCCTGCAGGAGCGGATCACCTCGCTCAAGGGAAGGTCGATCACCTCCATGCAGGCCGTGTACGTACCCGCCGACGACATCACAGACCCGGCGCCACACACCGCCTTCGCTCACCTCGACGCCACCACGGTCCTGGAGAGGTCACTCACCGCCCTCGGTATCTACCCGGCGGTTGATCCGCTCGACTCGAACAGCCGTGCGCTCGATCCCCAGATCGTGGGAAGGGAACACTACGAGGTGGCCACGGCCGTGCAGAGGGTGCTGCAGCGCTACAAGGACCTCCAGGACATCATCGCCATTCTCGGAGTGGACGAACTGTCCGAGGAGGACAAGTTGCTGGTGGCCCGCGCGCGCCGTATCCAGCGCTTCCTGTCACAACCTATGTTCGTGGCCGAGCAGTTCACCGGCCAGCCAGGGATCTACACGACGCTCGACGAGACGATTTCGTCCTTCAAGATGGTGCTCGAAGGTGAACTCGACCACCTGCCCGAGCAGGCCTTCTACATGGTCGGCGGCGCCGAGGACGCCATGCGCAAGGCCCGCGAGATCCAGGGAGCCGCCGCGTAGTGGTAACCGCCACCACCCTCATGCGGGTCGACGTCGTGTCGCCGGAGGCGGTCCTCTGGTCCGGCGAGGCCGGTTTCGTCGTAGCGAGGACGGTGGACGGCGAGATCGGAATCCTCGCCCACCACGAACCGCTCATGGCTGCTCTTGCCACCGGCACGGTCGAGATAGAGACCGCCGAGGAGCGGGTCCGGGTGGAGGTAGGCGGCGGTTTCCTCCAGATAGTCGACAACACGGTCACCGTCCTAGCCGACCAGGCCTCCCTCGCCACCGACGACACCGCCTGAATCCAACAGTCAACCACTGCCCCGGCGCTGTCGACGGGTCGGACGACCAGCCTCGTTGACCAGCGGCCCGAGGTGCGATGTCACCCCGTGATAGGCAGGTCGACAGCGAGCTTCGTTTTCTTGGTCCTCATCAACTCCACCCTCCAGGAACAGCACCTACGGGATATGTGAACCTGGAACCGTAGCTATCGCACACTCGTTGGATGAACGAGTCGTAGTGCAGCGGATCCCCCACTGTGGGCGCGGGTGCCGCTTCGACGAAGGTGGTTGATTCGAAGTCCACATTGTCCATTGACAGGACCAAAGCGGTACTGGCGTCGAGGCCGTGTCCGGACTGCCCGCTGCGTACGGCTACGTTCCGCATCTCGTTGACGCAATGGTCGACCAGAGCTGAAGGATCATTGTGGCGAGTCGCTTCCCGACGCAGGGGCGACTTGAAGGAAGGTGCGGCGTTCACGACCATGACACCACCGGCGATAGCCCTTCGAGAGTAATTGTGGGTGTGTTCGTGATGTGCTTCGAGGTCACGCTTCCGGTTCTTGACCGCCTTCCGATGCTCGGTCATCACGCTCTTGATCTCGATGGCGACCTGAACGGTCGATGGGCGCATCATGTGGATGCGGCGATCGGTTGGAGCAACCGTACCCGGCGGAGGGGCGCCGAGCACCAAGTCGACATTCCATGTGGATGTCTGGTGCATGAGGTTGAAGTTCAGGTCGAATACTAACCGCCCGGCAGAGGCTCGGCTCTGCATGAGCGGACAGTTGGCCACCAGATCGTCGGCGATCGCGATCGCGAGTGCGTTGGAGTGCTTGTTGGACCTTGGGTGGTATCCCTCGCTCCGCAGGTGTTCTAGGAAGACTCGCGGGAGGCCCACCGTTATTGATCCATGCCGGGATCGACGATGCGGGTCACGGTGGGGGGAGGACTGGCGGAGGATACCTTGATCCGCCTTTCCGCGAGGTCTAGATAGGTCGCTTCGATGTCGTATCCCACCGAGTTTCGCCCTGCCCGCGCCGCCGCCAGGCAGGTGGTGCCTGATCCTCCGAACGGGTCCAGGACGGTGTCGGCCGCAAACGAGAACATACGTACCAGGCGGTTTGCCAACTCCACCGGGAATGGCGCCGGATGCTTGGGTGAGGAGGCGCCCCCGATGTCTGTCCAAACCGCGCGGTACCAGGCGTGATAGTCCTCCTTTGGGATTCGGGACATGCGGCGTTGCTCCGCGGTGGGTTTGCGGTAGCCGCCGGGTTTGCGTAGGAGGAGAATGTACTCGATCTCGTTCTTGATGATCCCGTTGGGCTCGTACGGCTTGCCGAGAAAGTAGGTGTCCCCTGACATCTCGGTGGTCATGTTGGTGCGCTTCCACCAGAAGATGGGGGTCAGCACATCGAAGCCGGCTTGGCGGGCGTTGGCGAGAATGTCCGCGTGTAGTGGTACAACCCGGTGGCGCCCGTGCTTACGGCGGGACAAGGTCACGTCACCCACATTGACGCAGAGCCGTCCGCCGGGCAGAAGCACTCGATAACACTCGTCCCATACCCTGGCGAGCTCCTTCTGGAACAACTCGTAGTCGTCGAGGTCTCCCAACTGGGCCGGATTGTCCGGGTACTTCTTGAGGGTCCAGTAGGGTGGTGAGGTGACGACGAGGGCGATCGAGTCGTCATCAACGGCGACCATCCGTCGAGCGTCACCGAGGACGAGTCGGTGATGAGTGGGGGGAAGTCCTGTGTCGTCCACGATCAGTTGCGGCTGTTCCATGGTCATCCCTCGAGTTACATGCTTGTGATCTTAGTGCCGGTGGCGGCCCGGGCGTTGCTGTGACGGACACGAATCGCCGGTGAGCCAGCGGTCCGTCAGGCTTCACCTGCGTTCCGAAAGCATATGCGGAGAGTGTGACATCATCGTCCATCGTGGTCGTAGTTGTCTACACGTGACCCAGTGTTGCCTGGCTCGCGAGAAGTAGCCATTGCCCGGAGTGATCGGCTGATGGTCAGCGGGTGAGGAAGAGTTGGAACTCCATGACGCCGTGGTCCTCGACGGAGATGACGGCACGCGATGTCGGGGCGGTCACGCCGTAGTCGCTGAAGACCACCTCGGTCGATCCGACGACCACGATTACGTCCCCCACGAGTTGCGCCTCCAGATCGAAGACGGCACGGTTGGTGACGCCCTTGATCGTAAGGTCTCCTTCGGCTGATCCCGCGAACCTCACGCCCTCGAATATGCCGGGGGGCAGTTCCAGAGGTTCGACAAGGGTGAATGTGGCCAGCGGGAACTCCTTGGTGTTGAGAGACTGCCGGGCATGGCTGTCGCGGTGGCTGTCGTCGGTGCGAAGCGTGGCCATCTCGACCTCCACGTTCGCGGCAACCAACGCATTGCCCCTCAACTCGATCCAGCCTGACACGGTGGCCGTGCGGCCCACCGCCGTCGATTCGTCGACCCCGCCCGCCAGCACCTCCACCACCCGGTACCCGGCGAAGCTGATCGCTGCATCCTCACTCAGGCCATCGGCGCCCTCCGTGGTCAGTACCGTCCACACGCCGGCCAGGCCGGTGGTTTCCGCGTTCGCCGGCGGCGTGGTGACGGTGGTGCTGCTGCCTGCGGGGACATCCCCGGTAGCCGCGGTGACCGGCGGGGCGGTCGAGGGGCTGATGGTCTGTGATGTGCTGTCTTCAGTGGCCGTCGCGGTGGATGTAGTGCTGGAGACCGTAAGGCTAGTGGTGGTGCTGGTGTCTTCAGTGGCCGTTGCGGTGGATGCTATGCTGGAGACCGCGGGGCTAGTGGGTGTCGTGGTGGGGGTTTCCCTGGCTGGAGCGGCTTCCTCGGTGCCGTCGTCTGACTCGGAGACCGATGAGCCGCCGCTGTCGTCCCCGGGCGCGGTCTCCATCCGGGCTACAGCCGCCTCCAGATCGACGGCCGCCGGTCCCTCGGCGCGGAGGATCCACCACACGATTCCTGACACGCCCATCACCAAGATCACGCCGGCCAGTCCTACGATGACCTTGGTCCGTCTACGCAAGACGAACCCTTCCCGGTTCGTCGGTCCGCCCTGGGTGATGGACACCGGCGGCGGGGGAACGTCCGGTCGTGGGTTGCATTCAGCACACAATAGAGGCTGATTATTATTCTCGGGTGGGGTGCACGGGTTCGTCGATGGGTCCAGGAGAACGGGTCGCCCACCACGGACATTGCTGACACCAGGCTGGACGGCGGCGGTGTCGTGGGTCCCGCGGGTAGCCGATGATCAGATCAGAGCGAGTTCCAGAGAGTTGAAGCCCCGTAGCACAAACCGCGGTGGCCGGACCGGATCCCGGGCCAGTTGCAGTCTGGGCAACCTCTCTACGAGCCGTTCGAGTGCAACCTCCACCTCGAGCCGGGCCAGCGGGGCGCCGAGGCAGTGGTGGATGCCGCCCCCGAAGCTGACGTGGGTCGGGTCGCCCCGGCCTATCCGGAAGGAGTTCGGGTCGTCGAAGTGGCGGGGGTCGCGGTTGGCGCACCCGAGCAGCACGGTCACCTGCTCGTACCGGCCGATCGACTGCCCGCCGACCTCGTAGCGTTCGGCGACCACCCATCTGTCGAAAGTCTGGATGGGTGCATCCCAGCGGAAGAGTTCCTCGACGGCCGTGGCCGGGCTGACTTCGCTGCCGGTGAGGAGGCGCCATTGGTCCGGATGCTGCATCAGCGCCAACATGCCATTGGCGAGCGTGTTCACCGAGGCTTCGTGCCCGGCGTTGAGGAGGGTGATGATCATCGACACGATCTGGATGTCCGTCAACGTTCCCTCGTCGGTCTCGGCGAAACACAGGGCGGTGATCAAGTCGTCGCGCGGTTCGGCGCGCCGGCGGGCCATCAACTCCTCGCAGTATTCGGAGAACTCGATGCAGGCGTCCACGGCGGAGCGGGTCTGTGCATTGTCGGTGTTGTACTCGTACATCCTGGTGATCCGCGACGACCAGTCGAGCATCTGCCGCCAGTGGTTGGTGGGCACTCCCAGGAGTTCGGCGATGACCTGGACCGAGAAGGGCGCTGCGTAGTCGTTCACTAGGTCCATCCGCCCCCGCTCCAGGATCGGGTCGAGCAGACGGTCGGCGAGAACGGTGATCCGCGGCTTCAGGCTCGCGACCCGGCGAAGGGTGAAGGCGCTCGACACCAGGCGGCGGATCTTCGTGTGGTTGGGTGGCTCCAGCCACACCAGCGCCCAGTGCTCCACGTCGTAGTAGCGGGACAACTCGTCGCGGAGCGGGGGGAGTCCCCACGCAATTCGATCCACGGTGGGCTGGTCGATGCGTCCCAGCCGGCGGTCCCGTAGCGCCCTCCGGACGTCGGCGTGCCGGGTCAGGAACCAGACGGGCCGCTCGCCCTTCCGGCCAGGGGCCCGGAAGACGGGTGTCTCCTCGCGGATCCGGTCGAAAGCGGGGTAGGGATCGTGGAGGAACTCGGGATCGTAGGCGTCGAGGACGACCGTCATTGCCGAACAGTACCAAACAGCCCGGTTACGGCCGCTGAGTCGGTGGCGGGAGCCGGATCACTCGATGAGCGGCCAGACCGCGTAGGTCGACGGACCCACGCCCGCTTCGAATTGGGCCGCAGCCGCCTCGATCCTCCGGTAGGCCTCCGCCGCGTCGAAACGGGTGAAACGGCCCCGGTCGAGAATTGCCTCCCCGTCGACATAGACGGTGTCCACGGTGCTCGACGCCCGGAAGTAGATGAGGTTGTCGACGGGATCGCGGAACCGGGGGTACGCCTCCGGCCTGTCCAGGCTGTGGACCACCAGGTCGGCTCGCTTGCCGACCTCGATGGAGCCGATCTCGTTCTCCAGACCCAGCGCCTTGGCTCCGTGGAGGGTGGCCATCTCCAGGACCGTCTCGCCGGTCAGGACCGGGAGTTCACCGCGGAACTCGCGGAAACCGACCGCGGCCAGGTAGGCCTGGCGGAGCACATCCCGGCGGCCGCTGTAGCCGTCGGAACCGAGGGCCACGGGAACACCCTTGGCCAGCATTTCCGGGAAGGATCCGTTCCGGATCGCACCCATCCCTCGTCTCAACGATGCGGCCGGGCAGTGCACCACCCTGGTCCCCGACTCGGCCACCAGGTCGACCTCAGTCGGGGACAGGTGGTTCATGTGCACCAGGGTCAGGTTCCCGTCCAGCACTCCGATCTCGGCCAGGTGCTCGATGGGACGGCACCCGTACAACGCCTCGGAGATGGTCACCTCCTCGGGATCCCAGGACTGGTGCATGATCATCGGCGCCCCGTGTTCCCTGGCGAGAGCCTGAGCCTCGATCAGCAACTGGTCGGAGCAGCGCATGCAGCCGTACATGGTCGCCCCGCCCCGGACACGCCCGCCGTCGTGGAACGGGTAGCGGCTCATCTGTTCCTCCAACTTCTCCACGCACTCCCATGTCGGGGTCCGCAGAGTCTCAGCCTCCTCGTCGGACATGGCGCCGGCGGAGGTGTCGCGACCCGGAACCTGCGGGTTGAAGTCGAGCATCGAGTGTCCGGGCATGCCCCGCATCCCAACCGTCTCGATGGCTCGCACGGTCTCCTCCAGGAAGAACGAGCCTCCGGTGTCGCTGTAGGCGGTGGTGCCGTTGGTCACCATCTCCATGCATGAGAGCAGCGCGCCGAGGTGATCGGTCTCCGGCCTGCGATAGGTGAACAGCCAGTCGTCCACCGCCTCGTAGTCGGCATGGTCCTTGGGGGCCAAGCCCCTGCTGAGTTCGGAACTGCCCGCGTGGACGTGGGCGTCGACCAGTCCGGGATTTACCAGTGCGCCACCGAGGTCGCGGGTGGCGGCGGCACGGGTCATGGCGGACACTTCACGATCGGGCCCCACGTCCAGTATGCGCCCAGCGCCGATGGCGACCGCTCCGTCGACCAGGATCCTTCGCTCAGGGTCCATCGTGATGATGCGCCCACGGCGGAGAAGCAGGTCGGCCCGGCTCTCGGTGCTGTCCTCGTCGGTCAAGATCCACCTCCGGGATCCAGGCTACGGCTATGCCGCAGGGTACGCCAGGGCGGCCATCAGCCCGGTAGAGTCCCTAATCGGTTCCTGCCAGCCGATCGAGGAGGGTCCGGATGAACGATGTCGGAACGGTCATGACAGTTCTGGGACCCGTACCGGCTGACGAGCTCGGGTTTACCCTTCCCCACGAGCATGTCTACTGCACCCTCCGGCACGCCGACTACCGCTACGACGTGGCAGACCAGTTCGTCGACGAGGATGTGATGGCCGACGAGGTCGGGGACTTCGCCGATCTGGGAGGAGCGACGATCTTCGACCTGAGCGTTCCTGACAACGGCAGGTCCCCACGACGGCTACGTGCCTTGTCGGAACGGACCGGAGTCCACTTCGTCATGGGTTGCGGCTGGTACCGGGGGAACTATTACCTGCCCGAGGAGCGCATCGACCGACGGTCGGCCGATGACCTGGCTGAGGAGTTGATCGGGGAGATCACAGGGGGTGTGGGCGACACGGGGATCCGCCCCGGGGTGATCGGTGAGATCGGGTCCGAGAAGGACTGGGTGTCAGCTAAAGAGGAGCGGGTACTGCGGGCCGTGGCCCGGGCGCACAAGGCCACGGGTCTGTCCATCGGGGCGCTCCACGCCATCGGCCCGGTCGCTCCCCAGCAGCTGACCATCCTTGAGGAGGAGGACGCAGACCTGACCCGCGTGGCGGTGGCGCACTGCGACGCCTACCCGCATCTACGCTACCTGCTCGGACTGCTCGAGCGAGGCGTGTACATCATGTTCGACAACTGCGGCCAGTACAAGGGGATGGGCCGGTTCGAGGACCGTATCCTCGACCTGATCCGTGAACTGATCGACAGAGGATTCGAGGACCGACTGATGCTCTCCCACGATGTGTGCAAGCTCGGGCAGTTGCGGATACACGGCGGCACCGGGTTCGTCTACCTGTCCGAGACGTTCCTGCCCGCGCTGTCCGCCAGGGGTGTGCCCGACGAGACCATCACGACCATCACCCACGACAACCCCCGACGCTGGCTGACCGGGACATGAGCGCCGACGAACCGCTCCTGGACTGGTACCGAGGGATCGTCGACGAGTACCGCCGGATCACCCCACGGTCGGCAGCCCTCTTCGTGCGCGGCGGCGGGGTCCTCCCGGGCGGTGACACCCGGTACTCGATAACCACCCGCCCGCACCCTCCATACTTCGAGCGCGGCGAAGGCCCCTACATATGGGACGTCGATGGGAATCGCCGCCTCGACCTGAATAACAACTCGACCGCGCTGGTGCACGGGCACGCGCATCCCGACATCGTGGCGGCGGTGCGGTCCCAGGCGGGGGCGGGGACCGCTTGGGGTGGCCACAACCCGACCGAGGTCGAGTGGGCGAGCATCCTCTGCGAGCGGATCCCGTCGATCGAACGGGTTCGCTTCGCCAACTCGGGCACCGAGGCCAACATGCACATGCTCAAGGTGGCCCGGGCCTTCACCGGCCGGGACCTCGTCCTCAAGCTGGACGGCGCCTATCACGGCACCTACGACGGCTTCGAATTCGCATCCACGCCCGACGCCGGCGCCGTGCCCAGCACAGGTGGGGTGCCCGCCAACCTATCGGAGAATGTCCTTCTGGCTGCCTGGGGTGACACGCATGGTGTCACCGCTCTGATACGTGAGAACGCTGATCGGCTGGCCGCGGTGATCCTCACCCCCTTCCGCTCGGCCGGAGGGTTCGCTCATCCGCCCGAGGGCTTCCTGGAGACCTTGCGATCGGTCACGGCGGACGAGGGGGTGCTCCTCCTGTTCGACGAGGTCATCTCTCTCCGCCTCGCGATGGGAGGGGCGCAGGACCGCTACGGGGTGGTGCCCGACATGACCGCCCTCGGGAAGCTGATCGGGGGTGGACTCCCGGTAGGCGCCTTCGGCGGGAGTGAAGACATCATGGCGGTCACCGACCCACTGGGTGACATGAAGGTGGCCCTGGCGGGCACGTTCAACGCCAACCCGATGACCGCCGCAGCGGGGGTGGCGGGCTTGCGGCTGCTGACACCGGAGGTTTACGAGCGCATCGACTACCTCGGTGGTCTGCTGCGCGAGGGTCTCACCACAGCCGTGCGGGAGTGCGGGCTACACCTCCGGGTGGAGGGTGGTGGGTCCCTGCTCAGCGTGGCGTGCGAGCCGGAAATATCGCGACCAGACATGCTGATGACCGGCCTAGCCCTGGCGTTCGGCAACCGAGGTGTCTTCGGATTCCCGTACCTGTCCACCTCTTCGGTAATGGAGGAAAAGCACATCGACAGCGTATTGGAATCGGGTGCCGCAGTTCTCGACCATGCCGTTACGGCCCTGTAGATCAAACCCTGGTGGTACACACCCAAGACCTACTCGCGACTCGCATCGGCGCTGATCGATCCCAGACCGGGCAGGGCCGTGATGCTGGCTCCCTTGCTGGGCCCGGTCAGGATCGGGCGTCGAGACAATCGGGCTCTGCTCGGCTCACCGCCCAGCGCAGGATCTTGCGATCGGAGGTGACCAACCGGCGTCTGGTGAGAATCGCGGCCGCAGTGATGAGTTGATCAGCCGGGTCGGCGTGAAAGTCCTCCCGCCTCTCCAGAGAGCCTGCCAGAACCGCCATCTCCGATGTGACGGGTATTCCATGTACTCCCAAATCCAGCAGGCTACGGTGCCATACGCCGGGTTCCTTCCTGAGGTCGATCCTCCCATCCCAGTGGAGCCGCGCTATTTCGAGCATCGAGACGGCCGAGAATCTCAAGGAGCCGCCCGCTGCGGCGTCTTCGATGGCAGTCCTAGCCTTACGCCCTAGGCTCGGGCTGGCTCCCGACATCCAGAGCAACGCGTCCGTGTCCAGGATGAGGTCCACACTCAACCCGCGTCCTTGCTCGGACTACCGGTCAGAACCCGTTCCGGGTCGGAGACGATATGCCAGTCCTCAGGTGGCACTGCCGGTTCGGTCAGGTCGGTGCCGAGGTGGATATCGTTGCTCCACCCGATGACGTTCGTAGCGGGAGACGCGACCGCCGGCACCACGGCCGCGACGGGTCGTCCGTGTTTGGTGACGATGAGTTTCTCACCCGTGGCATGGACCTCGTCCAGCAGCTTCAGGCACCGATCACGGAACTGCGCGGCGGGGATGGTTCGGGTAGCGGACTCCATACGGTTCCTCCAAACTACTGTACAGAAATCATAGCCACTTCGCGTTCGCATGCGGCATCGGTAGGTCCTAGCGCTTGCAGCGGGTCCGGCGAAGTGAAGAGAGGTGTAATAGCCACGATCGGAACCCATAGACAGCTCGGTCAGAGTTCGAGCAAGGCCTGTTCGACGACCTCTGGTAGTGCGGGGTGGATGTAGTACTGGCCGCGGGCCATCTGGTCGACGGTGAGGTCGAAGTGCATGCCCTGGATCAGCTGCTGTACAAGGGTGGGCGCCTGCGGTCCGATGATGTGGGCTCCGAGGAGGCGGCGGGTTCCGGCGTGGGCGATGACTTTGGCGACGCTGTCGGTGTCCTCCATTGCCCAGCCGTAGGCGGCTGCCGAGTAGGGCTGTACGTGGCTCACGTAGGGGAGGTCTTGGCACCGACAGTCCTCCTCGGTGAGTCCCACACTGGCGATCTGGGGATAGCCGAAGACCGCGTGCGGGATGAAGCGGTGGTCGACGGTGGCCGGGCTGTCCGGGTTGCTCAGGTTGTGGCGCACCACCCGCGCCTCGTGGTTGGCGACGTGCTTCAACTGTACGGGGTTGGTGATGTCGCCGAGTGCCCACACCCCGTCGACGTTGGTGCGAAGTTGGTCGTCTGTGGTCACGAAGCCACGACCATCCACGGCAATCCCGCCGGCCGCGACGTCGAGCCGGTCCGTATTGGGCCTCCGGCCGGTGGCGACCAGCAACTCGTTGCCCCTTACCTCGGCACTGTTACCGTCCCGGTCGAGCAGGGTGATGACGACCTCGGCTCCCTCCCGGCGGGCTTCGACCAGCCGGGTGTGCGTCCGCACGTCGAACCGCTGGGAGTAGGCAGACGTGAACCGGCTGCTGATGTCGTGGTCCTCCCGGCGCAGGAAGGTGTCTCCCCGGAGCAGGAAGGTGACCTTCGAGCCGAACGCCCCCATCACACCGCCCAACTCGGCGGCGATGTATCCCGCACCGATCACCAGCAACCGCTCGGGCAGTTGGTCGAGGCGCATGATCGTGTCCGAAGTGTGGTAGCCGCAGTCGGCGAGGCCGGGCACGGGTGGAACGGTGGGTCGTCCTCCCGCCGCAATGACGATCCGGTCGGCGGATATGACCTCATCGCCCACCGCTACGCGCTTCGGTCCGACGAACCGCCCGGTTCCGGAGTAGACGGTCACGTTGGGGAGTTCGTCCCTGTAGGTGCGGCCTCCCGCGGCGATAGGGTCGATGCGGCCGAATACGCGGTCACGGATGGACGGCCAGTCGGTGCCGTCGAAGCGGGTCCGTACGCCCAGCCGTTGGCTGTCGGATGCCAGTTCGGCCATCTCCGCCGCGTAGACGAACATCTTCGAAGGTATGCAGCCTACGTTCAGGCAGGTACCGCCGAAAGGGCCACGCTCCACGATGGCGATGTCCCAATCGTCGTGTTCGGGTCCAATTACCGAATTGCCGGACCCGGTGCCGATGATTATCAGGTCGAAGTTGCGCACTGCGCCCGGCACCCTAGCAGCACGCCCGATCCGGATCCCGTCTGGGATGCGTCTGTTGGGTTTGCCTCTGGTCCTTTGGTTTTGCGGCGGCCTTGGAGACGTTCGTAGAAGCGTCGTCCCTGGCTGTCGGGCCGGGAGATCCGGGTTCTGGCTGTGGAGTGGAGGACTCGGTTGAGTTGGCGGCTGAGTCTGTGTCGGACTGTGTCCCGGGGACGCTTCGACGGGTACGGCGCCGTTCGCGATGGCGAAGTTGGCATCGGTTATGGGTAGGGCCGGGGTCGCTCAATACCGGAGGATCTCAGCGCCGGCGAGGTCCCGACACGGAGATGTCGGCCGGGTGGTGCCGGTTCGGATGAGCGGATGGCCGATCCGGGTGTCAAGCTCCCGGATCGTCAGTGACGACCCTCGGCCATGGATGGTGTCCATGATCGGAATCCGGTCCCGGTTGCCGGGGCGCTGAGGGGCGGGTGTGGTTAGGTCAGGGTGGGGCGCGGTTGGTGGGTGCGTGTAATGCTCGGAGGATGGCGATCGTGTGGGGGTCGGGTTCGGGTCGCTGGTGTCCGCAGGTTCTCGCCCTTGCGGGTAGGAGTCGGCGGCGTCGGGGTGGTGACTGGGGGTCGATGCCCATGCCTCGGCGGTGTACGGCGACGTGGTGGTGGTACCAGCATAAGGTGGTGAGGTTGTCCTCTGTGTGGGTTCCGCCTTGGGATCTCGGGACGATGTGGTGGACTTCGAGGCGGTAGCCCGAGGTGCATCCGTCGATGGTGCATCCGTCGTCTCGGGCGAGCACAGCCCTGCGCAGCGATGGACGAATCGAAGTGGTGGTTCCGTGATGGACGATGTTGTGTCCAGCCACGGTGATGACCTCGGTGGCGCCCAGGCATTGGACGAGGTCGACGGTGTCGGGTCCTACCCTCGCTCCGGCCAGCATTGCTACGCCTTGTTCGTAGGCGGACGTTTCGGCCAGGGTCTGGTTGGCGACGACCATCAGAGCCGGCTCACGCCTGCGGCGGCGGGCTTCCCGGATGCGTTCGGCGGTTGTCCTGGCGGGATGTGGGGTTCGGTCGAGTTCGTCTTGGCACAAGGTGGTGAGGGCTAAGGCTCGTCTCTGTCCGGCGTCGGGAAGAGCTTCGCCGGCAGGCACAAGCCTCTCGCCTCTGCGGTCAAGACCTTGGCGGCAAATGTCCGCTTCGAGGGCGCCGAGCCTCCCGTTGACCTGTACATGGCTGCCGTCCAGTGACGGCTGGAGGCTCAGGAACTGGCCCTCGAACACAGCTCGCTCATCGGTGCGGGTCATCTTCCGATGGGCTTGGAGGAGACGCTTGACCGCTTCGAGGTCCAGATCCCGGCTACCTTCGATCACCTCGCCCGAGGCGCCCGCCTCCGCTAGGCGGGTTTCCGCCAGTGCTCGTTCGTAGGAGACGGACCCGCTGCGGATGCTGTCAATCTGGTGGTCCGCCAACCGCTCGGCCAGATACACCAACTCCAGCGCGGTGGACCGGCGCATGTCGAGACGTGAGGCGACCATCTCGGCGGGACTGCGGTACCCGAACCGGGCCGCGGCGCCCCCTCTGAGCATGTGTCGGACCCATCCGAGTTGGTCGCCTCGGGCCCGGCTGACCTGCGCTTCGCCACGCACCAGAGCGGCTTCGGATTTGGCGTCCTCCACATCCGCATGGGTGTATGACCCGCTGTCGGCCATGTGAGCGGCCCGGTCGTAGACCCGCTGCCGTTCGGTCTGGTAGCGGGTCGCGAACAACCCGTCCGACCGGCGGGTGTCCGCTGCTTCGGCGTGTCGGGGTTGTACCGTGTCGTGGTCGGGGTAGTCGAGCAGGTATCCGTACATATGTTCGTATCTTAGTGGGTGTGTGTGACATAAACAAACCGGAACCGTTCCAAACAGCCGTATCACCAGGGAAACGTTTCACACTCTCAGGGAATCCGGATCGGAATGGCCCGGAGGACAGCACCGGAACGAACCGGCTATGCCGGGTCGTCAGGTCCGGGTACTACCGGGCTGATAGAAGGGATCAGTTGTGCGATGTCAGGTAAAATATGTATTCAATATGAGACGTATACCTGAGAGGTTCTGGAAGTCGTTCTGGAACCATCCCGATCCCGGCCTGCTCCGCCTGCCCGAAGACGCCGAGTACGTGGCCGGACGTATGTTCAACGGTCCCTGGCCGGACGCTGCGGTCTGGGCGTCGGTACATCTCCCTACCGCGGCGCTCGAGTATTGCCTGACACTGCGATCCACCAGACCTGTTACCCGAGACCTGATCGTCAACGCCCTCCATGCCCGCCGCGCATAGCGTTGGCACGGCTGGCCAACGAGAGGAAGCTTTGGTCAGAACCGACTCCGAATGGGTAACCCCGGATCAGGTTAGTGTCGTGACCATGTCTCAAGCACGTGCGCAAGTGGGAGGAGTTGACAATGGGTGCTGCGATGATGTACTATAGTCGTGTGCGGGTCGGCGCGCCCTTTTGACTATGAGAAAGGGAGACAAAGAAAATAGACCGGAAAAATTTATGACCCTGAATGCTCGCTAGAGTTCACGAAAGCTAGTAGATCTCCTCGGAAGATTCCGAGGAGTTTTTTCGTGTCGTGAACCAGTAGAGAGTTGGCCCTCCTTCTATGAGAAGGAGGGCCACTTTTTGTTGGTCAACAAGTGTAGGGGTCAAAGTGACAAAGAAACCTATCGAGAAAACTTCAACAAGGAGAACGGTAATATGATTTGGTGACACCCGTAGAGTCAACTTTTGGAAAGAAACTAGGCTACGTTCCATTTGGACGAGCCCTTCACCTTATTGACCCGGAGAACCTAATGGGTGGGCCGCGGGCGGGAATCGAGACTCTCCGATTGGTCTTGGCGGAATACCGCGCCGCCGCCAGCTTCACAGAAGGTGACCATCCGGTGATTGGTGTGAATCCAAAGCTTCGTCCCGCCACTGATGACGCCTGGCCGTCGGCACGAGTTGTGTCAAGAGGTGGATCCAACGGTGCTGACATCAAACTCATAGAGTGGGTTAGGAACCACGGCTGGATAGCCGCTCGCTATCACCGGATTGTCGTCGGCTCTGGAGATGGTGACTTCTTGGAGGTGGTCAAGGTGTTCCGAAGGTACGGTCTTTCCGTGGAAGTAGTCTCACGGCGGCAGTGTCTATCACGAGAGTTGGGCCGTGCCGCCTCGTTGGTCCGGATTCTGCCTGAGACGGATTTGGCGGTCGCCGCGTAGTTGGTTCCCCTTGAGGGTATCGTCCAGCATTCACATAGTGTCTGCTGGATCAGAGTGCTGGTTCGGTGCGGCGGGTTACGCCGCCACACCGAACCCCGGTCGGCCCGTTCGGGTCTACCGCCAGCGCGCCACCGACGATCACCCAGTTAATACCAGCGGGCGAACGCTCCGGTTGGTCATAGGTCGCCCGGTCGATCACTCTGTCCAGATCGAAAGCAACCAGATCGGCTCGGAGTCCCGGCGCGATCTCGCCCCGGTCGTTCAACCCGACTCGTTGGGCGGCCCGGTACGACAACCGGGCGATGGCTTCAAGCACGCTGACGATGCCGTCCCTGATCGTGTAGCGACCCAGGAACCGGGGCGCGGTACCCCAGAGTCTTGGGTGCGGGGTGGCGGCGAAGACGGCGTCGCTGCCCACCAGCATGGCCGGATGGCGGGCGATGGCCTTCACGACGGATTCGTCGGCGTAGTGGAGGATGACCAGGGCGCTCATTCCGGTCTCGAGCAGGAGGTCGACAACGACCTGTTCGGGCTCGACGTTGCGGGCCGAGGCGATCTCGGCCAGGGTGCGCCCTGTCACGTCGGCGGGACCGTCAGGGCCGCAGTCGATCACGACGATCCCTTCCGGGCCGCACTGGTAGTAGAAGCTCTCCGGACCCGCCTCCGGGTCCCCGAGAGCGTTGAGAAGACGATTCACCGTCGAGCGGTCACGCAGGCGGCCGGTCATGCGCGCGACACCCCCGTCATGTGCCCAAGGAGGTAGCAGCGCCGAGAGAAGGGTCACTCCGGCGCCGTACGGATACTGGTCGAAGGTGACGTCGATTCCGTCCGCCAACGCCCCGTCGATCATCTCGATCAGTGGTTCCAGCTTCCAGGCGTTGCGGCGCCCGAGCACCTTGAGATGGGAAAGGTGCAACGGTGCGCCGCTCCGCCGGGACACGTCGATCATCTCCGCTACCGCATCGAGCAGGTTGTGGCTCTCGCCGCGCATGTGTACCGAGATCAGCCCTCCGAACCGTGCTGCTTCTTCGGAGACGGCTACGACCTCTTCGCGGTCCGCGTAGGCCCCCGGCGTGTACACCAGGCCGAAGGAGATACCCCACGCCCCGACCTCCATCCCTCGGGCGACCTCATGCCGCATGGCCCGCAACTCGCCGCTGCTTGGTGCCCGATGCGCTCCTCCCAGCACGGCATCACGCACGGCGCCGTGGGGCACGAAGGGGCACAGGCTGATGGCAGGGCGGGTGCGCTCCAGGCCGTCCAGGTATTCGCCGATAGATCGCCAGGGCCAGACCCGTGGACCCGGACCCTCTGACAGGGCCAGTTGCGTCATACGATCGGATAGACGCTCATCGGTCACCGGAGCCGGACCCATCCCGTCCGGGTTGATGAGTTCGGTCGTGAAGCCCTGCAGAAGCTTCGGCTTGAGGATGGGATCGTCGAAGGAACGCAGGGCGCTGTGAGCATGCATGTCGACGAATCCCGGCGCCAGTGAGAGTCCACGGAGGTCGATGCTCCGGGCCGCTTCGGGTTGCAGACCGGCACCCACCGCTATTATGACGCCGTTGTCGATTGCGACATCACCCGTCCGGGGCTCGGCGTCGCCGGGATAGATCGTCGCATTCCGCAGGAGAAGATCGACCATCCGCCGAGACTACCGGGGAGATCCGCTATGACCGGCGCTGAGGCACTGATCGAATCGCTCGGGGTGAACGGCGTGCGGCACGTCTTCGGCATCCCCAGCACCCACACCCTTGAGATCTACCGTGCCCTGGGCCGGGCGACCGACATCGAGCACATCACTACCACTCACGAACAGGGCGCCGCGTTCATGGCGGATGGCTACGCGAGGGCGACCGGGCGACCGGGTGTGTGCATAGTGACGACCGGCCCGGGCGTCACCAACGCGGCCACGGCGATCGCGGAGGCCTACTCGGACTCCGTTCCCGTGCTGTGCATCACGGCTCACATCGTCAGCGAGGATATCGGGCGTGGCCGGGGTCACTCCCACGAACTCCGTTCCCAGGAAAACGTGCTGGCAGGCATAACCGACGAGAACCGGCTCATCCTCTCGCCAGACGAAGTGGGTCAAGCGGTACACGACGCGTTCCGAAGGTTCAGGAACGGGCGGCCCCGTCCGGTGTGTCTGGCCATTCCCGTGGACGTGCAGGAGGCGACGACCTCCGTCCCGATCCCAGATGCACCGGCAGTGGCTCCTGTCCTGCCCGATGCGGACGCGGTGGAAAGGGCTTCCGATCTGCTGAGGGCCGCCGAGACTCCGGTGATCGTGGCTGGTGGGGGCGCCCAGGGGGCGACCGAGGAATTGCTAGCGGTAGCCGAGCGTCTCGATGCGCCGGTCGTAACCACGCTGAACGGGAAGGGAGTGGTGCCGGGCGGCCACACGTTGGAGGCTTCGCTCGTAGTCTACCGCTCGGTGGCCCGGTTCCTCGAAGAGTGCGACGTGGTACTCGCGGTGGGTACGGAACTCAGCCCGGCAGACTTGTGGACGGGACCGCTCCGACTGGATGGGAAGCTGATTCAGGTGGACATCGATCCGGATCAGATCGGCCGTAACCACGCGGTAGATACGGCAGTGGTGGGGGATGCCGGGGCCACGATGGCGATGATGCTCGATTCGTTAAAGGATCAGGGGCCGAGGGAGGGCGCTTCCCGCGCTTCGCTTGCGCGTGACGTGGCCGAGGAGGAGGCGCTGGTCATGGGCCGCTCCTACCTTCCCTGGATCCGTGCGTTGCGAAAGGCCATGCCCCCGGACTCCGCCCTCTCCTTGGATGTGGCGATGGTGGCCGGGTTCGGCGCCTACCCCTTCTACGATGTTCCCGGCCCTCGGACATGGATGAATCCGTCCGGTCTAGGGACGTTGGGATACGCGCTGCCGGCGGCGATCGGAGCCAAGATCGCCATGCCGGAGAGAGCCGTGGCAGCGCTGGTCGGAGACGGTGGATTCATGTTCACCATGTCCGAGTTGATGGTGGCTGCGCAACACCGGTTGGCTCTACCGGTGGTCATCTGGAACGATCGCGCTTTCGGTGAGATACACCGCCTGATGCGCGAGCGTGGGGACGAGCCGTTCGCCACCGACCTCCACACCCCGGACCTGGCAACCCTCGCGGCCGCCTACGGTGCGGCATCCGTGCGTGTCGAGGAGCCGGAGGACTTGGCCGTCGCAGTGGAAACTGCGCTGGAAGGGGACGCCCCGACGCTGGTGGAGGTGCCGGCATGGACCTGACCGAGCGATTCCGGCCGCTGTTTCCCATTACCGAGACCCGCGCCTACCTGTTCGCGGGGGGTCTTGCGCCAGCTGCGATCCCGGTCAAGGCGGCTCTCGATCAATGGGCCGATCGGTGGATGTTCGACCCGGCATATCACCGGGCCCGGTACTTCGACGAATGGAGAGTCCTGAAGGGTCGCCTAGCAGCCGTGCTGGGTGCCGATCCTGACGAGATCGCCATCGTCGACAACACGTCCAGGGGTTCGAACCTGGCGGTCCAGATGATCGAACCGCCTCCGGGTGCCAACATCGTGACAGACCCGACCTCCCATCCGAGCGCAGTCTGGCCCTGGCTGCTGCCCAACCGTGGCAAGGTCGAGGTCCGCGCGGTCTCGGCAGGACCTACCTCCACCTGGACGACTGGGATCGAGAACCTCGTGGACGAGCACACCATCGCGGTGCTGGTGTCTCATGTGGACCCCCGCACCGGATTCCGGCACGATCTCAGTAAGCTGGCTGAACTGACGCGTGACTGCGGCGGCTACCTCATCGTCGATGCGGCCCAGTCGGCCGGTGCCGTGTCCATCGACGCGGGCGGCGAAGGTATCGACTTCATGAGCGGAACGCTGATGAAGTGGTTGCTCGGTCCCCCCGGTCTGGGATTCCTGTACGCGCGCCGCGGACACGTAGAGTCGCTCCCGCCACCGCACGTCGGCTACGTCGGTTCCTACTGGAACGAAGGATCTGCAGGCGGGAGCCTGGCTTTCCACTCGGGGGCCGCCCGCCACGAGATCGGCCTGGCCGACCTCCCCGGGATAGCGGCGGCTCGCAGAGGCCTGGACATCATTCTGGAAGCAGGCATCCCTGCCGTCGAGCGGCATGTCGTGGACCTGACAGGCCGGATCATCGAAGGGTTGGCCGAACGGGGCATCGAGGTGCTGACCCCCGCCGCTCGGGTCGACCGGGCAGGAGTGGTGGCCTTCCACTTCGCCGGGGCGGTGCCGTTGTGCCGCTACCTCCGAAAACTGGGTGTGGATGTCTGGGGATACCCGGAGGATGACCGGGTCCGGGCGGATCCCCACCTCTACAACACGTCGGACGATGTGGAGCGCCTGCTGGCAGGAATCGATGCCTACAAGTGCTCCCGATTCGGCGGCGAGCCGTAATGTCGATGTCTCGTGTTGGCTGTCTCTGGCTAACCAACCCACGGAGGCAACAGCCATCTGGCGATGTGTGGTTCCTGGAGGTCAGCCCGAAAGAGTATGAGCGTGTAGAACACTACTAAGGCAACCCCAAGGACTGCCACGCTGATCCGAAGCCATTGCGGTGAGTCCCAGCGCACCATCATGGCGAATCCAGCGAACACGATTAAAATCAACCCTGCGAGCATACCGATGATGGCGGCGCTGGCAAGCGGCTTATAGTCGGTAGCGATGTCGAATCCGGCTACTATGAACCCGACGATGGCCGCTAGCAGGCTCAGCATCAGCATCGTCTCGGACCTTGTCCGGCGGAGTTCATTGAGGATCTTCTGTTGTTCCTGCTCTCGACGGCGGGATTGTATACGCTCCCACTGAGCCTCATAGCGCAGTACACGAATGAAATAGCTAACGTTGTCAACACCACTACTCGGCTCGATCTCGATAGCTCGTCTCATGTCACGCTCTGCTGCATTGAACTGGTCTCTCAAGGAGAGAAGCCGAGCACGATTAGCGTGGTACTTACCGTAATCCGGGTCCAACCCGATAGCTACATCGATCGCGTCAAGGGCCGCAGAGATGTCATCTCTCCCGATCGTGTCTGGATAACGTTCACCGAGTTCGGCGGCTACTTCAGCGTATAGGTTCTGGATGCCTGGTGATTCTGGTAGGTCACCGTGAGCGATGCGAGCTTGACGTAAGGCCTTTTGTAATCCTGGACGGTCGAACTGACTGAGCGATGCCATCGCCTGCTGATGACGCCACATGGGTTGTTCGGAGAAGACATCGCGGTATCTCGCGACGTTGTCACGAAACTCTTTGTAGTCAGAGTGTCGCCATAGGTCAATCTGCAGAACGAAGTAGGCATTGAACCGTATCTCTGTCGGGAGATCATCGCTGTCGGCAATCCCCGTAACCCAGGCAGCAAGATAGATTGGATTATGTATATAGCCTCGTAGTATGCGCTCCTTCCACGGTTCAATATCCGTTGACATCCTAAGCAATTCCACAGCCACAGTTCCTGCGCGCTCTCCTAACTTTCGTCTTAGCTCATGTATGGCTCGCTCATATCCGGGACTTTGTTGGTCCGGCATCTCCTGGAGCTTCCCAATTATCCAGGCGCGGATATCTTGATCGGGCATATGTGGGATCCGTTCCGCGGTACGTAGAGCAGCGTAGCATCCGGACCTCTATTCCCTTGCTAACGTCGTGTTGATATGGAGATCTATGGACGGGTAGCTCTGGTCACGGGCGGAGGCACGGGTCTCGGTCGGCAAACCGCACTAGGGCTGGCGGACGAGGGTGTGCTGGTCGCGGTGAACTACTCGATGTCGCGTGAGGCGGCCGAACAGGTCGTCGGCGAGATCGAGGACGGGGGTGGGCAATCCATCGCGGTCCAGGCCGACGTGACCGACGGTCTTGCCGTCGCCTCCATGGTCGCATCGGTGGAAGAGACCTTGGGACCGGTCGACATCCTGGTCAACAATGCGGGGACCACCCACTACGTTCCATTCTCCGATCTGGGCGGTGTCACCGCGGACATGTGGCGACGGATCATGGACGTCAACGTCGCGGGCGCCTTCCTGTGCTCGCAGGCGGTCGGGTCCGGGATGCAGGCACGGGGCGCCGGCAAGATCGTAAACGTGGCTTCCAACTCGGCTCTCACCGATGCGGGTAGCTCCATCCCGTACGTGGTGTCCAAGGCGGCGCTGGTGTCGCTCACCCGTTGCCTCGCCCGGGCGCTGGCGCCGGCCGTTCAGGTGAACGCGGTGGCGCCCGGATGGATGCTCACCGAGTGGATCGACCGCCACGTTCCGCCCGGCCGCGCCGAGGAGATCCGGGCGGGTGCGGTTCCCTTGGTTCCGGTGGAGGACGTGGTTCACACCCTGATGGGGCTGATCACCAACGATTCGGTCACGGGTGCAGTTGCGGTGGTGGACCGCGGGGAGATGCTCGGTTAGCCGGAAGTGGAACGTGTCAGACGATGCGGCGGTTGCTCGCCCAGTGGGCCAGTTCGTACCTGCTGGATAGCTGTAGCTTCCGGAGCACGGCCGAGACGTGGGACTCCACCGTCTTGACGCTGATGTAGAGCCGCTTGGCCACCTGCTTGTAGGGATAGCCGCGGGCTATGAGCCGCAGTACCTCCTTCTCCCGGGCAGTGAGCCGGTCGAGTTCCGGATCGGAGGGCGGCGGCACGTTCGCTGCGAACCTGTCGAGTACGAAACCGGCCAACATGGGGGAGAACACCGCGTCGCCCGCATATACCCTCCGTATCGCGTCGGCCAACTCATCGGGTCCGATGGACTTGGTGACATACCCTCGGGCGCCTGCCCGGATCATGGCGATCACGTCCTCGGCGGCGTCCGAGACCGACAGCGCCAGGAACTTCACGTCTGGGTTAGTCTCGCGGATGTTCTCCACCACGGCGAGGCCTCCCCCTCCTGGCATGTGCACATCCACGAGAGCTACGTCCGGCGGGTCCCTGCGGAGTTCGTCGATGGCCTCGTCAACGTCCTGTGCAGCGCCGCTCAGGGTTATGCCGCCGCGGCCCGTAAGCTCGGCCTTCACTCCGGAGAGGAACAGTTGGTGGTCATCGACCACGAAAACCTTGATCATTGTCCTTCTCCAGTCAGTCGGAGGTGTACCTCGGTTCCTTCCCCGAGTTCCGACGAGACAGTTGCCGACCCTCCATGGTTCAGCATGCGGCCGACTATCGACTCGGCAATGCCGCGTCGGTCCGGAGCCACGAGGCCCGTATCGAAACCTCGGCCCAGATCCGATACCCAGACATCGGCGGATGCATCGGTCACCTCGGAGTACATGGATATCTGACTTGCGCCCGAATGCCGGGCCGCGTTGGTCAGAGCCTCACCCGCCGCCGCCACCATCGCCCGGACATGGTCATCTACAGGCCGGTCACCGACCGTCACCAACTCCACCGGGATGTCGAAGGTGTTCTCGATGCGGTCCACCTCGTTCTGGAGTGCGCGGGACAGTAGCTCCTGGCCGTCGGCCGGGGTCGAGTCGTACAGCCAGCGGCGCAACTCCCTCTCCTGTACCCGGGCCAGGGTGACGACCCGCCTGGGGTCGTCCGTCCTCTGGATCAGCGCCAGGGTCTGGAGTACCGAGTCGTGCAGGTGGGCGGCCATGTCGGCTCGCTCCTCCTCTCGGATCCGCTTGCTGCGTTCGGCGCCCAGGTCGGAGACCAGCCTCCATACCCAAGGTCCGAACAGCACCGCCATCCCCACACCGGTAACCAGAACCGCGATCAACACTGTCTCCACGGCAGGGACAGCGGCGGCGCCCAGGATCGACAGGCCCACCACGAGGAGCAGGATGCCGAGCAGGGTACGGCTCCGGAACTTACCGCTGTTCGGGTCGAAGAGAGCAAGGATCGCCGATCGAGGGTCGATGTCGCGCCGGTCCATCAGGAAGGCGATGCCGACGATCACCGCTGCGGCAGGCCAGACCAGCCGGTCGTTGCTCCAGATCCCCAGAGTGCGGAGGAGTAGCAGTCCACCGGCGAATATGAGGACATACCCTGCCGTCCGCTCTGCTGACGCCGGCGGGGATAGCCGCGGATGGTCGGTCCTATCCAGGGTCAGTGCCCACAACACCAGGTACAGGAAGAGCCCGATGCCCCAGATGAGGGTGAGCACCAGGAAGCCGGCTCGAACATACAGGTCTGCGATGCCGAGACGGTCGGCGATCCCGCCGGCGACGCCGGCGACGAGGCGGTCTTCCTGGCGCCTTGAGATCAACAGGCCGATGCGCTGGAAGAGGGTGAGCTCCGTAGCTTCCACGACGCCATTGTCTCACCGCAGGGCTAGCGCTAACAACCGGTGACGTACCCGTACCTGCCCTTAGGCACTCGGGGATCAACCAGGGTGATTCCCCATAGACAAACCGCCGGACGTGTCCGATAGTTGGGTCATGAGCAACGGAACCACATCACTTTATCGGCCCGTCGAGGGCCGCTGGCTGGCGGGGGTGGCGGCCGGTCTAGGCCTCCGGTTCGGAGTGCCCGTCTGGATCATCCGGGTCGCCTTCGCCTTACTCTGCTTCGCAGGCGGGCTGGGCGCACTTCTCTACGTGGCGGGTTGGCTGCTGATCCCGCGTGAGGGCGAGACCGATGCGATCGTGCAGGGCTGGTTGGGTACCGGCCAGGCCAGGCGGTGGGTAGGCGTGATTCTCGTGGCTCTGGCCGTCATCATCTTGGCCACCGAGACAGGACTGATCCGAGGCGACCTGGCGTTCGCGGTCGTGCTGATCGGCATCGGAGTGATGCTCTACCGCGGGGATCTGAGCCGCGGGGATCGCCAGCAGGCTGTCGCGGCGCCATCCGATCAGGCCTCTCAAACAGCCTCTACCCAGGCTATGCCCCCTGATTCGGAGAGTGGGCCACAGGGTCGGACCCGGCCTACGCCGCCGGCGCAGACACCTCCTCCGGCACGGGAGACTTCAATACTAGGTAGGGTCACGGTGGGGTTCGCGGTGCTGGCGCTGGGAGCTTTAGGACTGTTCGACAGCGTCATTCCCGGCTTCCATCCCCAGTTCGGCCACTACGTCGCCCTGCTGGTGGCCGTCATCGGGCTCGGGCTGGTTGTCGGAGCCTGGTTCGGTCGCCCGGGGGGTCTGATCGTGCTGGGCATGGTCCTGATTCCGTTCCTGGTCCTGTCGCCGCTGGCTGAGCTGGTTGACCGGAGGTCGCCGTTCGAACTCAACTTCACGATGAGCGAGCGTTCAATCCATCGGCCGGGTTCGGTGGAGGGAATACTCGACGGGTACGACCTGGGTTTCGGCTCGTTGCTCCTCGACCTCAGGAGTGTCGACTTCGACGGCCGAACGGTGTCGACCGAGGTCGATCTAGGAATCGGCGAGGTGATCGTGTACCTCCCTGAGGGTGTTTCAGCCAGGGTGGACGGTGATGTGGGCATCGGGGAGTTGAGGGTTGGTTCCCAGGGATACAGTGGACTAGGAGTCGATGCTGTGTACAACCTGGAAGGGTCCGAGGGCAGGCTGGTGCTCGACGCCGACGTTGGAATCGGCCAGGTGCTCGTAAGGGCGCGGCCGGTTCCCGACCCGCCCCTGCCCCCGAGCGTGCCCGAACCTCCGAGAAACGACGGTGCGGCAGTGAGAGAGTACTACCGGATCCAGCTCGGAGAATTCCTTCGCGACGACTACGCCTTGGATGATGGCTCGCTGCGGCTCGATTTGAGCGATCTGTTCCTCGAGGATGACAGGCGGGTGGATGTCGACGTGGACCGTGGTGAGGTGTGGGTGACCGTTCCCCGGGAGTTGGGTTTGCGGGTTACCGCCCGAGTGGATCACGGACGCCTCACCATGTTCAATGAAGTGCGAGAAGGGTCCGACCTGAGTGCGAAGCATACGGCTCAGATCTCAGGCACCCACCGGCTCACCCTGGACATCCGCCTCGGTGAAGGAACTGTGATCGTGGAGGAGGGACGATGAAACGCCATTCGTTCAATGTGTTCTCGCTGGCATTCGGTCTGACCCTGATCGTGCTTGCTGCCTGGATAGGCTTCCCCGCCCGCGGTTGGTTGTTCGGGACACCGCGGTGGTTGTTGCCCGCGGTGGTGATCCTGGTGGGTGCTGCGCTGATGAGCCCGCTGTTCACCTCTAGGAGGGACGATGGGTGGGATCGCGAGGAGAGCGGCGCTGTCGATCGGCCCATGGATGCAGGCGAGACCCGTCCTGGTGAGGAGTCGGCTCCCGAGGGGACCACAGCCGAGCGCGACGGCGCCTCATCGGACGTAGCGACCGGAGCCTAGGCCTGCCCCGGAGCCTCCTGTTGGCCCTCACCGGCTGAGCCTCCCCCCGAGCCGGTGAGGGCCACCAACGTCTCGCGTCGCTCGTCGGAATTCTCAACCTCGTCAAGGAAATGGCAGGCCACGGCTCCCGAGGGGCCGTTCTCCCCTATGGGCGTCAGAGGTGGTGGCTCGGTCGTGCAGACATCGGGGTTGCCCAGGTTCTTCCGGAGCCAGCAACGGGTGTGGAATCGGCAACCCGTTGGCGGGTCGGCCGGGCTCGGCACGTCGCCCTCCAGGACGATGCGTTGCCGGCTCGCCTCGGCCTCGGTGTCGGGGATAGGCGCCGACGACAGCAGTGCCACCGTATAGGGGTGGAGCGGAGCCCGGTACAGATCCTCGGTGGGTCGCGCCTCGACGATCTTGCCCAGGTACATCACGGCGACCCGGTCGGTTACCTGCCGCACGAGGGCGAGGTCGTGCGCGATGATGAGGTAGGTAAGGCCGAACTCCCGCTGGAGGTCGCTGAGCAGGTTCAGGATCTGGGCGCGGATGCTCACGTCGAGAGAACTGACCGGCTCGTCGGCGATGATCAGGTCCGGTCGCAGGGCCATGGCGCGGGCTATGGCGATCCGCTGGCGCTGGCCTCCGCTGAAGGCATGGGGGTAGCGACCGGCCGCGTCCGGTGCCAGCCCGACCGTGCCGAGCAGTTCGGAGACCCTTGCCCTGCGCTCCGCCGCCGTTCCCTGCCGGTGGATGACGAGCGGTTCGGCCACTATCCGCCCTACAGTCCGCTTCGGGTTGAGACTCGAGAACGGGTCCTGGAAGACCGGCTGCATCCGGCGGCGAAGCGACCTGAGTTCCCGGCGGGAGACGGTCGCCAGGTCGACGCCGTCGAACAGGATGCGTCCCTCCGTGGGATCGAGGAGTTTGAGAATGGCTCGGGCGGTGGTGGTCTTGCCGCATCCCGACTCGCCCACCAGTCCCAGGGTCTCGCCCCGGCGAACGGAGAAGGTTATCCCGTCCACCGCCTTGATGAAACCGCGCCGCTTGGCCGACTGTCCCCTTCCAGCCGGGAACCAGACCCGCAGGTCCTCGACCACTACGAGGACCGAACCGTTGCCCGTGTCGGCCCTCATGGCGCGGATCCTCGTTCTGCCTTGTCACCGGCCGGTTCCGGAGGGTTCCAGCAAGCGGTCAGGTGTGGACTCGCGGGGCCCGGTACCTGGATCCCGTCTACCGCGCGGATCGACGCCATGTCCCAACCGCGGGCGGTGGCGCGCCGGGCGGTGGGGATGGTCATCAGCGGCGGGTCCTCGGTGGCGCATCGATCGATCACCGAAGGGCATCTGGGCGCGAAGGGGCAGCCTTCGACAGAGCGGGTCGGATCGGGCGGTTGGCCGTCGATCGTCACGAGCCGCTCCTGGCGAACGTCGATGCGGGGCAGGGACTTGTGGAGGGCGACGGTGTAGGGATGGGAAGCCCTGGTGAACACGTCCTTGGTCGACGAGGCTTCCACGATGCGGCCCGCATACATGACCATCACCCGCTGGGTCACTCCGGCCACCACGCCGAGGTCGTGGGTTATGAGCAGCATTGTGGTGCCGTGCTCGGAGGTGAGGTTCTGGAGTAGTTCCAGGATCTGGGCCTGGACCGTGACATCGAGTGCGGTGGTCGGCTCGTCCGCGATCAGGAGCGCCGGCCGCGGCGCCACCGCCATGGCGATCACCGCTCTCTGTCGCATGCCCCCGGAGAACTGGTGGGGATAGTCCGAGATCCGGTCCTCCGAGTTGGGCACTCCTACGGTTTCCAGCAGCCGGGCCGCCTCGTGACGAGCTGCTCGCATGCCCAGTCCCTTGTGCTTGCGGAGGACCTCGGTGACCTGTTTGCCGATCGTGATCACGGGGTTTAGGGAACTGAAGGGGTCCTGGTAGACGATCCCAACCCTGTCCCCCCTTACGGCCCGGAGTCCGCGCTCGGTGAGCCCCATCAGATCAGCGCCCTCCAGTGTCACGTCGCCGGACACGTCTGCGTAGTCGGGCAGCAGCCGAACCAGCGCCAGCGCGCCGGCGCTCTTGCCCGATCCGCTCTCGCCCACCAACCCCACCTGCTCGCCGACCCCCAAGTCGTAGGAGACCCCGCGGACTGCTCGCACCAGGGATTTCGCCCGGAACGTGACGTTCAGATCCCTGACCGACAGCAGGGTCCGGTCCTGGTCGGACATCCCGGATCTCCGGGCGCCGGGCTCAGCGACCGGGGACTTCATGCACCGACCGGGTGACGATGCCCCCGGCGAAGTTGATGGCCGACACGAAGAGCAGCAGGGCGAGGCCGGGGCTGAGGATGAACCACCAGTGGGTGGGGTACTGGAGCGCCTCCCGGATCATGTACCCCCACTCGGGTGTCGGGGGCGAGACTCCCAAGCCCAGGAAGCCGAGTGTGGAGCCGGCCAGGATGGCGTATCCGACGTCGAGGACGAAGATCGTCTTCATCACCCCGAAGCTGTTCGGGAGGACCGTTCGGAACAGGTTGCGGATCGGGCCGGCCCCGAGCGCCCGGGACGCGGTCACGAACTCGCGCTCCTTCACCACGATCACCTGGCCCCGGACCAGCCGGGCATAGACCGGCCACCAGGCGGCCGCGATGGCGATGATGACGTTACGGACGGTAGGTCCCAGCGCCGCGGAGATGAGCAAGGCTAGCATGATGGAGGGGAACGACAGGAAGATGTCGACGATCCGCATCATCACCGCGTCGACCATCCCACCGGCATATCCGGACACTGCGCCGTAGAGCACCCCTACGGCGCCCGCCGTCAGGAGGACGAAGACGCCGATCACCACCGACACCCGGCCCCCGTAGAGGATACGTGACCACAGGTCGCGGCCCAGGTTGTCGGTGCCCAGCCAGTGATCGGCACTCGAGCCGGCCAGGGCCGACGGCAGATCCTGGGCGAAAGGATCGGGGGCGATAAGCGGTGCCGCGGCGATAGCCGTCACCATCACCACGATCACCCCCACGCCGTAGAACTCGAGGAAGGTGCGGGGCCGCAGGGACTCCATGGTCGTGGCGAAGCGGGTGGGCGCTACCGCCTCTTCCAGGCGGCGGAGCCGGCCTGCGGTCACGACCGCATCCCGTCGCGCACCCGTGGGTCGGCCACCGTGTACAGCAGGTCTACCGTCAGGTTGGCCAGCACGTAGGCCAGGCTGATCACCAGCACCACCCCCGAGAGGGCGTTGAGATCCAGGCGGGTGGCCGCCGTGAAGGCGTACTGGCCGAGTCCGGGCCAGCCCACCACGCGTTCGACCACGATGATCCCGGTGAGCAGCGAACCGAAGGCGAGCCCCGACAGGGTGATCACGGGGATGACCGCGTTGCGAAAAGCATGGCGGTAGAGGACCAGCCGCCGGCGCAGTCCCTTGCCGCGGGCGGTGCGAACGTAGTCCGACTCCAGGGCGTCGACCATCTCCGAACGGACCACCCGGGCGAAGTAGAAGCCGATCACCAGACCCAACACCAGGGCGGGGAACGCCAGGTGGTGCAGGGTGTCGAACAGGGCGTCCCATCGGCCGGCCAGTATGGAGTCGACGGTGACCATCCCGGTCACCTCCGGCGGTGGGCGCGTGAAGATGTCCAGCTGGCCCGGCCCGGCAGCCCACCCCAGCCGCCCGTAGAAGACCATGAACCCGACGATGGCAAGCCAGAACACCGGCACCGAGATCGCCAGTGTGGAGACCACCTTGAAGAGCGCGTCCCAAACTCCTCCCCGGCGCGCCGCCGCGAACACGCCGAGCGGGATGCCGAACACGAGAGCGACCACCAGAGCTGCCACCACCAGCTCGATGGTCGGGGGTAGCACGTTGGCGAGGTCGGTGCTGACCGCACGCGCCGAGTGGCTCGACTCGCCCATGTCGCCCTGCAGCAGGTTGGTCAGGTAGATCCAGTAGCGCTCCGGGATCGGCTTGTCCCATCCCCAGCGGGCGTTGAGGGCGTCGATGATGGCCTGTTCAGCCGCGTCGGATTGGGCTGCGCCCCGACCTCCCAGGTAGGCGGCGACCGGGTCGATGGGGATCAGTTGGGAGACGAAGAAGGTAATGCAGGTCATGCCCAGCAGCACGAGCGGAGCCAGGGCCAGGCGCCGCAGTACGAACCAGCGCATGTCAACTCCTCCGGGTCACGGCTTCAGTCGTACGAGATGGGGATCGGGGGGCGACCGGCCGGCCGCCCCCCGATGGATTGTGCGGTCTCCCGCGAGACCTCGGCTACCGGGACCGCCCCATCCGGTAAGGCTCGAACCGGTGTACGGCGTGGTAGTAGACGCCGGTCAACGTGTTGACGTGCGGGTACCACTCGGGAATCTCGACCATCAGGTGAGTCGGGTTGGCTTCCAAGCTCAACCGCTCCACCTCGTTCAGCAGGCTCAACCGCTCCGCCGGATCGACCGACGCCAGCGCCGCGTCACCTGCCGCCTTGATCTCGTCATACAGAGGCCAGCCCTCGGCATTGTCGGGCCAGAGCGACCGCTGCCAGTTGACGAATCCGTCCGCGAACGACACCGCCGCCGAGTTCATCGCCGACGGGAAGTCGGGGAACCAGTCGCTCACGTTGATGTCGAGGTCGCCCTTGCGGAAGTCGGTGAAGAACACGCCGACGTCGCGGATCTGAACCTCGGTCTTCACACCGATGTCCGCGAAGTCCGCGGCCAGCTTCTGCGCAACGTCGCCGAATCCGGGGCAGAAGCCGCTCCACTGGAACGTTTGCAGGCGGATCGGGTTCTCCGGGTCGTCGTAGCCGTCGGGATAGCCCGCCTCGACCAGCAACTCGCGCGCCTTGTCCAGGTCGCGCTCGTAGCCGTCCGTGATGCCGCCGAGCCGCATCGGCGCCAGCCCGTACACGCGGTTGGCGGTGTAGCCGGGGCAGAGGCGCTGCAGGCCGTCGTAGTCGATGGCGTACTTGAGTGCCTTCTGGACGGTCGGGTTGGCAACGAACGCGTTGTTGTCGGGGTCGGTCGTGAACATCACGTAATACCAATGGTTGGTGTTGGCCTGGAGGATTGTGAAGTCCTCGCCCAACGACGCGGCCTGGTGCGGGATCACCGTCCACGCCAGGTCGATGTCGCCCCGGGACAGCGCGTCGATGCGCGACTGTGCTTCGGGGATGTTCACGAAGATGACCCGTTCCATGGTGGCGGGCGGCCCGCCCCAGTAATCGTCGACGCGGACGATCTCGAGTCGGTTGCCCGGCTCGGAGAAGTCGAAGGTGAACGGACCGGATCCGGCGCTGTTCAGGGCCAACCACTCGCCGGCCGTGTCGGTCTCCGATGCATCCTCGCCGGCCGCGCCGCCGTTGGCGCTCACCAGCTCGCTGTTGAGGACGCTGAAAGCGGCGGCGGTGGTAAGGCCGGGAAACTCCGGGTCGGGTGCGGCCAGGTTGAATACGACGGTCTGGGCGTCGGGGGTGTCGGCGCTGACGATGTTGGCGCCCTGGTAGGAGGGTGTGGCGGCCACGTTCTTCAGGCGTAGGAACGAATAGGCCACGTCCTCGGAGGTGACTGGCGATCCGTCGTGGAAGCGGGCATTCGGGTCCAGCACGAAGGTCCACTGGGTGGCGTCCTCGTTGGACGACCAGTCGGTGGCCAACTCGGGGATCAGCGTCTGGTAGTCGTACCCGTTCTCGGTCGGCGCCCACTGAACGAGCGTGTTGTAGACAGCGCCGAGGACCAAAACGTATAGCTCCTCGAAGGCCCGCGCCGGGTCGAACTTGGTGTCCGAGTCCATCTTCTTGCCGATCACGACGGTGGCGGCGCGTCCCGTGAGGGGCTCGGCCATCGCCTCGGTGGTGGTCGTGGTGGGGGCGGCGGTCGTAGTCGTCTCGCCGGCCGGGGCCTCGGTCGTGGTGGTGGTGCCCACCTCGACTACCGTCGTAGCGGTGGTCTCCTCGGGCGCGGCTGTGGTAGCCGGCGCGGCCGTCGTGTCCGGCGCCGCGGCGGTGGTAGCGGGCGCCGCAGTGGCGGCTGGTGCCGCGTCGTCGGTATCATCCTCGCCACAAGCCGCCGCGAAGATCGCCATCGCAAGTAGCACTGCCAACCAGCGAACTGTTCGTTGCCTGAGCATGTCTCTCCCTTCGTCCGGTTCGACCCCCCAAGACGCGGGAGCGATCACGGGGCCGCCTGATCCGGTGATCATACATACCCGGCTGTACAGGCATCCGGTGAGTTTGCGACGGCCGCGGCTGAGGCGTGGGAGACCGCGGATCCCCCAGGAGTGTTCGCCACGCCGGGCTCGTTTGAAGCCACGATCAATGGGCTCCGGCCGTCACAACAGTCGATGCGGTTGGTCTGGTCGTCTCACGGAACGAGTACGGCGCGGGCTTGGACCTGGACGGCTTCGAGCCGTACGAGCGCGTTGCCTGTGTCCTGTCCTGCCGGCGAGCGTGCGGGAGGAGAGGCCGACGACGAAACTCTGCGACGAACGGAGATGCGGAAGCATCGTACGCCTCGAGGTACCGCAACCTCACCAGTCGAGCCAGGAGAAGCGTGGCTCTGCGTGTGCGTTGACCGTGTGGTCCGGAATCTCGCCTCGTAGCGCCTGGATCGCTACGCGGGCCATTTTTCTGCTCAGCTCGCGACCCGACTGCTCCGAGTACCACGCGGCGTGTGGCGTGACGACCAGGTTGTCGAGCCCCAGGAGCGGGCTGTGCATGTCGAACGGTTCCACGGCCATGACGTCGAGAGCCGCCCCGGCGAGGTGCCCGGAGCGGAGGGCCTCGTAGAGCGCTCGCTCATCGATCAAGGCGCCGCGAGACACGTTGACGAGCCGGGCTCCCGGTTTCATCAGCCGGATGGAATCACTGTTGATCACGTTCTCCGTCTCCGGGGTCTGATGGGTGTGCAGCGACACGAAGTCCGAAGTGTTGAGAAGCTGGGCCAGGCTCTCCGCCTTCATCACTGAGGCGTTATCCATCTCCGAACGGTCCACATACGGGTCGAACGCCATGACCGCGAGCCCGATACCACGTGCCTTGTCCGCGAGCCGGCGAGCGATCCGGCCGAAACCGTAGAGACCGAGCCGGCATCCCCGAATGCGTGTGAGCCTGCCTCCGCCCAGATGGTCCCACTCGCCGCGGAGGCTGCTCGCATGCAAAGGGATCAGGCCTCTGGCGAGGGCGAGAAGCAGCGCGAGCGCGTGATCCGACACTTCCTCGACGCAGTAGTCCGGCACGTTGGCGACCGCGATGCCGCGCTCGGCGGCGAGCTCCAGGTCGACGTGCTCATAGCCGACGCCACCGAGCACTAAAGCGCGGCATTTCGAGGCAACGTCCAGGACGACCTCGGTGATCGGGCTCGTGTGAACGAGTCCGGCGTCGGCGTCGCGCAGGGCTACGGCAGCGTCTTCCTCGCTTGCGCAAATGGATGTCATCAGGGTGGCGCCCGCCACATGGAGCAGGTCGCGCTCGATGGACCAGTCGCGAGAAGGCGTTCCAGGACCTTCGACGCCCACAACGAGCCAGCCCGTCATGGCGGGCCTTCCAGGCTGTTCTCCTGCCCGGAAACGCGACCCGGCGAGCCCGAAGTGCCGGCGTGCGGACCCGGTTGACTGGCAGTCTCGGGCCCGTTTACTGTCGCGGTGTCAAGCGGCGACGCAGGAGGAGATGGATCATGTCGGACCCGCGAAGCGTGATGACCGTTCTGGGGCCCATACCAGCAGACCAACTCGGCTACGTGCTGCCCCATGAGCATCCCTTTTGCCAGTTGCGCCAGGCGGCGCACCGCTACGACTTCCCCGACCAGTTCGACGACGACCGCGTCGTCACGGCCGAGGTAGCGGCGTTCGGGGAACTGGGCGGAACCACTCTCGTGGACCTGACTGTACCGGACATCGGCAGGTCGCCGGAGCGCCTGCGTAAGCTGTCTCAGAACACGGGTGTCCAGATCGTGATGGGCTGCGGGTGGTATCGGGGCAATTACTACCGGCCCGAGGATGTCATCGAGAGACGTACAGTCGGATCGCTGGCCGACCAGCTCATCGCAGAGATCACCGAGGGAGTGGACGGGACCGGCATCAAGCCCGGAGTGATCGGCGAGATAGGTGTGGAGAAGACCTGGGTCGCTCCGGTGGAGGAGAGGGTGCTGCGAGCGGCGGCGCGGGCCCACAAGGAGACCGGGCTCGCCCTGGGCGCGATCCACGCCATCGGCCCCGTCGCACCCGACATCCTGACGATCTTCGAGGAGGAGGATGTCGACATGTCGCGGGTCGCGGTGGGCCACTGCGACTCCTATCCCCACATGGAATTCCTAGAAGGTCTCATCGAACGAGGGGTCCTCGTCATGTTCGACAACTGTGGACAATTCAGCGATCTGGGAACCTTCGAGCAGCACATCATGAACACCGTTAAGGAGTTGGTCGACAAGGGTCTTGGGGACCATGTCCTGCTCTCCCACGACACCTGCAAGTTCCCCCAGTTCAAGATTCACGGCGGTCCCGGTTTCGTGTATCTCTCCGAGACATTCCTCCCCGCGCTGCGCGACCTGGGTATCACGGAAGAGGCGATCAACAAGATCACCCGGGACAACCCCCGCCGATGGCTCGTCGGGTCGTAGTCGGCAGGCGGGCCGGAGGGATAGGCTGTGGAGCCGGAGCAGGTCGACCACGCGGTGCGGGCCCATCGTGACATGACGGCTGCCGGCGAAGAGCGTCCGGCCACTGGCGTGGACACCGTGCTTCGCCACGGTCACGTCATCACCATGGATCCCGATCGCCGTATCCTGCTGGATGGTTCGATTGCGATCGGCAACGGCCTGATCGTTGACATCGGACCGGACGACGAGGTTGCGGTGCCCGACGGCGCAGCGGAACGCGACCTGCAGGGCGCCCTCGTTCACCCCGGATTCGTGGATGCCCACGTTCACGTCAACAGCCAGGAGTTGATCCGCGGGTTCGCACCCAAAGACACCGCCGACTGGAGCGATCTGGAATTGGCCCTGTGGGATGCACGCTCACCGGAGATGGACCACTTCGGCACCCTCATCTCGTCTATGGAGATGGTCGCCAACGGCACGACGATGTTCGCCGACACCGGGAGCGCATTCTGGCTGGAAGACGAGGTGCGGGCCCTCGAGATGGTCGGTATCCGGGGCTTCCCCGGCCACTTTCTCATCGACGGCAACCTCGAGATCGATGCCGACGAGCTCCAGGACCCGCGGTTCG
>JAPPFW010000014.1:54121-69476 GCA_028821575.1 bacterium | reverse complement strand
ACCACCACACCCTCCCAGAAACACCAGAAGAAGTGGTGGACCCCCATTAGGTCTTAGGTGCCAGGGGGCTGGCGGAACGCCGGGCGTCCTCGGTCCCTTCGAGTTAGGTCATCACCTGCCCGTCCCGTTTCGAAGAACAGGTGCCGGGGACAGGTCCTGGGGTGTCAGGTCCCAGGTGTCAGGAGACCCGCAGAACACGATGTCCCCCGCTCCTTCGAACTGGGTCGTCACATACCCGCCCCGCATCGAGGAACAGGTGGCCGACTACGGGAGGGTCAGACCAACGCAACAGCTCAAGCAAACCGAGAATGTTTAACTCCTGCCAGACATGCCTAACACTTAACATCTAACACCTAACCCAGCGTCTTGCGCTCGACCCGCCAGGCGTGGAGGATTGGCTCGGTGTAACCCGAGGGTTGCCCGATTCCCTCGAAGACGAGGTCACAGGCTGCCTGGAAGGCCGGCCCATCGAACCGGGGCGCCATTGGTACGTAGGCGGCGTCACTGGCGTTCTGGCGGTCAACCACCGCCGCCATGCGCTTCATCGTTTCCATTACCTCGTCCTCGTCGACGACACCGTGGTGCAGCCAGTTTGCGATGTGCTGGGACGAGATACGACAGGTTGCCCGGTCCTCCATCAGCCCGATGTCGTTGATGTCGGGAACCTTCGAGCACCCGATCCCTTGATCGATCCAGCGGACCACGTAGCCGAGGATTCCTTGGGCGTTGTTGTCGAGCTCGGCCGCGATCTGCTCCGGACCCCAGCCGGTGGCCTCAGCCACAGGAATGTCGAGCAGGTCGGCCATCGAGCGCGGTTGGCGGCCACGAATCTCCTGCTGGCGCCGGGCCACATCCACCAGGTGATAGTGGGTGGCGTGGAGGGTCGCGGCCGTAGGGGATGGAACCCATGCACAACTGGCCCCGGCCCTGGGATGCTCGATCTTCTGCTCCAGCATTGCCGACATCAGGTCGGGCGCGGCCCACATGCCCTTGCCGATCTGGGCTCGACCTCTCAGCCCGCAGGCCAAACCGACGTCGACGTTCCAGTCCTCGTAGGCATCGATCCAGACCTGCTTCTTCATCTCCGTCTTGCGCACCATCGGACCGGCTTCCATGGAGGTGTGTATCTCATCGCCGGTCCGGTCTAGGAAGCCCGTGTTGATGAAGACGAGCCTCGATCTGGCTGCCCTGATGCACTCCTTCAGGTTGAACGTGGTCCGCCGCTCCTCGTCCATCAGGCCGATCTTGATGGTGTTCGCCGGCAGGCCCAGCACCTCCTCCACCCGGCCGAACACATCGTCGGCGAAGGCGACCTCGGCAGAGCCATGCATCTTCGGCTTGACCACGTAGAGAGACCCCGTCCTGCTATTGCGGCCGGAGTGCTCGCCCCGCAGATCGTGACAGCCGATGAGCCCGGTCATCATCGCGTCGACGAGTCCTTCGGGAGCCTCGAGGCCGTCCTGGTCGAGGATGGCGGGGGTGGTCATCAGGTGCCCGACGTTGCGAACCAGAAGGAGCGAGCGGCCGGGGAGGGTCACCGGATTCCCATCGACGCCCGTGAAGGTACGGTCCCCCGCCAGCCGTCGGGTGAACGTTCTCCCGCCCTTGGTCACCTCCGCCGTCAGGTCACCTCTGATCAGACCCAGCAGGTTGCGGTAGGCAACGACCTTGTCGGCCGAGTCGACCGCAGCGATCGAATCCTCGAGGTCCATGATGGTGGTCACCGCCGCCTCCAGCACGATGTCCGCGATGCCGGCCGGGTCGGAGGTGCCGACGGGATGGCTCCGATCTATGACGATCTCGATGTGGAGGCCGTTGTTGCGCAACAGGACCGAGCTGGGCTCCAACGGATCGCCGAGGTACCCCACCAGCTGCGACGGCCTCCTCAGACCGGTCGCACGGCTGAGGATCTGGCGGACCACCAGCTTGCCGCCATGGACCGAATAGTGGATGGCGTCCCCGTGCTTCCCATCGGCGAGCGGGACCACGTCGTCGAGGAAGCGGCTGCACCAGGCGACAACCTTGTCGCCCCGCCGCTGATCGTAACCGCCAGGTGCGGGCCGGTCGCCGATAGCATCCGTACCGTAGAGGGCGTCGTACAGCGACCCCCACCGGGCGTTGACGGCGTTGGTCGCGAACCGGGCGTTCATCACCGGCACGACCAACTGCGGTCCGGCCACGGAGGCAATCTCAGAGTCGACACCGGCCGTGTCGATGGTGAAACTCCCGCCCTCCGGTTCGATGTAGCCGATCTCCTCGAGGAACTCCCGGTAGGCACTCCGGTCGAATCCCCCGTCCCGATGGCGAAGGTGCCACGAGTCGATCCGTGCCTGGAGAGCGGTCCTCCGCTCGAGCAGGTCACGGTTGATCGGACCGCAATCGTGGATGAGCTCGGCCAGGCCTTTCCAGAAGACCGCAGGATCGACACCGCTGCCGGGGAGGGCTTCGTCGGTTACGAACCGGAAGAGATCGGCGGCGACGGCCAGCCCCTCGATGTTGAGGGTGTTCATAGGGGTAGCGATGCTAGTCGAGTCAGGGCCGCCGGTGCACCAGGTCCCTGGTGATCTCCGACACCGACCGGACTCCGGTCAGCGCCATGGATCGCCGCATCCCCTCCTCGAAGAAGTCAAGAACCCACTCGACACCCTTGAGGCCACCTGCCCCGAGCCCGTACAGGTAGGGCCGTCCGACCATGACCGAGTCGGCGCCGAGAGCGATCGCCTTGATTATGTCGGCGCCGCGCCGGACCCCCCCGTCGCAGATGATCTCGACCGAGTCCCCGACCTCCTGCGCGATCGGTTCGATCATCTCGATGGCCGTCGGCGCGCCTTCCAACTGTCTCCCCCCGTGGTTCGACACGCATATCGCCTGTATGTCGTGCTGGACGGCCCGGCGCGCATCGGCGACCGACTGTATCCCTTTGATGATCATCGGGCCGTCCCACAGCGACCGGAACCACTCGATGTCAGCCCACGAGAGACTGGCGTCGAACTGATCGTTGACCAGCGTGGAGAGCGCCACCGCCGTGGTCCCGTCTTCCTCGTGGAAGCCAACGACGTTGGAGAAGGTGATCGGGTCAGCGTTGAGGAAACGCCAGGTCCAGCCCGGTTTGCGGATCCCTTCGAGCATCATTCCGAGACCGAGTTTGGGAGGCAGTGTCATTCCGTTTCGGACATCCCGCTCGCGGCGTCCCGGCACCACCAGGTCGACCGTGATACACAGCGCCTCGTACCCTGCGGCCTTGGCTCGCTCGATCATGTTGCGGACCAGGCCTCGATCCTTCCACACGTACACCTGGTACCAGTTGCGGCCTCCCGCCCCGGCGTCGGCCACCTCCTCGATCGATCGGGTGCCGAGGGTTGATAGGGCGTAGGGTATGTTCCGCGCCGCCGCGGCCCGAGCGACCGACAACTCGCCAGGCGGATCGACGATCCGGGTGAATCCGGTGGGCGCGAGGATCAGAGGGAAGGGTGCCCTCTGCCCCAGAATCTCCGATGACGTATCGATGCTGCTCACGTCCCGCATCACCGACGGCACGAACTCCCAGTTGTAGAAGTCCTGCTCGTTCCGTGCGTAGGTCACCTCGTCCTCGGCGCCCCCGTCCACGTAGTCGAAGACCCCTTGGGGAAGCCGCTTCTCGGCGATCGCGCGCAGGTCCTTGATATTGGCCGCCATCTGCATTCGGCGAAGGTCCGGATCGCGCTCGAACGAGCGGAAACGAACCACCGACCGCATGGTTCTTATCATTCCCATGGGCCGAATAGTACCTGCTAGGAACCAATTGTGGGGTACCGGCGCCGCCCGCTGCGGTCCCTTCGGGAGCACCCTCTACGGGCGGGGTACGGGAAGGAACGCGCCAGGGGAGACAGGTTGCGGGAATCCCCTGACCAGGCGCGTGCGCTCCAAGCCCCACGATCCGGTGGGCGGCAAAGCCGTCGGAGCCCGCTGAGGTGACCGGTCCGGCGGCGTCGACTATCGACGGCTTCGACGCAACCGGCGAGCTCCCCAGGCGTATCGAGGGTGCGCGCCTGCCGGTGGCCAGTAATCGTCCTTCCGGTAGGCCCAGTACTCGAAGGGATTGTCGTAATAGGCAAGGGTCTCGACAACCTTCCAGACATGCCTCCGCTCGCCTACGAGTGACACCACCAGGCCCACCAACGCGCCAATACTCATCCACGCCAGGTAGACCAACGGGTAGATAGGGCCAAGAAGACGGTTCTGGAACAGATGGGCGCCTTCGTGGACATCCACCAGCTTCCGTCGCCTCACCGCCCTCCGCGACTCACCCCGCAGACCGGCCGTGCCTCCCGCGCCGGACACCACGTTGCCCAGAGCGAGAGCGAACCCCGGTCTCATGCTGCAGCCCGCCTCGTAGACGTGCCTGTTCGATCTCCTGCTCATGCCCACGACGTACGAAGGGTCCGGGTCAAACGTGTTGGCCAGGTGCAACGCCAGCCCGCTGGCAGTGCCCAACAGTGCCCACGTCGAGTCCGCCAGGAAGCACAGCCATCCCCGGACACCCCGCCATTCGTACATTCCGGTCCCTCCCGAGATCAGTCCGTTCAGGCTGCCGACCGCAGCTCCTGCGACGGCGGCTCCAGCGGTCAGGAACTCGAGTTGGGACAGGGCCGCCCAGCCCAGACCGGCGCCCAACATACCTGTCGCCAAGCCTTCGAGGACCACACCTGCCGGCCCACGCCGACCGGTCCCACTCACGGGATGAAGCCCTGGTGGATGAGCGCCGCCACATCCATGGTGCCCGCCACCGCTACGTGAACGGCCACCCCCCACCAGATGGACCGGCTGCGCAGTGACAGCGAACCGAGCACGGCGCCGCCGACGATCGCCGCCAATGCTTCGGCCATCGGCTTGCCGTAGTGGAGCATGTTGTACGGCACCACCATCACGAACACCGCCATGTACCCGAGTCGTCCGCTCAGCCCGTGAACCATGAATCCCCTGAAGAAGAACTCCAGCGCGGCGAACTGGAGTGCGTACACCGCCCACCACAGAACCATTTCGGGCCACAGTCCCTCCCCGGGAGCGAGGTCGTAGAAGGGATACTTCGCTTGGAAGGCGACTGTGTAGGACGCGGCGACCACGAAAGGGACCGACACGCCGAGCAGCGTCGCGTAGACCAGGGCGTGCCTGCCTATCCCCCTGATCCTCACCCCGTAGTCTCGCACCCGCTCCTTCAACACCAGCTTTATCGCCAGAAGCGGCGGCACCGTGTAAGCGACGAGCTGCCCCACCCCCCAGAACAGGAGTCCGTTCCTCTGCCGGTATTGCGAGGTCTCGAAGGCCTCCCGAGCCCACTCCGCCCACCCGTCCGGTCCCAGACCACTGATCAGGGTGACGAACCAGGAAGGCTGCGACGTGGCGCCGAAGTTCAGGATCGTAAGGCTGAGAGCGGAGGTGACCAGCACCACCACCGCCTTGCGGTTCGCCTCTCCCCGCGGGGTGGTCGCCCGGTACGCGGCCGACTGATCGTCTCCATCGTCCTGGACGGCGGTCACGTACGACTTCCAGAAACGGCTGCCGATGATCGAACCCATCAGCCGGAAGGTTACGCACCCTGCAGCCGGCGGGCCAGGACCCACGACTCTGGCCCCGGTATTCGTAGCTTCCCTTTAGCGGACCTCGGTGTTCCAGCGGCCTGACACCCAGGTCGGCTACCACCGATTCGCCCTGCACAGAGGGCAATTCAGTCCGGTGGCGGCTTGCCGCTCCGGTTCCATCACCGAGAGCGTGAACAGCAAAAAAGGGGGATTATACATTTAACTTGACAAAGTCTGGGGTCCAGGGGCTTGCGACGTGTTAGAGTGCGACATAGGAGACCTCCTACAAACTAGTTCTGAGAACGGCCCCGGTTACCCCCGGGGTCTTCTCTTCCCTCTACATTGTAGCCGTTAGCGGGGGATCGTCTCGTCGGGTACTCTGGCCTTGTCAACGAACACCCCATCCTTTCAGGGGAAACCCCTTTGATCCGCAACCCACCCGTGGGGCCTGCCATTCGCGCATGGTCCCTTCGGTGGTTGCGGTCTCGGGTGTTCGTTGACAGAGGAATGCCAGACCCCAACCGAAGGGACCGCCAACGTGAACCATGACAGCACATCTCAGGGTACCCGCCGCATCGCCAAGCAGGTGATCTGGTCCTTGGTCGCCCTGTTCGTTATCTTCTTCATCGCCAACGCCAACAGTGGCGGCAGTGACGAGCGGGGTGCCGCCACCGATCCTGTTCCCACCACGCGACCGGTCACCACGACCGCAACGACTACGACTGTGGCGGGTATCGGTGACCCTGTCAGGGACGGCAACTTCGAGTTCGTTGTGACTCGTGTCTACCAACCCCCAACGGTTGACGCGTTCGACGATCCGTTGGGTGTGTGGGTTGCTGTCGATCTTTCAGTCGCCAACGTGAAGAACGACCCGCAGAACTTCTCTGCTACTGCCCAGGCTCTGATAGTCGGCGGAGCCGAGTATGAATCATCGTGGACGATGGAGTCCGACATGTTCCTGAACGTCAACCCGGGACTGTCGGTCGATACCACCCTGTTCTTCGACGTGCCGGACACGGTGTTGTCTGCCAGGTCGGTTGGGATAGAACTTCACGACAGCAGCTTTTCAGGCGGCGTCACGGTGCAGGCAGTCACTGATTGGGGAAACTGACCGCGGGCGCTGGCACAAATCCGTGGTAGTCTCCGGTCTTAGACACCCCGACAAGCAGGAAAGGCGACACCACCTGATGGCTGCTGCCATGCCCAAGGGCACCCCCCGTAGACTGAGACAGTCCGCTAAACAGAAGGTGGCGATGGTCCGTCCACCCCGCAGCCCCCAGGACTTGGCCCGTGCCATGTTCGTCCAAGCTGACCAGAAGCTGACTAGACCCACTTCTTCCTGACCCATGGAGTGGATAGTGGCTCCGGGAGTAATCGTGGTGGTTGCTCTAGTCGGCGCTTTGGTCAAGTGGCTGCTTTGGATTGGGGCGATGAATGAGCACAAGTCGGAAGTCGGCGAGTTCATGCGGGAGATTCGAGCGGACATCAAGAGGGTTTTCCAACGGTTGCCTGCGGAACCGATAGGCGCAGCTAGCCCGAGAACGCTAACTGATTACGGCGAAACCATCCGCGATGTCGTTGGCGCTGTGGAATGGGCGACGGCGGAGGCTCTAGGTCTCGTCACGAAGGTGCAGGGAATGCGTGGCTACGAGATCGAGGATCTTGCTTTCGATCACGCTCGAAGCCATGATCTTGATTCTGACATCCGGGAAGCGGCATTCGAGCACGGGTTCACAGTCGATCACGTACGGGATGTTCTCGCTGTGGTGCTTAGGGACGAACTCCTAGCTAGGCGTAGCGAGTAACTTTCCGTCTCGGTCCGCACACCTGCGGCCCGGCGGTGAGGTCACGGTACATGAGCCGCTTCCCTTCCATCCCTTTCGCTAACGCGACCATCTGGTCCAACGTGTCCAGGTCGCGGACGTTGTGGCGGGCTGCGAACTCGGCCACATAGCGGCGTAGATGTTTGAACGACATCTTGTGGTAGGTGCCGTAATAGCCCCGCTTGAGCATCGACCAGAACGACTCCATCCCGTTCGTGTGGACCTCACCCCTGACGTACTCGCCCACCTTGTGTCTCACGGAGGCGTGGTCCAGGTCGCTTTCGTCCCCGAGCCGCCGGTACACCATCGCGTCGTCGGTGAACACCCTGGACCCTCGGACCACATGGTCATGGATGAACCCGTGCAACGTGTCCTTCTTCGAGTCCGGCACCACCGCCGCTGTGACCTTCCGATCCCGGCTCCTTGCACCCACCACCACAGCCTTCCCGACAGCGCCACGGCCCGCACGGAGCTTCTTGTGGGCGTGCTTGTTCATCTCCTTGCCCCCGATGAACGTCTCGTCCACTTCCACAGTGCCATCCAAAACGAGGTCGGCCGCGTCGGCCCACGCTTCGCGGATGCGGCCCAGCATGAACCAGGCGGTCGACTGGGTGACACCCAGGTCGCGGTGCAGCTTCATGGAGGAGACACCTTTGAGGTTGGTCGAGCACAGGTACAGGGCGATCACCCACTTCCGCACCGGCAGCCGTGACGACTCCATGACGGTGCCCGTCCGGACCGAGAAATACTTCCGGCAACCCGCACAGCGCCACGGCATCGGCTTCGCGTTCGGTACCGCATGTGTCCGGCCTACCTCGCCGCAGCGTGGGCAGGAGTCCACCCCGCCGGGCCAGCGGATGTTCTGGAACCATTCCACTGCTGCCTTCTCGTCAGGGAACATGTCGAACAATTCCAGGAACGACAGTCCCTGCCTGTCCGCCCTCCCCGGCCCTAGTTTTCTGGCTGCTACCGTTGCGCTCATGAGACCCATTCTACTTGAACAGGTCCGTACCTGTCAAGTTAACTGTATAATTCCCCAAAAAAGCGAGTGTTCAGCCCTCCATAGTTAGACCGTTTGTTTAGTATAGTTGGTTTATACCTGTTTTGGAGGTGTAGAACAATGGTGTCGTCCACCTATGCAGGGTTCATTGACGCCGGTTTTCTCCGCGCCGAGGGGGCGAGAGCCCTGGGCGAAAGCCCCCGCAACGTGCGGCTCGACGCGGAGGCGGTGGTGGCTTGGTTCAAGGATGTCGCGTACCGGGAAGCCAGCACGTTCCTCAGGGCCTACTGGTACGACGCCAGGTTCGACCAGGGCCACGATCACGCTGACGGGCAACGCCGGTTCTTCTCAGCCCTGGCTCAAACTGCAGGAATCCAGCTGCGCCTCGGACGCATCGTGGAACATAGGCCCTGGTTCGAGCCTGGCATACGAGATGCGCTGAGAAGAACCGCAACCGGATTGGGACTGGAACCCTCGTCCGTGATGGAGGAGTTCGACCGGAACTGGACCTTCAGACCGGAGCGGAGGCAGAAGGGCGTGGACACTCTCGTGGCGCTCGACTTGGTCCGGCTGGCCGGACGCCGGGTCTTCGACACAGCGGTGCTCATCTCGGGTGACCGCGATCTCGCCGAGGCGGTACGATCAGCGCAGGAACTGGGTGCCCGGGTGGTGGTCGCCACTCCGGATCGCTACTGCGTTTCCCGTGAGGTGATTGAACTCGCCGACAGGGTCATCGAGATCGACGAGGACGGGCTCCATCAGATACTCCCCCGACGGGTGCCCTCATACCCCTGATCGCCTTGGCGTAACCCCCGAGCGCTCGAAATATCCTTGGCCCTCCCGATAGACGTCAGCGCGCCGGGCAGGAAGGACGGGAATGGAAGGAACCGACTTCCGTCGGCTGGTCGAACGCTGGCAGGACAGCACCACCCTCGGAGGCGACGTGGTCCACACGCGACTGCTCCCTGCTCGCGAGGCCCGGTTCGAGGATCTCGTGCCGCCACCTGCCGGCGCACTCGCCGACAGACTGGCCGCCAGAGGCATCAACCGATTGTACCGGCACCAGACGAGGGCGGTTCGCAACATCAGGGAAGGCAACCATGTGGTCCTGGTCTCCGGCACAGCTTCCGGAAAGACACTGTGCTACCAGATCCCCATCCTCGAGCAGGTTCTCCACGACCCGACCAGGACAGCACTGCTCATGTACCCCACAAAGGCCCTGGCGCAAGACCAGTTGGGCTCTCTCGATCGGTTCACGATCCCGGGATTGTTGGCCTCCACATACGATGGTGACCTCCCGTCGCACCAGCGGAACCGGGTGAGAAGAACCGCCAACGTCGTCCTCACCAATCCCGACATGCTCCACTACGGGATCCTGCCGAATCACAGGTTGTGGGAATCGTTCCTCTCCCGGCTGGATCACGTCGTGATCGACGAGATGCACTACCTGCGCGGCGTGTTCGGAAGCCACAGCGCCCGGATAGTCCACCGGCTCCGTCGTTTGGCGGCCCACTACGGATCGAACCCGACGTTCGTCCTGACATCAGCCACTATCGGGAATCCCGCCGAGTTGGCGTCCCACCTCACAGGGCTGGATGTCACCCTGCTGGAAGGAGACGCTTCCCCCGCCGGGGAGCGGCTGGTGGTCCTGTGGAACCCCCCGCTGGAGGATCCCGAATCAGGTGTCCGGCGCTCTCCGATCTACGAAGCGTCACACCTCTACGTGGATCTGGTGCGCCGGGGGATCCGCACCATCGTGTTCGGGCGGAGCCGCAAGACGACCGAGCTGATCCATATCGAGTCGGCCCGGCGCCTCGGCAAGCTGGCGGATCGCATCGCCCCCTACCGGGCCGGATACACGGCGGAGGATCGGCGGGAGATCGAGCGGCGGTTCTTCTCGGGCCGGTTGCTGGGCGTCACTGCCACGAACGCCCTCGAACTGGGGATCGACGTCGGAGGCCTGGACGCCGCTCTGCTCTGCACCTTCCCCGGGACCATTTCCTCCTACCGCCAGCAATCCGGTCGCGCCGGGAGATCCAGCGAAGCCTCCATGGTGGTCCTGGTCGCAGGAGAGGACGCCCTGGATCAGTACTTCATGCGTCATCCCGAGGAGCTACTGGCCCGCCCGCCCGAGCCGGCCGTCATCAACCCTGACAACCGACGGATCCTCGATGTGCATGTATCGTGCGCAGCCCACGAACTGCCCCTCGCTCTCTCCGACCGCCATTACTTCGGTGAGGAGTTGGAGGAGACGGCCCGCAGGCTGGTCCTCATGGGAAGTCTTCGGCATCGGCACGGGAAGCTCCACTGGACGGGTCGGCGATCACCCGCGCATCAGACGAGCCTCAGGTCCTCGGACAGGCGCTCCTTCACGCTCTACGACGTCCTGTCGAAGAAGGTGATCGGTGAGTTGGAGTGGGAGAGGGCCTTCTCCGATGCGCATGAGGGCGCCGTGTACCTACACCAGGGCGCCACCTACCTGATCGAACGCATGGACCTGCGCCGCCGGGAGATACTCGCCCGGCCCGGTGGAATCGGCTACTACACGGAGCCCTACATCGAGAAGGACCTGAGCGTGATCGACACCGAACGATCCTCGGAGATCGGCCTGATGGCATGCCACTTAGGTCGGGTGAGGGTGGCATCGCACGTGATCGGTTTCCGGAACCGCTTCGAAAGGGGAACGGGCGGACACCGCGAGATCCACAGACTCGACCTACCTCCGGTGGAGATGGAGACCCAGGCGTTCTGGTTCGCACTCACCGACTCTCTCCTGGAAGCAGCCGGCCTCGAGAGCCGGCGAGCTCCCGGAGCCCTGCACGCAGCCGAACACACCATGATCGCCATGATGCCGCTGTTCGCTATCTGTGACCGTAGCGACATAGGTGGTCTCTCCACCTCATTCCACCCTGATACCCGGGGGCCGGCCATCTTCATTCACGACGGATACGACGGAGGAGCGGGGATTGCTCCCACCGCCTATGAAACCGGTGGAGAATTGGTTGCCGCCACCCTGGAGACACTGCTTCAGTGTCCCTGCTCCACCGGGTGCCCTTCGTGTGTCCAGTCGCCCAAGTGCGGCAATTTCAACGAGCCTCTCTCTAAGGTCGGAGCCATCCGGCTTCTCAACACCTCGCTGGACGAGCCCGCTAATTCGGTCGATCGGTTGGGTGGATAGAAGCTCTAGGCTTTCAACATTCGAACCCTAGGCCGGCAGACCTCCGTGCCAAGACGACCTCTAGAACCGATAATGAGAATCACTTAGTAAGAAGGGGACCGAGGTCCAAAAGGCCGGGCAATTCAGGGTTTATAGGCGATAATGAGAATCACTTACTAAGGAGAAACCCGAGGTCGAAAAGGCTGGATTTTCAGACCTCTGTAGGCGATAATGAGAATCACTTACTGAGTAATACCGGCCAATTGAGACTGGAGTATTCAGGTTCCTTCAAGTCGTTAACTCTGCTGTCCACTTGTGCTACCGTTCGCGCCGAGCCTCCCTTGCTCGGGTGTCTCCACCCGTCAGTTGACATGGCAGGTGAGCAACCCGGCAGGTGGAATATCGTGGCCGCATATGCGGGGAGAACACCCGCAAAGTGGAGTTCGACATATGGGAAGCAAGACCTCACATCCGCACGAGGCCGGGGATCACGGGCACCATCACGACGGTAGCGGTCACATGCACGACACCCACGAATGCGACACCCACGAACACCACGCCCACGACCACATAGCCCAGCACCACGATGACCACGAGTGCGACACCCACGAACACCACGGCGATGAACCAGGGCATGTCCATGACCCGCACGAATGCGACACCCACGAACACCACGGGCACGACCACTCAGGACACGACGACGACCACGACCACGACCACTCAGGGCACGACCACGACCACTCAGCAGGGCACGACGACCACGATCACGCGGGGCACGACCATTCTCACGACTTCACGGATGTCAACCGGCGCAGCCTCGTCATAGCGCTCGCTCTGATCGGGGGTTTCATGATCGCCGAAGTCGTCGGCGGCCTCCTGTCGGGGAGCCTGGCGCTGCTGTCGGATGCCGGGCACATGATCACCGACGCGGCGGCTATCGCCTTGGCGCTGGTTGCCCAGCGGATGGCCCAGCGGGACGCGTCGGCCGAACGCACTTTCGGGTACCGCCGGGCGGAGGTACTGGCGGCGATGCTGAACGCCTTGAGCCTTTGGTTGATCGCCGCCTGGGTGTTCTTCGAGGCCTACCACCGCATCAGGGACGTGCCGGATGTCGAGGGCGGACTGTTGCTCATCGTCGGCGTACTCGGCCTTCTCGTGAACATCGCCGCCGCCTGGGTGCTGCACCGGTCGGCCGAGCACAGCATGAACGTCGAAGGCGCGTTTCGCCATGTGATGGCCGACCTGATGGGCTCCGTCGGGGTCGTCATCTCCGGCGTCGTCATAATCACACTCGGTTGGGCGATCGTCGACCCCATCCTGAGCGTATTGATCGGGATTCTGATCCTGGCCAGTTCGTGGCGCCTCACAGTCAAGGTGTTCCACGTGCTGATGGAGGCCGTTCCGGAGAACATCGACGTGTACGCGCTCTGCCACGAACTCGAGGAACAACCGGGTGTCACCCTTGTCCACGACGTTCACGTGTGGACCATCTCCTCGGGGCACGAGTCGTTCACCGCTCACGTCCTGGTCGATCCCTCTTACGAGGGAGACATGGACGAACTCATCCACCGCATGCAGGCAATCGCCCGCCACAGTTTTGGCATCGACCACATCACGATCCAAGCCGAGAAGTCGCTGGCAGGTTGTACAGAGAAACACCATGTCGGTCACCTGATGGCAAGGAAGCGGGCCAGAAACAAGAAGAAGAGGTTTGCCCTCGCCTAACGGATGTACCACGGAATACCAGAACGAAAGGAGCAAATCCATGGGCGGACATGACACGCACGAGTGCGACACCCACGAACACCACGGCAACGAGCCGGGGCACGTGCACGACCCGCACGAGTGCGACACCCACGAACACCACGCAGACGATCACGAGCACGATGAGCACGAGTGCGACACCCACGAACACCACGGCGACGAGCCGGGGCACGTGCACGACCCGCACGAGTGCGACACCCACGAGCACCACAGCCACCGGGCAGCCTGAACTTCATTACCAACCGGATCCTGCTGTGCCCTCCCGGGGGTACAGCAGGTCGGTGGCCGATCCTCGGCTCCCCTCGGCCGGGTCTCAACGACCGGCGCTCACCTCACACCTCCGCCTGGTTGGAACCCCGCGCTGTCTCCGAGACACAGTGAAGGCTGCATTGGTTAACCATCGTCCCGCGAATTCGAAGCTTCGCTCGGGGATCGTGTCTACTTCGCCATACTCGAGCGTAGGCCCGAGATAGCGAGCACGATGAAGAAGATGATGACGGGCAGTACCGCCATGGTTGCGGAACCGGACGTATTGGCGTGGAAACTGATCACCAGCCCGGCCACAACGCTGAACACGCCTATGCCGGCGCTGGTAAGGATCATCGTCGGCACCCTCCGGACGAGCAACGCGGCCGTAGCCGGCGGACCAACGAGCAAGCCCAAAGCGAGAAGGGTACCTACGGTGCGGAAGGATCCGATGATCGCCAGGGTTATCAGCGCCAGCAGGACCCCGTTCGTCAGGCCGGGATGCATCCCCAGCAAGCGGGCTTTCTGCTCGTTGAAGGAAAGGGTGAGGAAGCCTCGGTACATCAGAACGGTGGACAGAATGACGATTGCCGCCACCGCCAACAGCAGGAGAATGTCCCCGGATGTCACTCCCAGGGTGTCTCCGAACAGAATGGCCGCGAGGCTCCCGCTGTAGGAAGGGGTTCGGGAGATGAATATCACGCCCAGCCCCAACATTCCCACGAACAGAAGGCCGATGCCCGTGTCCTCGGCGAAGACCGTCTGGCGATGCACGAGGTTGATACCACCGATCATGACCAGAGCAGCCAGCGCGGCGCCGATGAAGATATTGAAGTCAAGAAGGATGGCGAGGGCTATGCCTGGAATCACACCGTGAATCAGGGCATCCCCCAGGAAGCTCATCCCCCTGATAACTACCCACGTCCCGACCATCGAACCAGAAACAGCGGCAAGGGTCCCTCCGATCGCTGCCCTCTGCTGGAAAGCCAAATCGAACGGTTCCGTCAACCACTCCACAAAGTCTCATCGTAGTAGGGCTAGGACCGGCTCAGTTCCGTGCCGTTGTCAGTGGTCAGTTTGCGGGTGGATGGTGGATGGTGGATGGTGGATGGTCAACACACCACGATCACCAACCACCAATCACCATCAGCCAAGTATCTCGGCGATCCTCTCGGCGTTGATGCGAAGCATGCCGACCAAGCTGTCAGCTCCAGAACCGGGTTCTCCGAGCGATCCGGTGTAGAGCTCCACCACCGCCACGTCGGAACCGGCCTCGGCGGCCAGTGCCTCCGCTAGCGCGGTAGATTCGATCGTCTCGGCAAAGATGGCCTTCACGCCTTCCTCCCTGATCCTCTCTACCAAGGCGGCGAGTTCTGCGGAGCTGGGATCAGCCAGCGTCGCTCCACCCGGGATCACGGTGTCGATGATCTCGAAACCGTATCTCGCCGCGAAGTAGCCAAGCGCGTCATGGTTGGTGATCAGCTTGCGGTCCTCAGCGTGAACCGGAGCGAGGATGGCTTCGATCTCCTCGTCGAGCGCCTCGAGTTCTGAAGCGTAGGCATCGGCCCGCGCTTCCCAGTCAATGGATGGATCGAGCTCGGTCAACTCGTGAGCGATCAGGTGAGCGGCCTTGGCAACTCGCAGCGGATCCAGCCAGAAGTGAGGGTCGCCACCCGTGTGCGCGTGCGCATGTCCCGCATGACCATCCTCTTCCTCATGATCGTGCTCACCCTCTTCCTCATCCCCCTCATGCTCATGATCGTGCTCACCCTCTTCCTCATCCCCCTCATGCTCATGATCGTGCTCA
>JAPPFW010000014.1:52645-54021 GCA_028821575.1 bacterium | reverse complement strand
CTCATGATCGTGCTCACCCTCTTCCTCATCCCCCTCATGCTCATCTTGATGCCCGCCACCAAAGGGCAGCGGGTCGAGCAGATCTCCCACCTCCAGCAGGTTGACCCCGTCTGCCTCGGCTGCCTCCAGCACATCAATGAGTCCCTCTTCCAACTGGATTCCGTTGGACACCACGAGGTCGGCGTCGTGCAGAAGGGCCACCTGGGCAGCCGATGCCCGGTAGTCATGCGGATCCGCGCCCACGGGAAGGAGCACCACCAACTCGGCATCGGTGCCCACTATGTTCGAGACAATGTCGCCTAGGATCGTGGTGGTCACCACCACCTTGAGGCGCGGGGGTGCGGTGGTCGGGCCCGCGTCATCCTCACTGGCAGTTGCCGTGTCCGAACTAACCGCGGCAGTCGTCGGTCCAGCTTCCTCACCGTCCGAACCGCAGGCCGCAAAGAGCAGCAGGCAAGCGAACGTCCAAGACAGGCTACGGTTCCGGAAGGTAGTCACGGGTATTCCTTTCTTGGAAATGAGAATAGGTATTATAACTATAGAGGATGGGCCCGCAACAAGATCGAGACCAGGACGAATGGTCCGATAAGCGGCGAGCCGCTCACGCCCGCGCGATGATCGTCCTCAGGGCCGGCTCCCGGCCTCTACCAGTACGGCGACCGGCGAGAACTCCGCAGCGGCGGTAGCTTCCAGAGTTACCTCCCGGATACCCAGAACGGCCAGCTTCAACCTCGCGGTGACAATGGCCGTCCTGGGGCTGTATCCGGGATCGGAGCGGCAGTAACAGCGGACGAGCACGGCACCGTTGGCCCGCACCAGACGATCCGCCTCGGCGGAGGGCGATCCGGTGGTGCCGAAGGGACGGAACGTCACCGGTGCGGCGGCGAGCGCCCCGGCTTCCGCGGCGGCAACCACCTTCTCTCTGGCAAGAACGACCTGTCCTATCCCGGCAAGGCCGACCATCAGCACCAACCCGAGTACCACCACACCAACCGCAGCAATCGCCGCCGAGCCTCGCTCCGATCTCATCCGTTGCCTGCGGGGACTTCGACCCGCATCGCAGTGGTCGATTCGAGCGGCACCCGGAGACCTCCCAATGCCTGGAGAACTGTGTGGTTGATCGCAACGGTGACCCGAGCCTGTCTGCCCACCACAGGCGGGCGCGAGACTGTGATTCTCGCGCGTCGGCCTAGTTCCTCGCCGAGCACAGTTCGGGCCGCCTCGATTGCCTTGGCCGTATCAGGAGCGGCGGGGGGCCCCCCCCCCCCCAACCCGGACCCCCCCCCCCCGGGGGGGGGAGAGGGGGGCGACCCCCCCCCCCACCCCCCCCCCCCCCGGTGGGCCCCCCCCAACCGGGGGGGGGGGGGTTGGGGGCG
>JAPPFW010000014.1:0-52635 GCA_028821575.1 bacterium | reverse complement strand
TTTTGTTTTTGGGGGGGGGTGGGTTTTTCCCCCCCCCCTCCTCTGGGGGGGGCCTTTTTTTTTCCCCCTCCTTGCGGGGGGGGGGGGGCCCCCCGCCCCCCCCGGGGGGGCCCCCCCCCCGCCAGCTGGAGCGAAGTCCTCGCCAACACCCCCACCTCCACGACCCCCACGATGAGAAGGAAGAGAAGCGGCATGACGAGGACGAACTCCATGGTGATGGAGCCTCGTTCCGTCCTCAGCCGAGGAGCCCGTGGATGTTGCGGACCACCGCGCCGAAGAACTTTCCGATCAGGCTCGTCTTGTTGATCCATGTGAGCAGCAGGGAGGCCATCCCGGCGGCGCACATGCCCACCAGGGTGTACTCGACCGTCACCTGCCCCTCCTCCCCGGCCACGGAGCGGATCGCACGTCGGACGACACGGGTTATTGCATTCATTGTTGGATTCCTTTCTCCCGCTTCGGCGGGTCGACCGGCGTCCGGCCGGCACGGGGGGAAGTGACATCTCAGAGCGAAACCATCGGGCCGAGCAGGCGCGCAACCGCAGGCAGGACCAGCGGACCGACCATGAGGATCAGCAAGCCGGGCAGCATCAGCAAGGTGATCGGAAGCACCATCTTCACGGGAAGCCGACGCGCTCTCTCCACTGCCCGGGCCCGGGTGGCCGCTCGCTGCTCGGTGGCGAGGGCGGTCAAGGCCAGACCGAGCGGTGCGCCCGAGAGTTGGGCCGCTCCCACCTGGCGGAACAGTCGACCTCCCACGCCCCTCGAGTTCAGGAGGGAACCGGCGAGCCCCTCCTGAACGGATCGACGCATCACCTGATCGATCTCGTCGCGAAGTCCGGATCCGATGGTCTCTCGGGCCAGGAGCAGCGCCGCGGCAGGTGATAGACCACCCGACAGCCCTATGAGCATCGAATGGGTCAGTAGCTCGAGCTCGCCCTCCGCCGACTGGCGGGCCAGACGTGTCTGTCTCAGCGCTCGGTGACGCTTGAACGAGAACCAGAACACCGCGGCCCCGGCTCCGGCAACGGGATTGGACAGGCCTATGGCGGCGCCGGCGGCGGACACCAGGCGGACTCCGGTCGGGTGAGCGGGCAGGACTCCGTACACCACGGCCGCAACGGCCAGAACCGTGAATCGGGTCACGAGAGGCTCCTGCCGATCGCCAGGGTCATCACACTCCCCGAGAGGAGGAGCAGAGAACCGACCCCGACCAGGATGGGTCCGATCCGGCCCAGAGTCATGAGGTCGGATAGCGAACCGGTTATCAGGGCGGCGGCCAGGCCGAAGACAGGTACGGTGGTGAGCACGACGACCGACGCACGAGCGGTCGCGCCGGCCGCTCTGGTCTCTCTTGACAGCTCGATCCGGTCAGCCTGGATGCCGGCCAGCGTGGCGAAGGCCGAAGCCACCTGACCGCCGCTCTCCGCCCCGATCCGCATTGCTGCGGCAGCAAGACGACCGGTTCCGGGCAGGGCCTCCGATGCGGCCTCGGCGACTTCGCGCATCGGGCGTCCCGACCGGGCCAGTCGGACCACGTAGGCCAAGTCGAGCCCGGGCGCCCTCATGCGTGCCTCGACCAAGGCGTGGCGAAGGCTGCGCCCGGCCCGTAGCTCTGCGCTCACCGCCTGAAGGTAGGCGACTTCCTGGAATGGATCGGCTCTGCGGGCACGGAGAGCCATCCAGATCGCGAGACCCAGGCCGGCCAGGCTCGCCCACCACGGCAGGAGGACAGCCGCGCCCAGTGCGAGCGGTTCCCAGAAGCGCCGCGGCCGTAGCGCGACCCCGACCGCGACCAGTGCGGGAATCAACACCGCAACTCCCGGCATCCATCCTGGTCCACCTCGGCGATCACTTCGATCCGACGGTGAGCATCCCGCCTGGTCAGATGGACTATGAGGTCGACGCCCGAGCGGAGCTGGCGGCGAACGGCCACCTCTCCCACACCCTCGCCCGACAGGGCCAGGGTCTCGAGTCGCCAGAGCGCGTCTTCGGGACCGTTGGCATGGACGGTGGAGAGGCTGCCGTCATGACCGGTGTTCATAGCGGCGATCATGTCGAGGGCCTCGGGACCCCTGACCTCGCCGACCACGATCCGGTCGGGCCGCAGCCGCAACGCCGTCCGGACGAGATCGGCGAGAGTGACCCGCCCCTGGCCCTCGGCGTTGGGGGGGCGCGCCTCGAGACGGACAACATGACCGCTGAACCTGAGTTCGGCAGCATCTTCGATGGTCACGATCCGCTCTCCGGCGGGCACCGTGGCCGCCAGCGCGTTGAGGAGGGTTGTCTTCCCGGTCCCGGTGGCCCCACTGACGACGATGTTCTTCCTGTCCACGACGGCTCCGTGGAGAAAGGACCGTTGGCCGGTGGTCATCGAACCCCAATCGACGAAGGTATCCAGGTCGGGGGCCACCGCGGTGAATCGTCGGATCGCGACCACCGGACCTCCTACGGAGACCGGCGGGATCACCGCGTGCAGACGGCTTCCGTCCGGCAACCGGGCACTGAGCAGAGGGCTCGCCCGGTCGAGACGCAGACCCAGCGGGCCGATGGTGCGCTCGACGGCCGCCAGAACCGCGGCGTCGTCGGCAAACACCACGTCAGTCGGTTCCAGGACGCCGCCCCGCTCCACCCACACCTGGTCCGGACCGTTTACGAAGACATCCGACACGGCCGGATCCCGGAACAGGGGCTCTATCGGACCCATCCCCACCAGGTTGTCAACCACGAGATCCACCGTCTGGGGCGAGGCCAGTGGCGACTCGATCGAGAGGATGCGCCTCACCTCGGCCTCCGCCCCTTCACGGCTCAACTCGACATCGGATTCGAGAACGCGTCGCAGGACCCGGTCGACTACAGCCACGGCCATCTCCAGACTCCCGCCCAGGAGCGAAGCCACCTGCCGGCGGGCGCCCTCCGGGCGACCACCGAGGCGATCGCGGTACGACCCGGGCCGTCGACAACGGGACCGGGTCCCGGCTCGACCCTTGCTATCCCTGTTCGTACCCACACCCGCGGGCTCGCCTTGGTGTTGACCCCGGGAATCAAGGGCGCCACTTCCGCGAACGGTATGCCGGGAACCGGGTTCCGAGCCCTGATCACCACGCACGGCCACGAGTCGACCAGCGCAGCAACCACCGGCGCCGCCGATGCGACATCGATTCCCCCATGGGGCAGCACGGCTACCCCCGATCTCGAAGGAACCAGCTCGGCCAGGGTCGGCTCCTCCTCCACCAGGCGCGACAGGGTCCGGTTGCCGGGCAGGGGAATACCGTCCAGGTCGAGATCGATGATAAGCACCGTCCTCTGGAACGAGGCCAGGGCAAAGGGCACCACCACACCGAGGATGTCGTCGTGCAGGGTGTGGACGGTTAGCGCCACCATTTCCCATCTCGTTCCGGACAACAAGGATGACTACTTGTGTGTCGATAGTTTGCAGTTGTTAACATGCGCTCAATGTACGGTGCCGGTAGGCCCGTGTGAACCCCCTTGTCTGCAGGTGGAGAAGAAAACCTCGATAGTCGGGGGTACACCGGCACCGGACAACCTCCCGGCGGGAAGCCGCACGGTTCCCTTTCGAACCGGCCGTAGAATGCACCAGGTGACCGCGAACCCCCACTCCGGTAAGGCTGCCGCCTTCTTCGACCTGGACAAGACCGTCGTCGCCAGGTCCTCGACCCTTGCGTTCGTCCGGCCCCTCCGGAAGGCGGGATTGCTGAGCCACCGGGCCGTCCTGAAGGCCGCTGTGGCCCAGGCCATCTACCGAACGGTGGGCGCCGACCAGGCGCAACTCGACCGGCTGCGGGATCAACTGGTCGGCATGAGCAAGGGTTGGAAGGCCGACCGGATCCGCCGCCTGGTGCAGGAGACCGTCGATGAAGTCATCTCTCCACTTGTCTATGCCGAGGCGTTGGCTCTGATGGACGCGCACCGGCGGGAAGGCCGGGAGATCGTCATAGTCTCCATTTCCCCCGAGGAGGTGGTCCGGCCGCTGGCCGGGTACCTCGGCGTGGATCATGTGATCGCGACACGCTCCGCAGTGGACGAGGATGGTCGTTACGCCGGGCGGATCTCCTTCTACGCCACAGGCGAGGCCAAGGCGGAGGCCGTTCGTAGCTTGGCCCGGCAGTGGGATCTCAACCTGGAACGATGCTTCGGCTACTCGGATAGCTCTACCGACCTGCCCATGCTCGAAACCGTGGGACGACCCGTCGCCGTCAACCCGGATCGCGCTCTCCGGGCGGTTGCCACCGAGCGGGGCTGGCCGGTTGTCGAGTTCGACAGCCCGGTGACGCTGAGGGCCCGGCTCCAGACCCTACCCAGGCCCGGCGCACCCCTGGTGTCCGGGACCGCGCTGGCCACCGCCGCGGTCGGCGCGGTGGCGCTGTGGGCGTTGAGGGCCCGGCAGAGAGCTACGTGAGCCGAGCATCGCGCCCGGAGCGTGAATAGGATGCCGGAGATGGGCGGCGTCCGACACCTCAGGCCCGAACCTTCTGCCACGTCGAGCGATGTCGCCTAGCACCAGGCGGATCCTGTCCTTCCTCGGGATCCTGGCTGTTCTGATCGCAGCTTGGGAAGGTTACAAGTGGATGGGCACTGCGACGGGCGGCGTCTGGCCCGGTACCGGGATCCAGCTACCGGTGCGCACCAACGAGCGTTCGATGCCCCACACGTGGGACGTGATCATCGCCCTGCTCCGCCCGGCCCGCCGGGGGGGCGACATGCTGTTGCTGGTCCTCCTGCGGGCCGCCCTCTTCACCTGGCGCTCCGCCCTCCTCGGGTTCCTGCTGGGAAGCGCGGTCGGTTTCGGTCTCGGGGTGTTGTTCGTGCGTTCGGCCCTCGCCGAGCGCGGCCTGATGCCCCACGTGGTTGCCTCCCAGACCGTTCCCATCCTCGCCATCGCCCCGATTCTGGTGGTCTGGGCCGGTCGCCTGAACATCTCCCGTTGGCTGGTGGTGGCGGTGGTCTCGGCCTATCTGGCCTTCTTCCCCGTCGCCATCAACACGCTGCGCGGGCTGCGCTCCCCTGATGCAACCGCCTCCGAGCTTATGAGGTCCTACGCGGCCACACCGAGCCAGGTCCTATGGAAGCTCCAGGTACCCGCGGCGCTGCCGTACCTCTTTCCCGCCCTCAAGATCGCTGCTACCGCCTCGATCATCGGCGCCATAGTCGGGGAACTGCCCGCCAGCATGCCCCACGGCCTGGGACGGGCCATACTCAACTTCGCCGCGGCCTTCTCCGCCGCCCCGGAGAAGCTCTTCGCGTCGATCCTCGTTGCCTCGCTGGTGGGTATAGGGTTTGTCGGCATCGTGGTCCTCGCCGAGCGAGTCCTGATACCCCCCTCGCGGCGATTGGAAGACGTCAGCGAGGCGGCGGAGTCACGGGGCCGTGGTCTGAAGGAGGTAGTCGCATGAGCGCGCTCAACCTGCGCGGGGTCGACAAAGTTTTCAACCCCGGCTCCGAACAGGAGGTGCGGGCAGTCCATGGTATCGACCTCCAAGTGGAGCGAGGAGAGTTCATCTCCGTCATCGGACCCTCCGGGTGCGGGAAGTCGACCCTCCTGCGGCTGATCGGAGATCTGACCCCGCCCTCCGCCGGCACCGTGTCGGTCAACGGCAAGACTCCTGCCCAGGCAAGGCTCGACCGCGACTACGGCATGGTGTTCCAGTCGTCCACCCTGCTGGAGTGGCGAAAGGTGCAGGCCAATGTGGAACTCCCGCTCGAGATCATGGGAGTGGGGACCGCCGAACGCTCGCGGCAGGCGGCGGCCATGCTCGAGTTGGTACAGCTCGATCAGTTTGCCGGCCACTATCCGTGGCAGCTGTCGGGCGGGATGCAACAACGGGTAGCCATCGCCAGAGCCTTGGCCTTCAAGCCCTCCATCCTGCTCATGGACGAACCGTTCGGTGCTCTTGACGAGATGACCCGCGAGCGGATGCAGTCCGAGTTACTTCGCATCCGGGCCGAGACGGGGACGACGGTGGTGTTCGTCACCCATTCCATTCCCGAGGCGGTGTTCCTGTCGACCCGGGTCGTGATCATGTCGCCCCGTCCCGGAAGCATCACGGAGGTCGTGGAGATCGACCTCCCGGAGCCGCGCTCCTACGAGACCCGCGAGGACCAACGTTTCTTCGAACTGCTCACCAGCGTCCGTGAGGGGCTGAGGGCCGTGGAGGCGTTGTGACCAAGCATCGGGACTTCCTCGGGAAGGTCTACTACCGGCTTCCCGCCATCGGGATCTTCGTGGGCGGGCTGATCATTTGGGAAGCCGTCGTGCGGGCCTTCAACATCAAGGGTTTCATCCTCCCGGCGCCCACCGCGATCGCCACCACGTTCGCGACCGAGACCTCCGACCTGCTCACTGCCGGGGCCGGGACCTTCTCCACCGCGCTGGCCGGCTTGTTGCTGGGCGGCGTCGCGGCGATGCTGACAGCCCTGGCGGCAGCTCGGTGGCGCTTCGTGCGCGACGGTGCCGTTCCCTTCGCGATCGCGGCCAACTCGACCCCGATCATCGTGCTGGCGCCGATCGCCAACTCTTGGTTCGGGCTCCGGAGCCCGTTCGGCTCGATCTTCGTGGTCGCGATCCTGGTGTTCTTCCCGGTGATGATCAACCTCGTTCGCGGACTCCTCTCGGTCGAGGCCTCCCAGATCGAGTTGATGGACTCTTATGCAGCCGGTCGGCGGACCACCCTGTGGAAACTGCAACTACCGAACGCAGCCCCTTACCTCTTCTCCGCCCTGAAGGTGGCCGCCGCGCTCAGCCTCATCGGCGCCATCGTCAAGGAGTTCTTCGGAGGATCCCAGGACCGGCTAGGCCAGTACATCACCACCAAGGCCGGCCTCCTCCAGTTCGAGGAGGCCTGGGCAGCAATCGTGCTGGCCTCCCTGTTCGGCATCGTTCTGTACAACGTCGTGGTGCTGGTCGAGCGCCGGGTCATCCCCTGGCACGTATCCGTTCGCAACGCCTGAACACCCCCGGGCAAACGACCGCGGCGATTCGTCGACAGCGTTCCCGTTCGAGTCGTCAACAGGCATCGAGAAACGGCTATCCTTTCGCGTTTCCCCCGAAGGGCGCTGTCAAACCCGGGTGGAGCGTGGCTGCGACGCAGCTCCACGTCCAGGAGGGTCCGAAGGACCGATGTGGCAGCGGCCGATGGGGCGCTGGACGAGCGGACCACTATGAAGGGAGCGAAATGAGGAGACTTCGATTTGTCACCGCGCTGGTGGCGGTACTGGCACTGCTTATCGTCGCCTGCGCCGAGGACGAGACTGAACTCACCCCGATCAACCTACAGCTCCAATGGGTGGCGCAGGCACAGTTCGCCGGCTACTACGCGGCTGTCGATCAGGGCTTCTACGCCGACGAGGGATTGGACGTGACCATCCTTGAAGGCGCGGTCGAGATCGTCCCCCAGCAGGTCGTGGCGACCGGAGGCGCCGAGTTCGGCCTTGCCTGGGTTCCCAAGGCCTTGGTCTCGAACGAGGAGGGCGCCGGCCTGGTGAACGTCGGCCAGGTGTTCCAGCGGTCCGGGACGCTGATGGTTTCATGGGCCGACTCAGGTATCAGCTCCCCGAGCGACTGGGAAGGCAAGATCGTCGGAAACTGGGGATTCGGGAACGAGTACGAGTTGACGGCCGCCATCGAGAAGTTCGGTGTGAACGTGGGCGAACTGGTCGCGCAGAGCTTCGACATGGAAGCCCTGCTCAACCGGGAGATTGACGCCGCCGAGGCGATGATCTACAACGAGTACGCCCAGGTGCTGGAGGCGACCAACCCGGACACGGGCGAACTCTACCAGCCGTCCGACCTCACCGTGATCGACTTCAACGACCCGTCGATCGCCACGGCCATGCTCCAGGACGCCATCTGGGTCACCGAGGCATATGCCGAGGACAATCCCGACATCGTCGAGGCGTTCCTGCGGGCCAGCTTCCGGGGATGGATCCACTGCCGTGACAACCCCGACAGCTGCGTCGACATCGTGCTGGCCGCCGGACCGACCCTGGGACGCAGCCACCAGACCTGGCAGATGAACGAGATCAACGGTCTCATCTGGCCGTCTCCCCATGGCATCGGCGTCATGGATGCGGCCCTGTGGCAGCAGACCGTCGACGTGGCCACCAGCCAGGGCGTGATCCAGGGCGTTCCGCCGGCCGGTTCCTACCGGACCGACTTCGCCCAGAACGCGGTGGACGCGCTCGAGGACGATGGACTCGACACGGTCGGCAACAGCTGGCAGCGGGTCACCGTGGAGCTGAACCCGGGCGGTGAGTAGAGGATCGGATCCGCGGCAGCGGGACCATCCATAGGAAGTAGCCCTGCGGATCGGTGGGGCCGGAGCCGGCAATGGCTCCGGCCCCCGTTCCGCGCCACAATGAGGAACAGCGGATAGGAGAGAAAATGGCCAACATCGTTCGGGCAGCGCTCCTGCAGGCTGCATGGACCGGTGACCGTGAGTCCATGGTCGAGAAAGGCGCCCACTACGCGTACCAGGCCGCCGACCAGGGCGCCCAGGTGATGTGCTTTCAGGAACTGTTCAACGGGCCCTACTTCTGCCAGGTCCAGGACGACGACCACAAGGACTCCGCCGAGCCCGTGCCCGACGGCCCGAGCACGCAGCGGATGATCGAGGTGGCCAAGGAAACGGGAATGGTGCTGGTCGTCCCCCTCTACGAGAAGGAGGACGACGGCTTCCTCTACAACACCGCGGCGGTGATCGACGCGGACGGTACGTACCTGGGTAAGTACCGCAAGACCCACATCCCGCACGTCAACGGGTTCTGGGAGAAGTTCTACTTCCGGCCCGGCAACCTGGGCTACCCGGTATTCGATACCGCAGTAGGCCGGATCGGCGTGTACATCTGCTACGACCGGCACTTCCCAGAGGGCTGGAGAGCCCTGGGTCTTGCCGGTGCCAAGATCGTATTCAACCCGTCGGCCACCAGCCGCGGGCTGTCCATGTACCTGTGGAACCTCGAACAGCCTGCCTCGGCGGTGGCCAACGAGTACTTCGTCGGCGCCATCAACCGGGTCGGTAAGGAATCCTACGGAGACAATGACTTCTACGGCTCCTCCTACTTCGTCGACCCCAAGGGGCAACTGGTGGGCGAAGCGGGCTCAGACACCGAAGAGGAACTCGTGATCAGAGACCTCGAAATGGACATGATCGACGACGTACGCAAGATCTGGGCCTTCTACCGGGACCGCCGCCCCGACGCCTACGACCCCTTGGTAGCCCCCTGACCGGCTAGGCCCCGATCATCATCAGTGAATCGGGGGGCTGACTGCGCGCTAACTCGCACCCGATAGAAGCAGGTAGCGGCACCGGCTCTGATACAGGAGCCCTCGGGAGTCCTTCAGGCCATGGCCTCCAAGATCGCGATGATGCCAGCCACTACCGCAACGATCCCGGCACCCTGCAGCCACAACGCTCGGTACATGTCAGAGCGGAGCCTCGACTCGACACCGGCCAGTTCGGTCTTGAGTACATCGCGAGTCACCATGGGACTCGTCGCATCACCGATAACCTCAACAACGCCTTCGGCGGCCTGTTCCTCCATCCCTGACGAGCGTAGCTTGCGGACTCCGGCATGCGTGTCGAAGGTCGGTGCGGTCATCGTACTCCTTCCGCTTCTACTCTGCTGACCATAGCATCTATTGTTAGTTATGAATAGTCCACTCTACTGGTGGGGACGTCGTCCCGGTATCAACAAACTGCCTCGTCGCCCCTTTCATGGCTAGTTCCGGTCGGAGGGCCAGGGCTAGTGAGGTGTCGACGGCTGGGTCGGATCAAAATCGATCAAGCTACCTCGAGCCGTGGTCGGCAATAGCCGGAAACCGGCGCGGGCCGACACGCTACCGAAGCCGGGAAGTTATCCTATGAGCTTCACCCGACAAACGGAGGACCGTCGTGGGAATCCATGCTGACCTGCTAGAACGCCACCGGGCGGTGATCCCCCCGTGGGTGGGCCTCTACTACGACGAGCCGATCTCGCTCGTGGACGGGGAGGGCCGCCACGTCGTGGATGCCGAGGGGAACCGTTACCTGGACTTCTTCGGGGGGATCCTGGTGACGATCGCAGGCCACCGCGTGCCTCGGGTGGTCGAGGCGATCAAAACCCAGGCCGACCGGATGCTGCATGCCTCCACCCTGTACCTGATGGAGTCCCACATCGAACTGGCCGAGCAGATCGCCGAGCTGTCGGGCATCCCCGACGCCAAGGTCTTCTTCGCCAACTCCGGCACCGAGGCCAACGACACCGCGCTGATGCTGGCCACCCAGTACCGCCGCTCCAACCAGGTCCTCGCCGTGAGGGGCAGCTATCACGGCAAGTCCCACAGCGCCATCGCGGTCACCGGGAACGCGGCATGGTCGGGCACCACCTTCAGCCCCTTCCAGGTGACCTACGTACACGGGGGCTACAAGGTCCGCTCGCCGTTCGGGCACCTGCCGGACGACCAGTTCATCGCCCGCTGTGTCGACGACCTCCGGGACCTTCTCGACATCGCCACGGCCGGCAACGTGGCCGCCATGATCGCCGAGCCGATCCAAGGCGTGGGTGGATTCATCACCCCGCCGGACGGGTTGTTCGGAGCCATGAAGGAGGTACTGGACGAGCACGGGATCCTCTTTATCTCCGACGAGGTCCAGACCGGCTGGGGTCGCACCGGCGAGCACTTCTGGGGGTACGAGGCACATGGCATCGTGCCGGACCTGCTCACCTTCGCCAAGGGCCTCGGCAACGGCATGGCGATCGGGGGCGTGGTCGGTCGTCAGGAGATCATGGACTGTTACCCCGCCAACGCCATCTCGACGTTCGGGGGCAACCCGATGGCGACCACGGCCGGCCTTGCCACGCTCAAGGTCCTGGTCGAGGATGATCTCCAGTCCAACTCCTACAAGGTGGGCGCCCGACTGAGGAACGGGCTCGACCACCTTGCCCTGGAGACAGAGGAGATCACCGAGGTTCGGGGCAAGGGCCTGATGCTGGGCGTGGAGTTGTCCGATCCCGGCACCGGCCAGCCCGACGCGGCGCTGACCGGGGCCATCATGGAGGCGGCCAAGGTCGAGGGACTCCTCGTCGGCAAGGGCGGTCTGTACGGGAACGTGCTGCGCATCGCCCCACCACTGTCCGTCACCGAGGCGGAGTGCGACGAGGGCCTCTCGATGCTGGAGGCAGCCGTCCACCGCGCGACCGGCACCTGAAAGCACAGACATGGTGGTCTGTCTGTGAAACGGCTTCGTGACATGCGCCGGCAGCGGCATCCCTCGCCAGGCCCGCCGACAAAGCCGTACCCGCAGCAGTACATCGAGGAAGCGGAACGCCGCGAGGGGCGTCGATGGCAAGCGTGACGCGATAGGTTGATTCGCAGACAGACCATAGGAGGAGAGACATGGGAAGTGCACTCATCAAGAACGGCACCGTCGTCACCGCCACCGAGACCATGCATGCAGACGTGTTCATCGAGAACACGATGGTGGTTGCGATCGTTGCGTCCGGGATTGACCTGGGGCTGGTGGCTGATCGGACCATCGACGCATCCGGAAAGCTGGTGATACCCGGCGGCATAGACGTACACACCCACATGGAGCTTCCTTTCGGTGGGACATTCGCCGCCGACACGTTCGAGACCGGCAGCCGCGCCGCCGCGTGGGGAGGTACCACCACCATCGTTGACTTCGCCGTGCAGACCAAGGGCGAGTCCGCCATGGAGGGATTCGAGGCTTGGATGGCCAAGGCCGAGGGCGAGTGCGCCATCGACTACGGCTTCCACATGATCACCGGGGACATCAACGAGCAGACCCTCAAGGAGATGGACATGCTGGTGGACGAGGGCGTCACCTCGTTCAAGATGTTCATGGCGTATCCGGGGGTCTTCTACTCCGACGACGGAGAGATCGTGAGGGCCATGCAGAAGGCGGCTGAGAACGGATCGATGATCGCCATGCACGCCGAGAACGGCATCGCGATCGATGTGTTCGCGAACCAGGCCTTGGCGCGGGGAGAGACCGACCCCATCCACCACGGTCTGGTGCGGAAGTCGGTGCTGGAAGGTGAGGCAACCCACCGCGCCATCCGGTTGGCCGAGGTAACCGGCGCCCCGGTCTACTTCGTGCATCTCTCCGCCCTCGAAGCCCTCGAGCAGGTGATCCTGGCCCGTGACGAGGGCAGGAACGTGTTCGCCGAGACATGCCCCCAGTACCTGCTGCTGGATCTCGACAACCTCGGGAACGGGTTCGAAGGGGCCAAGTACGTGTGCTCACCCCCCCTGCGCGACCGGGCTGCGGGCCACCAGGAACGGCTATGGCGGGGCCTCAAGACCGACGACCTGCAGGTGGTCTCCACGGACCACTGCCCATTCTGCATGGGTGACCACCACACCTTCGGCGTCCAGAAGCAACTCGGGAGGGGGAACTTCGCGGCGATCCCGAACGGGATCCCAGGAGTCGAGAACCGGATGGAACTGATCTTCGACGCGGGAGTGTCGGGCGGGCGCATCAATCCCAACCGCTTCGTCGAGATCACCTCCACCACACCCGCCAAGATGTTCGGCCTGTTCCCGAAGAAGGGGACCATCGCGGTGGGTAGCGACGCGGACATCGTGATCCTCGACCCGGACCGGACCCACACCATCTCCGTGGACACCCACCACATGGACGTCGACTACTCCGCCTACGAGGGCCGGGAGGTCACCGGCAAGGTCGAGACCGTTCTCTCCAAGGGCAAGGTGATAGTCGCCGACGGCCTTTACCACGGCCGCAAGGGCGACGGAGACTACCTCCGGCGCGGTACGACCATGATGCTCCGCTGAGCCGGATGCACCGGAACGGCCGGCACGGGCTGATGCGGGCACCCATCGAGCACACGACGCAACAACACGAGAACTAGGGCGGTAGCGATGAAGACCATTACCCATTGGATCAACGGCAAGTCCTGGGAGGGTGAGCCGGACCGGACCGGTCCGGTGTTCAACCCGGCCACCGGACAGCAGGCCGCCGAGGTGACGTTCGCCACCGCCCACGAAGTGGACCAGGCGGTGGATGCCGCCCGGAAAGCGTTCGATGACTGGAGGTCGGTGTCGCTCACCCGCCGCCAGAACATCATGTTCTCCTACCGGGAGTTGATCACCCGGCACCGTCTCGACATAGCTCGCATCCTCACCGCCGAACACGGGAAGACCCTCGACGACGCTCTGGGTGAGGTCCAGCGGGGCCTCGAGGTGGTGGAGTTCGCCTGCAACATCGCCCACCTCATCAAAGGAGAGTTCTCGGAGCAGGTGAGCAGCGCCGTCGATACCTACACGGTGCGCCAGCCGCTGGGGGTGGCCGCCGGTATCACCCCGTTCAACTTTCCCGCCATGGTGCCGATGTGGATGTTCCCGATCGCCATCGCCTGCGGGAACACCTTCGTGCTCAAACCGTCCGAGAAGGATCCATCCCCCTCGTTGCTCAACGCGGAACTCCTGGCCGAAGCGGGCCTCCCCGACGGGGTGTTCAACGTGGTCCACGGTGACAAGGTGGCGGTTGACGCCATACTCGCCCACCCCGACATCGCCGCGGTCTCGTTCGTGGGCTCGACCCCGATCGCCCGCTACATCTACGAGCAGGGAACCCGCTACGGCAAGCGGGTCCAAGCCCTGGGCGGAGCCAAGAACCACATGATCGTGCTGCCCGATGCCGACATGGACCTGGCGGCCGACGCGGCCGTGTCCGCCGGATACGGATCTGCAGGCGAGCGCTGCATGGCGATTTCGGTGGTGGTCACGGTGGGTGACGCCGCCGACCGGCTGCTGCCTAAGGTCCGGGAGCGGATAGCGGAGTTGGTGGTAGGGCCCGGGGACGCAGAAGGCGCCCAGATGGGACCGCTGGTCACCGCCCAGCACCGCGACCGCGTGGCCGGCTACGTCGACGCCGGCGAGTCCGATGGAGCACGCCTCCTCGAGGACGGCCGGGGTTTCACCAGCGAAGGGCACGAGAACGGTTTCTTCTTCGGACCCACGCTGTTCGACGAGGTGACACCCGACATGTCGATCTACCGGGACGAGATCTTCGGACCGGTCCTATCGGTGGTGCGCACCGACTCCTACCAGGAGGCCATCGACCTCATAAACGTGAACCCATACGGCAACGGGACCGCGGTGTTTACCAACGACGGCGGCGCAGCGCGCAAGTTCCAGTCCGAGGTCGAAGTGGGGATGGTGGGGATCAACGTTCCGATCCCGGTTCCCCTGTCGTTCTACTCCTTCGGGGGTTGGAAGGACTCGATCTTCGGGGGCCACTCCATCTACGGACCCGAGGGGGTACATTTCTACACCCGGCCCAAGGTCCTGATCTCCAGGTGGCCGGATCCCATCCACCGGGGAGTGGATCTCGGATTCCCCCAGCACCGCTGACCAGCTAACCATTGACCGGATCGGAAAGGACGGCTAACAACATGAACTTCGGCGTCGTACTGCAGACCGATCCGCCCGCGTCGAGAGTGGTCGAACTGACCCGCATCGCAGAGGCGAACGGCTTCAGCCACGCTTGGACCTTCGACTCCCACGTTCTGTGGCAGGAGCCCTTCGTCATCTACTCCAGGATGCTGGCCGAGACCGAGCGCATGGTGGTGGGTCCGATGGTGACAAACCCCGGCACGCGTGACTGGACCGTGCTGGCCTCGCTGTTCGCCACCCTGAACGACATGTACGGGGACCGAACCATCTGCGGGATGGGACGCGGCGACTCGGCCCTGCGGGTGATCGGTCGCAAGCCGCGCACCCTCGCCAAGATGGTCGAGTCGATGAAAGTGATCAAGGGTCTCGTTGCCGGCGAGGAAGTCGACTACGACGGAACGCCGATCGAGATCCCGTGGATCTCGGACGGCTGGGACCTGCCGATGTGGGCGGCAGGCTACGGACCGAAGGCTCTGGCCACGATCGGGCGTCACGCCGACGGGTTCATCCTGCAGTTGGCCGATCCCCAGATCCTCGAGTGGACTGTCGGCGCGGTGCGGGCCGCCGCGCTGGATGCCGGTCGCGATCCCCGCGAGATAGCCGTCTGCGTGGTGGCGCCCGCCTACGTGGGCGACAACATCGAGCACCAGCGCGACCAACTACGGTGGTTCGGCGGGATGGTCGGCAACCATGTCCACGACCTGGTCAACCGGTACGGCTCGGACAACCCGGAGATGGTCCCCGAGGTGCTGGCCGACTACATCGCAGCCCGCGAGGGCTACGACTACGCCCACCACGGAAAGGCCGGCAACCCCTCGACCGACTTCGTGCCGGACGCCATCGTCGACCGGTTCTGCGTGCTCGGCACGGCGGAGGATCACATCGCCAAGCTGCAGGAACTGAGGGAACTCGGGATGGACCAATTCGGCATCTACCTGATGCACGACGACCGGGAGAACACCCTGAACGCCTACGGGGAGACGGTTGTACCGGGGCTGGTGGATGGTGGCTAGTGGATGGTGGCTAGTGGCTTGTGGTCGACGCGCCGGTTCTGTTAGTCGAATAACTCGGTCGCATCCCAGTCTGGGCGCATTGACGTCACGTAGTCGTGTAGCAGCGCCCGGCAAACTTCCTGGTTGCTCGTCCCGGTGAGTCCGATGATGTTCTCGATCTCGTTGGCCGCGGCCTTCGATATCTTGAATCGTTGAGACCAGACCCCTCGGCGGCTCCAGCCATGCCTGAGATGCCAACCGCTGACCAGCCTGTATACGGTATGGCCGCCGTGGGTGACCGATGGAGACAAGAACCCGAGTTCATCCTTCGGTTCGGTGGCTCGCTCAAGAGCGTTCACCACCAAAGTCGAGAACTTCATGTACTCGGCCCAAGCCTGGGCTTGGAGCCGCTCCTTGACCACCGTAGGCACGGAGAAGGCGATAGTCACTCGCGCGGCGCCGGGTAAGTCCGCTCTCGTTGTCCGGTCGCGGGCCGATGCGTATTCTTCGTCGGTCACCTTGCGCGGTTCCCAGACAGTGCCGCCACCGGTGGTGTGGGACATATGGGTCATCGGTGAGTCCGCCAGAGCCCCGTGCCAGTGGACCTCCCCTGGAGGCGCGTGGACGAGGTCGCCGGTGGAGATCTCGACGGCGACGCCTTCGTCGTTCTGGACCAGGCCGGCGCCGTTCGTGACGTAGAGCACCTGGCCCTCAGGGTGGTGGTGCCAGTCGGTGCGAGCTCCCGGAGCGAAGCTCACGGCCAGGATGTTGAGCACCCCGTCGTTCCGTACCGGCCCGAAGAGCACCTCGCCCGTGAAGGTCTCGGACGGCGCCTTCTCCCACTCGACATCTGCCGGCTTCCAGTGCTCCATGAGTCCTCCCAGTGGGTCTGTCCGACCACGACGGCGCCAGGCAGGAACTCTAGGCGAAGGGAAGGGCCTTCCCGTCGATCAGTCTCCACAGGCGCTCCACGTGCTCCTTGCGGGTGTTGACCTGGCCGATCGACACTCTCAGGAAGGACATCCCGTCGACGCGCGACCGCGTCAGGAAGGAATGGCCGGATCGGTTGACCTCGTTCGCCAGCGACTCGGTTGCATCGTTGCCGGCCCGATGCCGGAAGCACACCAGCGAGAACGGAACGGGCGCCACCAGTTCGAGGCGGTCGTCCTCCTCTATCCGCGCCGCGAAGTCCCTCGCCCAACCGATGTGGGCCCGGATTCTGGTCCGGACTCCCGACGCGCCGTAGTAGCGGAGCACGAACCACAGCTTCAGCGAGCGGAACCTGCGCCCCAGCGCCACGTGCCAGTCCCGGTAGTCGATCACCTGGCCGCTCTCGGAGGCCTCGTTACGCAGGTACTCAGGCAGGATCGAGAGGGCGTGGATGAGAGGAGCGCGGTCGGCCACGAAGAACAGGGATCCGTCGAAGGTCATCGGGGTCCACTTGTAGGGGTTCACCGTGTAGCTGTCCACCAACTCGAGGCCGTCCTGGTGGTGGCGGAACTCCTCGCAGAACATGGCGTTGCCCGCGAAGGCGGCATCGACGTGGTGCCACATGCCCTCGTCGCGGGCCAGTTCCCCGACAGTTCGTACCGGGTCGACGGCAGTCGTGGCGGTGGTGCCCACGGCCGAGCATACGAAGGTGGGAACCAGACCCGAGTCTCGATCATCCGCCACCGCGGCGGCCAACCTTCCGACATCCATGGAGTAGACGTCGTCCACATCGACCAGGCGGATGTGTTGGTAGCCCGCCACCCGTGCACCCTTCTCGATCGACGAGTGCGCCTGAGTGCTGGTGTACGCAACGCAGCGGCTGATGTCGGCTCCCTGACGTTGGGCCCGATCGCGAGCGACCACGAGGGCCACGTGTGCCGCGTCGGAGGCGGTCTGCTGCATCACTCCACCTCCCTTCGCCGTCGTCTTCCAACCGCCGGGAAGGCCCAGCAGGTCGACCATCCAGTCCATCATCACGCTCTCGAGTTCCGTGCACACCGGGCTGGTGGCCCACAGCATCCCCTGCTGGTCGAGACCCGCCGCCACCAACTCGCCGAGCATGCCGGGACCGGAGGTCGTGCACGGGAAGTATGCGAACCATCCGGGGGAGGTCCAGTTGGTCAACCCTGGTACCACGATCCGGTCCAGGTCGGCGGCCACCGCCTCGAACTTCTCGGGTTCTTCCGGCGCGCGATCGGGCAGCATCCCGCGTACCCATCCCGGATCTACCCGGGACTGGACGGGGAGTTCGCCCACCCGCTCCATGTAGCCGGCCAGCCAGTCGACCATGGCGTAGCCGTGGCGGCGGAACTCCTCGGGTGTCATGTCGTATCGATCGCTCAAACCTGACTCCGGTTGCGTAATGGAACAGCAAGGGTAGGGGGAGTCGCCGCCACTCCGGAGGCCATGATCCTTCTACCGCCTGTCACGAGTACCATGCGCCCGAGAAGCGATGACCTATTCACCCAGAACCCTGTTCCAGAAGGTATGGGACGCCCATGTTGCCCACGAGGCGCCGGGCGAACCTTCCCTGTTGTACATAGACCTGCACCTGGTCCATGAGGTGACCAGCCCTCAGGCCTTCGACGGGCTGCGGATGGCCGGGAGGACGGTGAGACGGCCGGACCTGACCCTGGCGACCATCGACCACGGGGTTCCCACCGCCAATCGGAGCCTCGGAATCCGCGACCCGCTCTCGAAGAAGCAGATCGATGCGCTCATCGAGAACTGCGAGGAGTACGGGATAACGCTCTACGGCCTGGGCGATCCCCGCCAGGGAATCGTCCACATCATCGGCCCCGAGCAGGGCCTCACCCAGCCGGGAATGACGATCGTCTGCGGCGACTCCCACACTGCCACCCACGGCGCCTTCGGTGCTCTGGCATTCGGGATCGGGACGTCGGAGGTCGAGCATGTGCTGGCCACCCAGACCCTCCCGCAGATCAAGCCGAAGGCGATGGCCGTGACGGTGGAGGGGGACCTGCCAAGAGGTGTCACAGCCAAGGACATCATCCTGGCGATCATCGCCCGGATCGGCGTAGCCGGCGGCGTCGGACATGTCATCGAATACCGGGGCTCGACCATCCGGTCGCTATCGATGGCGGGCCGGATGACCATCTGCAACATGTCGATCGAAGGGGGCGCACGCGCCGGGATGGTGGCTCCCGACGACACGACCTACTCGTACATCGAAGGGCGGCCGTACGCTCCCAAGGCATGGGAGGAGGCGTTGGACCACTGGCGGACCCTCCCGAGCGACCCGGGCGCGACCTTCGACTCCGAGGTGGAGATCGATGCCGGCTCCCTCGAACCCCACGTCTCGTGGGGGACCAATCCCGCCCAGACCGCACCGGTGAGCTCCCGGGTGCCCCACCCCGACCAATACGACGATCTGCTCGACCAGGAAGGATGCCGGCGGGCGCTCGAGTACATGGACCTTAGCGCAGGGATACCGATCACCGACATCCATCTCGACCGGGTGTTCCTCGGGTCGTGCACCAACGCCCGGATCGAGGACCTGCGGGCCGCGGCGGCCGTAGTGGAGGGCCGCACGGTGGCCCGGCGGGTGGAGGCGATGGTGGTGCCGGGATCGGGCCTCGTGAAGCTCCAAGCGGAGGAGGAAGGCCTCGACCGCATCTTCAAGCAGGCCGGGTTCGAGTGGCGTGACGCCGGCTGCTCCATGTGCCTGGGGATGAACGACGACATCCTGGCGCCCGGCCAGCGGTGCGCGTCGACGTCGAACCGCAACTTCGAGGGGAGACAGGGGCGCGGAGGGCGCACCCATCTGGTCAGTCCCGAGATGGCAGCCGCGGCGGCGGTCACCGGCCACTTCGTCGACGTCCGTTCGTGGGACCGCCTATGAAGCCGGTCAGCACCATCACCGGGTCCATGGCGCCACTGCCTCGGAGCAACGTCGACACCGACCAGATCATGCCGAAGCAGTTCCTCAAACGGGTCGAGCGCAGCGGCTACGGGCAGTTCCTCTTCTACGACTGGGCGAGGACGCCCTGCGGGGATCTCGACCCTGACTTCGTCCTCAACCGGCCCGGGCACCGTAACGCCAAGGTGCTGGTGAGCGGGCCCAACTTCGGTTCCGGGTCCTCGCGCGAGCACGCCCCCTGGGGTATACAGGACTGGGGCTTCGAAGCGGTCGTGGCACCATCCTTCGCCGACATCTTCTACAACAACTGCACCAAGATCGGGCTCCTCCCCGTCCGGCTCCCCGAGCGCGATGTGAACGAGTTGATAACGCTCGCCACCACCGACCCGGCGGCGGTGGTGACCGTCGACCTCGCCGAGCAGACCGTCGAGGTCGGGGACCGCAGCTCGAGCTTCGAGATTGACCCCTTCACGAAGTACCGCCTGCTCGAGGGCCTGGACGACATCGGCCTGACCCTCCGGAACACCGGCGCGATAGAGTCCTTCGAGGCTCTCCGTCCCACCCGCTTCCCGAGTCTGGCCTGAACGGGATGGAACTACTGGCGGTCATCTCCTACCCGCCCATACCGATCTTCGAGGTGGGCCCGCTGCGCCTGTCGCTGCACGGGGTCTTCGCAGGGGTCGGGTTCATGGCCGGCGCCTACTACGGCCTCAAGATATTCCACGCCCGCGGGTTCGACGCCACACGCTTCCAGTCCGCGCTCACCTGGGCTCTCGTCGGTGCGCTCCTGGGTGCTCGCTGGTTGACGCTCCCCGCGTACTGGGTGGAGAACGGATTCGACCTGGGCGAGATGATCAATATCGGGGGCAACTACTCCATCCTGGGGGGTTTCGCGGGCGGTATCGGCCTAGGGGTGTTCCGGGCCTATCGACTGGGCCTCAGGATCTGGCCCACCCTTGACGTGACCGCGTTCGGCCTTGCGATCGGCACGATCGTCGGGCGGATCGGCGACCTGGCCATAGTCGAGCACCTGGGCGGGCCCACCGATTTCTTCCTCGGCTACGGGATCCGGCCGGGTTACGACGTGGCGCCGCAGCACAACCGCTTGGAATGCACGGTGGCGGAGGTGGGCGAGTACTGCGGCATCTACCACCATGCAGCCTTCTACGACATGTTGGGCGCCATCGTGCTCTTCGGGGTGCTGTACTGGCTCTACCACCGCTCCCGGCTGGTCCTTCGCTACGGGCAGCTCTTCGCCGTCTGGGTGGCCTGGTACGGGTTCCAGCGTTTGTTCATAGACTTCACCCGCCTCGCGCTCGATGTCGACGGTGACAGGACCCTCGGTGCGCTCACGTGGAGCCAGTGGAGCGGCCTGGCTGCGGGGATCGCGGGCATCGCGGGGCTCCTGTGGCTGGGTAGGCGGAACCGCGCGGTCAGCCCGGAGAACGACCGGCTTCACGGCGCCGTCACGACCGCGCCCGAGCCGGACTAGGAAATGGTCGCCGGGCGGGGTTGTCCGTCTCGCTCGCGCCGGTTAGCCTTGCCGGCGTGAGACCGACGTCGGTGTATACGTATTTCGCCTTTACCGGGCCCGGCGCCCGGGCCCGGCACTGCACGTAGCACCCACACAACGTCGCAAGCGAAAGGCCCGGAGCAGCCGCTCCGGGCGTTTTCGTTCACGGGGCGGCCCCACCAGAGGAGCGATGATGGAACGGAGAGCAGTACGTAACGGATCCGAAGTCGACACCGTCGTCAAGGTCGGATTGACGAGGTTCGGTCACGATCCCTTCCCCGTCATAGCCGGCCCCCGAGCTGTGGAGTCGGAGGCACAGATAATGCAGGTGGCCACTGCGGTGGCCGAGGCGGGCGCCGCCCTGCTGCGTGGAGGCGTGTTCGAGTCGAGCCCGTCCCCGTACGCATTTCCCGGTCTGGGAGAACCAGGCTTGAAGCTGCTCAAGAAGGCTGGGGAGGAGGTCGGTCTACCCACCGTCACCAAGGCGCTCGAACCGAAGGATGTCGGCATGGTCGCCGCGCATGTCGACATGATCTACGTGGATCCCGGCTCGATGCAGAACTTCGAACTACTGCGCGTCATCGGCCGGTCCGGCAGACCGGTCCTTCTCGAACGGGGCGGTTCCGCCACGGTCGACGAATGGCTGTGGGCCGCGGAATACGTGCTCGCCGAGGGCAACGACCAGGTGGTCCTCTGCGAAGCCGGAATCCGGACGTTCGAGAAATCCACCAGAGCGACGCTCGACCTGAGTGCAATTCCCGTTCTCAAGGAGAAGAGTCATCTCCCGGTGATCGTGGCCCCGTCCGCCGCCGTCGGGTCGCCGGGGCGGATCCAACCGCTCGCACTGGCCGCCCAGGGCGTGGGAGCCGACGGGATCATGATCGAGGTACATCCGGATCCGAGCACATCCCGGACCTACGTCTCGCATCACATCACCATCGAGGCGTTCGCCGGGCTGATGGACGCGCTCGGCGTCAACCGCATCCGCATGAACATAGACATGATCGACCGCGATCTGGTACGCCTGCTCGCCAGGCGGCACCACCTGGCCATGAAAGTCGGGCGGATCAAGGCGGAACGGGGAATGCCCGTGCAGATCCCCGAACGCGAGGAGGAGCTCCTGGGGATCATCCGCGAGGAGGCGGAAGTGGTGGGGTTGGATCCCGACCAAGTCGACAGGATCTTCGTCCTGATACTCGAGCAGTCCCGCAACGCACAGCACCGGAAGCGAGCCGGGAGTTGGTAGCACAGTTGAGTTAAACCAAGCGGTTTTCTGCGCAGAGCAGGGAAAATAGCGCATCAATTTGCCCGTTTCGGCCCGCGTACGGTCCGGCCGTTGGATATTCTTTCTCTCCCCGGCCGACTGGCCGAGGAGCAACCCACCCGGGACCGCCAAGGAGTGAGGAGGAGGCGTGGCACGGGAGAGATCGGGACCGTCGCTGGAGGAGACTCTGGAGACCAAGGTAGACCGCAGGGACTTCCTCAAGAAGGCAGGAATGACAGTTGCAGCCGGCGGGTTGCTCGCCGCCGTAGCAGCATGTGGCGACGACGAGCCTGCACCTGAGACAACCGCGGCACCCGCCGCCGACGACACCACTACCACCGCCGCGGAAGCGGTCGAAGTGGTGATGAGCGAGGGTGGGCCGGAGATCGAGTGGGAGATGGGCACGAGTTGGCCGCTCTCCCTGGACACGATCTACGGAGGCGCCGAGGACTTTGCCCAGCGCGTCTCGGTGATGACCGGCGGCCGGTTCAACATCACGCCCAGAGCGGCGGGCGAGCTCGTACCGGGACTCGAGGTTCTGCAGAACGTCCAGCAGAACGCCATCCCGGCCGGCCATACCGCGTCTTACTACTACGTGGGCCTGAGCCCCGCCACGGCGTTCAACACCGCTCTGCCCTTCGGGTTCACCTACCGGCAGCAGAACGCGTGGATGTACGAAGGCGGCGGCCTGCAGTTGATGCAGGACTTCTACGCGGATCGCTTCGGCGTGATCAACTTCCCGGCCGGAAACACCGGAGTCCAGATGGGCGGTTGGTTCAACAAGGAGATCAACTCCAAGGCGGATTTGGAGGGACTGCGCATGCGGATCCCCGGCCTCGGAGGCAAGGTCATGGAGAAGCTCGGCGTCACCGTCCAGGTGCTGCCCGGCGGTGAGATCTTCCAGGCACTCCAGACCGGCGCCATCGACGCCACCGAGTGGGTCGGCCCGTACGACGACACGACCATGGGGTTCCACGACGTGTCGACCTATTACTACTACCCCGGGTGGTGGGAGCCGGGCCCGGAGCTCGACGTGTTCATCCCGCTGGCGGAGTGGAACGAGCTGCCCGAGGAGTACCAGGCGATAGTCGAATCGGCAGCCCACGGCGCCAACGCCACCATGATGGCGCGCTACGACGCCAAGAACCCGGCGGCTCTGCAGACGATCCTCGAGTCGGACATCGAACTGCGGCCCTTCCCAGAGGACGTGATGCAGGCGTCCCAGGATGCCGCATTCGAGCTCTTCGACGAGACAGCTGCAGGCGACAGCGACTTCGCGTCGATATTCGCCGAGTGGAAGAGTTTCCGCGACGGGATCACCCGGTGGCACGGTCTGGCCGAGACCCAGATGGTCAGTTGGACAGGACGCCACACCGCGTAGCTCCACGAGCAGCACACAGACCAAGACGAGGGGCGGGCCCAGGCCCGCCCCTCGCTGGTGGTGGTCAGAGGTCAGTGGTCAGTGGTACTAACAACTAACCACTGACAACCAACAACTAACCCACGACTGTGGGTAGCCAGGTGACCGTGGCCGGGAAGATCATCACCAGGACCAGCGCCACTCCCTGAAGGGCCATGAACGGCAGGGCGCCCCGGTGGATGTCGATCGTCTTGACCTCAGGCGGTTTAACGCTCTGGAGGTAGAAGAGGGAGAAGCCGACCGGCGGCGAGATGAACGCCATGTTCAGGTTGATGGCGATCATGACCGTGAACCAGATCATCAGGGCCGGGAGTGTGTCGAACGGGGTAACCCCTGTCTCGAACAGCGCGCGAACCGCCGGCACGAAGATGGGCATGGCGATGAACGTGATCTCGATGAACTCCAGGTTGATGCCCAGCAGGAACACCGCGATGTTGGCGATGATCACGAAGCCCCAGAACCCGCCGGGAAGGCCCGTGAGGATCTCCTGGGCCAAGCGCTGCCCGCCCAACTGGTCGAAGATCAGCTGGAAGAAGGTGGAGCAGAACAGGATCATCAGGACCAGACCGGTTATGTTCGCTGCGGACCGGCTCGCTCCGGCGATGACCGGCCACTTCAGATTCCGGTTGGCTGCTGCCAGCGCCATGGCGGCGACCGCGCCGACTGCGCCCGCCTCGGTGGGAGTGGCTATCCCTCTGAAGATCGTGCCGAGCACGGCCAGGATCAGCAGGATTATCGGAACCACCGCGATCAGGAGTTCCTTGATGAGGTCCACTCCCCGGATGGTGCGAGCCTCGTCGGGGAGCGCGGGAGCCACTCCTTCTTTGGTATACGCCCGGTACAGGCAGTACGCACCATAGATGCCGGCCAGCATGGTTCCCGGAACCATCGCTCCCAGGAACAGGTCGCCGACCGAGACGCCCACCACCTGTGCGAGGAGGATCAGCACCAGGGAGGGCGGGAGAAGCTGGGCCAGAGTGCCCGACGCCGTGATCAGCCCGGTAGCGAGCCGGTGGTCGTACCCGTAGCGGACCATGGTCGGGAGGGAGAGCAGGCCCATCACGATCACTGTGGCTGCGACGACGCCGGTTGCCGCCGCCAGCATGGCCCCCACGACGACGACGGTGAGGCCGAGCCCGCCCTTCAGACGGCCGAGAGCCATCCCGATGGTCGTCAACATACGCTCAGCGAGCCCGGATTTCTCGAGGATCGCGCCCATGAATACAAAGAACGGAACGGCCAGCAAAGTGAAGTTGTCAACCGCCTTGAACCAGCGGCTGAAGAGGATGATCAGGCGGTTGAAGTCGAACTCTCCGAGCAGGATCCCGATGGCACCGAACACTATGGCGGTGCCGGCGAACGAGAAGGCCACGGGATACCCCACGAGCAGCAGGACCAGGAATATGGCGAACATGATGATGGCCAGCCACTCAACACCCATTATTCGATCCTCATCGGGGCCTCGCGTTCGCCCAGAGAGAGCCTTGCCTCACGGCCGGTCAGGAAAGCAACCAAGCGGATCAACGTCGCGAGGGCCTGAATCCCGAGCAGGATGAAGGCCACCAGGATCAACGCTTTCAACGGCGCTCGCGGGAGACCGCCGGGATCGGGTGACTGCTCCCAGATACGCCACGAGTCACGGACGGGCTTCCACGAAACCCAGAGGGCAAGAGCGGTGAAAGGGACCAGGCCGACCATGTGACCGATCAGGTCGATAACGGCCTTCACCCGGTCCGAACGCTCGGCATACCAGAAATCCACCCGTACGTTCCCGTCGTGGCGGAGCAGGTAAGGGAACATCAGCAGGAATATCACGCCGTAGAGGTACCACTGCGCCTCGATCCAGGTGTTGTTGACCAACTGGGCCTCGACGTATTGCCCCACGTAGCGAAGGGCGACGTTGAGGAAACCGATCGGGATGAGAATGTAGACGAGAAGCCGGGCCACCCACCCGCTTGCCTCGGTTACGCCATCCGCGGTGGCCACGACAATCTCCGCGACCCGGTCCATTACCTTCGCTGCGGCCTGTCCGGTGTGCGCAAGGCCGTCGCTCAAACCGGATCCTCCCTCTACCTGACACGCGAAACCTTACCTGATGTGGCCGAACCTCGCAGGGCATCGGGAACGTGGCAGTCGAAGCCCGTGTCGCTGCTTCCCTACGCCCGCCTCCGGTACCGGACCTCGAAGTTCCGTGACTCCCGACCCGGAAACGAACCTGAGCCGTGGGAGGGTGGGTGTCCGGCCGGTTGCTTCATCTTCAGGCAGTGGCGTTCTGCGCAACGACGCCGATGAACACAACGAAAGCCACCAGCAAGACCACGCCCTGCGTCCTGCCCAAGCGTAGCCGGGTGATGGCCATGACTCCCACCAGCAGCCCGATGAGGAGCATCATCACGTGCTCCCCCACACGCCTCTCCCCTATCGCCCCGGCGCCGACGACCCCGGCGATCCCCACCACGAGGAGCGAATTGAACAGGTTCGATCCCAGGAGGTTGCCGATCACCAACTCGTTCGCCCCGCGCCGCGCAGCTGCGCCGGCCGTCACCAACTCGGGGAGGCTGGTCCCCAGCGCGAAGATCGTGGCTCCCACGAACCCTCCGGCCAGCCCGTAGTGATCGGCAACGGTGCCGCCGCCCTCCACGAGCAACGCCGCGCCGCCCACTATTCCCACCAGCGAGGCGAAGGCCTTGGCCAACTCTCGGGACGGCCGGTGGTCTCCGGAGGCGCTGTCATCATCCTCGTCCAGGGTGGCGCCGGCCAGCCCGTCGCGGACATCGTGCCTGGACCACCTGACCAGGAAAACGGAAGCGACCGCCATGCCCGCCACCAGGAGGATCCCCTCCACCCGGTGGAGGTAGTCGTCCCAGGCGACCAGGACGACCGCAATCATGGCGAGGATGGTGATGACCCCCTCGCGGCGGATGATCCGGAGCTGGCCCACCACCGGACAGATCACGACGCTGGCACCCAGAACCAGAGTGAGGTTGGCGGCGTTGGAGCCGACGACGTTGCCGACCGAGGATGCCAGCTCGCCCCTCGCCGCTGCCAGGCCGCTGACCATCAACTCGGGCGCCGACGTTCCGAAGCCGATGACCAGCGCCCCCACCAGGACGGGGGAAACGCCCCAGATGTGGGCCAGACGGGCCGCAGCATCCACGAACGGGTCTGCCGCCACCCAGAGCAAGGCTATCCCGGCAATGATCAGTATCAGTCCGAGCCAGAGCATCCGGGGAAGCCTAACCAGAGACTCGGAACTGTGACCGCCCCCGGGACTCCACTGAACCTCTCGATCCCATCAACGGTTTAGGGAGGGCTCCTCATCCGGCGAGCCGATCGGCGTTCCTTGCGTCGCGCCATGCCAGCCATTCGTCGAGTCCGCCCATGTCGTAGGCCGGCCCGTTCACCGCCAGCGCGATCTGGGTGATGCCGGCTGACAGCAGATCGTCTGCATGGTCGATCTCATCGAGCTCGGCCCCGCCCGCCCGTTCGATCTCAGACGGATCCCTACCGGCTGCCACGCACCACTCGTCCAGTATGCGGCTCTTGCGGCGCATGACCTCCTCTTCACCGAAGCCATGCCAGACGTCCGCGTAGCGACCGGCCAACCGGAGGGTGTGCTTCTCGCCCTGCCCCCCTATGAGGATGGGAATCTGCCGGATTGGCGGGGGATTGAGCCGGCCCAGCCTGCGTTTGATCCTGTACAGGCCCGCCTCGAAGTCCCGCAGGCGGCCGCCGAAGGTTCCGAATGGATACTCGTACTCCGAGTAGTCCCGCTCGGTCCAGCCCGCCCCTAGACCGAGGATCAGCCGACCTTCGCTTATGTGGTCCACGGTTCGAGCCATGTCGGCCAGCAGATGGGCGTTGCGGTAGGAGTAGCAGGTGACCAGAGCGCCTAGCTCCACCCGTTCGGTCACCTCCGCCCACGAGGCCAGCATCGTCCAGCACTCGAAGTGCTTCCCGTCCGCAGGGCCGGAGAGGGGGAAGAAGTGATCCCAGTTGTAGATGATGTCGGCGCCCATCTCCTCGGCGCGGACCGCCGCGCTCCGCAGGTCCCGGTAGTCACCGTGCTGGGGGTAGATATGCACCGCGATCCGGACCGGGCGGGTCATACGGACTCCCCCCGCCCTACCGGTGCCGTGCCGGTGGCTCCCATCACGTCGACGCGGCCGGGACGCGCCCCGGGCGGTCTCCGAACTCGGGCGGCTCGGTCCGGGTCCGCTTCAGCTCCCAGAAGCTGGGCGTTCGGGTGGCCTCCACGACGATGTCCCAGAGCCGCAGCGACTCGTCGGCGGGCGGGACCTTGGTGATTACCGGGCCGAAGATACCCACCCTCGCGCCCTCGGCGTCGTCCATCGCAATGATCGGCGTACCCACATCCTGGCCCACCAGTTCGAGGCCCGAGTCCATGCGGGCACGGATCTCCGTGTCCCAGGACGCGTCGTCGAACGCAGCCGCGTGCGCTGTGTCCAGGCCAACACCGGACAGCACCTCTCCCACGTCGAAGTCGAAGAGTTGCTCGTCGTGATGGATCCGGGTCCCGAATCCCCAGTAGGCGCGGAAGACTCCTTCGTTGCCGTATCCGGTCCTCACCGACTCCATCACCCGCAGCAGCCGGTGGGTCCGCAGCGACCCTGCGTAGCGGTCCGAGCCCGGATCGGGCCGGTTCTTGAACAGGAGGCTGATCGGCTCCCACTCGACGTTCAGGTCCCTGACCGGAGCAACCTCGTCGACGACCCACCGGGCCGTCACCCAGCACCACGGTCAGACGGGGTCTACCCAGAAAGAGATGTTCATCGTCCGTTCCTTTCCTACACCCGGAACGGTAGCGGGACGAGCAAGGGCAAGCTACCCGCGGAATCCCCGGGATTCCGTCTACGGCGTCAGGGCTTCAGCCACCGGCCCGGTCTCCCGCTGGCGCATCATCACCATGGCCCGCAACCGTTCTAGCTTCTGCTCGAGCGCCTTGGCCGCATGCGGTAGCGGGTTCTCGGCGAAGAACGTATCGACCTCCGACGCGACTTCGGGACGCGACAGGGCAGGAAGGCCCTCGAGCATGCGGGAGTGGGTCATCGGCGGGAGCCCGGCCGACATCGCGGGCCACTTCTCCTTCAGCCTTGCCCACGCGTACGGTCCCGACACGCGATTGGCCAGCATCCTCCCCAGTACCCACGTGGTGTCCTGGTTGCGTATGGTCCCGTCATCCATGAGACCCAGGGTGCGGTCCACCGCCTCCGGGTCGTCGAACGATGCCAGCGCTCTCAGGTACTTCATCGCCTCCTGCGGGTTTGCGGCATCCTCGTGCCTGGCCAGGAAGGCCCGGTAGGTGGAGGCATCCCCGTGGGCGGCGCACACGAATATGCATGCGGACCCCACCTCGGGGTCGACCGCGGTCGGCTCCGACAGCAACCGCTCCCAGGTGCTGCGAGCCCGGTCGACGGTCTCGGGATCGTTGGCGAGGCAGCCCATGGCGGCGATGATCCGGCCACGCAAACGGCGCACCAGGTCGCTCTCGCCCTCCGGAGGTCGCCACCCAAGGCGGTCCAGCACGGGTGCCGCGAGGCCGGACACCCAACGCTCGTACCGCGACCGGGCCCCGCCCGATACCAGGTGATGTCCGATGCCGGCGGCCCCGCCCAGAACAGCGCCCCAGACCGCTTGCTCCGTCTCGCCGGCGAACGACGGCGCCAACGTCATGAACGACGCCGCCCCCGCCTGTCCGGACTCCACGAATGCCCAGGCATCGTCCGCCACCGCGAAACGCTCCAGGGGGTCCAGTTCGTCGAGCCGGGCGAGGAGCGCCGCTTGGAGCGACTCCTGGTAGAGCGTCCGGTAGAACCCGTGGCCTGCGGCGTTGGCGACCACCCAGTCGACCGGCCCGCCGGTTGGTATGACCGCTTCCGGACCGTCGAGCAGCGCCTTCGTCTCGAAGGGCTCGCCGCCGGCACTACCCCGGATCCGGACCGGGACCTTCCAGAGCGCGGAGTCCGAAGGGTCGGGGATGAGCAGGAACCGGGCCTGGCGGAGGGCCACGCCTCCGGGAACGGCCCGTACCGATACGCGGGGATAGCCACCCTGGAGGATCCAGGTGTCCATGATGTCACCCACCGGCCATCCGGAGGCCTCGTCGAGACTTCGCCACAGGTCCTCGGTCTCGGTGTTGGCGTAGGCATGGGCCCGCAGGTAGGTGCCGACTCCCCCGCGGAAGGCTTCCTCACCGATATGCTGTTCCATCATGCGGAGAACCGCGGAGCCCTTGCCGTAGGTGAGGGCATCGAACATGCCCTCCGCGTCCTCGGGCGAGCGGACCTCGTACTCGACGGGGCGGGTACCGGCCAACTCGTCCACCTTGAAGGCCCAGGGCCGCTCCACGGCAACGAACTCCAGCCACCGTTTCCACTCCGGGCGGTAGGCGGCGGTCGCCTTCATCTCCATGAATGTGGCGAATGCCTCGTTCAGCCAGATACCGTTCCACCACTTCATGGTGACCAGGTCGCCGAACCACATGTGCGCCAGCTCGTGGCCGATCACGTCCAGGACCCGCATCTTCTCGCTGGTGGTGGCGGTCCCCTCGTCGACCAGCAGTACCGACTCGCGGTAGGTGATGCATCCGAGGTTCTCCATCGCCCCGAAGGCGAAGTCGGGAATCGCCACCATGTCCACCTTGTCGCCCGGGTAGGGAATCCCGTAGTAGGAGGCGAGGTAGTCCAGACAGAACCGGCTGCATGCGAGGGCGAACCCGGTCAGATGCTCCTTGCCCCTGGGTGCGATGATGCGGAGCGGAACGCCGTTGACGTCGATGGGTTCGGTGGCCTCGAAGGGCCCCACGACGAAGGCGACCAGGTACGTGGACATCTCGATCGTGTCGGCGAAGGTCACCGCCACCTTCCCGTTGCCCGTCGGCTCCCTGGCGGTCTCGGCACCGTTCGAGACGGCCATCAGGTCGCCGGGAACGACCAGGGTGACGCCGAAGGAGGCCTTGAAGTCCGGCTCGTCCCAGCAGGGGAACGCTCGCCGGGCGTCAGTGGCCTCGAACTGGGTGGTGGCTATGACCTGCTCGCGGCCGTCCACATCTGTGAAGGTGGAGCGGTAGAAACCTCGCAGCTGATCGTTGAGGATCCCGCTGAACCGGCAGTGGAACTCGGCCGGGCCCTCGGGGATCTCTCCTGCCAATGCGAGGACCGCCCGTTGCGCCTCTTCGTCATATTCCACGCCTGCGCCCACCCGGCGCCCGTCGCCGGCGACGAACCAGGCCTCCTGGATGTCCAGTTCGATGGCGTTCAGCACCACCCGGTCGGTGGCCTCGGCCACGTCGACCTGCACTGCCTCCGTCCCGCTGAAGGTGGCCGCTTCGAGGTTGGGTTCCAGGCGAAGGCGGTAGTGCCTGGGCACCACGTTGCGCGGCAGCCGGTACGGGTCCTCGTTCATCATTTGACTCCAGCATTAGGGAAGGGCCGGACCGAAGCGCTGCGACGGGATACGATCATTCCGGTATGAGGCTCGCCGGCATCACTCTCATGATATGCGGTGCACGGGACCGGGTTTGCCCGGCGCGGTCCGGCCGGGCGGGGGCCGGACGGTGACCGGCCCTGGCCTGCTGCAGTTCGACCCCATCCTGGTCCCGAAGCCGTGGGGCGGAACGAGGCTGGCGAGCCTCGACAAGCAGCCTGCGCCCCGCCAAGTTCCCGGAACCCGCTACGGCGAGTCGTGGGAGGTGGCGGACCTGCCGCGCGGGGCGCTGTCGGCGGCCGAACGGGGGCGGACGCGGGTGGCGGCCGGCCCCCAGCGGGGTAAGACCCTCCGAAGGCTGATCGCCGAGCAGGGAGCCGGACTCCTCGGCTCCGCGTCCCCGACGCCTGCCGGCGACTTCCCCCTCCTCTTCAAGCTACTCGACACGGCGGAGCACCTGTCGATCCAGGTCCATCCCGACGAGACGTGGACCGCGCGCAACCCGCGGTGGTTGCCGAAGACCGAGTCCTGGTACGTGCTCGACGCGGAGCCGGGAGCGGCCATCTTCAAGGGCTTTCGGTCCGGGGTGGGGATTGGGGACGTGCGTGCAGCCGCGGGGACACCCGCTCTGGCCGGTCTCCTGCGCCGGATCCCGGTCCGGCGGGGGGAATTCCACCATCTTCCGTCCGGGACGGTCCACGCCCTCGGCGCCGGCGTGACCGTTGCCGAGGTCCAGACCCCCTCCGACACCACGTTCCGCCTCTACGACTGGACCGACGAGTACGACCGCCCGCCCCGCCCGTTGCAGATCCGTCGGGCGCTCGACACGCTGCGCTCCGTTTCGCCCGCTGGTCTCTCACGCGGCCCGATGTCTGACGATGGGAGCCGCATGCTGGTAGAGACCCCCAACTACTGGTTGCGTGAGCACCGCGAAACCGATCGTCCTATTGTCCTGCAGTCGGCTCCAGAGTTGCGCATACTGGCGGTGGCTCAAGGCCGCGCCCACGTAACAGCGGACGACGGATCGTCCGTAGAACTCGAGGCCGGAGGCGTCGTCGTTGCTTCGGCCGAGGTGGCCACCTCCACACGCGTCTCAGCGAGGGGAATCAGCACGCTAGTGGAGGTCGGACTCTGCTAGGGAACATCTCGGTCTGATGCACACCGAGTGCGAAGCTCTGCGTCCGGTCGTCACCGCCGGTACCGAATCAGAGATCGTTTCTGCGCGACTCTCAGTTCGTGGGAACCTGCCTCACCCGGCAGCCTCCGCCTCGAACGGTCTTCTGCAGATCATCGATTTGTCCCAGACCGGCAGTAGGGTTAACACGTGGACGCAGAACCAAAGACGACGGCACGCAACCTCGCGTTGTTCCCGACGAAAGAGATCGAGCGCCACACCTCGACGGCCGATCCGCACGTCAGGCTCGATGCGGATGTGGACAGCCCGCTGGACTCCTTGACCTGTCCGGTGCTCGTGTGCGGCCGCGCTTCCGACGCCTTGAGCTTGCTGCCCACGGGCAGCGTTCAGACGGTGGTGACCTCCCCTCCGTACTGGTCGTTGCGGGACTACGAGGTCGCTGAGCAGATCGGCCGCGATGACGGATTGGGCGAGTATGTCAAGAGCATCGTCTTGGCCTTCGACCAGATTCGGCGGGTCCTCGCCGACGACGGTACGGTCTGGCTCAATGTCGGGGACAGCTATACATCGGGCAATCGGAAATACCGGGCTCCCGATCGTAAGAACCGGGCCAGGGCGATGTCAGTGCGGCCACCCACACCAGCCGGTCTGAAGCCGAAGGACCTGATCGGTGTACCTTGGCGGCTGGCGTTCGCTCTTCAAGATGCCGGCTGGTGGTTGCGATCCGAAGTGATCTGGTACAAACCCAACGCCCATCCGGAGTCGGTACGAGACCGCCCGACCAAGGCACACGAGACGGTGTTCTTGCTGTCGAAGCACCAGGAGTATTTCTACGATGTGTCGGCGGTGAAGGGCCCGAACGGCCGCAGACTCCGCACGATGTGGGACATCAACACCGAGCCTCGCCGGCGACAGGCAGGAGGGATCGACGACCATCCTGCCGTAATGCCGATGACGCTGGCGCGACGGTGCATCCGGATCACGAGCCGCCCGGGCGACGTGGTTCTCGATCCCTACGCCGGATCCGGCACAACGCTTCTAGCCGCCAAGGAACTGGCGAGGAACTGGGTGGGTATCGAGTTGAAGCCCGAGTACGTGGAGTTGATCGAACGCAGGATTGCCGGGTGAGGCACCGCGGCAGTCATCAAGCCAGCATTGACGAACTAAGAACCCGCATCGAGTCTCTCTCCCCGATGGGCGTCCGGTTCGTCGCACGGCTGATTGACTCACTTTCGAATCCACCGCGCGCCGATGTCACCAGCACCTGGATCACGACCAACCCTGAATGGGTGGAGTACTTCGGACTAACGATATCCGTCCATCACAGCAGCACGGTGGAACCTCTTGGGCTGATCGGCTTTGAGGTGGCCTTCCGCAACGCATGTGAAGCCGTTGGATGGAACATAGATGAACCAGGATCGGCAACTCGGAGATTCGTGGACACGACCGTACAGACTGAAGACACGTCGGAACTGAAGCTGTCTCTCAAGTCAACTGCTGCCCGGAACTTGTCGGCTTCGACGGCCCACATATCCAAGCTCACGGAGGCAGCCTGGATCCAGGACATGAGAACGGCAAGAACGCGAAGGCTGCAGACACTGGAGTTGTTTCGTCAGTACCGGGAAGCCGTCGACTCGATCATCATGTTGCGCGCATTCCACAAGAGCAGGAGTGTCCTCCCCTCCAAGTACCAGTTGCCGGAGATCCCGACGGCGATCTTCGCCTCACTGGAAGATGCTCCGCAGGCGGCCTTCGCTGCTGACGGTCCAACTATCGACTGTGCATACCGGAACGAACCGGTAGCGGCTCGCGTGTCCTTGGACCGCTCAGATGCGAAGATCACTGTAAAGCAGATCAAGCTATCGGCTTGCACGATCCACGCCGAGTGGTACATCCCGAATCGAAACCCTTAGAGGAAGCGCGGATAGGTGCGTTCCTGTGGTCGCCGTCAGCGTGTCGACACCGGATCCGACTTCAAAGTCCCTGGTCAGGACGAGTAATTCAATCGTCGGCGGTCGTGCCTTCACCCAGGTCAGGAGCTATCCGCGCACGCACTTAAGCCGCGATCCACCCACAACCACCAACCAACAACCGGCAACGCGGATAGGGCTATACGGCGGACTATTCGCTCGACGAGCGGGAGCGTGCCTAGGCCTGGTAGCTGCCCGAGGTGGCGCCACCACCGGTACCGGTCCAGTCGGTGTGGAAGAACTCTCCCCGGGGCCGGTCGAGCCGTTCGTAGGTATGGGCGCCGAAGTAGTCGCGCTGGGCCTGGACGAGATTGGCGGGTAGGCGCTCCGAGCGGTAGGCGTCGTAGAAGGCCAGCGCAGAGGAGTATGCAGGCACGGGGATACCGGCTCGCACCGCGGCGTTGACCACCCTGCGCCATCCCGGATCCGCCCTGCGGACCGCATCCACGAAGAAGCCGTCCAGGAGGAGGCTGGGCAGGCCGGGCCTCCGGGTGAACGCCGCCGTGATGTCGTCGAGGAACGCGGCCCGGATGATGCATCCCTCCCGCCAGAGTTGAGCGATCCGCCCGTAGTCGAGGTCCCAACCGTGTTCCCGGCCGGCCGCGCCAAGCAGCATGAAGCCCTGGGCGTAGGAGACGATCTTCGAGGCGTACAGGGCGTCGTGGATGGCGTCGACGAAGTCGTCGCCCCATCCGTGGCGGGTCGCCTTCGAGGGTTGTGAGCCGGGCCCCAGGACCCCGGCCGCCTCGATGCGCTGGTCGTGGAGAGCGGACACCACCCGGGCGTACACCGCTTCGGCTACCAGCGTCATCGGGTATCCGAGGTGGAGGGAGTCGATCACCGTCCACTTCCCGGTCCCTTTCTGGCCGGCCGCATCCAGGATGGCCTCCAGCGTCGGTTCGCCCCGTTCGTCGGTGTGATCGAGGATGTCTGCGGTGATGTCTACCAGGTAGGAGTCCAGCAGACCGTCACCCCACCGGCGGAATGTGGACGCCATCTCCGGATGGGACATGCCGAGGCCCGCCCGCATCAGGTGGTATGCCTCCGCGATCACCTGCATGTCCCCGTACTCGATGCCGTTGTGCACCATCTTGGTGTAGTGGCCGGCGCCTCCCGGGCCCACCCAGTCGCAGCACGGGGTCCCGTCGGCGACCTTGGCGGCGATGGCCTGCAGGATGCCCTTCACGTGGGGCCAGGCGGCCGGATCCCCGCCGGGCATGATCGAGGGACCGTGGCGGGCTCCCTCCTCTCCCCCGGAGATACCGGTGCCGATGAACCGCAGGCCCCTCTCCCCGAGGCGCCTCGTGCGCCTGACCGAGTCCTCGAAGTACGAGTTGCCCCCGTCGATGATGATGTCCCCCGCGTCGAGGAGGGGGATCAGCTGTTCGATGATGGCGTCCACCGCCCCACCCGCTTTGACCATGAGCATGATCCTCCGGGGCGGCTTCAGGGCCGCGACCAGTTCGTCGACGGTCCGGGTCCCCATCACCCGCTTGCCGCGTGCCGGCCCGTCGAGGAACTCGACGGTGCGGGCGGTGGTCCGGTTGTATACGGCCACGGTGTACCCATGGTCGTCCATGTTCAGCACCAGGTTCTGGCCCATGACGGCCAGACCGATCAAGCCGATGTCAGCGGAAGTCACTGGAGTCCATGGTAAGCGAGGACCGCATCTAGTGGTGTGTCTGTGAAGTGGCGGTGTGGCATGCGCCGGCCGCGGCGTTCCTCGCAAGGTCGCCGACCGAGGCGTACCCGCAGGGGTACATCGAGGAGGCGGAACGCGGTGAGGGGCGTCGATGGGACGCAGGGTGCAGCGCGTCACTTTGCATAGACACCACCATTGGGACGCCGGGCCAGGTCATTCCTCTTCGAGCAGGAACCGGACCAGCAACAGTGCGATGCCGGCCCCGATGAGCTGCATCAGGATGAAGCCCGGGGCGGAGGACGGAGCGATCCCCGCGAAGGTGTCGGAGAACATGCGGGACGCGGTGACGGCCGGGTTGGCGAAGCTGGTCGACGAGGTGAAGAAGTACGCCCCGCCTATGTACACGCCCACCGCGGGGGCGACGAAACCCAGGCCTCCACCACCCGGGCGGCCGATCAGGTAGATCACCATCATCAACCCGAGCGTAGCGATCACCTCGCCCAGGAGCTGGCCGGCGCCACCCCGGACGGTCTGTGACCACTCGACGGCATCGAGGGAGAACATGAGGTTGGCGAGAACGGTCCCTGCGATACCGCCGGCCACCTGCGACCCGATGTAGGCCGCGCCCTCCGGGATCGAACGGTTACCCCTCGCCACGTCCAGCAGGGTGACGCACGGGTTGAAGTGGGCGCCCGAGATCGGGCCGAACGACCAGATGAGCACCATCAGGGCGAAGGCGGTCACCACCGCCGCCTCGAACAGCTGGAGCCCGGCGTCGTCGGGGCTGAGACGCTGGGCGGCTATCCCCCCGCCCACCACGGCCATCAGGAGGAAGGCCGTCCCGACAGCCTCGGCCACCAGGCGCCGGCTCAGCGAGTAACCATGAACATCCATCGGCGGCAAGGTTAGAGCCGCGGACATGGCTCCGATGTCAGGTGAGCGGCGGGTGCGACCGGATTCACCATGGGTTTACCGGCTTTCGGCGACCAGGCCGTACCATGCGCCCGTATGAGCCCGATCACGCCCACTCCCGAAGTCCTGTTCGTATGCGTCCACAACGCGGGCCGCTCGCAGATGGCCGCCGGGTTCCTCCGGCACCTGGCTGGGGACAGCGTGAGGGTCAGGAGCGCCGGGTCGATGCCGGCCGACCGGATCAACCCGGCCGTCATGGAGGCGATGGCCGAGAGAGGGATCGACCTCGGAGCCAGCATCCCTTCGAAGCTGTCACGGGACAAGGTCTCAACGGCCGACGTGGTGGTGACCATGGGCTGCGGTGACGCCTGCCCGGTGCTGCCCGGGAAGCGCTATCTGGACTGGGAACTCGACGACCCGGCCGGCAAGGGTGTCAGCGGGGTCCGACCGGTCAGGGAGGAGATCGAAGTGCTGGTGAGGGGCCTGCTTACCGACCTGGGCGTCGAAGCCTCCTCGTAAGATCGGAGCCGCATCGAGACAGGACGTGTGACTTGGCTGTTCGGCTCGGAATCGACATCGGCGGAAGCGGGATCAAGGGGGCTCCGGTCGACCTGGAGTCCGGCGCCCTGACCGCCGAACGGGTCCGGATCATGACACCCCGGCCTTCCCACCCCGAGGCGGTGGCAGGGGTCGTGCGCCGGGTCGTGGATGCCTTCCCCGACGTGACCGGTGCCATCGGGTGTACGTTTCCGGCCATCGTCCTCGACGGCCGGATCAACTCGGCCGCCAATGTCGACCGCTCCTGGATAGGCACGGACGCCGACCGCCTGTTCTCCCAGGCCTGCCAACGTCCGGTGTCGGTGGTCAACGACGCCGATGCGGCCGGAGTGGCCGAGGCCAGGGTCGGCGCCGCGGCGGGCCGCACGGGCGTGGTGATCGTTCTCACGCTCGGAACCGGCATCGGATCGGCCCTGCTGCACGACGGCCACTTGATGCCCAACACCGAGCTGGGACATCTCGAACTCCAAGGCAGGGTGGTCGAGAAGGGAGCCTCCAACCGGGCGCGAAAGACGGAGAAACTGTCGTTCGATGTCTGGACCGGGCGGCTCAACGCCTACCTGGCTCACTTGGAACGGATCTTCTCACCCGACCTCTTCGTCATCGGCGGCGGGATCTCCAAGCGCTTCGGCAAGTTCGGTCCCATGCTCCGCGCCCGGGCCGAGATAGTCCCCGCCGCGCTCCGGAACGACGCCGGCATAGTGGGCGCCGCCATCTGGGCAGGCCGGTAGCCGGCATCGCGGACAAGGGGATTGACACTGTCCCACCCATACCGCACTATTGGAGGAGCCAAGCACCCCAAGCGGTCCGAACCGACGTCATTCGCCCGCCCGAGGGATCATCTACCGGAGCGCCTTGCCCCCGGCAAGCCCGGCCCGACGCGCTCCCGGCCCAGGAACGGTGGTGGCGGGGGAGGGCCCGGAGGACCGGGCCCTCCCGGCGGTTTTCGCGACCTTGCCACTATCCGGGTACAGGTACAGAGCCGGTCCCGGAGTGGCGATCCTCCGTCCGCCCCGGGTCTCCGGGTCGCCCGTCGCTAAGGGCGGACGGCGAACTCACCGTAGCGGTCGACCTGGTCCACAGGTAGCCGGACGCTCACCAGGGTCCCGTCCGCCCTGTGGTCCTCGGCGAGCACCTCCGCCTCGCGGCGGAGCCTGCCCAGCACCTGCCCCTTCGGGTAGGGGACGAGCAAATCGATCTGTTGCGAGTCGAGGGCCAGATGATCGGCGAGCCGCTCCGTCAACTCGTCGATACCGGTTCCCTCCAGGGCGGACACGCTGACCGCCTCCGGGTAGAGACCCCGCAACCGGGAGGCAGTGGGATCATCCGCGAGGTCCGCCTTGTTCAGGACGAGTATCTCCGGAAGGTGGCCGGCGCCGATGGAGTCCAGCACCTCCCTGACGGCTGCGACCTGCTCGGGCGCCGAAGGCTCCGATGCGTCCACGACATGGACCAGGAAGTCGGCCCTCGATGTCTCCAGCAGTGTCGAGCGGAAGGCCTCCACGAGCTGGTGGGGAAGGCGGCGGACGAATCCGACCGTATCCGAGAGGAGCAGCAGGCGGCCGTTGGGGAGCTCGAAGCGCCGGGTCGTGGAGTCCAATGTCGAGAACAGCCGGTCCTCGGTGCGCACACCGGCACCCGTGAGAGCGTTCATGAGGGTGGACTTGCCGGCGTTCGTGTATCCCACCAGCGACGCAGATGGGATGGCCTTGCCGGTTCTGGACTTGCGCTGGCCCTCCCTCGCCTGGTGAACCTGGGCCAGGAGCTTGTCCAGATTCGAGATCCTGCGCATGATGCGGCGGCGATCCGTCTCCAGTCTCGTCTCCCCGGGACCGCGGGTGCCGATGCCTCCGCCGAGCCGGCTCAACTCGATGCCTTTGCCCCGCAGGCGGGGCAGGCGGTAGCGGAGCAGGGCGAGTTCGACCTGGAGCATGCCCTCCCGGCTGGTGGCGTGCTGGGCGAAGATGTCGAGGATCACGGCAACCCGGTCCACGACGTCACACTCGAACAACTCCTGGAGGTTGCGCTGCTGCCCTGGAGCGAGACTGTTGTCGAACACGACCACGTCCACATCGAGCCGGATGGCGTCCCGAGCCAACGCCTCCGCCTGTCCCGGGCCCACGAAGGTGGCAGGGTGGGGCGACCGGCGCTTGAGAACCACCGTCTCGACCGGCGTGGATCCCGCCGTATCGGTCAGCAGCCGGAGTTCGCGCATCGAACGGCCAACACTGTCGGAGCCGGTGCCGTCCAGTTCGACACCGACCAGCAACGCCTTCTGGCGCGCGACGTCGAGGTCGGTGACCGTGGCGGTGAGCCGACGGGCGCGGCGTCCGTCAGCCGTCATGACCGGGGTCCTTCAGCGGTTGCGGGAATCCGTTCGTCCCGGTTCGGTGGAGGCATGGAAGTAAAGCCGTGTCAGGACGCCGCTCAGAGATAGGAGTTCTCGCCGGCGTGCGAGTCCTCCTGCTCCTCGGCGATGATCTGGGACTCGCGGACCGCCACCGCCAGCCGGTTGTTCTCCGGCCAGAGGAAACGCCAAGCGCCCGTCGGCACCGCCCAGAAGCGCAGGCCGGTGTGGATGTCAACCAGCGACAACGCGTCGTTGGTGGACTCGGTCCCGGCCGGGACAAGCAGCCCCGAGCGCGTCGCCGACTCCTCCATCAAGTGACCGACCCGCCACCCGGGCAGGATCCGGTAACCGTTCGAATCGATGATGTGTTCGTCTCTCGTAGAAGCCATGTTCAAGTCGTCTGGTCGCATGAGGGTAGCCGCCTCCGAAGGCGAACCATCCGCTCGGCCGACAACCGCCTCAGGCCTACCCGCGAGGAGCCGGCACGGGCTGGCCGACGCCGGGCCCGCTCCGATTCGTGCTCCGCTGACGGGCGTTATGCTCGGCCATGGAGGCGAACGAGCGCCTGGTGGGCTCCCTGGTCTTCAAAACCAGTGGGGGTACGAGAGTGCCCCGGCGGGTTCGATTCCCGTCCGCCTCCGCCGGAAACAGCGCGTTGCCCATCCGTGCCGTACGTGCGGTCGGTACCCTGGATACGGACCGAAGGCAAGCGCCACCGGTACCGGGGCCACAGCGCCACGGCTGCCATCAGAGGCGGCAGTCCGCCCAACCTTCTTCTCCTCTCCTCCGATCCAGCACGTACCCTTCGGCGGCTTGGCACGCGGAACATCGCCCGAAGATCGACTCGGCACAACGGCAGCGAGGAACCAACGCACCGCTATCGGGGCGTTCCGCTTCCGGAGGTAGCGGCTCTTAGAACACGTTCAGTGCCTGCCAGCAGCAGGCTCGGCTGCACTCCGACTTCGGTCTGGGCATTAGCAAGGCCATCGGTTGCATGGTTCGCAGAGACGTCCACTCGCTACAACGGCGTCGGGACAATTCCGAGTTGTGCACGGGCTTCATCGAGCACCTGCAACACCCTTACAGACATCGACAGAGGATGCAGTGGCGACTGCGTCAAGCCATCCGAGACATGGCGGGCTGCCCAGACCGCTTGTCTGCACAGTCCATCCTCGGCTGTGACAAGACCCGATCGATCGACGTACTCCGCAACAGGCTCATTCCTAGCGTCATACAGCGTCAATCCGCCGGGAGCAGGATGTCGCGAGGGGACCAAGACCCGGCCATCTGAACCGCCCACGCTAGCCTCCCCAGAGCCAAATGTATAGAGACTGCAAGTTGCAACGGCTAGTTGACCGCTCTCGTTGGTCAACACAGTTACGGATTGACCATCAACACCTGTTGGAGTGACTTCTCCGACGCACTGAACATGGGTTGGCGAGCCCATAACGAAGACGGCGAACCAGACTGAATAGACCCCTATATCCAGGAGAGCTCCGCCTCCAAGTGCCGGATCATGTATTCGGTTTGTAGGATCGAGAGGAAAGACGGCCCCCAGATCCGCAGTAACCAGTTGGACCTTCCCCAGTTCACCGTCCTCCAGCAGTCGCTGCAAGACGCTGGTCCTCGGATGAAAGCGCGTATGCATGGCCTCCATCGCGAACCTGTTGTGAACTCTTGCTGCATCGCTAATGGCCTGTGCTTCTAACGCTGATGTGGCCACTGGTTTCTCGACAAGGACATGCTTACCTGCCTCGAGTGAGGCCACAGCCATCGTCTTGTGATGGCTGTGCGGGGACGCGATATAGACAATGTCAACATCGCTATCAGCGAGCACCGCTTCATAAGAAGCGTAAGCACGCGGAATCGAGAACCGGTGGCCAAAGCGTTCAGCCCTCTCGCGCGACCGAGAACCCACCGCAGTCACCTCTTGATCGGTGTGGCGCTTCAAAGACCGCACGAACTTGGTGGCTATTACTCCTGGTGCGAGGATCCCCCAACGCAGCACCGGACCGCCACGAAGAGGGACAGACTCTGCGTCATGGAGCGACTTCATGTCACGGCCCTCATCCGACTACCCAACTCCCGAGCCACTGAAACCGTGACCGATCACCGCTCCGCGGCCGAAGCCCGATGCTCTAACGCAAACCCCGCGCAGCGTGGGCCGGGCGAGTGACTCCACGTATCCCGCCTCCTCGAACTGGCTGATCGCATGCCGGACCGTTCTGCGTGGGAGAACAGTCAAGCCTCGCATGTCTTCCCCGAGTCTCACAGCAGGTCGCTCAGGTCATCTTCAAGATTCGTGAAGTCAATGCGGCCTTTCTGCTGGCACACCGCGATGTTGAGGTACTCCAACGGGGCGTCTGTGTGGTTGATGATCCCGTGCGAACCTCCGATTCGATTGGGGATACAGTCGCCTTTGGTCACGTCGCCGACCTCACCATCGACCTTCATCCGCCCCCGACCGCCGATGATCACATAGCATTCCTGGATGGTGTCGTGACGGTGATAGCCGACCGAGGTGCCGGGCGGCATGAAGGCGTGGTCGACGAAACCCCAATTCGTCGTGAAGACATCGCTGTCGAAGAGGCGTCGGGCGCGGATCTCCCCCAGGCCAACATGGGCACGGCGCGGCGTGAGCAAGGTCGGATCGAGACGTTGGACGAACTCCAACTCACCATCGTCGGACTCCCGGCCGGTGAGATCATCGTCGAGCGGCACAGCATCGAACGGTCCATCCTGCGGAGCCACACCGATCCCGACGAAGCTGGTCCAGTGATCCGTGTGATTGAAGATGCCGTGGGCGTCGCCGGCCCGGCACAGCGCCACAGAGCGCGACTCGACGACCCCGAAGTGCTCGTTGTGTGCCACCGACAGCGGACCGTCGAGCACCACCAGGCACTCCTCGGACCGTTCGTGGAGATGGAGACCAAGGCTGCAACCGGGCCCGAGGCGGCCCGCCTTGATGAACGCGAACGACGTCTCGAAGTCCGATCGGTCCAGCACGTCGAGCATCCCTACCTCGCCGGCACCCCCCTTCTCTCGCCGAGCGGTGAACGGACCGGTTTGGTAGTTGCGGATTCTCATGATCTGTCCTTACGCGAGGGTGGCTCGAGCTCGCCGTCGCCCCACCCGGTATCGACCCGCTAAGCCACTGCTATCGGGAAAGCAGTTTCGCGCCAAGGCGGCGATCTGAAGGAGTTCTCCCCCTCTCCACGATGCATCCTAGAACCGAAGTACGGCGCCCGCTCAACCACGCGACGCCCTAGTGCGGGAGCCGTCCCGGCGGCGGCTGCAGCAGTTCCAACACTATCTGGTCCGGATCATGGAAGTAGACCGCGTACCCGCCCTCATTCACACCAGCCATGATGCGGTTCGGCTCTGAGAAGAATGAGACGCCCGCCGCGGTCAGCCGGTCGTACCAAGCGTGAATGTCGTCGACCGCCACCGCTAGGTGGCCAGCGCCGGGATTGGCAATGCCGATATCCCCTCGCTGTCCCAACGGCCTCACGTACTGCACAAGCTCGAGGTCGTGCGTGGAGAGCTGACGAGGCCGGCCGGGCACCGCCAACTGGGCAACGACGATCCGGGCGTCCGGGTAGCCGACCAGGCTCCGCGTGTACGGGTTGTCCTGAACCTGACGATGCACCAACTCGAACGACAGCAACCCCACATAGAACTCGACAGAGCGATCCATGTCAGACACGGTGAAACTGAAATGCCAGACACCGTGGATACCTCCGACGGTTGCCATCAGTCAATGGCCTCCTCCTGCGAGCGGAGGTGGTACTCCGCAGTTATCCCGAGCTTCCCGTATTCCCGGAAAGCCCTCGTAATCTCCCGCCGCATTATGACATATCCCCTCCAACTGCCCACCTTGCAATTCTGGTGTCCACTTTGCCAGTCTCGGCTGACATAACGGGGTCGCGAGACGTCCAGCGCCGGTTCCGCCACACGTCGGGCGAGCTCTCCGAGGTGGTTTCACCCTTCCAGCGGTGCATCCTCGGTCAGTCGTTGGTTCCGACCGGGTTGGGTGACCTCCTGACCCTTCGCAACCGCGCTCACGACCCCAGCAAGCTTGGTCTGTTGCAAGCGGTCTCCAGGTGACCACCGACCCTGTCGGTAGGAGAAGGGTTAGGCGGACTCAACGTTTCGATTATCTCGACTACATGGAGGGCCACATCCGGTGCCGCACGAGCAGCCCTCCCGTGACGGATCCCATCCGCCATATCTACGACTCCGATCCCGCGCAGGTTTGAGCTATGGCTAGTACTCTCCTCCGCTACCTTGACAGGATGCCAGTTTCGTTCATCGTGCCGACGCCACCGGGCCAAGGCAGAGAACGTATCCGGATTCGGTAGGCACAGCACACCTTCGGTACCGAACACTTGCAGAGTCGGTACCTCACTTGAGGGTGTGTCACCATAGCGTAGCGTTAGCGCGCACAGCACATCGCCCTTAAACCTAATGCTGCAGGAAGCAAAGATCGCTGACGGATCCAGTAGAGGCGTGACATAAGAGAGCCTAGCGACCCCCGACACCGCCGAAGCAGTACCAAAGAGGTTGACAAGTGCCGAGAGATAATACGGCGCCATGTTGAAAAGCGGAATCACTCCGGTCCGGTGTCGTTCCAGTACCGGCAAGGGCCGCAGCATAGAAGCAAACCCTGAGATTGGCTTTCCGATCAAGCCCTGATCTATTGCCCGGCGACCGGCTTGGAATCCTGGACCGAGGACGGTATCCGGTGCACAACCGACGCTCAACCCCGCCTTCTCCGCAGCAGCCAGCAATGTGGCGCCCTCACTTGTGGCCAATGCAAGAGGTTTCTCACTGTAGACGTGCTTTCCGGATTCCAGGACACGAAGACTCGTCTCATAGTGAGACGGGATAGGTGTAAGGTTGACGATGAGATCAATCTCCTTACAGTCAAGTATGTCCTCACCATGGAATACCCTTGGGATACCATGCGCTCGAGCCAATCGCTCCGCCGCCCGATAGTCTATGTCGCCGACACCGATCACTTTGATCTCAGCACTAGCCGTTAGGTTCGGCAGATACTGACCGGCGACCTCTCCCGCACCGAGAATACCCACGCCCGTTGGCTGTGTCACCACGCTGATTCCTCCTTCCCGGAACTAGGTTACGTCCCCTGGAGGGGTTGCAACGTGACACACGCTCTACCATCGGGAGAAGGGTGCCGTCCGTAGGCGTATTCAAAACGGGGATCACGCTGACAACATGATCGGACCCGGTAGTCTTCAGTTCGGTTTCGGATGACAGTGTTGATGATCGGCAAGACTCGTCTCACTTCATAGCTCCGATTCGGAGGCCCTCCGTGAGCTTTCTCTCAGTAAAAGTATACAGGACGATTATGGGAGAGATCGTTAGCATCAGGGACGCGAAGAGCGCTCCGTAGTCAGAACCGTACTGGCCTCGGAATTGTGTCAGCCCTACCGGTAAGGTTCGGCTGTCGGGACTCAACAGGAGAACCTGTCCCAAGCCGAGTTCGTTCCAGATGAAGATGACCTGGACTAGGCCCACTGCGAGCACCCCTCCCCAGGAAAGCGGCAGCACGATGCGTTGGAAGGCTGTGAACTCGCTTGCGCCATCGATGTGTGCCGCCTCGATGAGATCAAGCGGAAAGGAGGAGAAATAGGCACGCATCATCACGGCCGCGAATGGAATGAGGCGCGCAGCGTACATCACACCGAGGGCTAGCGGGTTGCTCAGCACACCGAGACGGTCTGAGAGTACGAAGAGTGGTATCCACGTGACTATGAACGGCAGGGTGATCAGCAGGACGAAATAGCGATTCAATAGCCCACCGAACCTAGTGCGGCTTCTGGCGATTGCATATCCGGCAAACACGCCAGCTCCTACTCCGAGCACAACCCCTACGCTGGTTGCGATCACGCTGTTGCGTGCAAACAGAATCAATGGCTCTCCGAGGTTGGTGCCATCCCAGGCTCTCTCGTAGTTCTCGAAGAGCAGTCTTGATGGGAGGTTTAGCGGTTCGGCGATAATCTCGGTTTGCGACTTGAAGGAGGAGAACAAACTTCCTACGACTGGCACGATCGTCACCATTGTCCATAGTAGTAGACATACGAAACCGAAGCCTTTGAGAGTGCTCTCTGGTATATTTCGGAACTGCCACATCGTGATCGGTGCTACCCCGCCCGTTCGAGGCGTTTGGTCCTAATAATAGTGAGATACACCATCGATAGTACGGCTATCACCAGGCTCGTGACAATAGCCTGGGCCGTCGCATAGCCGAACCTTCTATTGACGAACGCCTCGCGCCAGACGAACGTTGCGGCGACTTCTGACAAGCGGCCCGGTCCTCCCCGCGTCATTACAAAGACCTGATCGAACACCCGGAAGCCAAACATGAACTGGATGAGGGTAATAGTTGCAATGACATCTCGGACATAGGGAATACTGATGTGTCGGACACGCTGCAGTGCGGACACTCCATCGATGGTCGCTGCCTCATGGATATAGCGGGGTATGTCTCGCAAAGCTGCGATCAGTATGACCATCGGAAATCCGGCAAACTGGAGAACACTGACAAGAATGATCGTGATGTTCACCGTGGCAGGATCACCAAGCCAAGGGCGGGAAAGGGATGGATGTATCCATGCAAGAAGGTCGTTGATCCCTCCGAAATTGCCATCCAGGAAGAACGCCCAAACAAGACTGGTGAATACGATCGGCAGCAATACCGGTAGGAATATCAGGAACTTGAATACGGACGAGCCTAGGATTCTTCGGTCGATAGCTAAGGCGATGGCGCCACCGACCCCGACCGTCCCGATCGTCATACCGATCGAGTAGACCACTGTGTTCCGGATCGCCAATCTGGCAACGGGGTCACGTACAAGGTCGGAGTAGTTGTCGAGTCCGACAAAGACGCCTGGACCGGCGCCTGTCCACTCAAGCAATGAGATTCGTGCCGAGTCTAGGAATGGATACAGGAGGAGGGCAGCCGACAGGGCGACTGCCGGTAGGGCGAAGAGAGCCCACACGATGAAACGTCGGATACCTCCACTGAGTGGAGGTATCCGACTAGCTTTCTGAGAAGTCGATCTGACCAATTACGTTCGAACTCTCGGATTGCTGGTGTGAGTTGGGCGTCTCCTAACCGGCCCGGAGCTCATCTGCAATGCGCTCTAGGTCCGCCATAAGGGCCTCGGCAGTGATCGTGCCTACCAGCATCTCCACCCAGCCTTCGGCTATTCGATCGCGAAGCCGAATGTGCAGCAGCGTGTTCGGTGCCGGCCGACCCGCGAACTCATCGAGTGCTGCGAGTTGACTAAGAGCAAGTGGGGGAACTATCGCTGGATCTGGCGAAACATCCTTTCGCCCCGAGAATCGAGAATATTGGGCCATGTACGTCTGGAACTCCGCACCGGCAATGTAGGAAATGAAGTCCGCAGCCAACTCTGGATTGTCGCTATTGGCTGCAACCCCCAAGCCGTCAATCGTTGCCAACTGGAACTGGGTCGGTTCGGCTGCCAGCGATGGTAGGAGCAGCCAACTCCCTTCGAAAGGTAGGTCAGCAGCGTTGATTGCCGCCACTTCCCAACTACCGCTCATGAACATTCCTGCTTCTTCCGTAAAGAAGAGGGTCTGGCCAATGTCCCGATTAACGGTCGACGGCGAGTCTCCATAGACTCCCCGATCATTCCACTCGGTATTAATGACCTCGAACGCTTCAACGGCACAGGCATCCGTGAACCTTGCAGTGGGAGTTGCTCCGGGCAGCCAACCTTGTTCTAGTGCCAGCGCCCAATCGGTTCCACAGTTGCTCGCCATGTATTGGCCTGTAAACCACATTGTGGCTCTGAACCCGCTGGTAGCTAGCGCGAGGGGTGTCTTACCCGCATCCCTTAGAGCATCCGTGATCGCGTACCAGTCCTCCATCGAGGCGACACGACCGGCATCGGGGGCATCAATCCCAAGCTCGTCGAACATGGTCTTGTTGTAATAAACGACCGGAATCCAGTTGAGGCCGACGTTTATGGCGGAGTGCCCGCCATCTGTATCGGTGTAGGTCGCGACGATAGGACCGAGGAAAGCATCCCCAAGGCCATCCTCTGCGTATACGTCGCTGAGATCCGCCAGCACACCGGTATTGACGAGATCCTCCCACGTCCCGGCGAACCCGACTTGGAGGACGGTCACGTCCGGTGCTTCGTCGGTCGCGAGAATCCGTGGCAGGGTCGGGAAGTAATCGTTTCCACCGACTATGGACTCCAGAATGATCGTGGTCCCCGGGTTGGCGGCCATGTACTGGTCAGCGCCATCGTGTATGAAGTCCCAATCGGGGTGGACAGCCACCGTTATCTCGCCCGAGAGCCCGGGAGCGGCCGTCGTAGTCGCCGCCGTCGTAGGTGCCGCCGTCGTCGCTGCCGCTGTGGTGGGCGCGGCCGTGGTAGCCGCGGTCGTCGCCGGAGCGTCGTCGTCACCGCACGCGGCCGTGATCAGGACCAATACAACAGTGAGTGCAGCCCACTTCTTCTTCTGATCTGCAATGTCTCTCATAGGCTCCTCCCAGTTGTAGAACGGCACCGTCTTGAGTGTTTGGCACCGTATGTCGGCATGCGACCGCAAAGCTCCGACCGATCTATGTGTGACGGTTCACTATACAGCGTTAATACTCGCTATACGGGTTGAGACTACAAAAAAGTGCGGCCGTGCACGTTAACGTGGGTGCGGATGAGTCCTTGGAGTGGGGTGAGGCCTCGCTGGAATCGGTTAGTACCAAATCGCCGCTCCAGGGAGGCCTCGATGACTGATCTTATGTCCGGTTGCACTTGTCGGGCGTGGACGTGGTGCGGGCGCGGGTGGGGCGGCTCCCCGATCCGCTTCGTGCAGGCTGCCATGACATCGAGCGCCCACCCCTGTGGTGCCCTGCGACAGAACCCGGAGCCACCGTATCTGCGCTTGGTGGAGTGATGGATCCGGCCGCGGGGGCAACTCCTAGGCCGTCCTCACCGGCGGGCCGTCGTATACCGGGTCCCTCAGGTCGGATCCCTCCCGGTAGGCGGGGCTGTTGATCACCAGGTACGTGAGGTTCCCCTTGAACTCGTAGGGAACTCCTCTGGGTATGAGGATGAAGTCACCGGGTCCGAATCGCTGGGGCGGATCGTCACCGACCCGCGCGATACCGTCCCCCTCCACGATGAACATGGCACGGTCGGTCTCCTCGCACGTGATCTGCTGCAGCCTGCCCCAGATCTTGATGTGCGTGATGCTGAGCGAAGGTGTCTGATCGGGCATCGAGAACGCCGGATCGCGCTCCGTCGATCCGATCGCCTTCTTCATGACCAGCGTGTCCTGATCGGGCCCTATCTCGGCGATCTCCGGCACGTCTTCGAGCCTGATGACGGGCATCGGTCCTCCTTTTGTCGGCAAGCTCACGGAGAAAACCGTACACCCCCGGAACAAGCTCCCAGGGTTGGAGTCCGGAGATCAGCAGCTCCGAAGATCGGTCCGAGCCGGGGTGGATATGGGCGCGGAATCCGGGCAAATCCATCGGACTCCCTTCCCGTATCACAAGGGCCGTGATGGGCGTCGGCTTGGTCCTAACCCCTCTCCCGACCTGGACGCTGGGGAACTTGTGGAAAAAGGCACAAGAGGCAGAGAACGCTATAGAGCACTGGAGGATGCGCGAGCTGTGCTCCGGTCGTCGGGACACTCGGCTCGACGGCCACGACCTCGCCCTCGGTCCTCGGAGCCGTCGTGGAGCGGGCATCTGTCCCGACCACAACCCCCATCCCTCAGGCCACAGGACGTCCTTTTGCGCGGCCTCATCCAGGGGGTCAGGCTGACAGATGGTTGCTGGCCAGGTTTGGGATCGAACGGGTCTCAGCGTGGAGGGATTACGGGCAGGACTATGTGTGACATCCGGGTGGTGTCGTGGTGGACGGTCTGGCGGGCGACTCGTATCTGGTCGTCGTCGGCGATGGGGTTGCCAGTGTTGAGGTTGCGGTCGAAGCGCGGGAAGTTTGCGCTGGCGATGTCCACCCTGATGCGGTGGCCCTGCTTGAACACGTTGCTCGTCACCCAAAGGTCGATGGTGAACTCGTAGACCTCGCCGGGCTCCAGCAGCACCTGGTGCTCGGCGCCCTTGCGGTACCGGCCGCGGATGATCCCGTCACAGAGGTTCCTGGCGTACCCATCGGGGTGAACGTCGACCAGCTTGGCCGTGAAGTCGGTGTCTCTCCCGTCGGTGGCGGCGAACAGCTTGACAATGACCGGCCCGGTGACCTCCAAGTCGGCTTCGAGCGGCCCCGACGTGTAGACGAGGACGTCGTTGCGGTACTCGATCGGTCGCTGGTCGTACGAGCCCCATTCGACGATCTCGGGGTTGCAGCAGGTGGTCCCGCCCATGGTGGGGGTCGCGAACGCCGGGTTGTACACGTACTCGTCGGCGGGCTCGTCGGTCGGCGGCTCGGTCGACAGCGTTCCGTCGCCCAGGAGCGAGTTGGCCGACCCCCGGCTGTGGAAGTACCACGGGGTGAACTCGGTGCGGGCCAGCGGCCACTCGTGCTCGTCTCGCCACTCGTCGGTGCCCATCGTGTAGATACGCAGCGGCGGGTCGGTGTCGACCCCGTTGTCCTTCCCCTTCAGCCAGTGGTCGTACCAGCGCAACTGGATCTCGTCCACGTCCAGTACCGAGGCCTTGCCGAAGTCGACCTCCCCTGCGTGGGTCTCGGTGTTGGTGTGGTGGTGCCACGGACCGATCACGACCCGCTGGTGGTTGCGGGCGAGCTCGGAGCCTCCCCTCTGCTGCATCCCCACGAAGTTGTTCATCGTCCCGCCGGCGAACACGTCGTACCAGCCGCCGATCTGGAGCACCGGGATCTTCACCCTCTCGTACTGCTCCTTGAGGGACATCGCCTTCCAGTAGTCGTCGTAGTCGGGATGGTCCAGCCAGGTCTGGAAGAAGTGGACGTCCTTGCCGCCGTACCCGGGAATGGCGCGCAGCGGCAGCTTCGAGAAGATGCGCTTCCAGTTGAAGCGATCGATGAGTTGCCAGGTGCGCCCCCCCATCCGGAAGCTCCATGTGGCGTTGAGGTGCAGGGTGAAGGCCCCGCCCTGGTAGTGCGGCGAGTTGTGGAGGTTGTCGCCGATGACCCGGGGCACTATCGCCTTCAGGTAGGGACTCCCCATCGCAGCCGCCATCCACTGCACGCCCCCGACGTACGAGTCGCCATGCATGCCGATGCTCCCGTCGCACCACGACTGCGAGCCGAGCCACTCAAGCGTGTCGTAGCCGTCCTCGTACTCCTGGATCCACGGGTTGAAACGACCGTCCGAGTCGTTACGCCCCCGGCAGTCCTGAGCGGCGAACACGTACCCGTTCTGGGCGAAGTAGATGGCGGAGTCGACGACCCACTCGGACATGTTGTCGTATGGGGTCCTGGCCAGGATCACCGGGAAGGGTCCGTCGTGGCGGGCCGGGAAGTAGATGTCGATGGAGGTCTCGACGCCGTCGCGCATCGGCACCCTCACGTTGTTGCGAACGTCTATACCGGCAGGAAGGAAGGCGGTCTCCACCATCAGTCACCCTTCGTTGGCTCTCGGCCCTGACAATACTGCCGGCCGCGGCACGGGTCCCAAGGACTTGCATCGTGACCGGCCCTAATCGTCGCCACAGGCATGGCCTCGTGCCGCGAGGCGCTGGGCTGGATCGGCTTCGTCCGGACGTGCGACACCCCAGAGAGACTGCCCGGCGCGACCGGCTACCGTTGGTCCATGATGGACATGCACACCGACGACCCGTCGCAACTCGCTGTAAGCGGCCTCGTACGAACGCCCGACCGGTACAACCTCGAAACCCTCGCCCGTCTCGGAGACAACCGGGAGGGGGCCGACTCGGTGGTACCCGTACGCCGGGTGATCGACGCCGCCGGCCCCGCGGAGTCGGCCACGCACGTGACCGCGTTGAGCGCGGACGGCTCCTACTCTGCCTCTATCCCTCTTGGAGAAGCCGTCTCCAAGGGCGAGATCCATATCAACGAAACAGCCGGAGACCCCCTACCCATCCGGCTACTCGTCCCCGGGGGCATGACCTTGTGCTGGAACGTGAAGGGCCTGGGTCGGCTCCGGGTCACGGAGGGACCGGAACCGGACAGCCTCCCGGAGGTCCTGACCCACTGATGACCGCCGACGCGGGGATGGCCTTCGCCCAGCTGTTCTCCCAGCGACGCCGCGAACTAGACCTGTCGGTGGTCGACGTGGCGGTCAGGACCGGCCTCCCGATCGAGGTCGTGGTGGGCTGGGACCAGGGGAGGTCCGTGCCCGACGGTGACGACCTCGACAAGGTGTCCGACTTCCTCAAGCTTCCGAAGCCCCTGCTCAAGGAGGCTCTGCGGCGTGTGGCCGACCACCGCCTCGACGCATCCGGTGCTGACCTGTCCAGGCCGCCGGAGCCGACGGAGGACACCTTTGAGGCCCTGATCGATGCCCCTTACCCCTCCACATCCGTCAGCGAGCGTCTGCGCCAACTGCCGGACATGGCCCAGCGCTCCTTCGCGGGCCTATTCAACGACATTCGCCGGTTCTGGAGCCGCAAGCGTCGCATGGCGAGAGCGCCGACCGCCTACCCGTCCTACACGGAGGACCGCGACCAGCTCCTCACCTACCGGTTGAGAGTGGTCTTCACGGCCGCGGGCATCGCGGTGCTCGCCCTCGTCCTTCGCTGGTCGCTCGGAGGGCTGGGTACGGCCATCGCCGACCTGTGGAACGCTCTCACCGGAGCCCTCTGACACAGAGGTTCCTCACAGGCGCTCGCGGCGGCTAGGATCGACCTCACCAGAGAAAGGAGGTGGTCCGACTTGTTAGACAGTTCGTGTAGGACTCTGGAGGTGGCCGAGCGCTAGCGGCCGCGGGTCGCTTCCGATCACTTCCCACGATGGGAAGGATCGGGCAGGTGGCGACTCCAACTCGGACCACCGGGTCTCCCGTCCGCATGCTGGTCCTCATGCGGCATCGGCGACGAGGGCAGCGAAGCCCACCGATGAAGTACGGGCAGGCAGCAAACTATCCAGAAGTCGTGGGGGGGCCCCCCCCCGGGGGGCCCCCCCAGGCGGGGGGGGGGGGTGGTGGGTGTTGGGG
>JAPPFW010000061.1 GCA_028821575.1 bacterium | reverse complement strand
CACCCGACCCCCTCACACCCCCAACCCGCCAACCCCGTGAAGAATCAGGGCTAACTAACCCTTGACCGAGCCCGCCAGGATCCCCGTCACGAAGAAGCGTTGCAGAGCGAAGAACACGATGATCGGTAGCAGCGTCGAGAGGAACGCGCCCGCGGTAAGCAGGTGCTCGGCCTGGCCGAACTCTCCGGACAGCGCCGCGATGCGGGCGGTGGCCGGGAAGTTCTGGCCGGCGCCTCCCAGCATGGTGACCGCGATCAGGTAGTCGTTGTAGGTCCACAGGAACTGGAAGATCGCGAAGGCCGCCAGTACCGGAACCGAAAGCGGGATGACCAATCGCCAGAAGATCTTGAAGTGGTCGGCGCCGTCGATCACCGCCGACTCGAAGATGTCTTTCGGCAGGCCGCTTATGTAGTTGTGCAGCAGGAAGATGGCGAACGGCAACGCGAAGCCGGTGTGGGTGAGCCAAACGGATACGTGCCTGCCTGCAAGATCGAGATCGGGGAACAGGGTGAGGGTCTTCTCCAGGAAGGGAAGGGTGAGGTGCCCTCCGCCGCTGTAGAGCTGGAGCAGGGGGATCAGTGACATCTGCGCTGGTATGGCGAGCAGCGATACGGTGACGATGAACAGCCACTCGCGGCCCTTGAAGTCGATCCAGGCGAAGGCGTAGGCGGCGAAGGCGGCGAAGGCGATCGGTATCACCGTTGCGGGGAGCGCTATGGCCAGCGAGTTCAGCAAGGCTCGCCACAGGCCTCCCTGGGCGCCGGCGGAGAGGATGTCGAGGTAGTTGTCGAAGGTCAGGTTCTCGGAGTAGTTCTCGAACGGGAAGTGCCACCAGCCGCTGGCCCGCTGGGCGTTACGGGTACGGAAGGAGTTGACGAACAGGCCGAGGCTCGGGATGGTCCACAGGACGACCAGCAGCCAGAGCACCCAGGTCGGGATGGACCGCAGGAACGCGTAGGTCCGCTTGCCGAGGCCCGGGCCACCTGTGCTGGAGAGTACGGTCATCAGGCTGCCGCTTTCTGCATCCGTCGGATATTGATGTAGAGGATGGGCAGCACCGCGATGAACAGCACCACCGCCAGCGCCGATCCGAGGCCGAAGTTCAACTCGGTGAAGGCTCGCTGCCACATCTCGTTGGCGATGACCTGCGTGCCGAAGTTGCCGTTGGTCATCACCTTCACGATGTCGAAGACCTTCATCACCAGCACGATCAGGGTGGTGATAACCACCCCGATGGTCGGGTAGATATGGGGGATGATCACCCGCCAGAAGGTCTGGGACTCGGTCGCGCCGTCGACCCGGGCCGCCTCGATCAGGTCGGCCGGCACCGCCTTGATGGCCGCCGAGAAGATGACCATGGTGAAGCCGGTCTGTATCCAGATCAGCACCAGCATCAGCCACACGTTGTTGTACGGCGCCTTCTGGACGAACTGGATGGTGGAGGCGACGATGTCTCCGTTGTCCCGGATCTCGAAGCCGCCGACTCCCCGCCACAGCGCGTAGGCGAACCAGATGAGGGGGAGCGAGCAGATCGCCGCTCCCACCCCCACGGTCCGTTCGCCGGCCCTCCAGGCCCGGACTCCCAGACGGATGAGGAGTGCCGCCAGTACCAGGCACACGATCACGGCGATGAAGAATCCCGGTCCTCGTGAGAGGCTCAGCTTTCCGATCCCCACCCAGATGGTGTTCAGCACGCCGGTCTGGGGCTTGGATACGTCGCGAGCCAGGTACATGAACCGCCAGATGACTCCGGCTCCCACGAATGAGATTGCCATCGGCATGAAGATCAGGGACTTTGCGAACGACTCCCACTTGGCCCGGTCCGCCAGCACCGCGATGGCCAGCCCGGCTGAGGAGGACAGGACCGTGACGGTGAACACCCACCAGAGGTTGTTGAACACCGTGCCCCGCAGGGCGGCGAAGAGTGCGAAAGCGATCAGGACGACGCCCAGCGCGGTGCCGCCCCCGGTGCCCGGCGAGAAGCGGATGGCGTAGCCGCTGCGGCGACCCACCATCACCGACACCGCCAGCCCGATCAGGACCAGGACGATTCCCACCAGGAAGAGCTTGCTGGTGAAGATCCCGGCCCACCCCTCCACGTTGAAGATGTTGGGGCTCGAGAACACGTCCCGGTAGTTGACGAACCCGACGTATTCCTCGCCGCGCGTGTCGTGGAATGAGAGGAACAGGGTCCGCAGTGTCGGGATGATGAGGGTGGCGGCGATGAATCCCAGCGCTGGCACGAGGAAGATGTAGGCGCGCGAGGAGCCCTCGATGCGGCCCCGCTCCGACGGGTCGGGTATGGGTTTGAGGCCGGCCAGCGCTCCGAAGCCGACCCCCACACCGATCGCCGCGATGAGGGCGTCCGTCTTGGTGCCGGAGCCGAGGCTGGGGAGCAGCCAGCCGCCGAAGAGGAATCCGATCGTGGCGCCGAGGACCAATGGGCGGGCCGGTGGGTTCCGGCGTCCTCTGACCTGCCACAGCAGGAGTCCGATCACCGCCCCTACCAGTGTGGCGCCCCCTAGGACGCCGTAGTCGATATAGGGAAGGACCGGCCACAACTCGAAGGCCTCCCGCTCCAACTCGAAGACCAGGATCACCTTCCGCATCCCGGATGCCGCCAATGCCCCCAGGGCGCCTCCGGCGCCGATCCCGATGGCCAGACGGGCCCACTTGTGCTGCACCGTACCCAACAGGTAACCGGCGACCGCGCCCAGCAGCGTAGCGATGACCGTGCGCAGGACCGGGTGGTCGATGGCTCGGTTGCCCCACAGCAGGGCGTAGACCACGAAGGCACTGCCGGCGCCGACGACGGTGGTGAAGACGGACCAGCGGCCGGGCGCCAGATCGAAGAGTTTGTTGGCGGCGATGAAGATGACCGCGCTGGCCAGAATCGACACCACTACCCCGCGGGCGGTGGTCTCGAGCTTCTCCACCGCGAGCACCCCCCACAACGTGGCCCCACCGAGCACGACGCCGATCAGCACGGCAGCCGTCCGCCGGATCCTGGATCCTGAACCGGCCCGATCGATCCAGAAGGCAACCCCGAAGGCGATGCCGATCGCCATGAGGACGTTGATCACCGCGGTGAGAACCGTCACCGGCCGCTCCTATCCGGTCCGGCCGGTTCGTTCATGGTTCGGGTCAGCACTGTGTTTCCTGTCCGTCCATTACTTCCAATGACGGGTGGACGCCTCGTCTCCGAGGCGCCCACCCGCGTTGTCGTCTATCCGTGTTTCAGGCTACCGGCTCAGGGCCACGAGTTCTCGATGGCCTGAGTCGCCTCCTCGACGGTCTTGTCACCGTTGACCGCGCTGGTCGCCTCGGACCAGAAGGTCCCGGCGCCTACCGCGGCCGGCATGAGGTCGGATCCGTCGAAGCGGACCACCTCGGCGGTGAACAGGATGTCCAGGAAGGACTGCTCCAGGGGCTGGTAGAGGTCCAGGTCGGCGTTGACGTTGGGCGACAGGAAGCCGCTCAGCACCGCTCCGCCACCCTTGGACAGGTTCTGGAACCGCTGCCGGTTGTCTGCGTACTCCGGAGTGGCGTAGTACTCCATCACGGCCCATACCTCGGGGGCGTCACGGAAGGCGGCCACCAGCGTCCCGGCGCCGAGCACCGGGCGGTCGCCCGTCACCGACGGGAAGTAGAACACGTCCACTCCGTCGGGGCCGAAGGCAGTGCCGTCGGGGAAGAAGGCCGAGAAGAAGGAGGCCTGGCGATGCATCATGCAGTCACCCTCCACAAGCGGCCGTCCGTTGTCGCCGAAGAAGGTGGAAGAGATCGTCCCACCCTCTGCGTAGACCGCGCCGGGAGTGTTCCACAGGGCGAGGATCTCGTTCCAGATGGAGTTCATCTCCGGCGTGTTGAACGGAATCGTGTGGGCCACCCACTCGTCATAGAAGTCCGCGCCCTGATAGCGCAGGGTCAGGTCCTCTACCCAGTCGGTGAAGGCCCATCCGGTGGCGCCTCCGGACTCGATTCCAACGCACCACGGCACGTTGCCGTCGTCGATCATCTGTTGGGTCAATGCCTTCAGGTCGCCCCAGGTGGTCGGGACCGAGTAGCCGTTGGCCGCGAAATCGGCCGGCCGGTACCACACCAATGACTTCAGGTCGGCCTTGGTCGGGATGGCGTACTGGACGCCGTCGACGTTGCCGAAGGCGTTCCAGGCCGCACCGATGTTGGCGTTCATGGTCGCCTGCACGTCGTCGGGGATGGGCAGCAGCCATCCCTCACGGGCGAAGTCGGCGATCTTTCCCGGCTGCGGGAACACCGCGATGTCGGGAGGATTGCCACCGGCCGCCTGGGCGTTGATCAGATCCGAGAAGCTTCTCTCTCCGGTGTAGCTGATGGTCATGCCGTTCTGGGCCGCGAAGATGTCGAGCGCCGCCTGGTGGGAGCCTGCCTCAGCATCGGAACTCTCCGGTCCGAATACCGTCACGGTCGTCCCGGCGAGCGGGTTCATCGCCTCTACCTCAACTTCGACCTCGACCGGAACCGTGACCTCGACCTCGACCTCGACGGTCTCGGTAACGGTCTCGGTGACCGTTTCCGTAACGACCGACGTCACCGTCTCGGTGATCGTCTCGGTCTCCGTGACGATCGATGTCACGACCACGGTTTCGGGCGGTGGCGGGGGTGCTTGCTCGGTGTCACCGCAGGCGACAGCCACCAGAGCCAGCGCCGCCATGAGCGCAAAGATCCTGGTGAGTTTTCTCGTCATGGTCCTCCTCTTTCTTACGGTCCGTCGGGTGACTTGATTTCGCCAACCCTGATTATCGATTGGTAAACACGTGACCCGGTGCTCGTGCGCCGCCCCACGCGTGCACTCCCCGGTCCTGCCCCGAACGGGAGCCGGGGGGAATCCGGAATTCTATGCGGGTGTTCGTGACTAAGGCCTGCTGGTCGTGGAAAAAAACTCCCCGAGCAGCAATCGGCCGCCGACCCCGCCTCCGACCGTGACAGCGGGCCCGGTGGGCCCGGGTCACCTGTCCACCGAGTTTGGCACCTTTGCATATAATCTGTCCAACCGGATACACGGATGTATCGAGCTAGGAGGCCAGTTCCGTCGTGACCGTCACCAAGGAGATATTCGATCACCTGTCGGTCCTGTCGGACCGGACGCGGGTCCGGTTGCTCTCGGTGCTCGAAGACCACGAACTGACTGTGGGCGATCTCTGCGGGGTGCTGGACCTACCGCAGTCCACCACCAGCCGCCATCTGAGGATCCTGCTGGATCACGGCTGGGTGACCAGGCGGCGCGAGGGAACCCGGCGTTTCTACAGCCTGGTCCCCGCCTCGCCGGATGACGGAGGCCGGCGTTTGTGGGACCTCGTGGGCTCCGGCGCGGCGGACCTGCCCTCGATCCATGCGGATAGAAGGCGGTTGGCGGAAGTCCTAGCGTCCCGCCGGACGGCTTCGGAGGCTTACTTCTCAAGGACCGGGGAAGCCTGGGCAAAGGTGAGGAACGAGGTGTTCGGGGACCGGTTCGACCTGCTGGGGCTGCTCGGCCTGCTGGATCCGGCCTGGACCCTGGGGGATCTCGGTTGCGGGACCGGAAATGTGTCCATGATGGTGGCGCCGTTCGTGGCAAGGGTGATCGCGGTGGACGGTTCGGACGCGATGCTCGGCGCAGCAAGCGATAACCTTTCCGGGCTCGGCAATGTGGAACTCCGCAAGGGCGTGCTCGAAGAGTTGCCCATCGCCGACGGGGTCCTCGACGTGGCAACGTTGTTCCTCGTGTTACACCATGTGGCCGATCCGGTCCGGGTCATGCGCGAGGCGGCAAGAGTCATGAAGGTGGGCGCCCGGTTGATGATCGTCGACATGGAGCAGCACGAGGATGAAGGGCTTGCCGGGCGGATGGGCCATGTGTGGCTGGGATTCGATCGTTCGAACATGGAGGCCATCCTCCACCGGGTGGGGTTTGATCGCGTTGTCACTCGATCACTACCTCCCGAGAGTTCCGCCAGCGGTCCCGGCCTCTTCGTGGCCGCGGGCCGGCGCGCCCGCCCGGAACGAGCATCCGCATCCCGCTGAGAGATAGACAAAGGAGCAGATTCCAGATGATGCAGAACGCCCCTGGAGCGACGTTCGACTTCAAAGTCCGGGATCTCGGGCTGGCCGGACGAGGCCGGCGCGAGATCGAGTTGGCGGAGCACGAGATGCCGGGCCTGATGGCGCTGCGCGACAAGTACGCAGCCGCCCGGCCGCTGGCAGGTGCCCGCGTCTCCGGATCACTGCACATGACCGTGCAGACCGCCGTGTTGATCGAGACCCTGGCGGCACTCGGCGCGGAGGTCCGCTGGGCCTCGTGCAACATCTTCTCCACCCAGGACCACGCCGCGGCGGCGGTGGTGGTGGGCCATCCGGAAACGGGTGGGACGCCGGACGATCCCCGGGGTGTGCCGGTCTTCGCGTGGAAAGGCGAGACACTCGAGGAGTACTGGTGGTGTACCGACCGCATGCTCGCGTGGAGCGGCTTCGCCGGCCCGACCCTGATCGTCGACGACGGCGGCGACGCCACCCTGCTGGTCCACAAGGGCGCCGAGTACGGTCGACTGGGCGCCGTCCCGTCCTTCGACCCGGCCAGTGAATCTGAGGAGTGGGGGGTGATCCTCGGCCTGCTGAGCGAACGGATCGCCGACGACCCCGAGTACTTCATTCGCGTGGCTGCCTCCGTCCGCGGGGTGAGTGAGGAGACGACTACGGGGGTCCACCGCCTCTACGAGATGCAGGAGATGGGCACTCTGGCCTTCCCGGCCATGAACGTGAACGATTCGGTCACCAAGTCCAAGTTCGACAACGTCTACGGATGCCGCCATAGCCTCGTGGACGGACTCAACCGCGCCACCGACGTCATGCTGGGCGGCAAGGTGGCCTTGGTGGCCGGCTACGGAGAGGTGGGCAAAGGATGTGCCCAGGCGCTGCGGGGCCAGGGCTGCCGGGTGGTGGTCTCGGAGATCGACCCGATCTGTGCCCTACAGGCTGCCATGGACGGCTACGAGGTCAGCACGGTGGAGGACGTGGTCGAGACGGCCGACATCTTCATCACGGCCACCGGCAACCGCGACGTGATCACCGCGGAGCACATGTCGAGGATGAAGGACAAGGCGATCGTCGGCAACATCGGGCACTTCGACCACGAGATCGACATCGCCGGCCTCAAGGCGACCGAGGGTGTGGTGAGACGGAACATCAAGCCGCAGTACGACGAGTTCGTATTCCCGGACGGTCACGGCGTGCTGGTCCTCGCAGAGGGCAGGCTCTTGAATCTGGGCTGTGCCACCGGCCATCCCAGCTTCGTGATGTCCACCTCCTTCACCAATCAGGTCCTCGCTCAGCTGGATCTGCACGAGAACGCCGATGAGTACGACCTGGAGGTGATGCGCTTGCCCAAGTACCTGGACGAGGAGGTGGCCCGCCTCCATCTCGATCATCTGGGCGCGGAACTGACCGAACTCACCAAGGATCAAGCCGATTACATAGGCGTACCCGTCGACGGACCCTACAAGCGAGACGAATACCGATATTAGTGGTTAGTAGGTAGTGTTTAGTGGTTAGTGGCGACCTAGAGGGTCGTATCGCGCGTCGTGCCCGCTCGTGAGTCGGTTGTCACGCGGCTTCCCGCAGAACGGTCGCCCGGTGGTTTGTTTGCGTGCGCCCGATGCTTGCCGATCGCCGAATGCCGGTAGGTTTAGTGGCCGTTAGCTGCCCACTGCCCTTGCATATTCATACACGTAAGTGCATAATCGTGCACCATGAACAGGACGACCTCTCGCCGGTGGGCCTTGCGGGCCATCCTCTCGGAGCAGGTGGTGTCGAGCCAGGCGCACCTTGCGCGGCTGCTGGCCGAGCAGGGATTCGAGGTTACCCAGGCTACGGTGTCGAGAGACCTGCGAGCAGTCGGTGCCGTCAAGACCAGGCTGGCGGACGGGACGATGCGTTACATGTGGGATACGTCTCCGCAGTCCTCCAACGCCAGGGAGGTCCTGGCTATGACCCTGTCCACGTACGCCAAGTCGGTCACGGCAAGCGGCAACCTGGTGGTCGTCAAGACCCCTCCGGGCGCTGCCCATGTGGTCGCCGCCGCGGTTGACGACTCCGGGCTCGACGGGATCCTCGGAACGGTGGCCGGCGACGACACGATGCTCATCGTCGCCGAGGAGGCAACCGGCGGCCGAGCGGTGGCCGGGTTGATCGAACAGATAGGAGTGCATGGATGAGCCGGGTGATACTGGCGTACTCGGGAGGGCTGGACACGTCGGTCATCCTGAAATGGCTGATCGAGGAGCGGGGCTACGAGGTCGTCTGCTACACCGCGGATGTAGGCCAGGGCGAGGAAGTCGAGGAGGCGGTCGCCAAGGCATACGCGACCGGAGCGGTCGAAGCCGTGGCCGAGGACCTGCGCGAGGAGTTCGTGGAGGACTACGTGTGGCCGGCGATACGGGCTAACGCCGTGTACGAGAACTACTACCTGCTGGGTACGTCGCTCGCCCGGCCTGTGATCGCCAAGGGCCTGGTGAGGGCCGCAGAGACCTTCGGCGCCGAGGCGATATCCCACGGCGCGACCGGCAAGGGAAACGACCAGGTCCGGTTCGAGCTGTCCGCCTACGCCCTGAAGCCCGACATCCGCGTGGTGGCCCCCTGGCGTGAGTGGAGCATGAGGGGCCGGGCCGACCTGGTGGCGTATGCCGACAAGCACGACATCCCGGTTCCGGTCACTGCCGAGAAGCCCTACTCGACCGACGCCAACCTGCTCCACATCTCCTACGAGGGCGGCGTCCTGGAGGATCCGTGGGTGGGTCCCCCCGAGGGAATCTTCAACCTGACCGTCGATCCGGAGGAAGCGCCGGACGAGGCCCAGGAGGTCATCGTGTCGTTCGAGAGGGGCACCCCGGTGGCGGTCGACGGCACGGAGATGTCACCGGCGGAGTTGCTCGCCCACTGCAACCGGGTCGCGGGAGCGCACGGGATCGGCCGGGTGGATCTCGTCGAGAACCGCTTCGTCGGGATGAAGAACCGGGGGGTGTACGAGACGCCCGGGGGAACCCTGCTGCATCACGCACACCGGGCGGTGGAGTCGATCACCCTCGACCGCGAACTGGCCCACCTCCGCGACCAGCTGATGCCCAAGTACGCCGAGATGGTCTACTACGGGTTCTGGTTCTCACCGGAGAGGCGAGCCCTGCAGAACCTCATGGACGACTTGCAGTCCGGTGTCACCGGCGAAGCCCGGATGCGCCTCTACAAGGGCAGAGCCATGGTCGTCGGGCGCCGGTCGGACTCCCACACGCTTTACGACCAGGAGACGGTGACCTTCGAGGAGGGCGGCACCTACGACCAGGCCGACGCCACCGGATTCATCAGGCTCAACGCCCTCCGGCTGCGGATGCAGGCCGGCCGGGGTCTGGGGTGAACCCGATGAGGGGCGGCGCGCCTTCCGGGAATCGGGGGGCGTAGCGGTGGCCCAGATGTGGGGAGGCGGGTTCGCCGAGGGCCCCGACGAGTTGTTGTGGCGTTTCACGGTGGACCACTCCGACCGCCGCCTGCTGCTCGACGATGTCACCGGCTCGCTCGCGCACGTGGCGATGCTCGGAGCCGCCGGGCTCCTGAGCCCCGGAGAAGTCGAGGCTCTCACACGGGGCTTGAAGGCCATCGAGGCCGAGGCCGGAGCGGGTAGCTTCTCGTTCAAGGACAGCGACGAGGATGTCCACTCCGCCGTGGAGCGGCGGCTGGGCGAACTGGTGGGAGAGGTGGCCGGCAAGCTCCACACCGGCCGTTCCCGCAACGATCAGGTGGCGCTGGATCTTCGCCTCTACCTGCGGCGCTCGGCGGAGGAGCGGGTGGCACAGCTGCGGGGCTTCGCGCTGACGATGGCGGCCGCTGCCGAGTCGGTCGGGGAGACGGTTGTCGCCGGCTATACCCACCTCCAGCAGGCGCAGGCGGTTCCTCTGGCCCATCACCTGCTGGCCTACGCGTCGGCTGCGTTGAGGGATATCGAGAGATTCGAGGATCTGGGCCGGCGCCTCGACGTCTCCCCGCTAGGCGCCGGGGCGTTGGGCGGCAGCAGCCTTCCCCTCGACCCGGACCGCTCAGCCAGGCTGCTGGGAATGGCGAACAGGTTCGTCAACTCGATGGACGCGGTGGCTGCCCGGGATCATGTATCCGAGTACGCCTTCGCCTGCGCCCAAGCACTGGTTCACCTGTCCCGGTTGGCCGAGGAGTGCGTGCTCTGGACCACCACAGAGTTCGGATGGATCACCTTCAGCGACGCGCTCACCACCGGGTCGTCGGCCATGCCGCACAAGAAGAACCCCGACATCGCCGAGCTCACCCGCGGCCGGGCGGCCATCGCCATAGGGCACTTGACAGGACTGATGGGCTTGCAGAAAGGCCTGCCCATGACCTACAACCGGGATCTGCAGGAGGACAAGGCGGCGCTGTTCGCCATCGACGACGCCCTGGCGGGGGCGTTGGAGGCGATGGGCGCACTGATCCGGAGCGCCGAGTTCCACCCGTCCCTTCCGGACTCGTCCGTAACTGCCCTTGACCTCGCCGAGGCTCTGGTCGAGAGGGGCGTTCCGTTCCGGGAGGCCCACGAGGCGGTGGGCGCGCTGGTGGCATCCCTGATTGCTGACGGGCGGACGCTGTCGGCGGCCACCACCGAGGACCTGGACGCGGTGGATCTCAGGTTCGAGCCGGCTGATTTGGCCCTGACCGAACCGGTCGAGTCGGTCCGCCGCCGACGGTCGACAGGCGGGGCGAGCTTTGCCTCGGTGCGAGAGCAACTCCGGACCTTGAGGGACCGTCTCGGCTAGCGGTCCGTTCGCATAGCACACTGTTGCCTCGGAGACAGGCCATACGAGGACTCGAGGTAATAGCGACCGGGGGTCCGTATAGTCTCGCGGGACCATCAGCCCATCCCCGGAGGTTCAAATGGCCGAGCAACCCGTGACCGTCAGCGTTCGACCCGACGGCCCGTACATCGTTTCGGGGTCCGTACCCCTGAGGGTCAGGCGCCCGGTCACCTCCGAACACGGGGAGCCGCTCACATGGCAGGGCGACGATCATCCGAGCGAACAGAGCCGGATCTACGCGTTGTGCAGGTGCGGAGAGTCCTCCAGCAAGCCGTATTGTGACGGTACCCACGCCAAGACGGGCTTCGACGGCACGGAGACGGCGGCGACCGACTCCTTCCGGGAGCGGTGCGCCGACCTGGGCGGGATCGGCATGCAGGTGTCGGACGACCGCAGCATCTGTGTCCATGCCGGGTTCTGCGGTAACCGGGTATCCAATGTCTGGAAGATGACCAGGGAGACCGATGACAGTGTGGTCCGGGCCCAGGTCATGGCCATGGTCGAACGTTGCCCTTCAGGAGCGCTCACCTACTCCGTGGACGGCGCCGATGTCGAGCCGGCGTTGCCTGTCGAGATTTCGGTGATCGCCGACGGTCCGCTCTGGTTGACCGGCGGTATCGCGGTCGAACGGGCGGACGGCGAGCCGTTCGAGACCCGCAACCGGGTGACCCTGTGCCGGTGCGGCCACTCCTCCAACAAGCCCCTCTGCGACGGATCCCACAAGAAAGTGGGGTTTGAGGGCTGACCAGGTGGTCGCGTCCGGCCGTCCGGGCGACATGCAGGTAGGAGCTTCCCGTAAGCGCTCGCGTTGACCTGAGGCGATCAGGGACAAGGAGGATCATGTCATGGGTCTCCAAAAGCGGACCCGCCGCGTGTTCGATCTGGATATGGCATACGTGGAGATCGGAACGGGCGACCCGATCGTGTTCCTGCACGGCAACCCGACGTCGTCCCATCTGTGGCGCGGGGTCATCCCCCATGTCGCCGGCCTGGGTCGCTGCATCGTTCCCGACCTGATCGGGATGGGCGATTCGGCCAAGCTCGGCGAGTCCGGGCCGGACGCCTACCGGTACGTCCAACACCGTGGGTATCTCGATGAACTGCTCCGGTTGCTGGATGTGCGAGACGGGGTCACGCTGGTCGGACACGACTGGGGATCGGTCCTGGCCTTCGACTGGGCTGTCCGGCATCCCGACTCCGTCAGGGGCATCGTCTACATGGAGGCGATCGTCACCCCTGTTACCTGGGAGGACTGGCCGGAGGCCGCCCGTCCCATCTTCCGGGCCATGCGCTCGGAGGCGGGTGAGCAGATCGTCCTGGAGAAGAACGTGTTCGTGGAGCGGATCCTCCCCGCCTCGATACTCCGGGACTTGACGCCGGGCGAGATGGACGAGTATCGCCGTCCCTTCCTGGAGCCGGGGGAGGATCGCCGGCCCATGCTCACGTGGCCGCGGGAGATCCCTCTCGGAGGTCACCCGGCCGATGTCCATGCGCTGGTCGAGGACTACTCGGCGAGGCTGGCGGGATGGGACGTGCCGAAGCTGTTCATCAACGCCGACCCGGGTTCGATCCTGGTGGGCCGAGCTCGCGAGTTATGTCGATCCTGGCCCAACCAGACCGAGGTCACCGTCCCAGGAATCCACTTCATCCAGGAGGATTCCCCGGACCTCATCGGAACCGCGATCGCCGGTTGGTATCCGGCCTGCTGACAGTCTTCAGCCCCGCTTCGAGACCTCGTCGCCCCGGGCACCCGGATGCGCGAAGGTAAGGGATCGCCAGCCCGGTTAGCCTTCTGCACGATGACAGAGAGCCGGTCCGGCCAGGTCCACCCCGATCGAGTGCTGCATGCAAAGCGCCGGGCCGGGTTCGCTGCGCTGGTGGACGATGGCATAGCTTTGGTGCCGGCCGCCGCGGAGACGATCCGGAACAACGATGTGGAGCATCCGTTTCGCCAGGACTCGGCCTTCTACTACCTGACCGGGTTCGACGAGCCGGACGCCGTGATGCTGCTCGATCCGTCCGCCCGCGCCGAGCAGTACGTGCTGTTCGTCCGGCCACGAGATCGGGAGCGGGAGATCTGGGACGGCCGCAGGGCCGGTGTGGATGGGGCTAAGGAGCGCTTCGACGCCGACGCCTCCCACCCGTTGTCGGAACTCGATGGGATCCTGCGCAGGAGGCTGCTGGGACGCCGGGTCGTCTACCTGCCGTTCGGCCATGCTGCGTTCCACCGGCGGGTGATGACGATGGTTCGCTCGCTGGGAGGGTTGGCAAACCGGTACGGCAGGGTCGTACCCACCGAGGTACGTGATGCCTCGCCGCTACTGGGCGACCTGCGCTTGCACAAGACCGTGGAGGAGGTCGAACGGCTGAGGGTCGCGTGCGAGATCACGGCCGAGGGCCATGCGGAGGCGATGCGCTTTACCCGGCCGGGCCGGTACGAATACCAGGTCCAAGCCGCCCTGGAGTACGCCTTCCGGGCTCGGGGAGCCCGCCGCGATGGTTACCCGTCCATCGTGGCGTCGGGTGCCAACGCCTGCATCCTGCACTACACGGAGAACGACCGCAGGATCGAAAAGGGGGATCTGGTGCTGATCGACGCAGGAGCCGAGTACGGGTACTTCTCCGCGGACATCACCCGCACGTTCCCGGCATCCGGCGTGTTCAGCGGTCCCCAGCGAGAACTCTACGAGGTCGTGTTGAGGGCTCAGCATGCCGCGTTGGCGCTGGCCGGACCGGGATCCACCATGAAGAGGCTGCACGAGCAAGCGGTGGCGACCATCGCCGAGGGGTTGGTCGACCTCGGCCTGCTGCCGGGAACGACCGAGGACGCGGTCCGTATGCACCACTACCGCGAGTACTTCATGCACGGCACCGGACACTGGTTGGGCATGGACGTGCACGACGCCGGTGCGTACGGAGTCGAAGGCGAACCCCGACCCCTCGCCCCGGGCATGGCGTTCACGGTGGAGCCGGGAATCTATGTGGACCCGGAGAGGGCCGAGATCGAGTTGCCGATGCTCGAGTACGACCTTGACGGGTGGACCGAGCGGCGGATGCTGCTCGGTGCCGCGAAGGCCAGGGAAATCGAGAAGCGGGAGCGAGAGGCTGCACCCACCGTGAAGCATCGCGTGCCGGAGGCCTTTCGAGGAATCGGCATCCGGATCGAGGACGACATCGTTATCACCGAAGCCGGCCACGACAATCTGACGGCCGACGTGCCGACCGATCCCGAACAGGTCGAGGCTCTCTGCGCCGACGCACCACGGGTGCCCTACCTGGCTGCGCGGTAGCTTCCCGGTAACCGGGCTCCGGCACGTCCGATTCCCAGACCTGGATGCTCGGAGGACGCGCGCCGACCGCGCTGGTTCAATGCCGGGCTGTCGCCGCCACCCAAAGGGGTTGACAGTGTCACACCCGCACCGCACACTGGAGGCAATCGCAAGCACCATCGGTCCCTTCCGGCGTCGATCGGACCGTGGCGGGATCACATCGTCGAATCCGACCCCGCAGGGGGATAGGGTGTCGCGCTTCGAGCCTCGGAGGTGGCGGTTGGGGGAGGGCCCGCAGGGGAAGCTCTCGGATGTTTTTCGCGTTCTCGGCTGGCGGGCACCCGGATGGGCAGGTCGGCTGCCCCGAGTGTCCGGATCCATTATCCGACTAGGCGAGGATCGGAGGGAGGCGATCTATCCACGGGCAGGCCCGCTCGAGTTGAGCAGCCAGTCGGAATAGGAGGGCTTCGTCGGCATAACGGGTGGTGAACTGCACACCGATGGGCAGGCCGCCGTCCCAGTGGAGCGGTAGCGACATGGACGGCTGGCCGGTGACGTTCCATAGGGCGGTGTTGGGTACCGCCCGGAAAGCCGGCTCACCCTGTCTGGCGATGGCACTCAGAGCCTTGCGGCGTCCCCCAAGCCGAATGACCGCCTTGGCCATCCGCTTGTTGAAAGCGGGGTACAAGGTGCCGCTCTTCCATGGGCGGCGGGCGATCGTGGGCTCCACGAACACGTCGTAGGTGTCGAAGAAAGGAGCGGTGGACCGTCCCACGTTGCGGATGTACTCGAGGGCGGTGATGAAGTCGCCGGCGGTCACGCGTCGACCGACCAGGCCGATGAGCCACGACGCGGTCTCGAACCGATCCTCCGAGGGCCTCCGCCCGGCGGCACGGGCGGCCGCGTCGATGGTGCATGCCATGTCGGCGGCGATCATGGTCCAGAAGGCTTCCTTGATCAGGGCGCTGTCGACTTCCGGGCGGGCCTCGGTGACCCGGTGACCGAGTTCTTCGAGCATCCCGGCCGTGGTCTCGGCCGCCCGTACGCATTGGATGTCCATGTGATCGGAGAGCATTGGTTCCGTCGAGATAGCGATCCTGAGGGAACCGGGACGGCGCGTGACTTCCGCAAGGTAGGGCCGCTCCGGGGGAGGCGGGTAATAGGGTGCTCCCGGATCCGGTCCCTGTGAGACATCGAGCAGCGCAGCGCTGTCGCGGACCGTTCGCGTCACGGCATGTTCGACGGACAGTCCGAACCACCCTTCGGCAGCGTCCGGCCCCTTGGGGGTGCGGCCCCGGGTCGGTTTGAGGCCGACCAAGCCGCACATGGAGGCGGGAATGCGGATCGAGCCGCCTCCGTCACTGGCGTGCGCCGCCGGTAGGTACCGGGCGGCCACGGCGGCCGCCGATCCCCCGCTGGACCCTCCCGGTGAGCGTTCCAGATCCCATGGATTGCGCGTGATCCCGAAGAGCGAGGAGCGGGTCTCGGGGGATGCCCCGAACTCGGGCGAGGTGGTCTGTCCGACGATCAGCAGGCCCGCGGCTTTGTAACGGGCCACCAGCGCCGAGTCGTAGTCGGCGACCACGCCCGCGCGCATCCGGCACGCCAGCGTGTGCGGCGCATCCTCGAGTGACTGAGAGAGGTCCTTGAGGAGGAACGGAACACCCGACACCGGTGAGCGGGGAAGGGGACGCTCGGCCTCCTCCAACGCCATCTCGAAGCGACGCCATGAGACGGCGTTGATGTCGCTGTCGTACCGTCCTATCCGGTCAACGGCCGCCTCCACCACCTCCCTCGGGTGAAGATCCCCCGAGCGGATCAGAGCGCCGAGCGCCACGGCATCTTGGTGGATATAGCCTGCGAGCAGATTCATGGTCGATGCCGATGGGGTGAGGAGGTTTCAGCAGTTGGGCGCAACGCCGGGCGGATGACCGCCGGAGCCGATCCCGGGCGAAGGCTAACATTCGGCTCGGCATCCAACTACCTGTGGATCCACGGTCGCTCTGAGGGAGATTATGGAGCAAGCGGCGCGCAAACCGAGACTGACCGTACCGCTGTACCGTCTCTACGAACGTCGCCTCCTCCGCCACCTGGATCTTCGACGCCTGCCCCGGCACATAGGCATCATCCTCGACGGCCACCGCCGCTATGCCCGCGCCGAGGGTCTCGACACCTATACGGACAGCTACCGGAGCGGGATGCGCAGGTTCGAGGAGTTCCTCGGATGGGCGGCCGAGTTGCCCATTCCGCTGATCACCGCCTGGGTGCTGTCGACTGAGAACCTGGATCGACCGGCGGAGCAGATCGAGCCGTACTTCGACACCCTACGCGAGATGTTCGAACGGGTTCCCGCTCACGCCGGTCGCCTCGGCTACCAACTCAACGTCATCGGGAGCCGCGATCTGCTTCCGGCCCGGCTGGTCAGCAGCGCCAAGCAGGCGATCGAGGCAACGAAGTCAGGCTCGCGGCAGTTGACCATCGCCATGGGTTACGGAGGCCGGCAGGAGATAGTCGACGCATGCCGGGATCTCGTGGAGGGTATGGCAGCACGCGGGGTCTCTGCCGACGACATGGCGAAGCACGTCGATGCGCAGGCCATCGCCGCCCATCTCTATGAACCCGACCAGCCGGACGCCGACCTCGTTATCCGGACGTCGGGCGAGTCACGGCTCTCGGGGTTCCTTCTATGGCAGGCGGCCTATGCCGAGTATGCATTCGTGGATGTGTACTGGCCCGCCTTCCGGCGGGTGGACTTCATCCGGGCTTTGAGAGATTACTCGGCCGCCGACCGCCGCTTCGGGCGCTGACCGGCGATTCGTGTTTCGCGGTGTGCTCCACAAGCCACAAGCCACCACCTTGGTAACCTGATCCTGTGACCCTCTCCGCCGATCAGGCAGCCGTCGCCCATCACCTCCGAACCAACGGCGTCAGGACGGATGGGCCCTTCGTGCTGCGGTCGGGGGAAGGTGAGCGACCGGTACGTCGAAGCTCGCCAGACCACCTTCAACGGCGAGGGCGCCCGCCTGGTCGGCGCTGCGATATCGGAACAACCGGTGGAAGCAGACGCGGTGGGAGGGATGACCATGGGAGCGGGTCCCATAGCGGTCGCCACCGCGATCCGCGCCGTGGGCCAGGGCATGCCACTCAAGGCTTTCTCGATCCGCAAAGCCGCCGAGGATCACGGGACGGGGGGTCGTCTCGTGGGCCGGTTCGGGCAGGTGACCGGATCGTGATGCTGGAGGACACCGTGACAAAGGAAGGAACCCTCCTGGAGGCCATCGGGGTGGCCGAAAGCGAGAGTCTCCACATCGTGCAGGTGTTGGTCCTGGCGGACGGGTCGCGCGGGGAGGCCGGGCGGCTGATCTCGGCACAGGGGATCCCTTACACGGCAGTTCTGACTCCGGAGGACCTGGGCCTCAGCGAGGATCGACCGGGGAGCCCTGCTTGAGCGAGTACGAGGTAACGCCGCGGTCCCGACTCCCGGCCCGCTGGTATCTGTCCCTGGTGGGGTTGATCATGGTTCTGCAGGGTGGGGGCGTCCTGTTCGGATGGACCCCCGTTCCCCGCATCCTGGACCTGCTGTACCCGAACAAGGAGCCGCCGGCATTCGAGAGCCGTGACCTCGCCTGGGCCTGGGTCTTTCTGATCGTCGGCGGGGCGCTTCTGGTGTGGATGGTCTTCCGCCTCGTCGGGCGGCGGCAGGTCATCCGAGCGGACGCAGAAGGTCTTCACCTCCCTCTGGGAGGTCCCCTGGGGCGGCTGACCCTGATTCCTTGGGGTCAGGTCGGGGAGGTGGAGACCCGGGAGGGTTCGGACGATTTCGGAGCTTTTCCCGTCCTGCTGGTCGGGGTGGAGGACGCGAGACTGTTTCCCGGGCGGCCGTGGGGAGCGCGATGGTTGGACGGGGGAATCCTCTCGGTCTCGGCGGAGGGATGGGCCGTCGACCCGGCCGGGGTGGCCGAGCATCTGCGAGAGGTGCGGATGGCGCATGCAGGGCCGTCCGGAGAGCAGGCCGAACTCCAAGACGCAGCCGGTTGGGTCCGCACGGACCGGGATCCGGCCACCGAGGCGGAGGAGGGGAAAGCAGTCCCGGCCGGGGCCGAGCACACGGAAGGCCACTCGGCGTGATCACTCTGGGCGCCCATGTTCCCTCCGCCGATCCGCTGGCCGAGGCCGAGGCTCGGGGGGTCGGCGCCGTCCAGTTCTTCCTCGGCAATCCCCAGTCGTGGAAGAAGCCTCCACCCCGAACCGATGCCTCCCAGCTCCGTAGCTCCGGCGTCGACATCTACGTACACGCGCCGTATCTGGTCAACGTCGTCAACCGGAACAACCGTATCCGCATCCCGAGCCGCAAGATCCTCGCCAACACGGTGGAGGGCGCCGAACAGATAGGCGCGGCCGGGATCATCGTCCACGGGGGACATGTGACCAAGGACGAGCGGGTGCAGGACGGGTTCCCGCGCTGGCGCAAGGCCCTGGCGATGCTCGAGACCGACATTCCAATCCTGATCGAGAACACGGCCTCGGGCGACAACGCGCAGGCCCGTAGGTTGGAACACCTGGCCGGACTCTGGGACGTGATCGGAGACCTCGATCCCGGTTTCTGCCTCGACACGTGCCACGCTTGGGCGGGTGGCGAACGGCTCGAAGGCCTCGTCGGGCGGGTTCTCGAGGCGACCGGCCGTATCGACCTCCTCCACCTGAACGACTCCCGTGATCGGTTCGACGCTCGGCGGGATCGTCACGCCAACCTGGGCCAGGGGCACGTTCCCGGTGATCTGCTCGTGGAGGTAGTGAAGGAAGCCGGCGCCCCCCTGATCATCGAGACTCCCGGCGGTGCCGATCAGCACCGAGCCGATCTCGCCTGGTTACGGGATCGGCTGTAGTACCCGTTGTCGGTTGTCCGTTGTCCGATCAGCCCCCGACCCACGGTCAAGGATCGGGGGAGTAGATGTCGGTAATGTCGTCGCCGCACTCGGCCTCGATCAGTTCCATCACCGGTCCGTGTCGCGTGGCGTCATGAAGGATGCCGGCTACCTGGTCGGCTGTCACTCCTTCGGCTCTGATCTGGCGGCACACCTCCCAGACCAGGTACTCGAGGTCGCTCCTGGGTTCCGCACTTCTGCAGGAAACTGTGAGGAGTGCGGTCATCACCATCAACACCGCCCAGAGACGCACCCTTGACTCGTTCGTCCTCTGCACTAGGTTTCCCGGCCTGCCATCAGGATGTCGGCGGAGCCGAATACGCCAAGGCGGCGCACCGTCTCTGGTACTGGCAAGCAACAACGGACAACGGGCAACCGAACTACCGGCAGTTGGCCACGGGCCATTGGCCGCGCTCCAGCGAGAGGCCCCGGTCGTCTGTGGCGACGGTGACCGTGTCCCCTGCCCTGAACCGCCCGTCGAGCAATCCGAGTGCCAGCGGATCGAGCAGCGCGGTCTGGAGTAGGCGTTTGAGCGGCCTGGCCCCGTATGCCGGGTCGTAGCCCTCCGTCGCGAGCCATCGCCCCGCCGCATCGGTCAACTCCAGCTCGATGCCCTGACCGCTGACGCGTTCCGCGAGCCTGGCGAACTGGATATCGACGATCTGGCGAAGGTCGTCCTCGGTGAGCCGGGAGAAGACGATTATGTCGTCGATCCGGTTGAGGAACTCCGGTCGGAAGTGCCGCCCGACCACCCCCATCACCCGGTTCCGGATTGCTTCCTGGGGCAAGTCGGGGGCGATCATCTCGGACCCCAGGTTGGAGGTCATGATGAGTATCGAATTGCTGAAGTCGACCGTGCGACCCTGGCCGTCGGTCAGCCTGCCATCGTCGAGGACCTGGAGCAGCGCGCCGAAGACGTCCGCGTGGGCCTTCTCAACCTCGTCGAGTAGGATCACAGCGTAGGGCCGCCGGCGGACAGCCTCGGTGAGTTGGCCGCCCTCGTCGTAGCCGACGTAGCCAGGAGGGGCGCCCAGCAGGCGGCTCACCGAGTGCTTCTCCATGTATTCGGACATGTCCAAGCGCACCATCGCCCGCTCGTCGTCGAACATGAAGACCGCCAGCGCCTTGGCCAACTCCGTCTTGCCCACGCCGGTGGGACCCAGGAACAGGAACGAACCGATCGGACGGTTGGGGTCAGCCAACCCGGCCCGGCTGCGGCGGATGGCGCCCGCAACCGCCGCGACTCCGGCATCCTGGCCCACAACCCGCCGGTGCAGGTGGTCCTCGAGCCGAACGAGCTTGGCCATCTCGCTCTCCATCAGGCGGGAGACTGGGATCCCGGTCCAGCGGCACACGACCGAGGCGACGTCCTCGTCGGTCACCTCCTCGCTGAGCATGGTCATCACGGACTGCAGTTCGGCCAATTCCTGCTCCCGAGCCGCCATCTCGGAATCCAGCCCTGGTAGCACCCCGTACTGGAGTTCGGCCGCCCGCTGGAGGTCACCGGCCCGGGTGGCGCGCTCCGACTCGACTCTGGCGTCCTCGATCTTCTGCTTGGTGGTCCGGATCGCATCGATCTGATCCTTCTCGTGCTGCCAGTGGGTCGACAAGCGGTCGAGTTCCTCGGTGACCTCGGCCATCTCCTCGCGGACCGCCGACAGGCGCGCCCTGGCACCATCGTCGGGCTCGTTCTGCAGAGCGTTGGCCTCGATCTCGAGCTGCCGGAGGCGCCGCGTCAGGGTGTCGATCTCCTCGGGCATCGAGTCGATCTCGATCCGGAGGCGGGAGCCCGCCTCGTCCATGAGGTCGATGGCCTTGTCGGGAAGATGACGCGCGGTGATGTAGCGGTCGGAGAGCACCGCCGCGGCTATGAGGGCCCCGTCGGTTATGCGCACGCCATGATGTACCTCGTAGCGCTCCTTCAGCCCGCGCAGGATGCCCACTGTCTCGTCGATGGTCGGAGGCTCCACCATCACAGGCTGGAATCTACGTTCCAGAGCGGCGTCCTTCTCGATGTGCTTTCGGTACTCGTCGAGGGTGGTGGCGCCGATCATCCTCAGTTCTCCTCTGGCGAGAAGGGGTTTGAGCATGTTGGAGGCGTCCATCGAGCCCTCGGCGGCCCCCGCACCCACGATGGTGTGCATCTCGTCGATGAAGGTGATGATCCGCCCTTCGGCGGCCTTGATGTCGTCGAGGGTGGCTTTCATGCGTTCCTCGAACTCCCCCCGGTACTTGGTGCCCGCCACCATGGCCCCGAGGTCGAGGGTCACGATTTGCTTGTTCTTCAGGCCTTCGGGCACGTCGCCGTCGAGGATCCGTAGGGCGAGCCCCTCGGCGATGGCGGTCTTGCCGACGCCCGGTTCGCCGATGAGCACCGGATTGTTCTTCGTGCGACGGCTGAGCACCTGGATCATCCTCCGGATCTCGTCGTCCCGTCCGATCACCGGGTCCAGCTTTCCTTCGGCGGCCAGGGCCACCAGGTCGCGCCCGTACTGTTCGAGAGTTCCTTGCGTTGCCTCCGGATTGTCGGTGGTGATCCTCCGGGCCCCTCTCACCTCGCCCAGCACGTCGATGATGGCTTGCCGGGTGATGCCCGCATCCCGAAGGAGTTCCCCCGCCTGGGTCTTGGAGGCGGCGATAGCAAGCAGCAGGTGTTCGACGGAGGTGTAGGTGTCGCCAGCGGCGTCCATCTCCTTCTGGGCTGCCTCAAGCACGCGGAGCGTGTCGCGCGAGTAACCGGTCTCCCCCGCTCCGAATGCTCTCGGGAGCGAGTCGGCGAGGCTGGCGGCCTGCTGGCGCAGGTGAGCGGGAACCACTTCGAGCCTGGCGAGCAGGGGAAGAGCGATGGTGTCGGGCTGTCCGAGCATGGCCAGCAGCAGGTGGGCGGGCTCGACCGACGGGTGGTTGCTCGCCTCTGCCAGATCCCTGGCCGATACCAGTGCCTGCTGTGACTTCTGTGTGAACCTGCTTGCGTCCATCCGCTGGCTGTCCCCTCTTGGTGGCTGGTGGCTGGTGGCTGGTGGCTGGTGGCTGGCGGGGATTCGACTGCGCGCTCCGCCGACTACCTGTGTCCTCCAGATCCGATTCGTTCTCTACTTGTTCAAACACCGATCACTAGTCAATTATGCCATAAAATCTAAGTCGGAGCCTATCAAGTTTATCCCTTCCACTACTCGTTCCGCGCAAGGTGGATATGCACTCCTCGCACGATGTCTGCGAGTAGCGTTGCGGAGGAGCTCGGTCGGGCGGGAGAAGGAGGTGGTCCTTGAATTGTTCCTGGTGCGCCGGCGCGCTCGCTTACGTCCATGGCCACGGGGCTTGCCTCGACGGGGCCTGTCCGATGTTCGGGCTCAACCAGGCCGAGTGTTGTGACGGAGAGACCGCAGCAGCAACGGCCACCGGCCAACCGGTAACCGACCCTCCTAGAGTGGGGGCACTATGAGTTGGACCTTCGATAACGGCACCATCCTGACCAAGGCGGCCTTGGTAGGGGAGTACGACAACAACGCCTTCGTGGTGGCTTGCGCTCAGACGGGAAGAGGCGTGATAATCGACGCCGCCGCCGAGCCCGACCGCGTCTTCGAGTTGACCGACGGAGTGGAGGTCGAGGCCTTGCTCACCACGCATGGGCACTACGACCATCTGCGGGCCGTGGCTCCTGTGGTAGAGGCCCTCGGCGTACCTTTCCTGCTTCATCCGGCCGACTACGAGTTGGCGGCTCGAACCACCCCGGTCGCTCCGACCGCTCTGGCGGACGGGGAGGTGATCCCCTTGGGGGAGACAAGCCTTCTGACCATGCATACGCCGGGTCACACTCCGGGTTCGGTGTCCTTCCTCAGCCCCGGAGTGCTCTTCTCGGGGGATACGCTCTTTCCGGGTGGTCCCGGCGCCACCCAGTACGAAGGCGGCGACTTCGACACCATCATCAAGAGCATCAAGGAGCGGCTCCTCGCCCTCGATGACGCAACCGAGGTCTATCCGGGGCACGGTCCGACGGCCACCACGATCGGGAAAGAACGTCCCGACCTGCCCGAGTGGATCGCCCGAGGCTGGTAGGGGGGCCAGGCCGGGCACTACACTTGCGGATAACTCCGTGCCGGAGACGCGCGACCTTTCTTTAGGCGGGTGAGTTCCGGCGGCGGATCGACAGGACCGATTTGCTCTCCGGCCAAGGCCGGGAGGTGTCCCCCAACCTCGACGGTGGGGAGAAACGGAGCAGCTATGTCGAACTCGACGTCGAACCACACGCCCGGTGCTGCCGCCAAGAAGGTCACCGCACCCGCGGTTCAGGCCCGGAAGGGCGGGCAGAAGCTCACCATGGTGACCGCCTACGACTTCCCCGGCGGCAAGGTCGCCGATCAGGCCGGGGCCGACATGATCCTGGTGGGAGACTCGGTCGCCAACGTGGTCCTCGGATACGAGACCACCAACGAGGTGACCCTGGACGACATGATCCACCACACGGCGGCGGTGGCCCGATCGCGGCCGAGAGCGCTGCTGATCGGCGATATGCCGTGGATGAGCTTTCACGTCAATCCGGACGAGACCCTGCACAACGCGGCCCGGCTGGTAAGGGAAGGAGGCGCCGAGGCGGTCAAGCTGGAGGGGGGAGCAGAGCGGGTGGAGATGATTCACAAGATCCGCTCCGCCGAGATCCCGGTGATGGGACACATCGGCCTGACCCCGCAGTCCGTCCACTCGATGGGCGGTTACCGGGTCATGGGTAGGGGGCTGGACGATGCTCGGAGGTTGGTCGGCGACGCGAGGGCGCTCGACGCGGCCGGGGTGTTCGCTCTGGTGCTCGAGGGTGTTCCGGTAACCCTCGCCCAGGTCATCACGGAGGAGGTGTCGGCACCGACCATCGGTATAGGCGCCGGACCCCACACCGATGGCCAGGTGCTGGTCATGCATGACCTTCTCGGCTTCAACTTCGGTCACTACCCGAAGTTCGTCAGGCGCTATGCGGACTTGGCGGATGAGGCAACGGGAGCGATCACCGAATGGATCTCCGACGTCCGGGCCGGCGGGTTCCCGACCGACGCCGAGTCCTACCACATGGTCCAGGCGTCCGCCGAGCAACTGCTGGCGGAACATCGGGAGCGGCGCCTGAAGGCGGATGGGCCGGAGTTACGCGCCATTCCCTGAGCGACTTCCCCGGCGGCCGACCCGCCGACCGGTCATCCGGCCCGCGACGCGTACCACGGCTCTATTACTCCGGTGACGATCTCCCGGCGTTCGTCCGCAGGCAGGAAGGCTCCTTCGATTGCGTTGACGGTCAGCTGTCGCACTTCGTCCCATGACCACCCGAAGGCGGCGCGGCAGCGATCCAGTTCTCTCGTGAGGAAGGTGCCGCTCATCAGCCGGTTGTCCGTGTTGACGGTCACCCGGAAGCCGAGATCGAGGAGGCGTCCGACCGGATGGGTGGAGATGGCGCCGACGGCCCCGATGTGAACGTTCGAGGTCGGGCACTGCTCTAGAGGGATCGCCGTGTCACGCACGTGACGGGCGAGAGGTCCAAGGCTCCAGTCGTTTCCCATGTCGTCGACGATGCGGATGCCGTGGCCGATACGGTCGGCCCCGCATCCATGGACGGCATCTCTGATGGAAGCGAGGCCGTAGGCCTCGCCCGCGTGGATAGTGAAGGGAAACCGTGCCCGGCGCAGCAGTTGGAAGGCGGCGAGATGCTGCGATGGCGGGTATCCGGCTTCCGCTCCGGCGATGTCGAAACCGACGACTCCCCGATCCCGGTTCCGGATAGCCGCTTCGGCGGCGTCCAGGCTCCGGATACCGGTGCGCATGGCCGTCACGAGCGTGCCGACACGGATGCCCCGTCCCTCACTCCCGTCGCGGAAACCCGACGTGACGGCCTCTATGGCCTGGTCGAGCGACAGCCCTCCGGCACGGTGTAGTTCGGGAGCGAAGCGCACCTCCGCATAGACCACCCCGTCAGCCGCGAGATCCTCGGCGCACTCGGCCGCCACCCGATACAGGGCTCGATCGGTCTGCATGACGCCGAAGGTGTGCCGGAACATCTCCAGATACAACTCGAGACTGCGCCTCCGGGCCCCGGCGCGTAGGTGCGCCGCCAGTGCCTCGGGGTCGTGGGTCGGCAGGTCCCTGTAGCCGGTCGCTTCGGCGAGTTCCACGATCGTGGACGGCCGCAGACCGCCGTCGAGATGGTCGTGGAGCAGCACTTTGGGCGCCCGCTGAAGGCTTGCCGCGGTCGGCGGTGTTCCCAGGTCGGTATCCGGAGCGGCCACCTGGCGTAGGCTACCCGCGGGCCGTACGCAGGCTCCATAGAGCGACGCCCTGGGTCTTCAGCGGATGGGCTTCGCTGAACACGGAGAGAGACAGATTCACGGGGCGCAACGACGGGACCGAGGGTGCCTGCCTCCGCTGGGAGCGTTTAGCAGCTTTGGGAACCGGGGAGTGACCCGAGCAACAGCTGTTCGGGATCGCGGTAGTTCCACCAAGAGGCCATACCAACCAAGAACGCGAAAAACGCCCGACCGTAACGCTGTCGAGGGCCCACCCCCACCGCCACCTCCTCGGCTCCGGGCCGCGCCTTACCCCCCTGGGAGGGTCGACGGCGGCGTATTGATCCCGGCCATCCGTTCGACGTCGGAAACGAACGGGCGGTGCTTGCGGCTACCCACAGTGTGCGGTAGGCCTGTGACACTGTCAACCCCCTTGCAGGTCTCGGAACGCAGCGGAACAGAACTCGGGTAGCTAGGACGCGGGCGGCGGAACCCTGGACGCGAAATGCTCGGCGATCTCACGGCGGGTGGCTATCCATACGTCGCCTCTGGACTCCACATGTTCGAGGAGGCGGTGGAGTGCCCGGATCCTTCCGGGACGACCAATCACGCGCAGGTGCAGCCCCAGTGACATCATCCGTGGTCGATCGGCGCCTTCCGCGTGCAGGCACTCGAAGGTGTCGATGGCGTAGTCCAGCCACTGGCGAGGCGTATAGGAGGGTTCCGCCCACATCTTCATGTCGTTGGTGTCGAGCGCGTAGGGCATGATCACCAAAGGCCGTCCGTCGACCAGTTCCCAGAACGGTTCGTCCCTCGAGTAGTCGTCCATGTGGTACAGGAAGCCCTCCTCGGCAAGGATCCGCCGGGTGTTGTCGCTGACCAGATACCGGGACAGATGACCTACCGGGCGCCTGCCCGTTGTACGGGTGATCGAGCGCACGGCGCCGCGGATGAACTCCCGCTCCTCCGTCTCGTCCATGCGGAACTGGTGAGACCAGCGGTAGCCGTGGCTGGCGGCTTCGTCACCGCGTCCTGCGATGAACCGGGCGACCTCCGGCGCCCGCTCCAGCGCCAGGGCCGCGGCTGTCCATGTGGCCGGTATTGCGCGCTCGTCCAGTGCCTGCGCCACCCGGCGGAAGCCTTCCTGCAGTCCGTAGCGGTAGTTGCTCTCGTTGGCGCGGTTGCGGATCGGTCGCTTGAGCACGATGCCCATCTCGTCAACCGGCTCCGGGCCCCTGTCGCCGTCCAGCACCGACATCTCCGCGCCCTCCTCCACGTTGACGACCACAGAGAGCGCCAGCGAAGCTCCTTGCGGCCAGCGGTAGGTGGTGTGAGCACTCATGGAAGGTGGAGGTTATATAGCCTGGGGGCGTGGATGGACCCTTGTACGTATCCAGATCCGGAGACGTTGCCACGCTGGTGATCAACCGTCCCCGGAAGAAGAACTGCATCACGGATGCCATGTGGGGCCAGATTCCGGAACTGGTGGCGGCAGTCGATGCCGATCCGCAGGCGAAAGTGCTCGTGATCCGGGGTTCGACAGCAGATGCTTTCTCCGCCGGCGCCGATGTCAACGAGTACCGGCGGCACATCGGCGACCCGGAGCGCGGCGATCGCAGCCGAGAACTGGTCTCGGGGGCTTTGGTCGCGGTGAGGGAGATGGCGAAACCTGCGATTAGCGCCATCAGAGGAGCGTGTTTCGGGGGTGGGGTAGCTCTCGCCCTCGCCTCAGACTTCCGGATGGCAGACACGACTGCCTACTTCTCTGTCTCGCCCGCTCGAATGGGGATGGTCTATACCTTCCCCGGTACGGTGGAACTCGTGCGGCTGGTCGGTGGGTCGGAGGCTAAGCGACTTCTGTACACAGGGGAGGTATTCGACGCCACCGAAGCAGAGCGAATCGGTCTGCTCGACCGCTTGGTCGAACCGGAGCAACTGGATGGCGAGGTCGATGAACTGTCCGCCAAAGTCGCTTCTGTGTCCCAGTTCTCGGTGCGAGCGACCAAGCGGATCATCCATCTCATCGAAGACGGACTCACCGAGGAGAACGAGGAGACCGTGGGTCTGGCAGTCCGGGCCTTGGAGGGTGAGGACCACGTGGAAGGCCTGACCGCCTTCTTCGACCGACGGTCGCCGCAGTTCCGTTACCGCTGATCTGGAGGAAGGCCTCCCGGCTGGTGTAGACGATCGGTACACGCGGTGCCCAGGTCCTGTTGTTACCGGAACCGACCGATGCGCTCTCGCGCCTGCGCTATCAGCATCCACCGTGACCCTCAACGGTTTTCGATCCTCCGTTAGACGTACCCGGGCAGCGGTTAGCCGGCGGGTGCCGCCCTGTTCTCCTAGGGGCTGGGTCCGTGTCGCGGTCGGGCCTCGTGTCCGGCACCGGTCCGTACTACTGCCAGGTTCTCGGCTTCGAGCCACCTGTGGTGCCGTCGGCAGACAGCGACGAGGTTGTCGACGTCGGTGGGTCCACCGTCGCGGTGCCACTCCCGGATATGGTGGAGTTCACATTGGTGCATGGGGGCACCGCATTCGAAGCATCCGCCGTCACGGACGGCCACCGCGAGGCGCTGGGCCGCGTTGGCTAGGCGTTGGTTGCGACCGAGCCAGAGGGGCCGTCCCCGCCGGTCGAAGATCATTCCGGCTAGTTCTGTGTCGGGGGTGAGTGTTGCCAGGATGTGGCGGGGTACGGGCCCCACGCCGATGACCTCGACTTGGCCGCGGGGGTTGGTGCCGTCAACTACACCGTACGGGGCCACGAGGATGAGCTGGGTGGAGGCCTTGGCCTTGATCCCGGCTTGCGGAGTGATGGACTCCGCGGTTCTGGCATGGCGGTTGGTGAGCAACTCGAACACCGCATCGGCCAGTCGTTGCTTGGGGGTGCGGACCCCGTCGGGATCCCGGCCGGCGGTGCCGTCTTGGCGGAGCCGGTCCCGGTAGTGGGCTTCTAAGGCCTGCCGGAGGTGCTCGAACTGGGGGCGGGGAAGTTTGGCCATCAGTACACCGAGCCCGGTCTCCCTGTCCACCCAGAGTCGCGCTTCCCTGGCCCTGCGCTGCTGCTCAAGTGGGTCGATGCCGGCTTCGATCAGCTTCTGGCGGGACCATCTACGTGCATGCCGGTCGAAGCTGTCGGGCAGCATCCGGTCTGCTGCCTCCATCAGGCTGCTGTCGGCTTCGACTGCTCGAGGGCCGACTCTCTCGGCGGCGTTCGCCAATGCGTTGACGTGGTCCGTGGTGATCTCCCCGGACGCGAACCCTTCCCTCACTCTCGGCATCTCGCTCAGCTGACTAGCCACCTTCGCCATCCGCTTGGACTCCCTGGTCGTTAGCCGCGCTCCCTGACGCAAGAACTCCGCGGGGTCGGTGCGGGAGTCCGAGTCACTCACCACACGTGTCACGTCGCACATCAAGGAGTCGACGACCGACCGTGTCCGGCTCAGCAGCCGCAGGATCTTCTCTGCCTCGATTCGGGATATCGTCCCTATCTCGACCTGGTTCAACTCTCGGAGCGCAGCGCTGATCCCGGCTGTAGCTTCGCCGGGTGAACCATTCGGTGACGTCATGGCTCCGGCACCGGATTCGTTGTGGTCCTCGAACAGCGGGAACGTCGATCGGTTGCTCATGTTTCTAGTTGTAGCGCACCTGTGTGACACTGACACCGGCTACAGAGTGCTAAGTCCTTAACTATCCATTGAACTCTCGCAGTCAGCCGGACCACGGCCGGGGCGAGGACCCAATGACAAGAAAGACCAGGTTGGATACTCGGGAAACGTTCCGATCACATCACCACGGTGCCGTTCGAGCCCATCAACGCGGATTTGTAGGGCGAGAACGCGAAAATCGCTCTTCGGGAACTCTCCCGCGGGCCCTCCCCCAACCACCACCTCCGTGATTCGGACGCGTGTCCCTCCATCCCCTCGGAGGGATCGGCGACATGATCCCGCCCCGGCCCGGCTGGCGCCCCTTCGGACCGGTGGTGCATCGGCTACCCAGCAGTCTGCAACACCGTGGTGACATGTTCAACCCCTCTGTTGCGGTGTTCGCGCTCGGGCCTCCGTCAAGATCCTTGGGCCATCCGACAGCTGGGCTGCCTCGAAGCGGGGAGCCATGCCGGATTGGGATTTAGACGGGTATTTCCAAGGGATCCGACTGAAGCGATCACACCGAACCATCGGCACACAACGATGCCCAATACAGCTGTGACTCGAATACGTCCGTCTCCCTTGCTGCGGTCCCCCCTCTCCTGTTCTGTTGGGCCACGCGTCGGTGCGACGTGAAACCGGGACAGCCCATCCGAGGCCGGAAACGACCCGATCCAACGCCGATCACCGACTACCAACTACCAATTACTCCTTAGGACGCCAAGCGTTCGGTGGCCTCTCGGGCGGTCCGGAGGAGGAACCAATCCCCTCGAGGACGCCCAACAAGCTGCAGTCCCACGGGCCCTCCGGCGACGGTCAGGACCGGTATCGAGATGGCGCAGCCTCCCACCGCGTTGACGAAGGCGGTCAGATCCGCGAGCTCGGGCGGTACGGGATCGCCGATCCGAACGGGTGGGTACGGAGTGGTGGGCAGGGCGAGGATGTGCTGAGCCGTTGTTAACAGTTCCGCCATGCGTCGGCGCACCCCATCCAGGATCCGGTAGGACCTCGCCAGCTTCCAGGCCGGGGCGGCCTCCGCGTACTCGAGCAGCGAGCGGGCCTCCGGTGAGAACCCTTGAGGGTTTGCATGGAGAGCCTCGCGGTAGAACAGGTACGCCTCGGCCTCGAGGGCCAGAAGTCCTGCCAGGCGCACCCTGGTCGGGTCGAGACCGAGACGGATCTTCTCCGGTTTCCATCCGAGTTCTGCGACTGCTCCCCAGAAGACGTCTTGTATCCCGGGTTCCGTTCGTTCCACCAGGTCGACCGGAACCAGCAGGTGCGGTGGTTGGCGATCGGGCGGGGAGGGGCTCAGGAACCCCGCGGCCTTCGCGGTGACCATCAGCTCTTCGGCAGTCGAGGCCAGCAGGCCGACCGTGTCGAGACGGGCCGAGAGAGGGAGCAGTCCCACCGTCGGGACCAGACCCTCGGAGGGCTTCCACCCGGCCACCCCGCACCAGGCAGCCGGGATCCTCACCGATCCCATGGTGTCCGACCCGAGGGCGACCAATGCCATCCCGGCCGCCACGGCTGCCGCCGAGCCGCCGCTCGACCCGCCTGCGTGACGGCCGGGGAGTCGGGGGTTCCGGCACACTCCGAACCACGGATTGGCGGTCACTGCCCCTAGTGCCGCATCGGGGAGGTTGGTGGTTCCCAGGATGACCGCACCGCTCGCTCTGAGAGCGTCTACCGCCGGGGCGTCCCGCGCCGCCGTGATTTCCGAACGGGCGTCAATTCCCCCCGACCAGGCGAATCCCTCCACCGCCAGGTTGGCTTTGACCGCGACGGGGATCCCGTCGAGAGGGCCAAGTGTCCGGCCGTCCCTCCTGCGGCGATCCGAGGCCTGCGCCTGGTCCAGTGCCCCGGCGCGGTCGACTTCGAGGAAGCACCGCAGGTGAGCGTCCCGGTCGGCGATCTCGGCCAGGCATGCAACGGCAAGCTGTCTGGCGGTCACCTCGCCTCGGTCGAGACGACTGATCTGTCGCGCGATCACTTGCGCTCGTCGACCAGCCGGATGGGCTTCTGGCGCCGGTCCACACCGGTCACCATGGCGGTTGATCCGGGGGGTTGCAGGTCCACGTGGACCACGACTCCAAGAAGCAGGCGGAGTTCGTGAGCCAGGCGGTCGGTGTTCCCCGAGGTCCCCTCGACCACCACCGTCAACTCCTCCCGGCCTGAGGGGTCACGGGTGACACGGCAGTAGTAGGCGCCGTTGCAGCCGGGCTGGACCGCGATCCACCCCGCCAGCGAGTCCGGATAGACATTCACGCCCCTGACTTTCACCATGTTGTCGGACCGCCCCAAGAATCCCCGTATGCGGCGGAACACCAGCCCGGCTGCGCCCGATCCGGCCAGCCACTCGGTGACATCGTGGGTGTTGAACCTGATGACCGGGGCCAGGTCTTCCTTGTAGAGGCAGGTGATCACCATGTCTCCTTTGGTGGTGGCTTCTCCGCTCTCGGGATCCAGCACCTCCAAGCAGTGGGCGTCCTCCCACACGTACATCCCGTCGCGGTCCGGGCCCTCGCCCGCCACCGATCCGGTGTCGGCAACCCCGTACCAGTCGTAGGCCGGCGCGCCACCCCAGGCCTGCTCGATCTCCCGGCGTCCACCCGTTCCCAAGTGACCGATGATCATGCGCACCGGAATGTCGAGTCCGGGATCCAAGCCCTCGCGCTCGGCCACCTCGGCCAGCCGTCGGAGGTAGTCGACGAAACCCACCAGCACGGTGGCGCCGAATCGGTTCATGAGGCGGACCTGGTGCCTGGAGGGGGTTTCGTTCCCGGTACCCGCGGAGAGGAACAGGGCCGGGGTGAAGTGGGTGACGGCCTCCCGTATGTAGTGGCCGCCGTTGACCATCCCGTGGCCGTACACGGAGTGGACGACGTCGCCGGCCTCGAGACCCTGCCAGGTGTACATCCTGCCCACCAGCAGGTTGGCCACCTCCCGTCCCCAGGGCCCGAAGATCAGCGGCTGGGGGGTTCCGGTGGTGCCGCTCGTGGTGTGGAGGATCATCGGCGGGCCTCCTCCCCGGGCGTTGGCAGCCGTCCCCGTCATGCCTCCCAAAGGGGGGTGGGCCTCCACGGCTGCCATGATGTCGGACTTGTCGTACACGGGCAGCAGGTGGAGGTCGTCCAGTCCGGAGATGTCACCCGGCTCGATCCCCTCCCGACCCCAGAGCCGGCGGTAGAAGGGCGTCGTCCAACCCCTGCGCATCACCCTGAGGAGGCGCCTCTCCTGGATGGCTCGCAACTCGTCGGTGCTCATCGCCTGGTACACGCCGGGGAAGGCGGCGCCCGACGGGTACTCGCGGAACAGTCGGGGGATGTCCAGAGCCTCGAAGAAGGTGGAACTCATAGGAGATCCGTCAACTCCGTCACGTCTTCGAGGTCCTCCAGCCGCTCCACCAGCTCGATGACACGCTCGGTGCGATCGGAGTCCCAGCCCTCCGCCCCGTACCCGACGCACGACTCGAACTTGCTCACGCGCTCTGCGGGGCTGAGCGGAGTTTCCGGCGAGCCGGGCAACTCGGTGACGGTGAGGGAGCGCGTGGTGCCGTCCTTGAGGGTGATGGTCACGGTCTGGGGACTGAAGGCGTTGGGATCGGTTGTGTCGTTGACCGCGATCTTCACCTTGGCCGCGTGGTCGCCGAAGGTCGGGTCGGCGAGTCGCTCCTGGCGGACCGTGGTGAGGTCGACGAACCCGTCCACCAAGGCCCCGGCGATCTGGTAGGGAATGCAGAGGCGCAGGTAGTTGGGGGTGGCGTCGGCAACCATCGGCCGGGAGCACAGATGCTTGATCATCGGCGGGACATGCACGACCACGCTCTCCACCTCATCGGCACGGAGGTCGTGGTGGCGCCGGAGCCTCAGCGTCCCGTCGATGGCCGAGTGGGTGGCGCGCCCGCTGGGGAAAGGCTTGTGGGAGATCTGGGTGACCCGCCAGGGACGGGTCCACTCGTCGAGCAGCCGGTCGGTGTCTCCCGCGGCTTCGATCAGCCCGTAGAACCCGAACTCGCCCTCTATGACCTGCCGGGGTCCCGCATGCCCGGCCTCGGTCAGGTCGACCGAAGTGAGGGCGCTGCGGGCGCTGAACGCCATCTGCAGCGCCAAGAGCGCGGAGCCTTCCGAGTGGGGTTGCATAGTGCCCGACAGTTGGCCGTATGCAATCCCCAGAGCGTGGGCCGTCATAGCGGGGCTCATACCCCGCAGGCGCGCCAGGGCCGCCACGGCCCCCCACAATCCGTTCGTGCAGGGTCGGAAGAAGCGCAGGGCGGTGGTGGTGGCCGTCCCCAGCCCGGCGGCGACCTCCACCCCCAGGGCGACCCCGGTGATCAGTTCCTCTCCCGAGGTGCTCTCCCCGTGCCGGGAGCGGGCCTGGACATCGGCGACCGCCGCTGGCAGCACCACGGTCATCGGGTGGATCACCGCCGGCTCGTGGACGCAGTCGAACTCGAGGCAGTGGGCCTGGTGGCTGTTGACCATGGCGGCGCCCCACGCGGGAAGAGACAGGTTCCTCCCCCACACCGAGGCGTCGGCCGGCCCGCCCCATCCCCGGGCCGTTTCCACCAAGCTGCGGCTCTCCGGTGTCCCGGCCCCCGCGAGACCCACACCAATGGTGTCGAGGATGAAGGTCTTGGTCGCGTCGACCGCTCGGGAGGGGAGGTCACCGGGCCGGCAGCGGCTGACTCGTTCAGCGAGGATCTCGGAAACGCTGGGACCGGAAGGCTCTGCCATGAGGGATCATGATACGGACCGAGGGTCGATGCTACCGAGAACGAGGCATCGGTACGTCGTTGCACCGATACGCCGTGCCGAGGGAGACTCTACGATGGTGTCTGATGCCATCCCGGTTGGACGGTCGATCGGGCATCCGGATACGAGCAGCCGAGTCTTGGAGGTTCCTCAGTCATGCGAATCCTGATTATCAACCCGCTGGGAGTGGACGTGTACGACCCGATGGTCGAGCGGGCGATCGGGGGAGTGGCGTCACCCGACACCAAGGTGGAGGTGTGTTCGCTGGCCGGTACCGGTGTTCCCCCCACGGCGTTCCTCCCGGCTGCTTCCCTGTTCCTCAACCAGATGCTCGCCCAGGTCGAGAAGGCCGAGCGGGACGGCTTCGACGCGGTCGTGATCGGGTGCGCCGCCGATCCCGGGTTGGAGGATGCCAAGGATCTGGTGAGCATCCCGGTGACCGCGCCGATGGAGGCGGCGGTCGCGGCCGGCCGGGGCCTAGGCCGTCTGGCAGTGGTGTGTCCCCGTATCGAGAGCGGGGAGGGGGAGAACCTTCCCCAGGACGCCAATTGGGTTCGCCGTCTTATCCACCGTTACGAGGCATCTTCGATCTTCGCAGGGGTGTTCTCCGCGCCGAGCGGTCATCCGCCAGCGGATGAGGTGAGCAGACTGTTGGCCGAGAACCCTGACGGGCTGCGGGCTGCGGTCCGCGCGGACATGGCCGCGTCGGCTCGGGGTTCGGCTCTCCAGGCAGCGGAGAGGGCCTGGCGTGACCATGACGCGTCGGTGATCTTCTTCGCCTGCACGCTGTGGTCCGGCCTGCTCGGCCACATCCGGGAGCAACTCCCGGTGCGGGTCCTCGACCCGCTGGTCACCCCGCTCCTCTACGCGGAGATGCTTGCCCGTACCGGGGGCAGATAGCGAGCAGACACCAACCCGTTGTCCGTTGTCCGTCGTCCGTGAGGTGTTGGTCGTCTACCGAGGGTGGACGGGTTGACCACTGACCTTAGAGGTCAGTAACTGTCCGGCCCGGAGCCTTGCAGGTCGGCGAGGTCGCCGATCACCTGCTCAGGAAGGGGGGCCTCCACGACGATAGCGGCGCCGTGGTCGTAGTAGTCGGTCGTCGACACGAGTCGGGGCATGTCCTCGAATCCCTCGCCGTCCGAACCGGCGAGGCCCGCCATGAGCGAGCCGAGGTCGATGACGGTGCGGAGTATCCGCAGGTCGTCGTCGATCCATATATCGGCCTGGATCTCGGCGTCGGCCGGGAACATCCCCTCGAGGGCTTCAGGATCGTCGCCGCCGTTCTCCAAGTCCGGGATTGATTCCAGGCCGGCGCCGATCAGGTCCTGAACAGACAGGGTGAGTCGGATCACGGTTGTCTCGAACCCGCGCAGGGTCTCCCGGCCGACGATGGTCGCGTCGTCGACAAACTCCGGTAGCAACATGGCGGTATCGCCCAGCGGGTCACACGCCGACATCGATCCCTCGGGATCCAGGAAGGAGAGTGGCGACGGGCAACCGACTCCCAGTTCCGCCGCCGATGCCTCGTCCAAGGTCAGCCACGGGTCCGGGACATTTGTCTCCACCCCCAGGGAAGACAGGAACAGTGGTGGAAGCTGAACGTATGCCGCTCCATCCACGAATCTGAACTCCATGTCGAGGGAACCGAAGAAGGAGAAGGTCATGGCAGTGTTGCCGTCCGCGCCGGTCTCGAATGTCGCTGAGGCGAGCACAGTGTCGGTGCCCGGGGACATGGCGACCGTGAACTCCCCCCGCACCGGCTGCCCCACGGATGCCTCACTGGCCGCAGATAAGAGCGCCGAAGCGTCGAGGTCTGCCGGGACCGGAGATGGTCGATCGACTTCGTCGTCCGGGCTCGTGCTGGAGATTGCCGGTTCAAGCTCCTCCTCCGGTGTATCCGGAGCCGGAGGATCGGGTTCGCCATCAGCCTTTGAGGCGGTGGTCGAGGGTGCGGACGTCGTATAGGTGGAGGTGATGGTCGTGGACGGTCCCGAAGCCACATCACCGCTCATCTGTTGGGAATCCGGCTCGGTCACCGAGACGTGCGTAGTGTCGGAGATGGTGTCATCGGTGGACGAATCCCCGCATGCCGCGGCCACGACCACTACGGCCGTCAGAACGGTCATCAGTGATCGGATGCCTCGACGCATGGCTACCCCTCTCGTCCACATCAGGTGCAGGCGGGTGCCACCCGGCCCGCCCTGAATCTTGCGGCTCGGTTTGTCCACGCCACGCTATCGCTCGATGATCCTTATGGAGCAGGTGATCGTCGCCGACCGGCGAACCACACCTGTACATTGTGCAGAATGCTGAACTGGCAGTCAGAAGTGAGAGTCCCCGACCCGGCGGCCAGCCTACCGCTGGGGATGCGGATCGCCCGAGCTCTCCAGAGCGAAGCCGGATCCGAGGAGCGGGTGAGCCTGGAGATATACCGGCACCGTGGCCACAAGCGGTACGGCTTCTTCGTGAAACTCCAGGCGGCCGACCAGGGTGCTGCAGCCGCTTCCGCGGTGCTGGCCACCGCGCGGGCCTTCGAAGCCGCAGGCTTACCCGTTCCCGTCGAAATCACCGTTACCACCCGCTCCCTGTGAGTGGTGAATGGTGGATGGTGCACAGAGGAGAGCGAATGGTCTACCAGCCACCAGCCACTCAGTGCACCTCTTCGCCGCCGCTCACGTTCAGCGCCTGGCCGGTGGTGAACGCTCCTGCCTCGCCGGCCAGGATTAGAACCGCTCTCGCCACGTCGAGGGGTTGGCCGAGCCGGCCCATCGGGATGGCCTCGATCCAGCGCTTCATGAGCTCCTCGGCCGAGATGCCTTCCCTCTCGCCGAAGAACTCGAAATCTTCGTCCATGATGCCGGTCACGACATTCGTCGGGCATAGGCAGTTGACGGTCACTTCAGGGGCAGCTTCCTTGGCGATCGCCTGGGTGAAGCTGATGATCGCTGCTTTCGCGGCCGAGTAGTGGGCCGTGTACGGGGCGGGTGTCTTGCCGAGCATCGAGGAGAGCGAGATCACCCGACCCCAACCCGATCTCCTCATCCCGGGAAGCAGCGCCCTGGTCATCAGGTAGGTCCCCCTCAGGCTCACTGCCACCACCGCGTCGAATTCGTCCTCCCGTAGCTCGAGGAAGGGAGCCATCGTGACGATGCCGGCATTGTTGACCAGAATCTGTATCACTCCCGCGGCCCGCTCAACCTCGGCGGCGAACGCCGACACCTGGACCTCGTCCGTTACATCGAGGATGTGGTGTTCGGCCGAGCCACCCTCGCGGCGAATCCAGTCGGCGGCGGCTCGCGCCGAGGGTTCGTCGATGTCCGTTACCAGAACGTCGGCTCCGGCCGCGGCCAGGGTCCGGGCGGTCTCACGGCCGATACCCCTTCCGGCACCGGTGACAACAGCCGTCCGCCCGTCGAGGCGGAGGCTCGGAATCAACTGGTCGAAAGCGATTTCCGGCATCTCCACCCCACATTAGGTTGACGATCGCCAACTAAGGGCCCAGTATTGCCGACAACCGGCAACGGACCACACCATGCCTATCAACACCGTTCTCGGACCCATCGATCCCCGGGATCTCGGGCCGACCACCATGCACGAGCACCTGCTCATCAATGCGGTGGAAGCTCTCGACGATCCCGACACCGAGACAGTCGACCGTCCCATAACCATCGACCAGTTAGGCGACCTCCGCTGGAACGCAGTGTCGAACAGGTTCAACCTCTCGCTAGACGATCCGGAGATCACGGTCGCCGAGCTACGGCGGTTCCACGCAGCGGGAGGCCGGGGTCTCGTCGACGTGACCCCCATCGGGATCGGTCGGCGCGTGGCCGAGTTGCCAGCCATCTCGGAACGCAGCGGGGTCCACATCATGCTGGGGTGCGGCTTCTACCGTGGACCGAGCCATCCTCCATGGATCCGCGAGGTATCGGCGGAGGACGTGGCGGCCTACTTCATCGATGAACTGGACAACGGGTTGGACGGGACGGGCATCCGTCCGGCAATCATCGGTGAGATAGGGACCACGGATCCCGTCACGGAGAACGAGTTCAAGGTTCTTCAAGGCTCGGCCATCGCCGCGGTGCGGACCGGTGCCGCCATCAGCGTCCACCTCGACCCGCAGGGCCAGTATCAGGCTCCGCGCATCCTCGACTGGCTCGTGCGCCACGGAGCGGACCCGACCCGGGTCGTGTTCGGCCACTCGGACGAGATCCTCGACCTCGACAACCACCGCGGCCTGATGGACTCAGGCGCCACCGTCGAGTACGACCTGTTCGGCACCGAGTTCTACTACCCGGGCCGCGGCAACTACGCGACCGACTACGAGCGGATGGAGGCCGTTGCGCTCCTGGTCTCGGAAGGCTACGCCGACCGGCTGGTGCTGGCCGGCGACGTGCACCTCAAGATGATGCTCACCGCGTACGGAGGGATGGGCTACGCCCACGTCATGGGGCGGATCGTCCCGTTCCTGAGGGAAGAGTTCGGGCTGGGGTCACGGGACCTGAACCGGATGCTGGTCGAGAATCCCGCCCGCCTGCTCGACCGTCCCTGACCTTCCGGGATCCTCCCCGGCGCCGTGGCTGGGGCCCTGACTTCTTCCCGGCGACGGACGACACCAGCAATGTCAGGGGTCTTGTCACGGCCTATATGGTGATGTATATCTCACGTTATGAATAGATGGAAATACACATTGATGATTCCTGACTTCCCCCATGCGGGACTCGCAAAGCAACTACCGGCCACGATGCAGGAGGAGATCAGAGCCCAGCGACAAGTGGGCAAGGAGCTCTACCGTCATCTACGCCGCAAGCACCAAGGGCACTTCCTGAGCGCAGAGGCGGCCGAAGTGATAGCAGGAGTTGCCACAACGCTCCTCGGTACGGCTCTGGCGCTGGAGGGCTGCGGGCTCCCGATACCTCCCGAGTTGTCGGTGGTGGTCTCGCGGCAGCCGAGTAGAGATGGAGCCGACCCCCGAGTTCGCCGCGGGCCGGCATCGGAGTAACGTGGTCGCCGGCTCATGGCGATACGTGCAGTTGTGTTCGACTTCGGCGGCGTGGTCATCCGAACTCCGTTCGAGATGGCCCCCGGCCTCGAGCGGCGGCTCGGGCTGGCGCCGGGCGCAATCGACCTGGCCGGACCCTTCAACCCCGCCGCGGATCCACTGTGGCGAAGGTTCCGGGGCGGGGAGTTCACCGAACTTGAGTACTGGCAACGCCAAGCCGACCGCCACGCCGAGATGATCGATGCCGGCGAGGACCGCCTGCGGAGCCTGATGGACGCCCTCTTCGAGGCGCCGAGGGACGAGGTCCTTCGTCCCGACACTTGGCAGTTGCGCCGAACGCTGATCGGCAGCGGGTTGCGGGTCGCGGCGCTGACCAACGACCTCAGCCGCTTCCACGACCCTGCCTGGATCGAGCGGATGGACGTGCTCGATAAGTTCGACCCGTTCGTGGATCTCTCCAACACCGGCATTCTCAAGCCCGACCCGAGGGGATACCGGCGCGTGCTCGACGGCTTGGGTCTGCCCACCAACCAGGTGCTCTTCGTCGACGACCAACCCGTCAACATCGAAGGCGCCGAGAATGTAGGCATGCAAGCAGTCCACTTTGATGTCCTCGACCGCCCGACCTCGATCAGGCGGGTGCTGGACGCAGTCTCCTAGTCTCGGCCATCAGCCACCGGCCACCGGCCACCGGCCACCGGCCACCGGCCACCGGCCTATCGTGTGAGGTCCACCCAGTCCGGGCTGTTGACCTCGTCGAAGAGATGGGTAATCTCCTCGGAGGGGGGAGAGGTCAGCAAGGTCGCCACGACCGCCAGGACGGTCGCGGCCGCTACACCCGGAACGGCCGGGTTGATCTCCCATATGCCGATCTCCTGGAAGCTCCTGACCATGGAAGCGAAGCCGAGAGACTCGGTCAGGTTGAGCAGTCCCTGGTTGCCGAGGTCCATCAGCCACCAGAAGGTGGAGACGGCAGTGCCCGATATGAGTCCGGTGAAGGCCCCGGCCAGGTTGAAGCGTCTCCAGTAGAGGGCCAGGACGGTAACCGGGCCGAATGCTGCGCCCATGCCGCCCCAGGCGAGTGAGACGAGGGCGAAGACCGAGTCCGGCGAGACGATCGAGACCACGGCGGCCAGCGCACCGACCGTGACGAGCAGCAACCTTCCCATCGCCACGCGCCCCCCGGTTCGCATCTGCTCGGTGATCCGCTTCAGCCACGGCACGTCGCTCGAAGCGATGGCGGAAGCCAGCAACAGTTGCGAGTCGGCGGTGCTCATGACGGCGGCTACCACGCCCGTCAGCAGCAGGCCGCCCACGATGGGGTGGAAGAAGACCGACGAGACCACGAGATAGAGCCGTTCCGCGTCGGGAATGCCCACGCCGCGGGCGGCCAGCGCCGGGGCGGCGACCAAACCCATCAGCAGCCCCAGGAAGAACATGAGGCCGCCCCAGCCCACGGCTATGTAGGTGCTCTGAGGGATCTGGCCCTCGTCCTTCATCGCCATGAACCGTGCCAGAAGGCGGAGAGATCCGAAGCTGCCCAGCCCCCACCCGAGCGCGGAGACGTACGTCAGCAAGCCCAGCGTCTTGCCGTCCGTGTCGGTGAACGGGTTCCAGAATCCGGGAGCGGCTGATCCGAGGCTCTCGAAGGGGTTGCTGCTGATCACCATGAGGGTCATGGGGATGATGACGAATCCGCCCAGCATGATCAGAGCTTGGAACACGTCGGTGCGCGAGACGGCGAGAAACCCGCCTATGAAAGTGTACGAGAGGACCGCCAGCAGAGTGATGAGAATCGCCATGTCGTGGCCCGTGCCCGCCTCATCCAAGTTGAAGACCTCGTCGAGGAGCTTGGCGCCCGAGATCAGGCCTGAACAAACGTAGAGCGTGATGAAGTAGAGGCTGATGGAGGCGGCGAGGCCCCGCAAGGCACCGGTCGTGTCGCCGAAGCGCTTCTCCCAGAACTCCGGGATGGTCAGGGCATTGGAGGCGCTGATCGTGTAGCGGCGCAGCCGCTTGGCGGTGACGATCCAGGCAAGCCACATGCCCAGAACGATGAAGACCGCGGTCCAGAGATGCATGAGACCGCCCGCGAAGGCAAGCGCCGGCAACACCAGCATCGTCCAGCCACTAGCAGAGGAGGAACCGGCGCTGAGGGCAGCGGTGAAACTGCCGAGCCTGCGGCCACCGAGGACGTAGTCGCCCATGGTCGTCATGCGATTCGACCGGTAGGCGGCGATACCGATAAGGATGCAGAAGTACAGGACGAAAACGATCAGTATCCAAACCCATTCAGACATGCGAGGGCCACCCTGTGCCGTGATTCGTAATGGTTCCCGGGCAGGCCGGGAACCATTGTGGACTCTTCCCGCCGCCGGGATCGCCGCAGTATACGGCTAGCTTCCGTCTGGTCCTGTGGCGGATGACGCCGTATCACGCCTCCGTCGAGATGGATTACGAGGCGGGCGCAGCCAGAAGCCTCCTGGTCAGTTCACACTTCGATGATTCGGGCTCGTGCATCCAGCACAGAGAGCAGCATCCCCAACTCATCGGAGTCCGATGTCAGCAACGTGACCTCTTTGCCCGAGCGCCGAGCGCGTGCCACCGCGAGCGCGACAGACGCATCTATCACATCGTTCGTGGCCGCCCGGCCGCATAGCTGGCCGCAGGCGCGAGCTATCGCTCCGTCGAGATCGACCTCGTTGCATCGCTTGAGCATTCGCGACAGCACGGCTTGACGGTCTGGGTTCCTCCAGGCCTGGCCGATCACGCCGGTGGGAACATCGACAACTTCGCCCTTGTCGAAAGCGGTATCGAGTGCGGACAGTATGGTTCGGTTGCCGCGGTCCACTTGGATCAGAGCGCCGGCATCGAGCACGAGAGTCACGGTCTACCAAGGATGGCGCGGCCCCGCCGGAGCTCCTCCTCGGTGAAGGCCCCGTTCTCCGCCTGCCACTCCTCCATCAGCCTGCGGAATCCCTTCGCCGCTTCGCGCCGCTTCTCCGGATTGTTGTGGAGGTCGTTCGGGTTCCGGTCCAACGCCTCGAATGCCTTCTCCATGGCGTCGGCCAGCACGGGATCCGCAGGGCCGCCCATGCTGATGATCTGGATCGCTACGAGTCCTGATGGCTCTGGTGGCCCGGTAGACCGATGCCCGGCCCGAACCGTCTGATCCCCGTCCTCGTCGCGACGCGGGGTATCGGGCATCCGCGAGGGCTCGACCATGCCGTCGTCCAACGAGTCAGCAAGAAGTTTGGCATCCATACAGTACAATGTACAGAGCCATGATGGAGATGTCTAGACGCTTGTTAGCGGTATATTTCCCTCTGTCGGGCATAGCCGCGGTCCAGGTAGCTCACGAGGCGCGAGCAGCTGGTGGCCACCTCGGTGTGGTCGAAGAAGAAGCCGGGCATGCCGACGGCTTCGGCGCCCTCGATGTTGATCTGCATGTCGTCCACGAACAGGCACTCAGCGACATCGAGGCCCATTCGCTCGGCGGTGGTCGTGTAAGCGACGGGATGCGGTTTGCGGACCCCGAGGGTCACCACGTCGATGACGTGGCAGAACAGGTGGGCGAAGGGCCAGGAGTCCCACCATCCGTACCCCAACCATTCACTCGAGTCGTTCGACAGGGTGGCTTGGCGGAACCGTCGCCCGAGGGTCTCGATAGTGGCCATCACTTCCGGCCGTTCCGTACCGGTCCAGTCGATCTCCCGCTTCAGGTCGAGGGGGTGGCCGTTGGCGGCGCTGGCCTGCTGGTACCTCCTCCAGTACTCACTCTCGGCCAGTTCCCCGGTCGAGCACTTCGCGTATTCGGGATCACCCTCAGGTGAGAAGGGTCCCCGGGGCAGGGTGCCCGGAGCCCAACCACTCGAAGCTTCCAGACCGTCGAGCAGTTCGAATGGGGTCGGGTAGAGGATGCCACCCATGTCCCAGATGACGGCCCGGATTTCAGCCATCCCCGCGATCCCACTCCCGGGCGTGGTCGAGCATCGTCTCCCGCATCGATCGAACCGGTGCCGGCTCGGGCATCTCGACCAGCACCGTTCCGGACTCGAGCCTCACCGGGTAGGAGTCGAGCCGGAGTTCCGGTTCGCCGCACTTGACCCCGGTCGTGGCGTCGTAGCGCCAGAAATGGAGGGGGCAGGTGATCACCCCGTTCTTCACCAGCCCCCCGGCCAGCGGGGATGCCTGATGGAGGCACTCGTTCCGGTATGCGTATGCCTGGTCGTCAACCCGGACGACCACCGCTCGGTCTCCCGCGATAGCAACGCAACTGTTGGGTGGCAGGTCGTGCAATGCGCCGGCGCTAACCGTGGGCACGAGCGTCAGCGGTCTCTCGCAGACACAGCACGCTCCTAGGCGTCCAGCTTCATGACCACGGCCTTCGACTCCGTGAAGAATTCGTAGCTGTAATCGCCGCCCTCCCGGCCGATCCCGGAGTCCCCGTAGCCGCCGAAGGGCGCTCTCAGGTCCCGGACAAAGAAGCAGTTCACCCACATGGTGCCCGCCTTCACCTCACGCGCCACCCTGTGGGCGGTGTTCACGTTGGTGGTCCAGACCATCCCGGCCAGTCCGTAGCGGGTGGCATTCGCCACCTCGATCGCCTCGTCCAAGTCGTCGAAGGGGATGACCATCTCCACCGGTCCGAATATCTCGTCCTGGCACGACCGCATGTGGTTGTCGGCGTCGGCGAATACGGTTGGCGCCACGTAGTTGCCCCTGGCTAGCTCCCCGTCCGTGATCCGGTAGCCGCCGGTCATCAGCTTGGCCCCCTCCTCTACGGCCAGATCGATGTAGGACAGGACCTTCTCCATGTGCTCGGTCGAGACGAGCGGTCCCATCCCGGTGGCCGGGTCTAGCGGGTTGCCCACCACGTAGCCTTCCGCCCCAGCCACCATTCGGGCCACGAACTCGTCGTAGATGGGTCTCTCGACGAGTAGTCGCGCCCCGGCGAGACACACCTCGCCCTGGTTCGTGAAGATGCCCTTCAGCGATCCGGCCACCGCCTTGTCAAGGTCCGCGTCGGCGCAGACGATGTTGGGTGAGTTACCGCCCAGCTCGAAGGAGAGTTTCTTCAGGCTGGGAGCGGCGGTGGCCATGATCGCCCTGCCCGTCGCTGACTCTCCAGTAAACGTGATGGCCTCCACATCGGGATGGGCGACCAGTGCCTCACCGGCCTCCCCGGGTCCGAAGCCGTGGACCAGGTTGAACACTCCGTCGGGCACTCCCGCGTCACGGCAGATCTCCGCCAGCAGGGTTGCAGTAACAGGCGACTGCTCGGCGGGCTTGGCCACCACGGTGCATCCGTATGCGAGCGCCGGCGCCACCTTCCAGGTCAGCAGCATCAGCGGGAAGTTCCACGGGGAGATGGCGCCCACCACCCCGAGCGGCTCCCGCAGTTCGTAGGTGAGAACCCCGTCCCATGGTTTGGAGAACGCCTTGGTCGCGGCGTGCTCGGCGGCCTCGGCGAAGAACCGGAAGTTGTGGGCCGACCTGGGCATGTCCTTGGTCCGGGCGGCGCCTATCGGCTTGCCCATGTCCCGGACCTCGCAGCGGGCCAACTCGTCGAGACGGGCCTCGATGCCCTCGGCGACTCGGAACAGGATCCTGCGCCGCTCGGCGGGATCCATGCCCGCCCAGGACGGGAAGGCGGCGCGGGCTGCCGAGACCGCCCGGTCTACGTCGTCGGGGCCGCCCCTGGCGACCGTAGCGATGGGTGTGTTGTCGATCGGGCTAATCGACTCGAAGGTCTCGCCTGAGGACGAGTCGGCGAACTCGCCTGCGATGAAGTGTCTTAGCGTGATCATCCTGGTTCCTCCCGGGCTTCGGTCTTTCCGTCGGAGGTTGCCGAGGCGGCTGCGCGGCGTTCGGCCATCACCACCGAAGCGGGACGCCCGCCTATCCCGAACGTGTGGGCCGGCATCTCGTTGACCATGACCCGCACCGTCTCGATAGGGGCGTCGAGGCTGCTCGCGGCCGCCTCCGATACCTGGGTGATCATCTTTTCGATGTTCTCCGCAGAGCGGCCCTCCAACAGGTTGACGGTGATTATCGGCATTGTTGCTCCTGGTTCCTCATGGATCGACCTGGTCCTCCGTTGATTGCCCGTCCACTCGCATCGATGCGCTGCCGAGCCGGTCGATCTCTACGAACACTTCAGTCCCTGGGCCGAGCTCTATAGGTCCGGTGAGGCCTCCGGAGATGATCAGATGGCCGGACTCGAGCCCTCGTCCCTGGGCGGCCAGCCGCCGGGCGAGCCAGGCGACACCGGCTGCGGGATGGCCGAGTGCGGCCGCGCCGGACGAGGTCTGGAACAGTTCCCCGTCCACGGTCACGACCACGCCGACAGCGGACAGGTCGAAGTCCGGCTCGGTGGCCTGCGAACCGAGCACCACTCTGCCGGCCGACGAGTTGTCCGCCGTGTTGTCGAGGGCCCGGAAACGGAAGCCGACGAAGCGCGAGTCGACCACCTCGATTATCGGCATGACGTATTCGGTTGCGGATAGGACATCCTGAGCGGAAACGGTGGCGCCCTCGAGGTCCTCGCCGAGCACGAACGCGATCTCCGGTTCGGCCTTGGGGTGGATCAACTCGCCGAGCGACACCTGCCCGTCCGAGACGATCGTCGAGTCGGTGAGCCATCCATAGTTGGGCGCGTCGACGCCTAGGGCTTCCTGCATGGCGGCGGAGGTGAAGCCGAGCTTGGCGCCCACCACCCGCTCGCCGGCCGCCTCTCGCATCGTGATTCCCCTCCGGGCGATCGCGTAGGCGTCGGTATCGGTGAGGTCAGGCCGCTCGTCGGTGAGCCTCGTCGTGGGGGTCCGGGAGCGGCGAGCCCGGTCGAGGCGGGCCGCGAGGGCCTCGATGGTATCGGTGTCGAGGCGTGGCTCCGCCGCCGGGTCCTTCATACCACGGACAGTCCGATCTGCCCGATCCGGTCGAAGGACGCCACGACCGAATCCCCCGGGCCCACCGGCACCGATCCTGTCAGCGCTCCAGGTAAAACTAGGGATCCCGCAGGGAGGCCCTCCCCCCGCCCGGCCAGCTTCCGCACGAACCAGGCCATGGCCGCGGCCGGGTGGCCAAGCACAGCGGCGCCTGCTGCGGTTCCCACCATCTCGCCGTTCTTCTCGAACACGCAACCGATCCGCGCCAGGTCGAAGCTACCCAGCGGAACCGGGTTCCCCACCAGGAACGCGCCGGCGCTGCAGTTGTCGGCTACCACGTCGGCCAGGGTGAACGCGTAGCCCGCGAAGCGGGAGTCGAGAATGTCCAGCGCCGGCGCCACGGCTTCGGTGGCGGCGAGGACATCGTGGAGTCCCACCGGCCCTTCGAGGTCACGTGAGGTGATGAAGGCGATCTCCGGCTCGGCGCGGGGCTGGATGAGGCGCCCGCTGTCGAGGGGCTGTCCGGGGTTCAGGCGGTGCCGGTCGGTGAACCATCCGTACAGCGCTTCGGACACTCCCATCTGCTCCTGCTTGGCCCGGCTGGTCAGGCCGAGCTTGGCCGCCACGATGGTCTCCCCGGCTGCCTCGGAACGGGCCAGCACCGTGTCCTGGATGTCGTAGGCGGCATCGACCGTGAACCCATGCTCGTCGGTCAGGGAGCTGATGGCCGTCCGGCTCTCGACGGCCTCCGCCAGCCTGGCCGCGAAACGCTCTACCAGATCGCCGGCGGGTGCTGGGCGTATCACGATCCGTCTCTCAGGTGAGAGCGGGTTGCGCAGCCGCCGCTCGGGCCTGCAACTCCATCGCCACGTCGATGATCATGTCCTCCTGGCCTCCCACCACTCTTCGCTCGCCCAACTCGAGCAGTATGTCCCTGGTCGCGACCCCGTATCTCTCTGCTGCCCGCTTGGCGTGGAGGAGGAACGATCCGTAGACGCCCGCGTAGCCCAGCAGCAGCCCGTCACCGTCGATGACACCCTGTTCGGGGCGGATGGGGCGTACCGCCCGGTCCGCCACCTCGATGAGGGAGATCGGATCGATACCGGTCTCCCAACCGGTTTTCTCGCACGCCGCCACCAGGACCTCGGTCGGGCAGTTGCCGGCCCCGGCGCCCAGACCGGTAATGCACCCGTCGATCTGGTCCACCCCTTCCTCGAGGGCGGCGAGCGAGTTGGCGACCGCCAGGGAGAGGTTGTTGTGGGCGTGGATGCCCACCTGGCATGACAGGCCGGCCCTGAGGGCGGCCACCCGGCGGCGGGCGTCGTCGATGGTCATCGCCCCAGCCGAATCGACCGTGTACACCACGTCGGCTCCGTAGGACTCCATGAGCCGGGCCTGGTACAGCAGCGCCTCCGGTTCGATCATGTGGGACATCATCAGGAAGCCCACTGCTTCCATCCCGAGTTGCTTGGCCAGGGCGATGTGCTGCCCGGAGATGTCCGCCTCGGTGCAGTGGGTGGCGATGCGGGCGACCCGGACTCCCATGCCGGCTGCGCGTCGGAGGTCGTCCTTCACCCCGATCCCCGGGAGCATCAGCACCGCGATCTTGGCGGTGACCGCCGTCTCGACAGCCACCCGGATGAGGTTCATCTCGTTGGTGTGCGAGAAACCGTAGTTGAAGGAGGATCCGCCCAGCCCGTCGCCGTGGGTGACCTCGATGACCGGCACGCCGGCCTGGTCGAGCCCGGCCACGACCCTCCGGACCTGGTCCTCGGTGAGTTGGTGTGCGACCGCGTGGGAACCGTCGCGCAGGGTGGAGTCGGTGAGGCGGAAGGCAGCGGTCATATGGCGGCAGCCACGGCCTCGCCCACCCGGACGGCCGACGCGGTCATGATGTCGAGATTTCCTGCGTACGGAGGCAGGTAGTCGGCGGCTCCCTCCACTTCCAGAAGCACCACCACCCTGGCCTTCACATCCCCGCCGGGGGTGCGGAACAGGTCCTCGTCGAAGACCGGCTCCGCCTTGATGCGGTACCCGGGAACGTACGAGGCCACAGTGCGAACCATCTCCGTGATCGAGTCGGCCACCTCGTCCCGGTCGTACCCGTCTCCCAAGGCGCAGTAGACGGTGTTGCGCATCAGGATGGGAGGTTCGGCGGGGTTGAGGATCATGATGGCCTTGCCGTGGTCGGCGCCTCCCACCTCGACCAGCGATGCGGAGGTGGTCTTGGTGAACTCGTCGATGTTCTGGCGGGTGCCCGGACCGGCCGACACCGACGACACCGTCGACACGATCTCCGCGTAGGGGACCGGCGCCACGGCCACGACCGCCGCCACGATGGGGACGGTGGCCTGCCCGCCGCAGGTGATGAGGTTGAGGTTGGGGCCGTCGAGGTGGGCGTCGAGGTTCACCGGGGGGACCACAAGGGGCCCCAGCTTGGCCGGGGTCAGGTCGATCGCCGTGAGCCCTGACTCCTGGTAGCGGGGGGCGTTCATCCGGTGGACCCAGGCGGAGGTGGCCTCGAACACCAGGTCGAATTGGTCGGCATGTCCGATCAGCCAGTCGGCGCCTTCCGAGGTCGCCTCGACCCCTTCCGCCCTTGCCCTGGCGAGTCCTTCCGAGTCCGGGTCGATGCCCACCATGGCTCCGACTTCCAGGACATCGGAGCGGAGAAGCTTGTAGAGCAGGTCGGTGCCGATGTTCCCACTGCCGACGATGGCGCAACGCATCGGGCTCAAAGTCAGGCCATCCTCAGCGAGACCGGCCCGAGCCGGTCGAAGTCGGCTCGCACTACGTCGCCGGCGTCCACGTCCACCGCGGCATGCAGCGCCCCGGTCATGATGAACATGCCCGGTTCCAGGGTGACTCCGTGGGGAGCGAGGGTATTGGCCAGCCATGCCAGGGCAGTGATCGGGTTTCCGAGGGCGGCAGCCCCGGCGCCGGTGGCGACGATCGATCCGTTCAGCGAGAAGGTCATGCCCACCAGCCGGAGGTCGAAGTCGACGGGCACGATGCGGCTGCCCAGGACCACCCCGCCGATCGAGGCAAGATCGCTGATGGTGTCGGCCAGCCTTATCCGCCAGTCGGCGATCCGGGAGTCGACCACCTCTATGGCGGCTACCGCACCGCCCACCGCCCGGGCCGCCTCGATGTTGGTGACGTTCGGCCCTGCTAGAGGCCGGTCGAGGACGAGGGCGATCTCGGCCTCGGCCCTCGGCCGGATGAAGGAGTCGGTGTCGAGTGCGCCGTCGTGGACCATCGAGTGGAGCACCGGTCCGTAGTCCGGGGCGGAGATGCCCATCATCTGCTGCATCGCCTTGGAGGTCAGGCCCAACTTGTAGCCCGAGATCGCATCGCCGTCCGCCAGTAGCTCCGACGCGAATCGGGTCTGCACCTCGTAGGCGTCGTCGGCGGTCATGGCGGGATCAGCGTCGGTGAAGGGTTCGATGGGACGGCGGTCCCTGCGGGCCGCGTACAGCGCCTCGGCCCTATCTTGGGCGGTGGTCATTGGTTGCTGTCCTTGCCTGGCCTGACTCTCTTACCGTACCCAGGCGGCCCAGGATCTCGTGAACACCGTTCTTCTATGCGGGACGGGTGCCGGGTGCCAGGGGTCGGTTGCTGTTACCAGCCGAGCGGTTTGACTCCGATCTCGTCGCGCAGAGTTTCGGGAAACCGGCTCCGTTTCAGGTGGCTCTTCCAGAGACGCTTGACGTAAGTGGCCGACTGTGCCAACTCCGTCGGGCTGGTGTTTCTGCGATCGGGGTTCACCAAGGCGACGCGCCGGTTGAGGTCATCCCTCACGTACTTCATCGCAGCTGCGAAGTCCGCTTATTGGAAACGACCACCGCCTGTTCGTAATCACCATTGAAACCGTCCACCAAGAGGCGGGTGGCCAGGTTCACGTCGGATCCCTTCTCCTCCGAGTCTCTGACGAGAACATGGGCAGGGAGCCCTGCAACGGGCTCGGCCAGGGGTCGACGCTTGACACCTGACCTGAAAGCGCCATAGTGGATCTCGAAGTTCGGCAAGGTGGCCAGTGCTCTCAGGTAGACGAGTTGGCGACGCGGTTGCAACGGGTTGCCCGGACGCGAGTCAAGCCGGACAGTGAAGTGGCAAATCCTATGGATGGTGTCCTCGGGAAAGAGAGTCTCGGCCAGCGTCGACAGGTCCAGCCACCTGAACGGCCCATCCTTCAGAGCACGGTAGTAGAGGTTGAACCCGTCGACATACACGTTGGTAGTCAGTGTTACCCCTTGCAAGACAGAGACCGCCCCGTCGGGGCGGTCTCGGCCCTACCGGCGAAGCGATAGGGGAAGTGAGAGGAAGTGTACCGTGACTCTGCGCCTTACGTCAAGACGTAATCTACTTGGAACCAACCTTCTCAAGCGCCTACACCATCACGGATTACGGATTACCGCTTATATCCCAGTTGATGTGATGCGACTGCTGCAGCCTCGCGAACGGATTGGGAGAGACCGAGCAGCTTGGACCCGAAGCGCGACTTCGGGCCGGCCACCGAGACAGCTGCTACGACCGTACGGCTACGATCGCGGATCGCGGCCGAGACCGATATGACCCCCAGTTCCGACTCCTCGAGATTGCAGGAGTAACCGAGGCGCTGAATGTCCACCAGTTGCTTCCGCAGAACGGCCGGGTCGGTGATCGTGTGAACGGTCTTCGGTTCCATCTTCCAGCCGTCCAGTATCCGATGGAGCGTGGTGCTGTCCAGATGGGCCAGCAGGCACTTGCCGGTGCTGGTGGAATGGGCCGGCTGGCGGCGTCCCACCTTGATGAAGAGACGCAGCATGTGAGGGGAGTCGAGGCGTTCGATGTAGATCACCTCGCGGAGGTCGAGAACGCCGGCATGCACCGTCCCGCCGGTCACGTCCTGCAGCCAGTTCATCGGTGGTGTCAGTGCGGCATGCAGGTTCAAGCCGGTCACCGCAGTGTTGCCGAGGTCATACATGGCGAGACCGAGCCGGTAGCGACCCGTGTCGGGGTTCTTCACCAGCAGGTGCTCTTCGGTAAGGGTGGTGAGCAGTCGGTGCACCGTGGACTTGCCGAGATCGAGGCACCGGGAGAGTTCCGAGACACCGAGTTCGGGGCGTTCGGAGGAGAACTCCTTGAGCGCCCGGGCGGCATTGCGGACCGAGGAGAGGGTCCGGCCGCTCAACCGGGTCCTCTCAGCGCCGCCACCACGGCCCTGCGTACCCTCTTGCGGTCGCCGGAGGCCAAGGACTCCTTCACTCCTTCGCTCCACGGGACCAGAGCGCAGGCCAGCAGTCCATGGGCCCGGGTCAGTCCGGCTGCGTCGGCTGCAGCCAACTCGTCGACCAACCCCGGATTGCCGGATGCGTGGGCACGGATGGACTCGTAGTCACGGGCGGCGGCGAGATGGGCGTTGGCCAGACCTGTGCCCGCGTGGGTCGCGTGGTGGGCCGTGAGGTCCGAACCCGGACGAACCACCAGGTGGTAGTGGTACCTCCCGATCCCCACCGCCCTCCTCACCGAACGTGGATCGGGCTGTTCGCCGGACTCGGCCGTCCCGAGGGCGGGGAGGACGACCGGATCCAGGAACCGGAGAGTCCAGACCATGCCATCCTGCTCGAAGTCGGCCGAGACCTCGGGTCCACGAGGAGCCGCGAGGCGTTCGCCGGTGGCGATCACGTGTAGGTTTCGCGCGCCGGCCGCCACCACGGTGAACGGGCTGGCCAGCAGTTCGAGGCCTCCCTGGACGGCGGGCGGGTAGGTGAAGGCAACTCTGGCATAGGCGGCGTGGACGTTGCCCACGTAGTCGGCCATGGCAGCCCGGATGTCTTCCGGACGGGGTTTGGGCATGGCCGTCCATGCTACCCGCTCGTTCTTCTATGCGGAACGGTGGCTAGTGGTTTGTGGTTTGTGGCTGGTGGCTTGTGGCCGGTCCTAGTCGGTCCGTGGTCAGTAGGACGGTGGTACCCGTTCACGGCCAAACGGGCCAAACGTTCTTCTATGCGGAACATTGCTTCCCCGGATGGGGCCGGGGCCGTAGGTTATCGGTTAGTTGCTACGGATTGCGTGCTGATGGGCATTCTCCGGTTGAGCCATGTGGACATCACGGTTCCAGACCTCGATCTGGCGTCGGCCTACTACACCGGCGTGATGGGGATGATCGAGGTGGAGCGGACCTCGGACCGGGCATTCTTCAAGTGCTGGGACGAGGAGGACCATCACTCGCTGGCGGTCCGTTACGACCCCCGGGTGGGTATCGACCGCTTCTCGTTCAAAGTCGAGGACGACGAGGATCTGGCTGAACTGGAGGACCGGGTGGAGTCGTTCGGCTTCCGGGTCGAGCGGATCTCGAAGGGGGAGGAGGTCGGCCAGGGCGAGTCGATCCGGTTCGCCACCCCGTCCGGCCACACGATGGAGTTGGTGCGGGAGGTGGAGCGGGTGGGTGGTTTGCTGCCCAAGCTCAACCCGTCCCCGGTGCCACCCGACCTCCCGGGTATCGCACCGCCCCGGATGGATCACCTGCTGGTCACCGCCGAGGAGGTGGGTGAGGCCACCAAGTTCTACCGAGAGATCCTCGGGTTCAGGATCACCGAGCAGCTTCTCGATGGGGAGGGCCGCCAGATCGGCACCTGGCTGGAGCGCAGCCACTCCCCCCATGACCTGGCCGTCGTCTCGGGGCCCAACGGTGGGCTGCACCACTTCGCCTTCTGGCTCGACGACTGGGACCACGTCCGCCGCTCGGCCGACATCCTCGCCTACCACGCCATCCAGATCGATGTCGGACCCACCCGGCATGGGATCACCCGTGGCAGCACCATCTACTTCTTCGATCCGATGGGCACCCGCAACGAGGTCTTCACCGGCGGTTACAGGCCCGACCCCGATTTCCCCACCATCACCTGGACCGAGGACAACATCGGCAAGGCCATCTTCTACTACGAGGGCGAACTCAACGAACGCTTCATGAAAGTCCACACCTAATGGTCTCCCTGCGAAGTAACTTGCTGCGGTCTGCTAGCCAGCGACGGTCCGCCTCCTCGACGTACGCTGCCGGTACGCCTTCGTCGGCGGGTCTTGCGACGAACGCCGCTGGCGTCGCATACCACAGCGCCATTCCACAGGGAGACCATTGATGGGGGTTTTGCGGCTCTCGCACGTGGTGGTCCGGGTTCCCGATATCGAGTTGGCCACGGCCTACTACTCGGAGGTCGTGGGGCTGATCGAGACCGCGCGTGAACCCGAGCGGGTGTACATGAAGTGCTGGGACGAACACCAGCACCACAGCGTGATCCTCGAGTACGCCGCGACCTACGGTCTGGAACGGTTCGGGTTCAAGGTCGAGCACGAGTCCGACCTGGCCGAACTGGCGGCCAGGGTCGAAGCGGCCGGGATAGCCACCAAACGATTCGAGCCCGGAGAGCTCGGTTTCGGGTCGGGAGCGACGGTCCAGTTCACGGCCCCCTCGGGTCACACGACCGAGCTGGTGTGGGGCATGGCGCAGGTCGGGAACCTCCTGCCGCTGACCAACCCGCCACCGGAACCGCACGGCCTGGTGGGGATCCACCCGCCCCGTCTCGACCACATCTTCCTGATGTGCGAGGACGTGGACGAGACCACCGCCTTCTACACGGACGTGCTCGACTTCCGCCTCACGGAACAGATCCTGGCCGACGACGGCCATCAGTTGGTGACCTTCCTGGAACGCACCCACACCCCGCACGACATCGCCTTCATCACCGGGCCGAACGGGGCCTTCCATCACGTGGCCTTCTGGCTCGACGACTGGAACGAAGTCCGCAAAGCGGCCGACATCTGCTCCTACCACGGGATTCCCATCGACGCAGGTCCCACCCGCCACGGCGCCACCCGCGGGCACGGCCTCTACTTCTTCGACCCGGCCGGCAACCGCAACGAGGTCTACACCGGCGGCTACTGGGCCGACCCGGACCGCGAGCCGGTCACCTGGACCGAGGCCGAAATCGGGCGGGCGGTGTTCTACTACGAAGGCGTGGTGGACCAACGCTTCATGACGGTGCACTCGTGAGCGACCGGCGTCCCGATCTTCCCCGCACCGAACGGGACGAGGCGCCCATGTATCTCGCCCGCTATCTCGAGCGGGCCACCCGGGCGCCCGATCCCGACGAGGATCCCGACGACACCACCCCCCTCTACCTGCGCCGCTTCCGCAACCGTCGCTCGACGGAGACCATCACCGCTCCGCTTCCACCCCTCTGGGAGCGGTCGGACCACGGCATGCAGATGGTGCTCAGCGAGGACAACCGCAACAAGGAGATCGGGGCCCCGCCCCAGGCCACGCGCCCGGTGGTCAACGATGTGTACCTGGTCCGGCACGCCGAGACCCAGGGTTACTCAGCGGAGGCGGGTATCACCCCGCTGGGCGCCTGGCAGGCGCGCTCCGTCGGCCACACCCTCGCCCGTCGGGTCGGCGCCGGGGAGAAGATCGTGCTGGCGCATGCGGCCACCAACCGGGCCGGCCAGACGATCGAACAGATCCATCGGTCGGTGCTGGACGGGCTGGAGCTGTTCGAGAAGGATGTCAAGGTCATCGACCCGAGGGCGTACGACGAGTTCCGCAACTTCATGGTGGCGACCCCGGACGGCATCATGGACGTAACCTCCGCGTTCCGTCTCTACTACTCGGTGCTCGAGCGCTTCGAGCGGATCGCTCTGGGCGACCGTCCCGCCTGGCTGGTCGAGATCGACCGGTTCTGGCGTACCCAGCAGGGCGGGGGGGATCCGATCCAGCACTGGCTCACCACTCCCATGCTGCACTTCGAACCGCCCGCTCTGTGCGTGCGGCGCTTCTGGACCGGGATCAGAACCCTGGCCGCCGCCGACCCGGCGGCCCGCATCGTCATAGCCACGCACTCGGGACCCATCCGCGCTTTCGCCATCTGGGCCTTCGGGTACGACCCGGGCGAGCCGTACAACACCGAGCATGTACGGGTGAAGCTGATGGAGGGCGGTCGCGAAGCCCTGGTCGTCTACCGCAACCGGGTCCAGGAGGTCTTGGTCCCCGAGATCGGTGATCTACCCACCTGGTCCCTCGAAGAGGATTGGACACCGCCACGGCAATTCGGGAAACACGATGCCTGAACCCGACCAGACCATGCCGACCGCGTTGATTGGAACACCGCCCACTGCCCACTGGCCAACGACCATGGGCAACCGCCCACCGGCAACTGACCACCGCCGTGTGTGATGCGTGTCCCACCGTTGCCCCCGAAGCCAACCTTCCCCACCCGGACTCCGTCCGCGAGGAGGTGCCTTTCATGAGCAACCGGTTCATTGTCTGGTTCAACGACTACCGGCCCGACGACAGGCCCAGGATCGGAGGGAAGAACGCCGGCTTGGGTGAGATGATCAAGGCGGATCTGCCGGTCCCGCCGGGGTTCGCAGTCACCACCGATGGGTTCGAGACCATCAGGGACCACCCCCGGGCGGTCGAGGAGGTTCGCGATCTCCTCGCGCTGGTCGACTTCGGCGATCCACCCGGAATCCGTGAACTGTCGGGCAGGATCCGTTCCGTGATCGAGGACGTACCGATGGCCGCGGCTGTGGAGAACGCGATTCGCTCCGCCTACGCGGAGTTGTGCTCGCGCTGCAACCAGGACGACGTACCCGTGGCGGTCCGCTCCAGCGCCACCGCCGAGGACCTTCCGGACGCCAGCTTCGCCGGCCAGCAGGACACGTTCCTGTGGGTGCGGGGCGCCACCGCCGTCGTCGAGCACGTCAGGCGGTGCTGGTCGTCCCTGTTCACCGACCGCGCCATGTCCTACCGCCACGAGATGGGGTACGACCATCAGGTGGTGTCGATGTCGGTGGCCGTCCAGCAGATGGTCGATCCCAAGTCGGCCGGGGTGGCCTTCACGCTCGATCCGGCCACGGGGGACCGGTCCCAGGTCGCCATCGAGTCCTCATGGGGGCTAGGCGAGGCGGTCGTGTCGGGAGAGGTCACGCCGGACAACTTCCTGGTGGACAAGGTGATCCTCGAGATCCACTCGCGCACCATCTCCCCCAAGCACACCGAGTTGGTGATGCGTGCGGACGGGGACGGGGTGGAATGGCGTGAGGTCGCCTCCACCCGGCAGCAGAGCCCGTCGGCGAGCGATGCCGAACTGCTCGAGATCACCCGCATGGCCAAAGCTGCGGAACGGTACTTCGGGGCTCCCCAGGACATCGAGTGGGCAGTCGACCGTCACCTGCCCGAGGGTCGGAACGTCGTGATGCTCCAGAGCCGGCCCGAGACGGTCTGGAGCCGCAAGGCCCCCCGCCAGGTGTCCGAGCCCTCGTCGGGGTTCATGGACAGCATCGTGTCCACCCTGCTCTCCCCGATACATACGCGGGATCCTGAATCCGCCGGCAGCAAGGAGGAGTGACAGGACCGGAACAAGGCAGAATCCCATCGACAGTTCGCAGCCGACCACAGGTACCCAGCCGAAACCGAAAAAGGAGACTCACAAATGGCCAACCGCTTCCCTAGTCCGTTCGAGGCGGAGACCCCACCCGGAGCCGAGGGGTGGCAGGATCTCTACACGTACTCCCTCCCGTTCTCCGATGATCGACGGGACTACGAGGAGGCCACCTTCTGGTTCCAGGACAGCATCCACTGGGCGGAGCCGCTCACACCTTGGGACGCCACCTGGTACGAGTACGCGATCGCGGCGCTGTCCCAGTACAACACCCGTCACTACCTGATCCCGCCTGCCTTGGGGATCGACTACCGGGTGCTGAACGGTTACGCGTACCTGACTCCGGTGCCCGTCCTGGACGGGGCCGAGATCGAGGCGCGCGTCCCGCAGTTCATGGAGCGGGCCGGCTTCTACTTCATGAACTGGGGCGACCTGTACGACAAGTGGCTCGTCAAGATGAAGGACCTGATCGCCGAGATGGAGGCCATCAGCTTCTCGCCCCTGCCGGAGAAGGAGGACCTGGAGGTCATCACCGAAGGGCACGGGACCGGTTCGGGCCTCACCATCCAGGAGGAGTACCGGGGGCTCCTGAACCTCGGCCTCAAGCTGTGGCACTACCACTTCGAGTTCCTGAACCTGGGATACGCGGCCTACCTGGACTACTTCGGGTTCTGCAAGCAAGCCTTCCCCAACATCCCCGACTTGGCGATAGCCCGGATGGTTGCCGGCGTCGAGGTGGACCTGTTCCGGCCGGACGAGGAGCTCAAGACCCTCGCCGGCATCGTGGTCGACAACGGGTTGGAGGACCAGCTGGCCGGAGGCTTGAGTGCCCTCGAGGGGACGCCGTTCATGGACCACTGGAATTCGGTCAAGCACCCCTGGTTCAACTACTCGGCGGGCAACGGCTTCTACCACAGCGACAAGGTCTGGATCGAGCATCCGGAGATCCCGCCGGGCTTCGTAGCCGGGTATGTCGAGCGCATCAAGGCCGGCGAGGACATCTCCCGCCCGATCGAGAGGATCCGCGCCGAGCGTGACCGGATCGTGGATGAGTACACGGCGCTGCTGTCGTCGGACGAGGACCGCGAGGCCTTCCAGGGCAAGCTGGGCCTGGCCCGGGTGGTCTTCCCCTACGTGGAGAACCACAACTTCTACGTGGAGCACTGGAGCCACTCGGTGATGTTCCGCAAGATGAAGGAACTCGGCGACGTGTTCGTCAAGGAAGGCTTCCTGGCATCCCGGGACGACGTCTTCTACATGAAGCGCGACGAGGTCAACGAGGCGCTCTGGGACATGTACTCGGCCTGGGCGGTGGGGACCAGCCCGCGCGGCCCGGCCTACTGGCCGCGGGAGGTGACCCGGCGCAGGGGCATCGTCGACGCCCTGCGGCAGTGGAGCCCGCCACCGGCCCTCGGCGAGCCGCCCGAGGTGGTCACCGAGCCGTTCACGATCATGCTGTGGGGTATCACCTCCGAGAGCATCGGCATGTGGCTGGGCGCCGGGGACGACGCCGACGGCGGCCTGCGCGGCTTCGCCGCCTCTCCCGGAGTGGCGGAAGGTCCCGCCCGGGTCATCATGTCGGCCGACGACATCGGCCAGCTGCAGGACGGTGAGATCCTGGTGGCGCCGATCACCGCGCCGAGCTGGGCGCCCGCCTTCGGCACGATCGGCGCGGCGGTCACCGACATCGGTGGGATGATGTCCCATGCCGCCATCGTGTGCCGGGAGTACGGCCTGCCGGCCGTCACCGGAACAGCGTTCGGCACCAGGGACATCGAGACCGGGACGATGCTGCGGGTCGACGGCAGCGCCGGCACGGTGACCGTTCTCGACTGACAGCGGACGAGGTAGAAGGAACGAGGCGTACGCGGATAAGGAGGGTGCTGAAAGCCCGGCCGGGTAGTTTTCCGGCACCCTCCTAGGACACAAAGGAGAGAGGCAATGCTTTCCAAGGAGCAGAACGAACGGCTCACCCGGGTCGGTCCGGGTACGCCGATGGGCGAGCTACTTCGCCGCTACTGGTACCCGGTCGCCTTCGTGCGGGAACTGGACGAGTGGCCCATCCGCAAGGTGCGGTTGCTCGGTGAGGACTTCGCCCTCTGGAAGACCCCACAGGGCGGTTACGGCATCGTGCAGGAGGCATGCCCGCACCGGGCGGCTTCGTTGATCTACGGTGTGGTCGAGGAGGACGGTCTCCGGTGCGGCTACCACGGGTGGAAGTTCGACTGCTCCGGCAACTGTATCGAGCAGCCGGCCGAGCCTGGGAAGACCGCTTTCATGCGCCACGTCAAGGCCTTCGCGGGCAAGGCTGAAGCCCTCGGTGGGATGGTGTGGGCCTACATAGGCCCCGACCCGGCTCCTGAACTGCCGCGGTTCGACGTGTTCGTGGATCCCGGGTTCGTCGACGTGGGACACTCGATGCTGCCGTGCAACTGGCTCCAGATAATGGAGAACTCGGTCGATCCTCACCATGTCGAGTGGTTGCACGGTCGCTACTTCGAGTTCCTGGGAGCGCAGCAAGGCTTCGTGGCTCCCAAATCCTTCCAGAAGAAGCACCTGAAGGTCGGGTTCGACGCCATGGAGTGGGGCATCCTCAAGCGACGGGTTCTGGAGGGCCACACCGAGGAGGACGACGACTGGGCCGTGGGCCACCCGCTGGTGTTCCCCCATTCGATGCGAGTAGGCGGTGCCGGTATCGACCAGATGCAGATCAGGGTCCCGATCGACGACACGACCACCTGGGCGATGTTCTACTCGAACCACCATCCCGAAGGTCTCGACACCTACCCGGAGCAGATCTACCCGGTCGACTACGAGTACCAGTGGCTCGACGACAAGGGCCGCCACATCGTCGACTACATCGAAGGCCAGGACGTGATGGCCTGGGTGAGCCAGGGCAAGATCGCGGACCGGACCTCCGAACACATCGGCAAGTCCGACATCGGGGTCATCATGATCAGGCGCATGTTCAAGGCCCAGATCGCCCGGGTGGAAGCGGGCAAGGATCCGACCGTCGCCTTCACCCGCGTGCCTCAGGAGCGGATCGAGCTTCCGTGCGAGAAGAAGAAGTTCGGCGCCGGAATCGACTTCGCTCTGGCCTGGCTGGACATGGGCTCGACCCGGTACTCGCCGGCCCTCGACACCTTGCGCAAGATCCACCTCGAGGCGGCCAGGGCGAGGGGTGAGGTTCCGAGCTCGGACGAGTACGCGGTGAGGCAGCCATTCGACGCGGGCACGCCGCGGACCATGTGACGCGATGACCGAGCCGCGCGTCTCCGGCACCCACTGGTGGGACCCCGACCGGATCGCCCACCTAGCGGACATGCCCCGCTTCTGTCCCAACTGCGGAGGCGCAGTCACGGGCACGGAAGGCATATCGGTCGAGTACTGGGAAGCCGACCGGAGGGTCTTCCACACCTGGTGCAACACCTGCGGCTGGGCCGGCGACATAGTGCGAATCCAACGAATGGTCGGCCACGAGCCGGAGGACTGAGCGGCTGGTGGCTGGGTGGCTGGTTTCTGTGTGAGTTGGTACCTGGCTAGTCGGCAGGTTTCGGGATAGTGGTTGCGGTGGGGCGTTTGGTTACCCGGTAGAGGGCTAGGAGCGGCCAGGTGGCTATGGCAGGGCCGATGAGCCAGAGGGGTCTGGTGAGCCACCACTCGAGGGTGGGCTCGGCGGGCGGCACGTAGCCGAAGCCGAACAGGATCGCCACTACGACGGCCATCCCGGTGGAGTGGAACAGGTAGAGGGGCATGGCGTGCTCGTTGATCCATCCGACTACCCGCTGAGCCAGGGAACCCTTCTCGAGCCAGGCCAGCACCTTGGGACGGATCACCAGTACGAGGCCCACTTGAAGGAAGGTCAACGCGACGATGGCGAGGGTGGGCGGGCCCATGTTGGAAAAGCGCTCACCGGGGACGCCTACCAGGGAGCGCGGGTAGAAGCCCATGTTGGTGAGGGCGACTAGCGCGAACAGGCCGGCCCAGAACATCATCCAGCCGGTGCGCGGAGGGGCGGCAACCAGCCGGTCGTAGAAGAAACCCAGTTGGTGGGCCAGTCCCCAGATGACCAGGAAGTTGGCCCACGCCGCCCAGCCTTGACCTTGGGTGAAACGGAGCACGTCCAGCACGCCCGCGAGGCCTAGAAGCCATACCGGTGCGATCTCCCCCCAGCGCCAGTGGGCCCGGATGGCGATCGGAGCGATGAGGACCATCACCACGTACACGACCAGGAACCACAGCGGCGATAGCACCAGGATTACGGCCGACCATATCCAGGCGGGGTCGAGAGTCACTTCGAGTGTCCAACCGATGACGACCCACACCGCCACCAGTCCTAGTGCAGGTCCGAGCAGCCGTCCCATCCGCCGCTTGAGGAACCGCCGGGATGTCCCTCGCGTGTAGTTGCGGAAGGAGCGGTGGTGGGTGTAACCGCCCACGAAGAAGAACACCGGCATCACCTGTAGCACCCAGGTCGCCACCCAGAGGCCACGGGTGAAGCCGATCGGGTTGGAGGGCGACACGGTCTCCGGCGAGACCACCAGGATGGTGAAGACCCAGTGCCATATCACCACCACCACCAGCGATATCGATCGCAGAAGATCCACATACTGGTCTCGATATGCCGCCATCCGCCCGGAATGCTACCCGGCAGCCGCTCTGGCCGTCTTCCAGGGCGCTCGCGAGAGGGCGGGTGTCACAGCCGTTCTCTATGTTGGCCACAACGGCGGCGCGGCGTGGAGGACCCGATGACGTTGTATCAGGAGATACTGGCGGAACTCGCCGAACTGGACGTGGATGACCGCACGCTCGATCTGGTCATGGCCTCCCTGCAGGGGGAAGATGCTGTGGAGCGGGTGATCGCGGGAGAATCCGAGGTCTACGCATCCGACCGAGCGAACGGTGAGCAGGAAACGGCCTCCTCCGTCTTTCTCCAAGACATCACGGTGTCGGGCTTTAGGGGCATCGGTCCAGAGGTGAAGCTGGAGCTCCCGCCGGGTCCCGGCCTTACCGTGGTGGTCGGACGGAACGGTTCCGGGAAATCCAGCTTTGCGGAGGCCCTCGAGGTGCTGCTCACCGGCAATGCCCTCCGGTGGGAGGACCGGAGCGGGCCTTGGAAGGAAGGCTGGAGAAACCTCCACCATGGGCTATCTCCCAGCATCTCGGCCCGCTTCCAGGTCGAGGGCAAAGTGGGATCCACGACTGTAGCGAGATCGTGGAACCCTGATTCGACTCTCGAAGAGGGTGCCGGAACCGCCCAGCACCACGGGGAGAAGAGAAAAGACCTGGCCGGGATCGGATGGGACGGGCCCCTGGACTTGTACCGGCCGCTCCTGTCCTACAACGAACTCGGGATGATCGGCGCCAGACCCACAGAGCTGTTCGACACTCTCACCGCGGTCCTCGGTCTCGAGTCCATAGATGTTGCGCTTAAGGCGCTCGCCGGCACCCGCCTCAGGCGGGAGAGGTTCGACAGGCAAGTCAGGCAGGACCTGAAGGAGTCCATCCTTCCTGCGCTCGCGGTCCTCGACGACGACCGGGCCGACCGGGCCGGTTCGCTGCTCAGCAAGAGGGTCTGGGATCTCGAAGCCTTGGTCCGATTGGGGACGGCATCGGATCCCGGCCGCGACGCACTCTCCGAGCTGCTGTCGCTCCGGGTGCCCGATGAAGAGGTGATCCTGGAGGCTGCTGACGAGTTGCATAGTGCCGTATCGGAGCTAGCGGCGTTGGAAGGTACAGGCATCGAAGAGGACGAGCGGTTGGTGAGGCTTCTCACGATAGCCCTAGACCATCATCAGGCCCACGACCGCAACCAGTGCCCCGTGTGCGGAGTCGGAATCCTGGATGCCGAGTGGCGTGCCGCGACCGAGAGGCAATTGGGACTACTGCGTGAGAGGGCGGACCGGTACAGGTCGGCGACGCTACGCCTGCGACGTGCCGTAGACGGAGCGCGGTCTCTGGTTGCCGTTCCCCTGATTCCGGACTCTCCTACGGTCGACACGGCAGCCGCACGCGGACTCTGGACGCAATGGGGCGAGTTGCCCGGCGATCCGGGCGAGATGTCCGACCACCTGCTGGGGCTCCACGGAGAGCTGGCTGAGGAGGTGGCTCGCGTCGCTGCACTCGCGGAGGAGAGCTACTCGCGGCAGGAAGAGCAGTGGCGTTCCATCCTCCCCATCTTGATGGCGTGGGAGCAGAGGGCTCGCTCGGCCGTTGCATCCCGAGATGTCGTGCGGCAGATCAAGAGAGCCGAGGAAGCACTCAAGGGTGTGTCAGTGTCCCTTCGGGCTGCTCGGTGGCGGCCCATCGAGTCCAAGGCCTTGCGACTCTGGGAACAACTCCGACTCCAGAGCAACGTCGATCTGAGGTCCGTGCAGCTGGCGGGTACCCGCAACCGGCGCCATGTCGACCTACCCGTCGATGTAGATGGGGCAGGGGCGCAGGGCCTTGCGGTGGCCAGCCAGGGGGAGATCAGCTGCCTTGCCCTTTCGCTGTTCTTCCCTCGCGCCACGTTGCCGGCAAACCCGTTCCGGTTTCTCGTGATCGACGACCCCGTGCAGTCCATGGACCCAGCCCGGGTTGACGGTCTGGCCCGGGTCTTCGCTGCTATCGCCGCAGACCGCCAACTGGTCGTGTTCACGCACGACGACCGCTTGCCCGAATCACTCCGGCGCCTCCGCATCGAACACACCTGCAAGCAGGTGACACGCCGTCCCGGATCGAGGGGTGGAGGTCCGGGAGAAGAGGGATCCGGTCATCCAGTACTTCATGGATGCTCGATCTGTTGTCCTGGACTCCGATCTGCCGCAGCAAGTGGCGTGGAGGGTGATTCCTGGCATGTGCCGCGAAGGCCTGGAGGCGGCCTGCATCGAAGCGGTGCGCCGGCGCCGTCTCGGAAGGGGTGAGCCTCACAACGCGGTGGATGATCTTCTGGAACGAACGCGGACGTTGAAGCAGAAGGCGTCGCTAGCGCTCTTTGACGATGCCGGCCGGGCGGGAGGCGACATTTCCCGTCGCATGACCGGCAAGTGGAAAGGGCGCTTCGCAGATGCCTTCTGGGATGCGAACCGGGGCACCCATGAACCGTTCGATGGCTCCCTGAAGGGCCTGATAAACGACTGCCAAGGGCTGGCCGAGCGGCTCCGTCGACTGTGACCGCTGACCTGCTCGACCATGCCCGCTCCCTGATCGAGCGACAGGAAGGGTCGGAGGGTGTCTGGCCGCGCGCCGCAGCGCTGCTGACTCGCCAGGTTCTCGAGGACGCGTTGGACCGGCTTTGGCTGGCAATCCACCCGGGTGTGGCGAGTGCTAGCCGCGCCACGCAACTCACCTGCCTCGGGCTGATGATCACGGACGCCGGACTCGTAGCCGATGCGCGATCGGCATGGGCGTCGTTGAGCAGGGCCTGCCATCACCATCACTACGAACTCGGTCCCACCGCCGCCGAGTTGGAGCGATGGATCCGTCAGACGGAACATCTGGTGCGAACCCTGCAGCAGTCGCCGGCATCCGACGCGTAGTCTTCCCCACATGAAGGCTGCTCTGCTGGACGGCTACAACTCACCCTGGGAGGTTCGGGAGGTTCCGACCCCCGAGCCGGGACAGGGTGAGGTCCTGGTGGAGGTGGCGGGGGCGGGGGCCTGTCATTCCGACCTGTCGGTGATGGAGGGCAAGTTCCCGATCATCGACGAGTTCCCCATGATCCTCGGACACGAGAACGCGGGACGCGTGGCGGCGCTCGGTCCCGGGGTGGAGGGTCTCGAACTGGGAGAACCGGTGGCGGTGTTCGGGGCTTGGGGCTGCGGGATCTGCTCCTACTGCACTTCCGGTCTGGAGCACATGTGCGACGAGTCACGCTGGGTCGGCCACGGCCCTCCGGGTGGTTACGCCGAGTACCTCCTGGTTCCTGCGCGGCGCCACCTGGAACCGATCGGTGGTCTCGATCCGGTCGAAGCGGCGTGCCTGACCGATGCCGGACTCACCCCCTACCGCGCAGTCCGGCGGGCGCTGCCTCGGCTGGTACCCGGCTCCCTTGCCGTGGCCATCGGGATCGGCGGTCTGGGGCACATGGGCTTGCAGTACCTCAAGGTCCTCTCGACCGCCCGGGTCGTGGCCGTCGACACGTCGTCCGATGCTCGGGGACTCGCCGCGAGGCTCGGCGCCGACGTGGTGCTCGATCCGGGCGAAGTGGATGTCGTCGAGGCCGTCAGGGATGTTGGGAATGGGGAGGGCGCCGATGTGGTGCTCGACTTCGTGGGCAACGACGCCACCCTGGCGGTGGCGAAGCAAGTCGTGAAGCGCCAGTCCCTGATCGTCATCGTCGGGCTGGGCCTGGGCACGCTTCCGTACTCGTTCCTCGACTTTCCGGCCGAGGTGGATCTGTACACCGCTTACTGGGGAAGCCGGGACGAACTCAGCCAGGTCATAACCCTCGCCAGGGAAGGACGGGTCACGCCGGTGGTCGAGCGCCACCCTCTTGATAGCATCAACGAGGTGTTCACCCGGCTGGAGGAAGGCAAGGTCCGAGGGAGGGCCGTGCTGATTCCCTGACCGGAACATCCGACAACAACGGATTGCTTATGCCAGACCCCTACAAGGAGTTCCTCCGCCGGACCCCGAGATCGCGAGAACTCTACGAGCGGTCTCGAGGGTCGATCGCCCTCGAGGTGGTCGGCACCGTCGACATGCCCTACCCGGTTTACATCGCGGAAGGTTCCGGCTCCAAGGTCGTGGATGTGGACGGCAACGAGTACATCGATCTCACCATGGGCTTCGGCAGCCACGTGCTCGGCCACGCACATCCCGAGATCGTGGCCGCCGTCCAGGAAGCAGTGTCCCGCGGGACCCAGTTCGGCATACACACGCCCTACCAGGAGCCGCTGGCCGAACTGTTGCGCGAGGGGGTGCCCTGCGCGGACCTGGTGATGTTCTGCAACACCGGGACCGAGGCGACCATGTACGGCATCCGGGTGGCCCGGGCCCACACCGCCAAGTCGGGGATCGCGGTGTTCGAAGGTTCCTACCACGGGGCCCACGATGCGGTGCTGGTGCAGGCCGAGCACGGGAGTCCCCGGGACCGGCCCGCTCCGGTTCCCATGGGACGAGGAATTCCCAGCGCCGCGCTGGACGACGTGCTGATGCTCCCCTACCGCCACGAGGCCGCGTTCGACCTCATCCGCCGGAACCGGGACCGGTTGGCAGTGGTGCTGATCGAACCCGTGCAGGGATCGAATCCCACCCTCGAGTGCGGGGACTTCCTCCGCGAGTTGTCCGCCGTCTGCCGGGAGGCAGGCGTCCTGCTCCTGTTCGACGAGGTGGTAACCGGATTCCGCCTCGCCTTCGGCGGGGCGCAGGAGGAGTTCGGGGTGACGCCCGACCTAGCGGCCTACGGCAAGGCGCTGGGAGGAGGTCTGCCGATAGGGGCGGTCGCGGGCCGAGCCGGTATCATGCGCCGCTTCGAGTGGCAGAAGCACGACGTCGAGCAGGACAAGGTGTTCGCAGGGGGAACCTTCGGCGGCAACCCGCTGACGATGGTCGCCGGTACGGCTGCGATCGGTCATCTGCGATCCCATCCCGATCTCTACGAGCGGCTCGCCCGGCATGGGCAGAGCTTCAGCGACCAGATCGGAGGATTCTGCCGGCGCCGTTCGATACCGGTGCAGGTCCTGGCGGCCCATTCGATGATCCACCTGCGTTTCCAGGCGGGCCCGATCGTGACGGCCCGCGACGTCGATCGCTCGCTGGCACGGGCCGAGCAGGAGTTTTACATCCGCCTGATGCTGGAGGGGGTGCTCATCCCGGGGGACCATCTGGCGCTCACCTCGACCGCACACAGCGACGAGGACATCGCGGCTGTGATCGACGCCATGAAGGGCGCGCTGCTGGCCACCGATAGCGTGTCGGGGACCCTCTAGCCCGACTCCGAGCCAGCGACAGTAGCCAGACGTTCAGGACAGGGCCCGGATGACGGCGGTTACCCCCATTGCGGTCAGCACCACGGCGATGAGGGGCGCCTTGCGCCACGCGGCCAGAGCCCCGGTGGCCACGCCCGCGACCCGGGCGTCGACGACCAGGCGACCTGCCTCCTCGAAGGTCAGGACCACGACGAGTGCGGTGAACAGCGCGGCCGGAAGCAAAACGACGACCTGGCCGAACCGGCGTTCGACGAAGCTGCCGAACGCGGTTACCCCCAAGGCCTTGAAGCCATAGCAACCCGCCACCAGCAAGGCGATCGACAGCCAGCTCACGAAACAGTTCCCGACCTGGTGGCCCGTCCGTCTCCGTCACTCGATGACGGCCGCCGGCGAGCGAGAACGAACAGCGCAGCCGGCAAGGCGAGCACGGACAGGAGGATCGGGATCCCCGGTGCGGTGAACGGTACCGCGCCCAGCGCGATGGCAGCCGCGACGCCTGCGGTGACCCTCCCGGCCGCCGTACGGAGGTGGGTGGCGGCCAGCGCTACGAAGACGGCCGGGAAGGCAGCGTCGAGTCCCCATGTCTCGGGGGTTCCCACCAAGGAGCCGGTTATCGCCCCGACTACCGAGCCCAGATTCCAGGAGAGCCACAGCGTGACCGCCATGAACCGGAAGGTGCCCGAGGCTTGACCGCGGTCGGTCTGGGCGGCGGCGATGGCGGTGGTCTCGTCAACGATGAAGTGGGCTGCCGCCAGCCGGGCCGGGGCCGAGGCAGGTACGGCCGGCCGCACCACCGGGCCGTAGAGGGTATTGCGGGCTGCCAGAAGGAGGGCCGCGCCGACCGCCGCGCCGCCGGTGCCACCGTCGTTGATCACGCCGACCGCTGCGAACTGCGAAGCCCCGGTGAACATGAGCGCCGACATCACCACGATCCTGGCCAGGTCGAAACCTGCCGCGTCGGCGAACACCCCGAACGTCACCCCCGTCACCCAGACCGCGACCCCCAGGATCAGGCAATCACGCCGGTAGGGACGAGGACCTGCTCCCAAGGGCGAGTCGGTGCCTGTAATCAAGGCCGGAGGGGCTCGGCGATCACCGGACTCGTTCCGGCGGGAAGCCGTCGGGGAAACGGGCGGATCGAACCATCCGGCGTATGCCGATGGCGTCTTCGCTGCCGTCGTCGCACGCGCGCGCCCAACCGGGGGCATCCGACCGGTGATTGTGGTCCTCGATGGTGACGGATGCGCCGCGCTCCAGGAGAAGCCGGACCATCCTCGGCCGCCGGAACTGGATGGCGAGATGCAACCCGGTCGTGTTTCGGTACGGTCGAGCGTCGACATCCACGCCCGCATCCAGCAGGTATCCGACGACGTGGTGGCGGTCGTTGGCGGCCGCGAACACGAAGGCCTCGCCCGCGATCTCAGCCGGATCATCGGTACGTGGACCGCCGGCCGGACGGCCCACGTCGGCCCAGTCCGGCCGGTAGGGGCCCGGATCCGCCAGCAGTGAACCGTCCGCCGCTACCCAGTTCCGAACCATCGGCAGCAGACCCGAGGCCGCAGCCAGCCACAGCGTCCGCCGGTGGAGACCGTGTTCGACCAGCACATCGGCGGCCTCGGTGGAGCTGTGCATAGCGGCGGATTCCAGCGGAGTGATGCCGGCGTCGGCCCGGGCAGCCGGATCGGCGCCGGCCGCAAGCAACTGGGAGCATAGATCCGCCAGGTTCCAGCAGGCGGCGAGATTCAAGGCCCGATCCAATGTGGCGCCCGCGTCGATGAGCACGCCGACGGTATCGGGTGAGGGAGGTCCGGCATCGGGTTGGGTCATCAGCTCGAGCATGGTGGAGTCGCCCACCGGAAGGTTCACCAACTCCGGGTCACGGTCGAGGATTACCCCCAGCCCGTCGGCGTCGCCGGATCGAAGCGCGCTAAGCGCTGGGCGAAGCCGCTCGTACTCGACGGAATCCGCCACGACCCGACCCCGTACCATCTCGAGCCTGCCGGGACAGGCCTAGCGACTCTCGTAGTCGGGGTACTTCCTGACGGTAACGGCTTGCCCGGTCGCCTTGCGGTGGCTGTACCAGGACTCGAAGTTGGCCATCCACTCGTAAGAGCGGGCGATGATCGCTTCTTCGTCCATCTGCGTGAACTCCCCGTCTCGCCTCAGGAATTCTCCGTCGACCATCGAGTCCTCCACGACCGTGCCCGCGCCCTGGCTCACGAGCCAGAAGAGGAGGTTCCCGGCGTTGAGCGGGTGCAGGGTCGTGTTGCGGCTCAGGTCGACGGTGATCAAGTCCGCCCGCTTGCCGGCTTCGAGCGTGCCGATCTCGTCGCCCAGCCGCTGTGCCCTGGCACCCCCGATGGTTGCCAACTCGAGCGGGACCCAGGGTTCGTACTGCGCTTCCTGGTCGGGGGGGACCGTGGCGTTGACGATGAACGCGGTGTACATGTTGTCGAACAGGTTCCCGGCGGGCATGTCGGTGCCGAGGCCGAGGGTGACGCCGGCGGCCCGCAGCGTAGGCACGTCGGCAACCGAGCCGTGATAGGTGGCGTTGGATTGCGGGTTGTGGGAGATGGCGACCCCCGCTTCAGCGATCATCTCGGCCTCGCGCATGTTCATCTGGTCGCAGTGGAAGAACAGCGTTCTCTCCTGGAGCAGTCCCTTTGCGTGGAAGTAGTTGATGATGCCTCCCCACTCGGCGAACTGAGCGTCGGAGAGGTGGCGATCCTCGATGCTCTCGAGCATGTGGATGGCGAATCCCACGTCGTAGCGTTCCGCGAGCTCCATGCAGCCGAGCAGCAGTCCCTCCGAACAGGAGTAGGTGGTGTGGGGATGCGCCGCCACCTGGATCCGCCCATCCTCGGCGTTGTGGTAGTTCTGGATCACCTCCTCGGTCTGGGCGAGGTATCCCTCGTCGTCCAGACCGTCTCCGAGCGCCACGTTGCTGACCGCTTGGGGTTGGATGATGGTTCTGATCCCCGATGTCACCCCGGCCCGGTAGGTGGCGTCGGGCCACGGGAACGCGCTGGTGATGGTGGTGGTTCCGTGTTTGATGGCGTTGCACATCGCCAGCACAGTCAGGTCGTAGGTGCTCGCGTCGGTGGCCCACGTGTAGGCGGGCCAGATGAGCTTCTCCAGACACTCCGATATCCCGTTGAAGTCCATCGACGAAGGATCGATGCCGGGAAGCAGGTTGTAGGGATAGTTGGCAAGGTGGTTGTGGCTGTCGATCATCCCGGGCATCACCAGCTTGTCGCTGCAGTCCACGACTTCGGCACCTTCGGCGTCCAACCGCTCGGCCGGCGATTCCGCCGGTCCACCGACCGAATCGATGAGTGGCCCATCGACCAGTACCCAACCCCTCTCGATCACGCCGTCGGGGTTTGGCGTCGTGATCAGAAACCGGCAATTGTCGAACAGGATCATTCGGAGACCTCCTTGCTTGGAGACTACCGAAGACAGTGCGGGTGGTCGGCCTGCTGGTCGCCAATGAGTGCACCGGGACGGAACAGACTCGATCCATCGCTAACCGATGATTGCTAGCTACCGACTAACAACTACTGACTAGCCCCGATTCTTCATGCACGGGGTTTGTCTGATCGAAGAAGGGGCTTCTGATCGGACTCCTGACCTGGTATAAGGGCGGACTCGACAAGCCCGTCCGAGCCGACATCCACCGTCACCCGTCGGGTGCATGCGGACCGAGCCGCGAAAACAGGCCTGAAGTGGCCTTTCGTCGGTGGGTGTGTCGGGAAACATGAAGATGCTCCTACGGTTGTCAAGTCGGCGGCGGGGCCGCCTCGTGGGTGTGGAGCAA
>JAPPFW010000056.1 GCA_028821575.1 bacterium | reverse complement strand
CATGACCCCCAAACACCGACAACAGCAGCCCAACCCCACGTTTTCGCGAAGCCTCTATAATTCCCAGGAGATACCCATGTGCCTCAGCATCCCTAGAGTTTGCCCGCAGAGAGGTTGCGACCATCTCCTTGGCCCTTACGACTTCGCGTCGAGACTCCTGTCTATGCCTGCGTAGCCGTGCCAACCGGGAGGATATCTCCAATTCCGATTTCGGTTTCGTAGTCGTCGAACACTGCGATGAGGCGTAGCCTCCCACCCGTCGCCTCGATGAAGCGGGCCAGCGTGGCGAGGTGGAGATTGCTCCTACGCTCCATTCGAGACACTTCGGCCTGGCTGATCCGTAGTTGGGCCGATATCTGCTGCTGAGTCAACCCCCGTGCCCTGCGTATTGCTCGCAGAGTCTGGACACGCTTGGTGATCTCTGCATACTTCCGGGCTTCGGCCTCAGCCACGACTGGATTGGCCATCGCCTCCCGTCGGATGGCCTGCATCCGCTCCGATGTCGTTGCCCACTCTTGCTCGCTGTAATTGTCGGCTCCCTTGTTCTCACTCATCTGCGCCTCCTCTTCTCTTCTCAATGTTCTGTCCCTTGAGGCGTACTTGATCTGTTGTGGGGTGCTCTACGTGTTGGTCAAGCGATTATCGTGTCCTTTTGACTTGGGCTCGGTGGTCCGGGTGGCGTCGGTGCCATTGGCCGATCATGGTGTCCTCGATCTGGCGTACCGCCCAGGGATACCAATCACGACCCCGTTGTGTCTTGTCGCCGATGAGCATCACCACCGCGACCTCACTCCCGTCCGGTCGGTCGAACCAGACGTAGGGAATGCGCAGAATAGGTGGATCCTCGGCGTAGGGTGTATGGGCGGTCGGTGGTGTCCGCCGGAGAGCGAACGTCCGGAACCGTGAGGTCACGATCGGATGGCTCGCGTCTTCGGGCTGGTAGCCCTCGATGTCATGGCCATGATCCTCGAGTGCTCGCAGGAGCGCCATCACCTCGCCGAACAGTTCCAACAACCAGTGATCGGATTCGGCCTTCGAGGCCAGATCCTCAAGCTGGCGAACGAACTCCGGGTGATAGTGAACCTCTGCCACACTCCATCCATATACGCTCAACAGTATATACTACACACCGCATACCCCGTTTTCAAGCCGCGGCAGCCAAACCGCGCCAAGCAGCCTTCCGACCAGCCCGCCACTGCCGTTCCCGACACCGAATACTGCTGCGACGGGATGGTCACCCTCCAGGTCGACCAGCTGGGCAACCACCAACGCAACACCTACGGCACCACCGAATGGGCAACCGACTACGCCGACGCAACCCCGTCGAAGGCGTCAACGCCATGATCAAAGACGATGGCACCTTCGAGAAAGAATCCTGCCGCGCATTCGGTCTCGCTGCCCACACACTCTGCCGCGCTCGCGGCCAGCGCCATCCACAAACCTCGAAGAAAACCGGACGAACCCATCGAACCAAGAGCCGCAACACATCACCATCCACCGTCCCGAACAAGCAACCGTCGACACCACCACAACCAGACGCACGCATCCCGCACCCAGCCGATCCCACACCCACCCGGGCACCCCCATAAACCAACCAAAACCCCGACCGGACCCTCTAACCCGCGAACTCAACACCGCAAAACACGTGAAACCCGACCGCGCCCGCGGCAGGATTCGAACCTGCGACCTACCGCTTAGGAGGCGATGTAAAACCCCAGGTGAATTGACTGTTCGGGCTGACCGGTCCCACAAAGCGACCCACAATCCCGAGTGGGTGGCAGTCGCGCGCTCGCCTGCAGGCGAGCAACTTGATCCCGATTCGTGAGCCAGTCCCGCCGGCCGGGACGGTGGCGGATAGCACGGCGGGTAGCGAAGGACCGCACCATATCGACAGTCGACCCCGAATCCCGCCACGGTCGCAAAACCAGGTCGAAGAAACGGGGACGGTTACAAAGCACATGTCGCGGTGGAACCCGAAACCGGCCTCGTCACCGAAGCCGACCTCACCCCCGCCAACACACCCGACTCCGAACCGGCCCCCGACCTGATAGCCCAAGGAGAAACCCCCTGTGAGATAGTCGCCGACTCCGCGTACGGGTCCGAGCCGCTCCTCCAAACCTTCGAAGAGGCCGGTCACAGCACCGTCATCAAACCCAACACCCGCAAACCCCGCATCAAAGACAGATACCACCGAGACGACTTCATGATCAACACCGGCGGACGAACAGTCACCTGCCCCGCCCGCCACACCGCACGCATCCGACCCGGAAACACCGCCTCGTTCTCCAAACGCTGCAACGGATGCCCACTGCGGGCCAGATGCACCACCGCCAAACCGGGGCGGATCATCGTCGTCGACGAATACCACGACCACAGAGAAGCCAACAAGGCCCGCTTCCGAGACAACCCCGACACCTACCGCACCTACCGGCCGCCCGTCGAAAGAACCATCGCCTGGCTCACCCGAGGAAAAGCCCGCCGCGTTCCCTACCGAGGACTTCAACACAACCGGCAATGGCTCACCACCCGCGCCGCCAGCATCAACCTACAACGGCTCATCAACCTCGGACTCACCCACACCACCGCAGGCTGGGCAACCAACCCCACATAAACCACCCACACCCACCAAAACCCGCCCGAAACCGGCCCAGAACCAGTCCACAAAAGCGGGGCAACTCCACGTGAACTGCGTGCCACCTGGGTTGGCTCGCCCGGGGTGTGCCTCCCAGTTGGCGGCTGGTTGTGGTCTGGTTCAACAGAGGCGTGATTCCTCGTTGGTGGGTCTCGAAGTCGGCATGCCGACCGCGGTGTCTCAGTGGTATAGGCTACCGGCTAGAGGGTCGTCTTCTGTTTACGCTTGCGGAGTACAGATGTCTGACGACGGTTTCCCTGGCAGATGAGACGGACCGCTGCGCATCTGGTCCTCGTGATCCTGGCGTGCGTAGCGTTTTGGCCCCGGCCCGAACCTCCGGCTGTTACTGAGGAGCCCGTGGTTGTCACTTCCCGCCTGCCTCCAGCACCGGAGCCGGAACCGCGTCCCTCCCGGCTGGCTTTCCTGACGGTCATGGACCTTGCCCGTTCGGTGGGCCTTCCCGACGTCTTCGCCCGAATCGCGTTCTGTGAGTCGTCGCTGGACCCGGCCGCTGTCCACCTCAACGCTGACGGCTCCCGTGATCATGGCCTGTGGCAGATCAACGATCGCTGGTGGCCGGAACTGTTCGACGGCCAGGATCCCTACGACTCGGCGACCGCAGCGCGGATGGCCCGGGCCGTGTATGACGTCCAAGGTCTCGACGCGTGGGAGCCCTCGGCGTCTTGCTGGCAGGAGTTCGGGACGGCGAAGCGACCGTAGGACTCTGTGGTGCTTCGCCGAACCTAGACGACGAACGGAAGATCAGGGTTCGTGTCAGGTTGTAACCCGGTGACGGTCGACCGTGTGGGTCTGTGTCCGGGGGATGGCCTCAGCGTCGGGCCGGTGGGCTTGTTGGGAGTGTGTTTGAGGCTGCGCGTTTTCGTGGGATTTGGGCGCTGCTGGGTCGGTGTGGGGTTCATGTTACGAGAAGTCCGCGGGCTGCGTAGTTGCCGTTCGTGAAGCCGTGAGCGACGCGGCGTAGGACCTGGAGCAGGTTGTTGATCCCTTCGAGGGGTCCGTTCGATGCTCGTCTGCTGCTGTGGTAGGCCAGGATCTCTTTTCCCCAAGCGATGATCGTGTCCACGATCTCGCGGTATTCGGGGATCTGGCCGGTGGCGTAGAGGTCGGCGAACCGTCCCAGCGCCTCGTTGGCCCCGTCGAGGTCGTCGGCTTCGTAGATCCGGTAGAGCTCCTGGAGCGCGTCCCACGCGGTACGCAGCCTTGGATGAGCTTCGAACAGCCGGTCGAGATACTCCTGGTGGGCTTCTGTGAGATGGTCGGCCCGGCGTAGGAGCGTGAAGCGTGCTCGGAACAGGTCCGGCTCATATGTTGGGGGCCGCTGATCGGCGGGTCGGCGTTGTATCTCACGGCGCACCAGGGTGAGTCCTTCGGTGAACCAGTAGGGTCGGACCGGGGCGCCGTTCCGATGTTTCTATCGGTCGGTTTCCCCGGTCCGCGCCTCCGAACCGGACGTGCGGCTTTCACCGCATCCGGCTCTCCGCGGGTCGGTTGGTGTTGACGGTTGGTGGGTCCAGGGGGTGGGGATGCGTGTTCCCCGGTAGCGGTATCGGGTGACCCGCACCGCGGCCGGGTTGAACAGCGTCCCACGCGAGCGCTTTGCGGGTCGCCTCTGGTGGTGTCTTGGGGCGGATCTCTGGGGAGAAGCGTCGCAGCTGTGTTGGCCTGGAGCGCCGTCGGTGCACCACCTGGAATCAGGTCTCCCACACAGGGCGTGGAACTGGTTGACCGACCGGACCCGCTGAGCTGCCAGGTTCGCCCTCCGCTCCCCCGCATCAGGGCAAACACCACTGTTATGTCCTCTGCAACGACTACCGAAGCGTCGCCCCGTGGCGCTGCAACACTCGCGGCCGCAGCAGCGTCGATCACGTCGTCTTTTGCGTCGCCCGCCCCGAGACAACTCACGCACCCGGGCCATCGCGGCCCTCGACGCGTCGAACACCACCTCGTCGGGGGCCACAAGCCACTGGGCGAGATGACAACCCAGACCCCGAGCGTTCTCTACCGCCCAACATCGCTCCCCGAACTGACGCGCCCAACGCAACAGCTGCCGGTAACCACCAATGGTGGCATCTACCCGCAACGACGACACCGCCGTGTTTGTCGGCGCGTCCACTGCCGTAGCAGCCTGGCTGCCCTTGTGTGGATCAACTCCGATAATCATGCTCCAGGTCCTTTGGTCTCAGAGGAATGGGACACCACGGTCGGCATGCCGACTTCGAGACCCACCAACGGGAAATCACGCCTCTGTTGAGCCAGACCGCAGCCGGTCGTCAACTGGGAGGCACACCCCGGGAGAGCCAACCCAAAACAGTGGCAGACGGTTCACGAGCCAACCCAGCCAACGACCTACCAGACGCTACGACCTCACGACCACAGCGGCCAGCACCCACATACAAGTCGGCGGTTCAGTCCTAGCTAGCATTGGCGGCCCGAAGCGAGGTAGGGACCGGATGACTCAGACGACAGCACCCGCTCCGTCTCCGGTATCCGGTTGGGGGCGGTTATGCGCCCCGGTTGAGGCTGAGGGATGCGGACCTGCCATCGCTCATGTCGGTTCCCGATCCCCGCGGGTCGTATCGTGCCCCGTTGCTGCAGTTCATCTGGGACTGGAACGTGGCTGAGGATCAGCCAGCGCTGATCGTGGACCCTCCCTTCTATGAGGGCGACGATTCCTTGTTGTTGCCGGCGGTCTCTGTGATCGTCCACGCGCTTGGGGACCGCGACGGCATACGCTTGCCTGAGTGGGTGCTCGGGCATCGTGCCCCCGCCGATGTGATGGCTGTCTGCTGTGTTGGGAACAGCGGTCCGCAGTCGGCAACTAGCGGTGGGCGGCTACCCAGCGGAGTCCGACTGGTTCGGTGGGTGTCCCTTTGATGAGACTCCCGAACTTGGCTGGTTACGCGTTCACTGTCGGCCTCGCGGTCGGCCTTTTCACCGCTGTTGTCATCGTCACATACGGTCTCGTCCGCTACAATCCCGTACCAGAAGTCATCCACATTGCTCGCGAGCCCTTCCGTGAGGATCGCGTTCCTGAGGTCATCTACCTCTCGCCGCAGGACATGTCTGATCTGTCAACGGGTGGGTGGGTTGACAGGAGCGAACACGGGTACGTTCGGGCTGTGCTCAACGCCCAGGGCAGCCCTCCTGGGTGGGCCACCCTCGAAGCGTGGTGCGACCCCGACGACGATTACCCGGCTGTTCTCGACTTCGAGTTCAACGAGCCGGCATCCCTCTACGAGGAAGTAGGGTTCTCGATCCGGTACCGGTGGGCGTTCGTAACTGACCGTTGGGTGGGTCCTGTCGAGGATATGGGGTCGCCCGAGATCACCTATCGGATATTCGAGGGGCTCACAACTGCTGACCAACTCGTGGTAGAAGTTGACATAGAGCCAGGCCCGGGCTGGGCGTCGGCTACTGGGGAGGAATCGCGCTGGGTAGGCGAGCCCACCTGGGAATCGGAGGTGATCTTCCCGTACCGGGCTACCTACGATCTCGGTGTCGACGATGATGCCTTGCATAAAGTAGCGGGCCAGTGCCAGTTCGTTACCGAGGACTGGCTACCGAGCGACTACGGCGACGAACCGGACGCAACCGGCGACGAACAGCACCTAATAGACGACCCCTATGGTGGCACGAGCGGGTTGGCAGGTCATGGGCCGGGGGCTGTCCCATTCGATATGGTCTTCGTCTACGGCGAGTGGGACATAGACGTCGCAGTCGGTAACAACCGCAAGCCAGGGGGAGGCTCTGCCCCTTTCCGTCTCTACCTCGTCGACCAAGCAGGCACAAGAGCGTTGCTCGTTAGCGAAAGAGCTGGCGACGGCCAGTGGAAACTCACCCTCAACATAGGACACGGACCGGAAGACTCCGACTTCGGTCTGGTCCCCGGTGTGATGCGTTTCGAAGTCGAAGGCGAAAAGCATCTGCGATGGGACATCACCATAATGCCACCTGACCACGACGGAAGCTAGCCGGGCCGCGGGTTGTGCCTCAAGGTCATCCATCAGCCCGGCCCACACAACACGAGGCTGCACGACTTCGGAGGCTGCGCGAAAGTCGTGGGGTTGGGCGCTGCTGGTGCCGGGTGCTCGCTGCCGAGCTGAAGGGAAACGCCCGGCGGCGACCTAACCGATCCATTGTTCTGTGGCGCGCCACCCCATGACCGCTACAAGCGGCCCTCACAAACTGGCCGGGGCACGCTCTATCAACAGGAGCAGCGTTCCAGGAGCCTTCGGTACTCACCGGCCTGCCAGATCAACACACCCTCCCAGAAGAACTGGCAGAAGTGTAGTGAACTGCCCTGGTTACCCCGGAGACTCTCCGGCAAACCCGGGGCGGTTCAGTTGTCGCTCTCGCCGAGTTGCTTCTTGGCGGGTGTTGGTGTCCGTGTCGGTGTTGATGGCTCTTGTCAGTGTGGTGCTGGTCCCGGTGGCTGCAGCGTCTGGTGTCGTTGTACAGGCGGGTGGTGGGGCGTTTAGCGACGACGACGGCAGTGTGCATGAGGCGGGCCTCGACGCGCTGGCTGTCAGGGGTTACCTGGCGGGGACTGAGTGCGGTCCAGGGCAGATCTGCCCGGGCCGTGTGTTGAAGCGTTGGGAGATGGCGGTTTGGCTCGGACGGGCCCTGAGTGATGGCGAGCCGGACGCGGGGGCGGCTTCGCGTTTCGCCGACGTCGATGCCGTGGAGTGGTGGGCGCCTTATGTTGAGCGTTTGGCTGACCTCGGAATTACCGCCGGTTGTCGGACCAATCCGTTGCGTTTCTGCCCTGATGGCTCTGTCACCCGTGCCCAGATGGCAACCGTCTTGAGATGGGCCTTCGAACTTGGCGACGCACCGTTGCAGGGCTTCGCCGACACCGTGGGCAACTTCCATGCCGCCAACATCGACGCCTTGGCCGCGGCTGGTGTTACTGCAGGTTGTGGGACCGACCCGTTGCGTTTCTGCCCTGATGACTCTGTTACCCGTGCCCAGATGGCTACTTTCCTCGCCCGTGCGCTCGGTCTAGTTCCTGCCCCTTCTTCCAAGACTCTGATAGTCGAAGAGACGCATTCGAGGGTCGCTCCGTTTGCGTGTAGGCGAACGACGCCTGCTGCTATCTCCGGCACCGCGGCCCGCCGGACGAACCCGACGGCAGCAACGACTTTGACTAGGTACGTTTCGGGGGATCTCACCGACTCGGATGGCGACGGTATGACCGATGCGGCGGAGACCAAATACGGGTTTGATCCCCATGATACTGCCAGTTTCCCGAGTGAGGTGGCGGTGGTACGCCTCGAGCAGTACCCGATCTCGGGTTCGGCGATAGGCGCTTACTATGAGGTACTTCCGGACGAAATACGGATAAGGTGGGCGAAACCGGACCGTAGCAGCTACGCGCTGAGTCTCAGGACCGCAGACTCTGACGAGTGGAACATCTACTACGGTGGACATAGTCTCGAGTCTGCTTCGGTGTCCCTCAGTGCGCTGTCCCTGTCAGGGAACGAGACGTTGATTGGCCAGTTCATGGAATATGGCGACGACAAGAGCTGGTTGAGAAATTACTCACAGTTCGTGATCGACCTGTCCACTATTGATATCCCTTCGATCGACAACGTCGTTGCGGAGGTGGGCAATCCGTCTAATAGAGTCAGCTATACTTTTTCTGACGACTTTCCTGAAGATGCGGAATTCCAGTACAGAGAGTTCCTAAAGCGTGTGTTTCCAATACTGTATGAGTACTTGGGGCCACCGGCAGGCACCTTCAACATTTTGTTCCAGCTAGGCCGCTCCGGCTTCGTAACGTTGGATGATGGAAGGCTAATTCTGGTCGATGGCAGCTTTGTTCCCAGATTGATAGTTCACGAGTTGGCACATGCGTGGAAAGGGCAATTCTCAATCACTGCTGACGAGAATTGGGATTATGATGACGCTCTGAGCGGATTCGAGGAGGGACTGGCCGAGGGTATAGCCTTTGAAATCGTCCGTGAGTATGTTCGTAGCTATCCCACTCACGCGGCCAGCATCCAACTCTTGGAGTTTCGACCGTATCAATACTGGCCCGACGGGGCTACCTACTACGATACGGTAAAGCATATCCGCTCAACCGGAGGAGGGGACTTCTGGACACCTCCCGGCCTGGCGGATCTTAGGTATAGCATTGCTGCTACGACCGTTCAGATGATGCTCATCAAGGACTCGAGCTTCATGACGGAGTTCATGGCCCGATACTACGAGACGATTCGAGATGACCACAGTTGGCGGCCCAATCGCGACGATGTGATAGAAATGTGGGAAGAGATCGTACCGGAACTGAACGGCTATCCGTTGGGGAAGTATCTCGACACGGTACTTGTGTTCAACGGACGAGAGTTGGATGAAGGTGTCTATATACTTTCGGCTATTAGGTCATACGGAACCATCGGTGATCAGCAGTTTGCCGTTTCATATGCCCTCTCAGATGGCCGGTTATGGTGGGGTATAGGGTCGAGCGAAATAGAGCTGCTTGAGAGCGTTCCCTATTGGGTACCTATAGTCCTTGATGATGACGGATACCATTATATTGACACGCACGGATCCGACTTTGTTGTTGAAGTGGTCGACGCCTATGGACGACTACAGATCCGTAAGGAATACAAGACTAACTATCATGATCAACCGAACGAATCGGTGGGCGGCTTTGGATGGTATTATGCCGAAGAACTCAAGATGGAAAAGTTTCCCTTCGGACTGTACAAAGAGACAGTGACGTTCCTAGACTATATCGATCATGATAAGGGGGCACGTGAGAGCTTCTACTTCTTCGGTCTCAAGGACCTTCAGCAAGAGAAAGAAGACTACGTCATCATAATCGGCGTAGATGGAGTGCCAGAAGGCGTCGCCGAGATAGTCATCGATGGCACACCATACGTCTCTCCGATCACAAACGGAGCCGCCGTCTTCAAATCCAGTGAGTGGCCGTTTGACCTAAAGGGTGAGATATCGATCACAATCACGAATACAGCATCGAAATGCCACACCTACTACAGGGTTCTCACAGAGGCAGCCACATTCCACGACTACTTTCAACACCAGTTCAAAATCGTCGACAAGGACTTCAATGGCGTCGAGGACCAGTTCGAATAAGCTAGACCTAGACTTCCGCGTGGGGCCAATCTTCCGGCCCTGCGCGGATACGTGGGGTGGGTGAGGTGAAATCACTCATAATGGATGGTGCCCATGTGGTGTCCGATTCTTTGGCGGCCACTGCATTGGGTGGCCCCCCGGTACCGGGGGGCGGGTCTGACTCACCCTGATTCCGGCATCTGA
>JAPPFW010000099.1 GCA_028821575.1 bacterium | reverse complement strand
GATCGTCGCAGCGACCCCCCACCAAACGGGGCAATTCCAGTATGAGTGAATTTCAGTGATCGAGACTGGGGAGTTTCAACGATCGTCAACAGTACTACGCGGAGATCTCAGCACCCGTACCATCGAGTATGTCGGCCCGTCGGCAATCGCCGGAAGAGGATGAATGACTGTGAGTCAGGTGTGTGGACAACTCAAGTTGCACGTGCTATCACCTTAGTAATGTTTGGAGAGTATTCTATGACACTAGTTAACTACTGAAATGACTCTATCAGAATCTGGAGTAGATCAACTCCTCGGCCGAGCATATTACCGACCATTAATGATAAGAATGCAACAATAACACCGATCGTTATATGCTTCCACCAATCTCGACGTCGTTCGAGTTCAGCTACTCGCTCCGCAAGGGCAGTAGGATTGTATGTGGGTCCAGGTCCATCAATTGATGGCTCTCGATATCAGTTGATTTCCTTCTAGAGCCCTTATAGAGATCTTTGGTAGTCTCATCAAGGGATACATACCACAGCAAGAACGTTGGTTCCCTCTGTCTTATGGTAATAGCTGATGAACCTGCATTGAAAACGGCGAACACGAGATGGCCCTCGTAGCCGGGATCAACGTGAAAGCCCGACACGTTTACTAGGCCACGCATTTTGACCTTCGACTTCATTGATAAGAGCCCGACAGCAGAATTGGGGACTCTGACGTATTCGTGAATCAGGAGGTGAGCAAACTGACCGGGGGGTATATTGACTCGCTCGCCTTCGTTTAAATCCACACTGATCCTAGATTGTTGTTGGTCGCTGCTCGTCACCCAAGCTTGATTCCCCATCGAAAGCTCATACGCACAGTTAACAACGTGTGGCTCCCGATAAGGCGTGATGAGATCAGGTAGATTCTGCTTTAAGGTCTCCGAACTCCAAAACCCGGACATAACGCTCTCCTATGCAAGACAGAGAGTAGAATAACAACAATACCGACCCCTACCTTGATAAGCGGATTGCCTCTTGATTGGCTCCTTCGTGAGGGTGTGGAGATTAGGGACTCTGCGAAGGGATGGTCCTCTGGTCGTACCGTGTTCGCTCACACGAACCCCATTGAGCAGATCACGCTTGGCTCGATGCGGGATGTCGAGGTGTCAGGAATCTCGCAGAGCAGGTGTTCCCTGTGGAGATCTACGATCAGAGCCGCCAGGTCTGCTGGGGTTCTTACCCGGACGGCTCGGGCGAGGGTTTGGAGGGCGGAGGGCTGGAGGGGGAATCTTCGCAAGTCCTCCAGTGCGGCACCGAGTTCTTCGTAGGGTGCCAGAAGGTCGAGTTGGGGGCTTGACTTATAGGTCTTCAGTTTCTCGTAGCAGCGTCCACGAACGCCGGTGGGTACCACTGCGACCTTCTCGGGAGGTGTCGTGAAGGGTCCGTCGAAGGCGGCGGCTACCAGGTCGTGGTGGTCCGTCAGCGGAGACCGGGGCGGGGTATCGGGCCCGCACTCGGCCATCCGTAGTGCCTCTTGGGGGCTGATGCTGCGGGCGTCGCCGGAGCGGTGGACCGCGGCGAACGCGTCAGATCCGGTCACTGTCTGGGAATGCACCAGTACACCTGGCGAGCCGGGTGCATCTTTGTCGTTTCGAGCGGACTCGAGGGTGGCGTAGACGACGTTGGGCATTGCCTCGACCCGCTTGGCCAACTTGGGATGGTCGCGTTCGGCGGTGCGCCAGATCTCGTATGCCATCGACACTGGGTCCACTTCGTCGACACCTCCCAAGTCCCATTCGGAGTGCTCGTCGAAGAGGCCGGCTACAACTTCGCGCTCCCGAGCATCGCCTAGGAAGCGCTCGTCGGACCCCAGCAACCGCGCGTTTTCCTCCAAGCGATCGCGGATGCGGCTGCGTAGGTCGATCTCCTCCTCCACCGAGGCAGCAGGGAGCAAGGTGTAGAGCACCACTTGCTCAGCGGCTTGGCCGATACGGTCTACCCGGCCCGCCCGCTGTACGAGTTTCACGATGGCCCACGGCAGGTCGTAGTTCACGACGATGCGGGCGTCCTGGAGGTTCTGTCCTTCCGACAGCACATCCGTCGAGATCAGAACCCGCAGCCCCTTCTCATTCTTGTCCAGGCCGAACGGGTGAGAACCCGGAGAGAAGCGGCGCGCCAATTCGGTGGCGTTCCCTGTCTGGCCGGTCACCATGGCTACTTCCTGCACGCCCCGCAGTTCGAGCGCCCTCAAAACGTAGGCGGCGGTGTCCGTGTATTCGGTGAAGACCAGCACCTTCTCGCCCTTGTGTCGTTCCAACACGATCCTGGCCAGGGTGTCGATCTTGCCGTCCTTGGCCTGGTCCCAGTGCCCGAAGCGTTCCAGCATCTCCTCGATGCTGTCGATGTCGTCGGTCAGGTCCGCTACGAACACGTCATTGAGATGCTGGGGCCCTAGCCATCGCAACTTCGGTGGAGGGCTGGAGACGAGCTGCTGGTAGGCCTGCTCAGGTGTGAGCCCGAACTCATCGTTGCCGAAGATGCCGTCGTCTTCTGTGCCCGAACTCAGGTCCCAGACCGCCCTGTCCAGTGGTCCGACGGGGATCGGGCGGTACTGCTCCACCGCGTGGAGAAATACTCGGTCGCGCAGTAGGTGGCGGCGCAACGTGAGCAGGAATGCCGGGCCGGAAGATGACAGGCGCTTGAACATCATCACCCGGTTGAACCCGTCGAGGGTCCCACGGGCTGCTCTCCGCAGGTCGCTGATGAGTTGCTCCTCGTCTTCGTCGGCCGGGTCGGCGCCGGTCTGGTACTTGTGCAGGGAGTAGCGGGGGCGCTTCAAGTTCTTCACGGCGTCGAGCGTGGTGTCGGACAGCATCTCGATGGCCGGGTCCGTGGGTGTCAAGGCCCGCTCGACAGGCCGCGGTATTCGCTCGGGGAAATAGAACCTCGTCTTGTCACCGAACGTCAGGAACTTCCGCCCCCGGCGATCGGTCCCCGCATAGTTGTCCTCGATGAAGCGCCGGGTGCGGCGCACCATGAACTGGGACATGAGGGTCTGCCAGTCCTCGAGATGCTCTGAACGGCGGAACGCGACCAGCGATGAGGTACGGCCCTCGCATTCAATGGAGAAGAGGTCCTCGCCTCTCTCGGCGATGGCGAGGTTCGGGCGGATGCCTAGGTCGGCGTGTTCGTCTACGAACAGGGATAGTTGGCCGTTCAGGTCATCGAGGCTCTTGTTGTAGGGCGTGGCAGATAGCAGCACGACCTTCGAGTCGTTGTCCGAGATGTAGCGCCGCAACGCCTGGTGGTCGATACGCCCCGGGTTGCGGAGGTTGTGGGATTCGTCGACCACTACTAGCCGGTGCCGAGTCATCTGAGGCAGCTTCCGGGCGGCCATCGACAGCGACAGCACCTTCCCATGAAGTCTGTACTTGCTTTGGTACGACTCCCACATGGGCACGAGATTCTTCGGACATACGATGAGGGTCTCCCAGCCGTGGTCCTCCTGCAGGAGGCGGGCGATGGCCGTGGCCACCATCGTCTTGCCCAGACCGACCACGTCCCCGATCATCACGCCGCCCCGATCGAGCACGATGCGCGCCGCGATCTTCACCGCCGCTTCCTGGAACTTCAGGAGCTGGCGAGCCATCGAGGCGGGCAGGCCGAACTGGATCAGTCCCTCCCGTGCCTCTTGTGACAGGTGGTAGGCCATCTTCAGGTATACGAGGTACGGCTCGAGCGGCGTAGCTCCGGCCCATGAACCGTCGATCAGCCTCACCAACTCGGGATTGACCGGCACCGTGAACGGATCGTTCCAGCGCTCGTCGAACCAATCAGCCAGCTTCTCCGTGGACATGATGTCGGTGACATCCACGTTGAGTTCGCCCTGATCCCTCAGGCCGGCCTGTGTCAGGTTGGACGACCCCGCATAGCCCACCCGCGGAACCGGCACGTCATCGCGGTGTGCCAGGTACAGCTTGGCGTGAAGTCGGTGACGCAGATAGAGACGGACATCTACCACCCCGTCGTCTATCTGCCGGCGGAGCTCGCGTAGCGCAGCTTCGTCGGTGGGTGTCGGTAACCCGACTTCAAGCTGGGCCCGAAACTCGTCTACGGTACGGCCGAGGCGTTCGGTCGCCATCTCGGCATCGGTTTCCGGAGAAGGGTGGACGCTCATCAGGCGTCGCATCTCCTCCCGAGGATCCTCGGTCATGCCAACTAGCACCCGAGCGGCGGGGCGACCCGGTTCGCCAGACAGATCGCCGACCCGATCCGCGATCAGCCCCCACCCCCGCAGGTTGAAGTAGCCCACAGCAACATCCAGCGCCCGGGAAGTCGCCAAAGTATCCGACAGGGCCTCTTCCATCTGGGAATCGCCATCGGGTACCAGGTTGTCGAGAATGCGGGGCATCACGTGCTACTTCTGACCGAACGTCATACGGTCTCGGAGGTTGCCTGCGGCCTCGTACTGATCCTGGGTCAATCCCCAGGCCTGTGCCAACAACCAATCGGCCTCGTCGGTGATGTGACGGCACTTGCGGAGGTTGTAACTGCCGACAAGCATCCGAGCGTTCTTCTTCCACTTCAGGTGTTTGAGCAACTCGACATCGAGATCAACAGCGAGATTCAAGAGACGACTAGCCGCTGCCGATGACTGGATTCTCTGAATACCCGCCGGAAAGGCTGATATGACTCCCTTCGTAGTATTGTAATCATCACCGAACATTAGCCACCATAAGTATCCCCAACGACCTGATAACATCAAACGAGCGAAGTCACGTTGTGGTCCCGTCCTGAAGTGAATCCACTTGTCATGTGGCGAAGTGGTCAATCTACCGTCAGGTAGCTTGATGGGCGGAGCTTCGTAGAAGACAGCAAGAGAGTAATGAGCCACATTCTTGAAGCCCAAAGCAAGCCCAGTTGCTGAGTGTCTAATTACAGTACGCAACATCTCATTATTCTGTACTAAGAAAGTAAAAGCATTTGCAACAGTAGTCTCATCGATGAATGGCCACTTCGGGTCTCCGCCGCACGACTTCATCGACTTGTGGGCCGGTGAGTACTCAAGCCCCGCAAAGAGGTTTGGCCTTGCCGCAGCTGTCCATCGTCGGCATCGCGACGTGTGGAGCTGTCTCGCACCTTCCCGACTAGCGATGATGATCGAGTTTCGGACGCGTACATTGCTAGGGAAGAGCCCAACGGGGATGCGTGAATATGACGATATCCAAAGGCAGTTGAATTGTTCTATGAGATAGTTACGTAGTAGCTCAAAACTCCTTGAGAAAGAGACCGAGTGTTTGACAATCATGGTCAGTTTGCCATTGTCATTCAGAAGACTGGCAGCTCGTTCCAGGCAAACAGCGTAGAGATCCGGGCATGTCTTAGTCCGATAGCCCATCCATACGTATTCCCTAACGTTCTTCGGGTTGATGTATGGAGGATTACCCGCGATCACGTCGAATCCGCCATTTCGCCAAACCGAGGGGAACTCAGCGAACCAGTGGAACGGATTGTGGGAACTCATCCAGGACTCGAAGCCAGCTTTCTCGCCTCGCATTTCGTACAGTGCCACGTCCGCCTGGGTGGTCGCAGCCCGGATCTGTGCCACCAGCCGCTGCTTGCCCGCTACGGCGCCTGTTCCGGAATCGGCGATCTGCTCCTTGACGAACAGTTCATAGGCATCGGCGGCTTTCTTGGCCGCCTGCTCAGCTGCCTTGATTCCCAGCAACTGCAGGAGGTCGTCCGAGAAGCGACGATCGGCGTCATCCATATCGGCGATCCCGACGAGGAGATTCCCCGACTTGATGTTGAAGTCCAGGTCCGGCAAGGGCTCGACCTGTTCCACGTCGTCTAGCTGGGCCACCAGCTTCAGGAAGAGCCTGAGTTTGGCGATCTCGGCGGCCTCTCCCATCAGGTCCACTCCGTAAAGGTTGTTCAGACAGATCGTCTTCAGCCGCCAGTACCGGTCATTGGGGTGGTTCGCAGCCTCCGCCAGGAACTGTGGTACGTCCGACCAACCTCCCGGCCCACTGGCAACCGAGTCGGCGATCTCGCGCGCCCGGTCGAGCACCACGGTGTACATGGGTTGGAGTACGTCCAAGGCGGATAGGAGGAACGCTCCCGACCCGCAGGTCGGGTCGCACACCGTCAGCGAGCGCAGCACCTCGAAGGCGATCTCGCATTCATGAGCCGGCATCTGGCTGAGGTAATCCTCCATCAGGCCCGCTAGGTCGAGGTTGGCGGTAACTGCGTCATTGATGTTGTCCACGCCACCGCCGCCCACCAACGCCACAAGCTCGTTGTAGCGATCACGCCTGTGGGTCACGTCACACCACCGCTCACCTGGCAGGGCGATGTCGAGTGCCGGATCTGGGAACTCGCTCGGGCCAAGATCTCCGTCAGGCAGGTCCACCTCCCGCCCATACCCGAGGACAGAATGGAGGTACCGATCCCCGGAGTTGGGCAGCAGTACACACGGATCTGGGAGGCCACGATCTACCAGCCGATCCACCACTGCCGGGATGATTGTCGAGACGCTCATGTAGCCGGTCACGTCAGGCTTGGTGTAGTAGGCGCCTTTCTCCTTCTGACCCTTCTCCGTGTAGTTGACGTACTGCTCGAAGATAAACCCGAGAATGTCGGGATTGATCTCGTTATGCTCGCCCGACGGACGTTCGTCCAGGTGCCAACGCCACTGATCGAAGAAGTCGAACAGCGACTCGAAGGCGGAGTCCGGGATCTCCATCTCGTAGTCGCGTTCCAGATCATGGCGCTCGAAGATTCCACCATCCACATACGGCACCTGGCCGACGATCCGGCAGATGTCCGGATCCCAGGTCTGCTCGGAGGGATGCTTGCCCAACCCCTGGTGGAACAGCGGAAGCAAGAGATCGCCGAAATACGCATTGAGATCGCGCCCGCCGGACATCTCCGTGATCTGCTTCAGGCGGTTCTGTAGATAGTTGGGATCCGAACCAAGGAATCCCTTCTTCTGGATGAAATAGATGAACATGAGCCTGTTCATGAGCACCGAGGCGTACCAGCGCCGATCCCGGTCCCGATGGGCTGGGATGCCCTCGATCTGATCAGTGAGGGCCTGGTGCTGCTTCTTGAACTCGGTGTAGAAACGCTTCGTGACCTTGTCTACGTTGAAGGATTGCCGGACCCTCTCCAGCACCTGTGGTCCGGTCAACTTCTCCTTGATTTCGAACCGGACGCGATCCAACCGCTGCAGCAGGGCGTCGTTGCCTTCACCCGTCCGATAATGGTGGTCCACCAGCCGCCATCCCGTACCGGACGGTCGCTGCTCGGGCCATAGCCACAGCTGCTCCGTGGGAGCCGCGAACACCACCAGCTGGTCGGACGACCATTGCCTCAGCTCACGAGCCTTCCGATGCTGCTCCGCTCGCGAGGGGATCTCAGGAAGGACGATGCTCCAAGCCATCACACCGCGCTTCTCTGCCACGCACTGCCCGATGACCGGAACTTCCGGCGCGGCGCTCATGGCCTCGAGGTCTTGCCGGTGCAGGTAGTCGGGAGGGTTATCCCACAGCAGATGGTCACGGAACAGCGTCTGGAACCGACCCTCATCAAGCAGCCGTCGCATCCGGTCGTAGCGTTGACCCTGAAGTGTTGCTGAGCGCCCTCGGCTAGCGTCCACGGCGCTCAACGCCAGGGGCTAGAGGTGCTCACGGCGGAGGGCTAGCCCACTGATCGCTCCGTGAGATTATCGTAAGCGCCATCCAACCAGGTGTGAATCTGAGCCGCGAAAGCATCCGACAGGTCGCTTGCTGGTGAGCTGTAGCCGTTGTCTCTGTGGGTCCGCCAACGCACTCAGCAACCATGTGGTGCAGATGATCGGCCTGTTCGCTACGTATCATGCCTGAGACGGTCCGGTGACGTTAGGAGTTCTTCACGTATTTATACTCCACATCAGATTATCCTACCGTGAAGAACTATCCAGGCCAAATGGGGCAAGGCTTCCCTCGGCTCAGTGCTGGCCGGTCGCGGATCATCTGGGGTACCGTTCTCGGGCATGGCGCGGGATACCTATGGCAGGCGGGGTTACTCCAACTTCTTGAAACTGTTCGGGGCAGCGATCCCAGCATCTCTCATTGCTTCGATGGTGTTGGCGCTCGTGCCTGGACTACGGATTGATCAAGCGGCCAGGACTGGAGCGGTTGCGGTTGCTCTGATTGTGACGTTCGGGCTTGGCTACGCGTTCGACGCGTCTCCGGACCGAGCGGAGTTGTACGGGCAGGCCAGAGAGAGGGCCACCACAGGTGTGGTGGTGATGTTCTTCTTGGTAGCGGTCACCACCCTCGGGAGTTTGGTGAGCTACCAGTTGTGGCCGCCGGGTCAGGAGATCTCGCTTGGGCCGTGCATTCTTGGTTCGGATGCCTGCCGAGTGCTACCGGGAGCGTTTGATCCGGGCCCATGGTTCGCTGGGTACGGCATGGTTGGGCTGGCGGTAACTCTGGCGGGCGCAGCGCAGCTGTTTGTGGCGCTGTATAACCCACCCCGGCTGGATTCCGATTATGACAGCGAGGACATCTCTGTGCGTCGGATGTTCGCGCGGTTGGTGGATGTTCTTGTCCTGATGGCGGGTGTGTGGGGTCTGTTCATAGTGTTGTGGAGGGTGGATAGGGGAACAACCGGCGGGTGGCTCGTGACCGCCGGGTTCATTTTGTGGGCGTTTCTGTATGAGGGCTGGCCGTTGGCTCGCTTCGATGGGTCGTACGGTGGGCAAGCTCTTGATGGGGCTGCGGGTTGTACCTGCGCGAGACGATCGGCATCTCTGGTGGGGTCGGGTTGTGGCGCGCACTGCGATTACGGCACTGGTGTACTCTTTCGGAACCTCCTTCGTGCTAGTCGTCTTCCTTGGGCAGGATGTTGACTTGATAGTGGGCGTACAGGCTCTGTTGGTGGCGGGGTTGTCAATGAGCCCGGTGCTACATGTCCGATCTCAGGGTCCCCACGACGTGTTGTTGGGTACCCGTGTTGCCCGCCACAGGAAGGGGGAGGATCGGGACACGGATGCCAGCCCCAGGTCAGTTGGGCACGACAGCCGCTTGCGGTTGCGCCCTTCAGAACCCGCCGAAGGCGGTGATCTGTTGGACCGCCTTGCTCAGGTGGGGATCGTTACCGGTGTTCTGAGTCGAGAGGCGGGGCCTGCTGTGGTAATCGTCAACGCGCCGTGGGGCGGTGGGAAGACAACCTTTCTCAAGATGTGCGCGGCGGAGCTGCAAGACAGTGACGTGTTGGTGGTCGAGTTCAATAGTTGGACCCAGCAATACACAACGAAACCGCTCCTAGACCTCGTCGGCGCGATCTCATATCAGATCCAGACCCGGAAGGAAACCAGAGCCGACAGCGATCTGAAAGAGTTCGCCGAGCCTCTGGCTGATGTGTTCGGCCGCTCGCGCAGCAGCCGCCGGTTGTTCGCTTCCTGGGATAGCACACACGAGTCGGTTCGTGACTTCTCCACCGCATTGAGCGACGTAGCCCGACAACGCCGAATTGTGCTCCTTGTTGACGAACTGGATCGGTGTCGGGCCGACTACGCGTTAGGCACTCTGGAAGCCCTGCGCCATCTGTTCTTGGTGGAGGGGGTCCTGGCGGTGGTGGGAGTCAGCCGCGACGAGCTGTGCCATTCGATCCGGTCACTCTATGGCGAACGATTCGACGCCGATGCCTATCTCCGAAGGTTCGCCGACCTCCAAATCGACCTGCCACCACCTACACACCAGAACATGACACGGTTCCTGGAGAGACAGCTACAGGTATCCGGCCTGGCAGACCGCCAGCCAGGCAACGCAGGAGTACTACAACTCGTGACAGAAGTGGAGGGATGCAGTCTCCGGGATCTTCAACAGGCAACACATCTAGCTGCGCTAGCGCTCTTGCCCGACCCGCCCGATGAACATCCCAGAAGCGTTTGGGAACAGTCCGCTCTCGCGATGATTGTCCTACCCGAGTTTGGCGGGTTGGAGGGGTTTGGTGGGGGTGGTTGGTTCGCTGACCTG
>JAPPFW010000017.1:34327-70950 GCA_028821575.1 bacterium | reverse complement strand
TCACCCCCAAACCAAGGATTTCAACCCACCCCATCCCATGTTTCCGCGCGGGGCCCATCTAACTGATCGTCGTCGTACTTCCGGAGAACCATACGTGCAATCTTAAGAGGCGTGCCCGACACCGAATACTGCTGCGACGGGATGATCACCCTACAGGTCGACCAACTCGACAACTACCAGCGCAACGCCTACGGCACCACCGACTGGGCAACCGCTACGCCAACCGCGACCCCGTCGAAGGCGTCAACGGCATGATCAAGAACGACGGCAGCTTCGACAGGAGTCATGCCGCGCGTTCGGACTAGCTGCCCACACCCTCGCCGCGCCCTCCGCCATCGTCATCCACAACCTCAAACAAACCCGACGAACCCGCCGTCCCGAACAAGCCACCCCCGACACCACCCCACCAGACACGCCAACCCCGCACACAGCCGATCCCACACCCACGCGGGCACCCCCATAAACCAAACCTCACCCATCCCCCACCGACGGAACCCACCCGTCGGACCCGACGCGTCCCCACCCAGCCGTCAACACCACCAGCGCCCATAACCGGCCCCACAATCACGCCGAACACCCCCAAGACCGGCGCCAAGACCCCCGAAACCGGCCAAGACGCCGACCGAACCCCCTAACCCGCGAATTCGACGCCCCACAACACGCGAAGACCTGGTTGTGGCCAGTTCGCTACCACCCCTGACCAGGTACTTCGACGGGTGTCCGGGGAGGACGTCTCCTCCAGAACCCCGATGACGTCTCCTCGGCGGGGAGGGGGTCGACACTCACTTCACGGGTCGCCCGTAGACGGTCGACAGTTCACCCGATGCCCCTCACCGACCCCGGTCGCAGTCCCACAGCCAAGCCGTGTACAGACGACTAGGGCGGTGTCGACGAGTTCCCGGTGGGTGGGTGTGGTCGGTCTGGGAGAAACCGTCTCACATAGCGTGCATGTGACCGGAGCTGGGGGTTTACCGCCCGAGGAGACAGGCCGGACGTCGTGGAGGGAAATCCCGACCTACGCTTCCCTGCCTGCCGAGCGAGCCCGAATCGCGGCGATATCACCCTCCGTTAGTTCGGCGCTTTCTACTTGCCCGAGTTTCGCCCACCTTGTTACGTCTCGGAATAGCACAGTTTGCTCCGCATAGACTCGAAGTTTGTAATACTGTTCGCGTCGCAGTTTGCCGTATCCAGCATTCACCAGGCGCTCTGTCGGATGCATTCCTTTGAGAAGTCCTACCACCACAGAGTTTCGGTAAAGCGTGACCACCGAACACGAAGGAAGAACAGACCCGTCCGACAATGTGAACAGCCACCGCCCGTCCGGGTGCCTACGCAGATCGCGGCGGAGCGCCCGGCGTGCCTGGCGATCCCGCCGTCCAGCCGTAAGAACATCCATAAGCCTCTCGATTGCGGTTACCACACCACTCACATTCACCCCTTCTCGTTTCAGCCCAGCGATCAACGCGCAACCCCGTGCCTGGGACCGTGATCCCCATCGCTCTGTGTCAGAGTACCACGAACAGATGTTCGCGCCCGAGGGTCAGCGGTCCAACCCTCGCCCATCCCCCACCGACGGAACCAACCCGTCGGACCAGACACGTCCCCACCCAGCCGTCAACACCACCAGCGCCCATAACCCGGTCCCACAACCGCGCCGAACACCCCCAAACCGGTGCCAAGACCCCCGAACCCGCGAACTCAACACCCCACAACACGCGAAGACCTGGGTGTGTGGGATGTTCGCTACCAGCCCTGACCTGCGGGTATACGACCATTCCCACGGGGACTTCCACATTCTCAGAGGGGGGACTTCCACATTCCCGCAGGGGCCTGCGCCATCCACCCCGCAGCCACAGTCGCCGCCTGCGGCCTGGTCCGTGAACGTCCCTCCCCGATCCGACCGTCTCCGCCCCCGGCTGGCAGGACGGGAGCCACGCCATGTACAGACGACCAGGGCGGTGTCGTCGACGGAGTTCCTGGTGGGTGTGGTCGGCCTGGTAGAAGCGTCTCACCTACCGTGCAGGGAACTGGGGCTGGGGTTAGGTGACGGGCCGGCGTGACAGCCAGGTCGATGTCGGAGTCGGGGCCGTCGCCGCGGGCAGCGGACCCGAGTTGGGGGGCCGGCCTGCCGTGCGTCCTACCGACTGTCAGCGAACAGATGGCGATGTTTCCGTTCCGCCCGCTGAGCGTGGTACACGGCACCGGTTCTCATATCCTGTAGGAGAACCAGCGGGACTCCCCCTTGGGTAAACCCGACAATCGTAGTTCTGTCGGGATCCGGGTAATGATCCCTGATGTTTCTCGGGTACGCAAGCACGTACATGACTTCCCTGCGTGAGTAGTACCTAAACGCCGAACGGAGAACTTTCACTGTCGGCTGCCTTCAGACAGGACCCCGTCAGACAGCAGCAGGCAACCGTGCGGTAAGCTCCGCGGCTTGGTGAGTTGGCAGCCGGGACAGCAGAACAGCCCGACGGTCGGGCGGCATCCCGGCCAGAAGCCTGACAGCCCGATCGGTGGCCACGTCGCATATGTGTTCTACCTGCGTGCCCAGCGGTGACTCGTAGAACATCCGGTCCGCCAGCTCCGCGATTTGGGTCCACCGTTCGGGTGGTGCCGGCACTCCCACGTCGTCAAGCGGCACGTCCGGATCGTTGAGCAGAGCGATAGTAGCGTCGTAGTCCAAGTCGGCCATCAACCACACCATAACTCGATGAGGAGTTGACCACCAAGGTAGCTGCGCCGGGCACACACGACTGTCGGAACCGACCAGCCATGCCCGGGCGAAGATTCGAGCCGATGCCGAAGGGGGAATCACCACCAGCCCGAGAACTACCGACCCGACCCCACCAGAACACCCGAACACACCCCACACGTCACCGACACAATCGTCCAACAGTCGCCGCTACCAGCGGGACACAACCCTGTGTGGCCCCGACGGGATTCGAACCCGCGTTTCCGGCTTGAAAGGCCGGCGTCCTAGGCCGGCTGGACGACGGGGCCTGCAATGTCAGGCATTCTATGCCGTCAGCGAACGGTTTCGGTCATGCAGCCGTCCTAGTGCTCGTCCTTGGAATGCGAGAGCACGGCGACGACCGCGGTTCACAGGTGGCATGTGCGCTGACGAGGAGAACAACGGTCTCCGATGACGGTTTGTTCGACTCCCGGCCCGCTGGTCAATCCACTCGCGAGAGGAGGGCGCCGAGTTCGGCCGAGTCCAAGTCCTCCTTGCGTACCTTCAGATCGACGTAGAGGACCGCGCCGACCGCCGCAGTCAGCGGAATGCTCAGCAGCGTCATGATCTGCTGGACGTAGTAGGACGTATCCCCGTCGCTCAACCCGGCAAGTCCCGACAGGGCGAGGTAGACGATCACAGCGATGATCCCGAAGACGATGATTGAGATGACGATCATGGAGAGTCCAGCGCCGAAGATGCGCCACCGTTCGCCGGTCGCGAGGCGCCAGGACCGCTTGAGACTCTCGATCGGGCCCACCCTCTCGATCATCAGGGCCGGTGTGGCCACGGCAAACGAAGTTGCCAGAAAGATGCCGGGAACCAGTATGAACACGAAGCCAATCGTGATGAGCACGGCAGCGACCACAGTCACGATCACGATCGGAATGATCCGGCGCAACCCTGCCGCAGCGGACTGCCTCCAGTCGGAGGACATACCGGCGTAGGCCTCGGCGGCCACCAGAGCGGCAGCGGCCGACGCCACAACAACCCCGATCTGGGACGCGATACTGCCGATCCAGCCTATGACTGAGTCGCATGCTGTGATTGCGCCCTCAGCCGTGCAGCCTCCGATGAGACTCACCACGAACGGGATGAACACCAGCAGCAAGCTGATAGCGATCATCGGTCCGAAGCGCTTCCGGTAGACAGTGAACGAGGCGTCGATGATGTCACCAACGCTGTGCGGGCGTAGTTGTAGTTGAGCCATGGATCGATGCTAGCCAAACAAGAGAGGAGGTCTGCCTACGCCGACACTCCGAACGGTCACCGATAGCCGATTTGTCGCCAACGGGAATCAGCGCGAAGAGCCAGTAACCCGGAAGTGGCCGCGACGAAACGGGCGTGGCATTCAAGTTTCTCCCGCCAGCGGGCCGGTATGGCATCGACACCCTGACGTACCCCGACCAGGCCTCCGGCGATGGCGCCGGTGGTGTCGGTGTCGCGGCCGCGGTTGACGAGGGCGACGATGACCTCCTCGAAGGTGGCATCTTGCTGGAGTGCCCAGATGGCACAGCCGAGGGAGTCGATGACGTAACCGGAGGTCCGGAGGTGGTCCACCGGCAACGCAGGATCGATGTCTAGCGCCGCCCGGACCTCCGCGTGCACGTCTAGTGTCCGGGCGGCGGCCAGGGCGGCCTGTACCTCTGCGCCTTCCAGCAGTGCGTTGACGACCTCGCCGTAGGCGACACAACTGTCGGTGCACCGGACGTGGGCATGGGTGATCGCTGATATCTCGGTCAGTTCCTTGCGGCGGAGATCCGGTTCGGGTCGGGCCAGGGCGGTGGGAATGCAGCGCATCAGCGACCCGTTGCCGCACGAGCGCTCGCCGGTATTGCCGCTGCTTCGTGGATCACCCGTCCGGTCGAGGCGCCCCAAGGCGCGTGCGGTGGCACCGCCGATGTCGCGGGGTCCCGTGTGGTACCAGTCGAGCATGTTGTCCGCCACACGGTCGAGGCTGTACGGCTGGTCGCGGTAAGCGGCCAGAACCGCCCAGGTGAGGTCGGTGTCGTCGGTTCCCTGTCCCGGACGCCAGTGGAAAGGGCCTCCCCCGGTGATCTCCCGGTGGATGCCGAACCGGCGGCGAATCTCCGAGGCGGTCATGAACTCCAAGGTTGCGCCGAGCGCATCACCTGCCGCGACTCCCAACAATCCACCGGCTATCCGGTCCCCTACATCGACCATGGGCCTCCCGCCGAGTCGGCGGCCTACCCTACCCGCCACCTCCTGACCTGGGACGACCGTGAGGGTTGACTTAGCCCGGTGATGATATATGCTATCGGTATGGAATCTTCTATTGCGTTCTGGATCAATCCTGTGATCCTGGTGGGGATCGGTACGATGCTGTGGCGGTCTCAGGTCAGACGATTCGACCAGGTCGACAAGCGGTTCGACCGCATCGACCAGCGGTTCGAGCGGATCGACAGACGGTTCGAGCAGATAGACAGACGGTTCGAGCAGATAGACAAGAGGCTCGAGCAGATCTTCAAGAGGTTCGAGCGGATCGACCAACAGTTCGAGCAGATCAACGCTCAGTTTCGCGACATCCGCAAACAGTTGCGAGATCTAGCCCGTGAAGTGGCCGCCAATGGCAAGAGCATCGCTCGCATCGAGGGACATCACGAAGGCCATCCCGCACGACATGCAAGCCGCCGAACAGGCTCCTGAACCCGACATCGCGACCACCAGAGGTGATCCACGTAGCCCGGTGTTCGGTTGTTGCGCGATCGTGCCATGATCCGTGAGCGAGAAGCCCGCCTGGGAGCGACGAAGACGGGAGGAGCGGATGAGCGATTGGAATGACTGGAATCAGACTGTCATAGAGGAGTTCCGCGCCAACGGCGGCCGGGTGGGCGGCATGTTCGAGGGGAGTCCCCTCTTGCTCCTCCACCATGCCGGTGCGCGTACGGGTATCCGGCGGGTCAGCCCGCTCATGTACCAGGAGGTGCCTGCAGGCTATGCCATCTTCGCCTCCAAAGGCGGAGCCGACAACAATCCCGACTGGTTCCACAACCTGGTTGCCAATCCCCGGACGGAGGTGGAGGTCGGAACCGAGACGGTTCCCGTGCAGGCCCGTGTCGCCTTCGGGGAGGAACGGGACCGGATCTGGACCCGCCAGAAGAGCGACTACCCCCAGTTCGCGGACTACGAGTCCAAGACTTCGAGAGTCATACCGGTCGTCGTCCTGGAACGCACCTGATCCGCTACGCATAGAACGGAACCGAGCCCGGCCCTTGAGACCGGGTATCCGGCCACCGCCTGCAGCTCCCGATCTGGCAGACTCAGGCATCTCAGCGCTCACCCGGAGGCATCCCTGGGACCACTCGACGTCGAATACGTCCGCAGCCAATTCCCCGCCTTTTCCGACCCGCGCCTAGAGGCATGGGCTCACTTCGAGAACGCGGGCGGATCCTATGTGTGCGGCCAGGTGATCGACCGCCTGACCCACTTCTACCGCCACACCAAGGTCCAGCCCGACCACCCGTTCCCGCTGTCGCAGGAGGCCACCGAGGCTTTGGAGCACTCCTACCGGCGCTTGGCGGCCTGGATGGGCGTGGGTGCGGACGAGATCCACTTCGGGCCGTCCACCTCGCAGAACACCTACGTGCTGGCAAGGGCGTTCCGCTCGATGTGGCGGGACGGCGACGAGATCGTCGCCTCCACCCAGGACCACGAGGCCAACGCGGGCGTGTGGAGGCGCCTCGAGGCTACTGGGATCACCGTCAGGGAGTGGCGGGTGCACCCCGAGAGGGGAACGCTGGACCTGGCCGATCTCGACGAGTTGATCACCGAACGCACCCGCCTGGTTGCCTTCCCCCACGCCTCGAACGTGGTAGCGGCGATCAACCCGGTCACCGAGGTCGTGGCCAGGGCCAAGGCGGTCGGGGCCCGGGTCGTCGTGGACGGCGTGTCCTACGCCCCGCATGGCCTGCCCGACATCGGGGCGCTCGGGGTGGACGTGTACCTGTTCTCCGCCTACAAGACGTGGGGACCGCACCAGGGGCTGATGTACGTCCGCCGCGACCTGGCCGACCGCCTCGGGAACGAGGGTCACTACTTCGTGGCCGACGAGCCCCGCTTCAAGTTGGTCCCGGCCGGACCCGACCACGCCCAAGTCGCTGCCTGCGCCGGGATCGTCGACTACCTGGACGACCTGTATGCCCATCACGGAGGGCAGGACGCCGATACCGTCGAACGAGGCAGGAGGGTCCACGACATGTTCCGGGCCCACGAGATCGGGCTGCTGGGCCGGTTGCTGGCGTACCTGGCCGACCGCGACGACGTACGCGTTGCCGGCCCCATCGACCCCACCCGGCGAGCGCCCACCGTTTCGATCATCCCGTTGAAGCGGCCCGTGCCCGACGTGGCGAAGTCACTGGTCGAAAGCAGGATGATGATCGGGACGGGAGACTTCTACGCCCCCCGCCTGCTGGATGAGATGGGTATACCTACAGATCCAGGGGTGCTGCGGATGTCCTTCATCCACTACACGACGCAGGAGGAGATCGACCGGCTCATCGAAGCCCTCGACCGCGCTCTCGGCTAACTAGGCAGACGGTCGCCCAGCTCACGCATCAGCAACATCAGTGACCGGCGGACCGGGTGCCGACCTCACCCGCCGAGGAGGCGCTCCAAGGCGGCCGTGATTCTGGCGAGGGCGACCTCCTTGGGGAGTGCCTCCAGGGTCTCGAACAGGGGTGGCGAGATGTTGGAACCGGTGATCGCAACCCGGATCGGTTGCCAGCCCTTGCGGGGATTCAGGCTCTCGGCGGCCAGCATGGCACGTAGCGCATGCTCGATCTCTTCCGCCCTCCAGTCCTCTATACCTTCCAGCAGCGTTCGGGCAGCGCACAGCGCTCGCGGGGCGTCGGCCTTCATCACCTTCCGCCAAGCCTTCTCGTCGTAGGTCACGTCGACGAATAGGAATCGGGCGGCGGGGGCTATGTCGGTGGTCAGCTTGGCCCGCTCCTGTATGAGCGGCGCCAGCCCGGCCAGCCGGCCTCTCTCGTCGCCGTCCAGGGCACGGCCGAGGTCCTCCTCGACCGCATCGGCAGCAATGTCCGAGAAGTCCTCCGGAGCCATCGACCGCATGTAGACGCCGTTCATCCATCCCAGCTTCTCGGGGTTGAACACGGCTGGGCTCTTCTGGACATCGGTCAGCTCGAACGCCTGGATCGCCTCCTCCCGACCGAAGATCTCGTTGTCCGGATCGAGCGACCAGCCCAGCAGGCTCATATAGTTGAACACCGCGTCGGGCAGGTACCCGCCCTCGCGGTAGGCGCGCAGCGCGGTGTCGCCGTGACGCTTGGAGAGCTTCCGACCGTCCGGTCCGAACAGCAGTGGGAGATGGGCGTATGCAGGACGCTCCCCTCCGAGGGCCTCGGTCATCAGTATGTGCTTGGGGGTAGACGACAGCAGGTCCTCGCCTCGCGCTACGTGGGTGATCCGGTAGTCGATGTCGTCCACCGTCGAGGCCAGGTGGTAGGTGGGCGACCCGTCCGACCGCAGGATCACGAAGTCGTCGATGGCGTCCGGCTCGAACCGGATCTCACCCCGGACCAGATCGGTGAACTCCACCGCGTGGCCCGCCGTCGAGAAGCGAATGACACCCCGCTCTCCTGCCTCGACACGGCGCCTACCTTCCTCGGGGTCGCTGCCGGCGGGACGGCGGATGTAGTAGCCGGGCGGCTTCTTCTCCCGGCGGGCCCGGGCGCGGAGTTCGTCCAACTCCCCCGCCGGCCGGAAGTCGTGGTAGGCCCGGCCCGCATCGAGGAACTGCTCCGCCACCTCGCGGTAGCGTTCGAAGCGTTCGGACTGGCGGTAGGTCCCGTGCGGCCCCCCTACCGCGACCCCCTCGTCCCAGTCCAGGTCGAGCCACCGGAACCCTTCCACGACGTCATCGATGTAGCGATCGTCGGACCGGGCCTGGTCGGTGTCGTCGATGCGGATGATGAACACCCCGCCATGGCGCCTGGCGTACAGCCAGTTGAACAGGGCCGCCCTCACGTTTCCGACATGGAGGTAACCGGTGGGCGACGGGGCAATGCGAAGGCGAACCCGGTCGGCGATCATTCGGCCACCACCGGATTGGAGAGCGTGCCCACCCCCTCGAGGGTCACTTCGACCAGGTCGCCGTGGCGCAGGGGACCCACCCCGGACGGAGTTCCAGTCATGATCACGTCGCCGGGCAACAGCGTCATGACCGAGGTTATGAAGGAGATCAACTCGGCCACGCCGAAGATCATGTCGTTGATCGAGGACCCCTGCCTGATGGCGCCGTTGACCCGGCACTCGAGCGAGAAGTCCTCGAGCGGGTCGTACTCCGTCTCTATGGCCGGCCCCAGTGGGCAGAAGGTGTCGAAGCCCTTGGCTCTGCTGGGGTGACCGTCCTCCCGTCGGAGGTCGCGTGCGGTCACGTCGTTGCCCGCGGTGTAACCGAGAACCACCGAGGAGGCGTCTTCGACGGCCACCTTGCGAGCGACCTTTCCTATCACCACCGCCAGTTCGGCCTCGTGGTGCACCTCGTTCGAGAGGGCGGGGAGCACAATGGGTTGGCTGGGCCCTATCACCGCAGTGGATGGCTTGATGAAGATGCTGGGCGTATCGGGAAGCTGGCGCCCCATCTCCTCGGCATGGAGAACGTAGTTGGCGGCGACCCCCACCACCTTGGTCGGGAAGACCGGCGCTAGGAGCCGGGCCTGCTCGAAGGAGATGACGACCTCGGTCGGTTGCCAGGCGACGAACGGCGTCCCGTCGTGGATCCGGATCCCTTCGGGCTCGACGCCTCCGTAGCGAATCCCCTCCTGGGTCTGCATGCGGACGATCTTCATGTTGGGCGCTCCGGAGCGTCGGGATCAGCCCAACAGGGCGGGTTCGGCGAGCAGGCGGGCCCGGACCCGCGCCGGCTTCTCTTCAAGGAGATCGACGGGAATGGCCGCCAGGGCCGACCGGCCGGGCCACGGATCGTGCGCGAGCGAATCCAGCCACCGCTCGCGTAACCGTCCCAACCGGCGCCGGGGTTCACCGGACGCGTCGTAGTCCTCGTGCAGGCCCACCAGGGACAGTGCAACCTCGACATCCTCCCGGGTGGGTCCCCTGCGGGCGCGTGAAGCCCGGGCGCCGACCAAAGCGGACAGCAGGCTCTCCAGACCGGCGGGGCGTCGGCCCCGGTCGAAGGAGGCCGCCCGGATCATCCGCAGGCCCCATCCCGTATCCGGACCGGGCCGACCGAACGAACCGCCCGACGGCATGTCGGCGGGCGATGTGATCTCGCCCGGGCGCCGCGGGGTCCAGCGCCGCTCGGCGCCTCGATCGAGTTCCTCGATGGGCCGGTCCGCGGCCAGAATCTCGATGTTGGGCTGCTGCCCCATCAGATGGATCCGCCGCTGCCGGGATCCGGAGGGGGCACCGCGGCCGCCCGCTCAGATGTAGTCGAGCCAGTGCGTGTAGGCATCGAGCTTGCCCGTGTAGGCGTCGGCGTATATCTGCTGGGCGCGGCGGGTCACCGGACCGGGATATCCTGGTCCGACGGGGCGGTTGTCCACCTCCCGGACGGGCGTCACCTCGGCGGCGGTCCCGGTCATGAACAGTTCGTCGCAGTAGTAGAGGTCCGAGCGGTGGATCACCTTCTCCCTTACCTCGTACCCGTCGTCGGAGAGGAGGGTCATCACCGAGTTACGGGTCACACCGTCGAGGCAGCCCGCCGACAGGGGCGGGGTGTAGACGATGCTGTCCCGGATGAGGAACAGGTTCTCTCCGGATCCCTCCGAGATCCCCCCGTCGCTGTTGAGCATCAGCGCCTCGTCGTAACCGTCGATGACCGCATCCCGCTTGGCCAGGATCGAGTTGATGTAGGTCCCCGTCGCCTTGGCGTTGGGGAAGGCGTCGTGGGAGAAGCGCCTCCAAGACGAGACCTTGACCCGGATACCGTTGCGGATCCCCTCCTCCCCCAGGTAGGCGCCCCACTGCCAGGTGATGATAGCGGCCTGGACCTTGGCGTTGCGCGGGTCGAGGCCGAGGGCGCCGAGCCCGAGGAACACGATCGGGCGGATGTAGGCGGATCTGAACTCGTTGGCGCGGACCACCTCCTTGGAGGCCTCGACCAACTCGTCGGACGTGTAACCGATGTCCATCTGGTACGCCTTGGCGGAGCGGATCATGCGGTCGATGTGCTCCCGGAGGCGGAATACGGCCGTGCCACCCGCGGCCTCGTAGGCCCGGATGCCCTCGAAGACTCCGGTCCCGTAGTGCAAAGCGTGGGTCAGTACATGTACGGTGGCGTCCTCGAAGTCGACCAGCCGACCGTCCATCCAGATGTATCTCGCCGTATCCATACCCGCCATCTTAGAACGGTCCTGCACCACTCACGATGCCACTCTCAGGTGGTTGCCGTATCACCGCCGAGGTGGCGGTCGTGCCAGGCGAGGATGTGCTCGAAACGCTCGACCCGGTGGCGGGGTGCTCCGCTGCGGCTCAACTCGTGTCCCTCGCCGGGGAAGCGGATCATCTCCACCTCGACCCCCTTCCGGAGCAGCGCCGTGAAGAACTGCTCGGCCTGGCCGATCGGGCACCGCAGGTCGTCCTCCGAGTGGATGATGAGGGTCGGGGTGTTGACCCGGCCGGCGGTGGCGATGGGGCTGGCATCCCACAGGGCCTGATGGTCCTCGGGGGTGGCGGGGTGCAGGTAGAGCCCGGCGAAGTCGCGGTTGATATCGGACGTACCGCCGAACGACTCCCAATCGATGAGGGCCCGCTCGACCACCGCCGAGCGGAACCGGTGGTCACGGGCGATGGTCCACGCCGTGAGGAAACCCCCGTAGGAACCGCCCATGATCCCCACGCGGTTGGCGTCGAGGCGGTCGTCATTGCTCAGGGCGTGGTCGACGACCGCGGTGATGTCCTCCACGTCGACCCTCCCCCAGCCTTCGCCAGTGACCGCCCGGAGCCAGTCGTGGCCTCGACCCTCCGAGCCGCGCGGGTTGCAGGCCACCACCGCGTAGCCGGCGGAGACGTAGACCTGGAACTCGTCGAAGAAATAGAAGCCGTACTCCGAGGCCGGCCCTCCGTGGATGTTGAGCAGCACCGGGAATGGACCGTCGCCTTCCGGCTTGAAGAGCCACGCGTCCACCTCGACGGCCGGAGTGCTCTCGACCTGGAAGGACTCCGGTCGGACCAGCCCCCCCGAGGAACGGATATCCCGGTTGAAGTCCGTCAGGCGCCGTTCCTCACCCCCGGGGGTCAGTTCGTAAAGCTCACCCGGGCAGGTGGGGTCGGTGGCGGTGAAAGCCAGCCTCCCCGATGCAGCTCTCGAGAGTCCCGTGATAAACCTGTCGCCGCCCAGCACCGTCCGCGCGCCTCCGCCCGGGTCGAAGGCGATCACCGAAGCTCGGCCGCGGTCCGATATCCCGGCCAGGAAGCCCTTCTCCAGCCAGATCGGCTTCTCCAGAGCGCCGGAGGTCAGGAGGTCGTTGAGACTCCGGTCCATATGTCCGGTGATGTCAGTGGGGCGCACGTCGAGTCGCCACAGGGAGCAGACGTATGGGTAGTCCGGGGAGGGATCACCGATACCGTACAGATTGCCCGCCGGGTCGTAGTCGACCGAGAAGTAGCCGGAACGCCAGGCCCGCAGTGTCTCCCGACCGCCGTCCACTTCGACCTCGACCACCTCTGCGCCGCTCTCGAGAGACCTCGGGTTGTCCCGGCGGGTCACCATGGCCACCCTGCCGCCGTCGGGCGACCATGCGGGCTCGGACTCGGACTCGTCGGAGGAACCCACCCGTCGGGGAGGGGTCTCGCCGAGAGGGTCCACCACGTAGGCGTAAGTGCGGCGGTCGTGGCGCCATCCCTGATCGTCCAGCCGGACGTCGAAACCGGTGATACGCCGGGGCTTGCGTGACCGCTCGTCCTCATCGAGACCGGCCCACTCGCCGTGCCATCCGGTGGCCAGGACGAGTATCGAGCCGCCGTCGGGTGACCATGCCGGCGCCCTGGCGCCGAGTTCGAACTCGGTGATCACGCGGGCTTCCCCACCGTCGGCGGGCATGATCGCCAGCTGGGTCGGATCCTTCTCCTCCCTACCCTTCCTCACGAAGGCCAGGGTTCGGCCGTCGGGCGACCACCGCGGAGACGAATCGGCGGACCCGTAGGTGAGCTGCCGAGCCTCACCGTCCCAGAGCCAGACGGATGACCTGTACCGGTCCTTTTCGAGATCGGTAGTGGTCACGACGAAGGCGATCCGCCGACCGTCAGGGTGGACCTGCGGATCGGATACCGAGGTGATTAGGGCGAGGTCGGCCGGTTGCATGACCGGGCAGGGTAGCCACCCCGGCATGCTCCTCCTCCGCCTCGCTGCAGGTGCGGGACGCGGAGCCGAACTAGCCTCGCCGGGATGGACAGAGTTCTCGCTTCATGGTTCGGGTGCGGTTTGATCCTCCGGCGGTTCCGCGGAGTGGACGCGGGATCGGGAACGGTGGCAGGGTTGGTAACGCTGGTTCCGGCCCTGCTCCTCGGTCGGGCCGGTTGGACGGCTCAACTCCTGGCCGCGCTGGTGGTGACCGCCTTGTCGATATGGGCGAGCGGGCGGTTCTCCGGCGAGGGCGACCCGGCATGGGTGGTGATCGACGAGGCAGCCGGAACTTTCGTTGCCACCATCGGCGTGGGGGTCGGGCCTGCGCTGATCGGGTTCGTAGTCTTCCGGATCGCCGACATCACCAAGCGTTTCCCATTCGTGAGCAAGGCCGAGGCCCTCCCGGGTGGTTTGGGGATCACGGCTGACGACGTGGTGGCGGGGCTGTGGGGACTGGGAGCGGCCTGGATTGCCCAATCGGTTCTGGGCCTGGGCTGAGGTCGGCTCAGTCCTCGCTCAGATTGGTACGCCGAAGTACCACACCCACGCGGCGCCGCCCACGATCGCGGCGTAGAGCGCCAGTTTCACAAGCTTGCGGGCAAGCCACCAGACGACCATCGCGCTGGCGCCTACCGCCACCACCAGCACGACCTCCAGCGGGACGTAGGCACTCAGCGGCTCGAAGATCGAACCCATCCGATCGACGATCCCGCCGATACCGCTCTGGCTCGTATCCCAGGAATCGGGCATCCGTCCAGCTTAAGGAACCCCGCCGGGGTCCCAGTGACTTTCCGCATCGGCGACCGGGATCAGAGCCCGGCGCGATCCCTGATCAGGCTGCTCGCCCGCTTGGGGTCGGCTTTGCCCCGGGTCCTGCGCATCACCTGGCCTACGAAGAAGCCGATCAGCTTGCGTTCTCCCGCCGCCAGGCGATCGAACTCGGCCGGATGGCTCGCCAGCACCGCATCTACCGCGGCCTCGAGCACGCTCGTGTCGGAGATCTGCAGGAGATCCCGGGCGGTGGCTACCTCCTCGGGCGAACCTTCACCGGCCATCACCCCGGCGAGCACCTCGCGGGCGGCCGATCTTGACAACTCCCCGCCCTCGACCATCTTCAGCAGCCGGGCCAGATCCGGACCACGCAGGCGCGCTCCCTCCGGCGAGGACTGCCCGGACCGTCGCAGTTCGGCCACCACCTCCCCGGTGACCCAGTTGCCGGACTGGACCGGTTCCGCTCCCGCCTGCACCGCTTCCTCGAACAGCTCCCGCAGGCTGTGGTCCGCCACCGCCAGAGTTCCCGCCTGGGCGGGGTCTATCCCCATGCTCTCGTAACGGGATCGGCGCTGGGAGGGCAGTTCCGGGAGCAGCCTGGCCATCTCATCCGCCCAAGACCGATCTATGTCCATCGGCACGAGATCGGGATCCGGGAAGTAGCGGTAATCCGAGCTTCCCTCCTTGGTCCGGCCGCCACGGGTTACGCCCGCCTCCTCGTCCCAGTGCCGCGTCTCCATGACGATCGACTCGCCCATTGCCAGGCGGGCAGTCTGGCGTTGGATCTCGTAGGCGACCGCCCGTTCCAGCGACCGGAACGAGTTCATGTTCTTGATCTCGACCTTCGTTCCCAGCGGCGCATCGGAACCAGGGCGGACCGAGACGTTCGCGTCGAAACGTATCGAGCCCTCTTCGAGCCGAACGTCGGACACCCCGAGCGCTTCGACCAGCAGGCGCAACTCCTGTCCGTAGGCGCGGGCCTGGGAGGCGGACCGGATGTCAGGACGGGTGACGATCTCCACCAGCGGCACACCGGAGCGGTTGAAGTCCAGGAGCGAGTACTCCGCAGCAGTGATCCGGCCGTCACCCCCCACATGGGTGCTCTTGCCGGTGTCCTCCTCCTGGTGCACCCGTTCGATACGGACCCGTCCTCCGTGGTCACCGCCCACATCCAGGTAGCCATCGACGCAGACGGGCAGGTCGAACTGGGATATCTGGTAGTTCTTGGGCAGGTCGGCGTAGAAGTAGTTCTTGCGGTGAAAGACCGGTCCGGGGGTCACCGAACAGTTGAGGGCAAGACCGATCTGCATGATGCGGTTGATCGCCTCCCGGTTGGGTACGGGCAGGGCGCCAGGAAGCCCCAGGCAGACCGGGCACACGTTGGTGTTGGGAGGGGCGTCGAACCGGGCCGGGCACCCGCAGAACATCTTCGAGCGGGTGGAGAGTTCTACGTGGGTCTCCAGCCCGATCACCGCCTCCCAGCTCACCTGACACCTCCCCGGAGACCGAAGTCCGCGTCGTAGGGCACGGTGGTGTCGAAGCCGGCCAGGGTCTCGACGGCCTCGGCCACCTGGAACATGATCGCTTCGCCGAGAGCAGGGGCCATAACCTGGAACCCGATCGGCAACCCCCGGCGGTCGAGGCCGATCGGAACGCTGATGGCGGGATCGCCCGACAGGTTGGAGGGAATCGTGAACACGTCGCTCACGTACATGGACATGGGATCCTCCGTACGGTCGCCGAGCCGGAACGCGGTGGTCGGGCTGGTGGGTGACACGAGCACGTCGCACCGCTCGTAGGCGCGGGCGAAGTCCCGCCGCACCAACGTGCGCACCTTCTGGGCCTGGCCGTAGAAGGCTTCGTGGTACCCGGCCGACAAGGCGAAGGTCCCCAGCAGGACCCGGCGTGTGACCTCCGGTCCGAAGCCCTCGGCCCTGGTCCGCGACATCATCTCCTCGGTGGTGGCCCCGTTGACCCGCAGGCCGTAGCGGACCCCGTCGAAGCGGGCCAGGTTGGCCGAGCACTCGGCAGGAGCGATCAGGTAGTAGGCCGACAACGCTTCCATCGTGGAAGGGAGGGACACCTCGACGATCCTCGCTCCGGCGCCCTCCATCGCCGCCACCATCGCCGCGAAGGACGCCTCGACATCCGGCTCCACAGCATCGGCGCCCCCCATCTCGCTGACGACCCCGACCCGCACCCCGTCGAGTCCACGACCGAGCCTCTCCCCCGCTCGGGGCACCTCTCCGGGATAGGAGGTCGCGTCGAGCGGGTCGTGCCCGCTGACCGCGTCGAGTAGCAGAGCGGCATCTTCGACCGTGTGGGTCAGCGGGCCGATCTGGTCGAGGGAGGAGGCGAAGGCGATCAGGCCGTAGCGGCTCACCGCTCCGTAGGTGGGCTTGGCCCCGACGATGCCGCAGAGCGAGGCGGGCTGGCGGATCGACCCACCGGTGTCGGAGCCGAGCGCCCCGAAGGCCATTCGGGCAGCCACGGCCGCCGCGCTGCCACCCGACGACCCTCCGGGAACCCGGTCGGTGTTCCAGGGGTTACGGGTAGGGCCGTAAGCCGAGTTCTCGGTCGACGACCCCATGGCGAACTCGTCGAGGTTGGCCTTGCCGGTGATCAACGCCCCCGAGTCCCGAAGACGTCGGACCGCGGTGGCGTCATAGGGAGGGTGGTAGCCGGACAGGATTTTCGAGCCGGCGGTGGTCTCCATGCCGCGCGTGGCCATGTTGTCCTTGAGGGCGATGGGGATCCCGTGCAGGGGACCAAGATCCTCGCCGGCCGCCAGGGCTTCGTCCGCTTCGTGCGCCGCCGCCCGCAGCCCATCGGTATCGAGCGTGAGGTAAGCATGGACCTGCGCCTCGACCATCGAGCACCTCGCCAGCACCTGTTCGGCCAGCTGCGCCGCCGTGGTCGACCCGTCGCGCAATGCCCGGGCAGCTCCCCGGATGGAAAACCGCCCCATCAGGCGTCTTCGATCGCCGGCGGCACCCGGAAGAACTCCGCCTCCGCGTTGGGCGCCTGGCCGAGAACCTCCTCGCGGTCCAGGACGGTGTCCGGCGTGACCCGGTCCTCACGGAAACGGTTCGTCATCGGAAGGGGATGGGAGGTCGGCTCCACCCCGCCTGTGTCCACGGCTTGGATCCGGGCCACGTGCTCGAGAAGATCGCGGCACTGCCGACCGTAGGTCTCCAGTTCCTCAGGGGACAGGCGGAGCCGCGCCAGGCGCGCCACATGGGAGATATCGATGTCGACGGGCATGTCGGGAAGCTTACCTAGTGCTGGGTGGTGGATGGTGAGACGGCTACCAGCCAACAGGCGTTGTTGGTCACGTTACCTCAGCACGTCGAATGCCAATCTGAGGTCGCGGCCGTACCGGAACACGGCGAAATCGTGGGCGAACGTGATGACCTTCGAGATCCCGAGTCGCTGCATCAACGAGAAGGACGTGCGATCGACAAGCGAGAAGTCCTGGTCGGGGAAGCGCCTTCCGATGGCCCATGCGGCCTCGAGGTCAGAAGCGCCCGTCTGTTCGACCGAGGCCACACCCCTGCGGAGCCCGTCCCAGAAGGTCTCACCTGCTCGGGCCGAGATGGAATGATGGATAAGACGCCAACTCTCCACCAGCACGTGATCGCTCGTGACAAGCGGTTCGGAGGCGGTCGCAAGCAACAGCTTCGCCCGTTGATTGTGCCGGTCACCACGATCCGCAGCCGCATACCACGCTGAGGTGTCGACAAAGATGCTCAAGAGCCGGAACGACGAGGGAGCTTCGCGGCGGCCATAGCTTCCCCTAGCATACGGTCCTTGTCCGACGCGATGTCGGCGCCACCTGAGGTACCGAGATCGAATACGAGGCTGGGATCGGTTCTACAGTGTGACTCTGAGAGATCTCGGTCCACCAACCTGCGCATGTATTCGGCGAAGGAGACCCCGAGTTCGGCAGCTCGGACCTTCGCACGTGCATGATGCTCGGCGTCCAGCGTGATCTGCGTGCGTACCATCATTGTGGCGCCACAATAACATAACTACCTCCCAACCCCGCGAGGAGGCCGACCGCGTTCCGTAGCCTGAGAGACTGGAGGGCGGGTCTTAGAATCGTATTCCGGCAGCGATGGCGAAGGGGGCGCTCATGAAAGTGCTGATCGCCGCTGCCGAGTGCTCGCCGCTGGCCCGGACTGGGGGCCTCGGAGAGGCAGTGGCGGGTCTGGCCGGGGCACTTCGGAGGGACGGAGTGGACATCACCGTTGCGATACCCCGATACCGCCACCTTGCCGGGTTCGGGGTCGAGGAGGAGGCTCCCGGTCCGGCCCGCGCTATCGCCAGGGTGGACAGCGACGGGCTACCCGTGCTGCTGGTCGACGACCCCTGGTCGTTCGACCGTCCCGGTATCTATGGGCCCGATCCCGGTTCCGGTTACGACGACCAGTGGCAACGATTCGGCCGTTTCTTGGTGACCGTGCGCGAGATGGCAGACGGATACGACCTGGTACATCTGCACGACGCTCACACCGGTCCCGCCGCCCTCCACTCCCCCGTCCCGACGGTGTTCACGATCCACAACTCGCTCTACTCGATTCTTGGTCCGCTCGCGGAGGCCGCCGATCTGGTAGGGGCCACGCCGGAGGACCGGGCTCCGGCGGGATCCATCGAGTGGTATGGGCAGGCCAACTACCTCAAGGCCGGGCTGGTGGGCGCCGATGCGGTGACAACGGTCAGCCCGACGTTCGCCCGTGAGCTCTCCGCCGACGCATCTCTGTCCGGAGGTCTTGACGGAGTCATCAGGACCTTGGAACAGCCCGTGGTCGGCATACTCAATGGAATCGACACCGGCTCCTGGAACCCGGGCAACGATCCCACACTCCCGGCGCCTTTCACAGCGACGGACCTACAGGGCAGGGACCAAGCAAGACGAGCAATCCTCCGGCTATCGGGCCTCGACCCGGGAAGGATGCTGCTGGGAATGGTCACCCGCCTCACCGACCAGAAGGGAATCGCCCTGCTCGACCCGTCCATGGATCGCTTGGTGGAGGAGGGATTCCGGCTGGTCGTGGTGGGAAACGGGGACCTGGACGGGATGGTCGACGGTTGGGCGGCCCGGAACCCGGAGTCGGTGTGGCACGCCCCATACACAGAGGATCTCGCCCGCCTAGTCTCCGCGGGCATCGACGCCTTCCTCATGCCCTCCCTGTTCGAACCGTGCGGTCTGGGCCAGATGTACGCGATGCGCTACGGAGCGGTGCCGATCGTGCGGCTCACCGGGGGTCTGGCCGATACCGTCGTCGACCTTGACGAAGACCCGCAGCGAGGGACCGGTTTCGGCTTCAGGTCCTTCACGCCCAAGAGCCTGTTGAAGACCATCCGCCGCGCCGGCCGCATCCTCACCCACCACCCCAGAGACTGGCGGCGGCTACAGACCAACGCCATGTCAACCGACTTCTCCTGGGTCATGTCCGCTGCTCGGTATTCGGATGTCTACCGGTCCGTGGCCGGCCGTGGCGTGTCCTGAGCAGACCCCTTCCCATGTACCCGTGCGATGGGTACGATGCTTGGCATGACTGATTCAAGAGCCAGAGTCACGATCACGCTTGATCAAGAACTCCTCTCCGGAGTCAAAGCGGCGGTCGATCAGGGAAGGGCTTCCAGCGTATCCGCCTACATCGAGCATGCCGTCGGCGTCCAACTCGACGCCGAATCCGGCTTTGACGCCACCATCGCCGAGATGCTCGCCGGCAGCGGCGGGCCACCGACCGACGAGGAACGAGCCGAAGCGCAGCGCCTGTTGTCCACCCATGCCGCGTGACCGGTGTAGTTCTGGACACGGGAGCATTGATAGCTCTCGACCGGGCGGACCGGACGATGGCCGTCCTCATCGCTGAGGCACGCTCCACCAACGCAACTCTCACCGTTCCCGCCGGATGCGTCGCTCAAGCTTGGCGCAACCCGTCTCGCCAAGCCCGACTCTCGTCCTTCCTCCGGCTGACCAACGTCGACGTGGTACCCATCGACGTTGGAGAGGCGCGCAGGTTTGGACTGCTGCTTTCCGCTACGGAGACCAGCGACGTTGTCGACGCCCATGTCGCCATATGCGCCCATCGCTTGGACCGCACCGTGTTCACCAGCGACCCGAAGGACATCAGACGGCTCGGGCCCAACCTCAAGATCCGGAAGATCTGAGTCAACGGAGGGCGGCGGTCAAGCCTTCCGGGTCGTCGGTTCCGATCAGGAAGCCGCTTCCGTCCGACAGGTTCAGGAGCACGGTGTCGTAGCCCCATACGCTCCACATCCAACCCTTGGGGGTGAGGCGGATGCCCACCCCGTACCACCAGGGCAACCGGAAGGGTTCGGCCGACACGATGCTCGCCCGCTCGATCGTCTTGGTCGGCCAGCCGGAGGTGTAGGCCAGTTGCACTTCGGTGGTGGTCACCGTCACCATCAGGCTACGGAACCCGAAGAAGAAGACCGCCATCAGCGCCGCGGGCAGTGCCAGGAACCGCAGGGAGCCACCGGCCCCCCTGAGCCCGAACAAGAGAACGATGGGGAGCCACCCGAATAGGAGCAGCGCCATCAGCGTCGTGTTCGTGTACTGGGTCCGCTGGTAGAGGTTCATACCCCGGACGTCACTTCTCGGTCAGGAAGCGTCGCAACGCCTGGTACGCCGGGTCGAGGTTGGCGATGGGGACGCTCTCGGTCGCTTGGTGGGCCTGGGCGACCTCCCCTGGACCGTAGTTGACCGCCGGGATTCCGTAGCGAGCGAGGCGCGCCACGTCGGTCCAGGCCTGCTTGGGAGTCACGGCAGCATCCGAGATCGCCACCAGGCGGTCGAGGAAGGGGTTGCCTTCCGGGACCGGCGCACCGTCGACACACTCCTTCACATCTACGGAGTCAGCCCCGGCGGTGATCTCGGCCAGCCTGGCGAGGGCATCGGACCCGCTCCGGTGGGGAGCGAACCGGTAGTTGAGGTTCAGGTCGAAGGTTGCCGGGATGACGTTGTTGGCTACTCCGGCGCTGGCCCTGGTGACCGAGAAGACCTCGTAGAAGGTCAGCCCGCCCACCTCATACGGCTCGGGTGGTCGCTCGTGGAGTCCGGCCAGCCAATCACCGGCCTTGGTCACGGCGTTCACGCCGAGCCAGGGGCGAGCGCTGTGAGCCGCTTTGCCCTCGAAACGGACGGTTGCGTTGACCAACCCCTGGCAGCCGAGTTGCAGCTCCAAGTCGGTGGGCTCGGTGACCACCGCGAAGGCCGCATCCGCTAGCCACGGCAGGCCCTGAAGCACCGGCTCCAGCCCGTTTAGGGCATGGGGGCCTTCCTCTGCGTCGTAGAAGACGCCCACCACGTCGACGGGACCGTTGCGGACGGAGCGGTCCTCGAGGAGATGGACCATCACCGCCACGCCGGACTTCATGTCGGACGTGCCGAGACCGAATAGCCTGTCCCCTTCCACCCGGGCCGGGCCCTGACCCTGGAAGGGAACCGTGTCGATGTGGCCCACCAGCAGGACCAACGGGCGACCGGTGGGCCTTCCGACCACCAGGCTGTTGCCGATCCGGCACATGTCCCGATCCGGGTAGCTCTCGCCCAACCGTGCGGTCAAGGCCTCGCACAGGAGACCCTCCTCGCCGGTGACCGAGGGGATGTCGACCAGCCAGGAGAGGGTGTCGAGAAGCGTCACACCGAGAGTTCGAAGGCGCGCAGGGCCTCGTTGAGGGATGTCCGGTCGTCGGTGCGGGCCGACCGCTGACCGATGATGTAGGCGCAGGCGAGATGGGCCGTTCCGCCCGGGAACTCCCTCGGGCGGGTGCCGGGCACCACCACCGAACGGGCCGGGACGCGGCCCCGGTACTCCACCCGTTCCTCCCCGGTCAGGTCGATGATCGGCGTCGAGGCGGTGATGGTCACGTTGGCGGCCAGCACCGCTCCCTCCTCGACCAGGGCACCTTCGGTGACGATGCACCGGCTCCCCACGAAGGCCCCGTCCTCGACTATCACGGGACGGGCGTTGGGGGGTTCGAGCACCCCGCCGATCCCGACGCCTCCCGACAGATGGACCCCGGATCCGATCTGGGCGCAGGACCCTACGGTGGCCCAGGTGTCCACCATCGTTCCCGTGGCCACGTAGGCGCCGATGTTCACGTACCCGGGCATGACGATCACACCGGGCTCGCAGAACGCGCCGTAGCGGACCGCTCCAGGTGGCACGACTCTCACGCCGGCCTCGGCCAGGTTCTGCTTCGGGGGGATCTTGTCGTGGAACTGCAACGGCCCCGATTGCATGACCTCCATGTCGGTCACCCCGAAGTAGAGCAGGATGGCCTGCTTGATCCATTCGTTGACCACCCAGGCGCCGTCGATCTTCTCGGCGACGCGAATCTCGCCGGCGTCCAGCCGGCCGATCGTGTCGAGGACCGCCGCTCTCGCGTCGCCCAGGGCGGACCGGTCGCGATAGGCGGTTTCGATCAGGAGTTGCTCAGACAATTGGCCACCACCTCCACAGCTTGCTCGCATTGGTCCAGCGTAGGCACCAACGCCAGGCGAATATAGCCCTCCCCGCCGGGGCCGAACACCCGACCGGGCGACACCACCACTCCCTCATCGAGCAGGCGCTCGGTCATCGCCACATCGTCGGGCACCTTCAACCACACGTACAGGCCGGCCTCGGAAGCCACGGTGGGGTATCCGAGGTCCGCGAACGCCTTGATCAGGATCTCCCGCTTACGCCTGAACAGTTCCCGGCGTTCGGCCACATGCCCGTCGTCGCTCCATGCTGCGATCGCCGCCGCCTGGGTGAACTCGGGAGGGGCCGTGCCGGTGCCGGTTCTAAGGGCCCGCAGAGCAGAGATGGCGCGCGCGTCCCCCACCATCGCCCCGCTCCGGTAGCCGGTCATCCCGCTCCGCTTGGAGAGGCTGAAGTAGACGATAACGCCCTCGGTCCCCCCGGTCTGGAGCATCGAGTGCGGGGGCTCACCGTCATAGAGGTCCACGTAGCATTCGTCCGAACACAGCAGCACGTCGTGGCGAGCGGCCCGCTCCCGGAACCTGGTCAGCTCGTCGAGTGGCATCACCGCGCCGGACGGGTTGTGGGGGCTGCACAGCCATACGATCCGGGCCTGTTCCCAGGCTTCGGCGGGTACGTCGTCCACCCGGAACACGAAGTCACCTGAGAGTGCGACGGGAAGCGGTACCGCCCCGGCCAGGCGTCCTCCCCGCTCGTAGATCGGGTAGCCGGGGGTGGGCCAGATGACCCCGTCGCCCGCGTCTCGATCGACGAACGCGAGCGGCGTGGAGAAGATCGACTCCTTCGATCCGGTCGTAGGCTGCACCTCGGTTTCGGGATCGACCACGACCCCGAACCGCCGCTCCACGTAGCCGGCTATGGACTGTCGCAACCCTGGAAGACCCGCCACGGTCGGATACTGGGATATCGCCGGGACCGCTTCCTTCAGGGCTGCTGGGATGAAGGGAGCGGTTGGCTCGCGCGGGTCCCCAATCGAGAAGTCGACCAGCGGCCGTCCTGTGTCCCGCAGATGGCGGGCCCGGTCCTGGATGGCCGTGATCGAATGGGAACCGATCCGGCTGAGTATCGGGTTGACTCGCACACAGCGAGCGTAGCCATGTGCCGGTAGCCGGTAGCCGGAGCGAACTACGCACACACGCACCCGCACCGTTGACGATGGGGACCAGGGACTTTCGCATTGGCCAGTGCCGGGGGTGCCGTAGAATCCCCACGGTGGAAACCGAGGCATGAGCGACAGGCGGTACCTATTCATCTTCCTGGCGCTGGGCTTGGCGGTGGTGGCGGTAGCCGTGGTGGCCTTCCTGTTCGGATCGCCGCAGACAGGCCGGGAACCCCTGCCTTCCGTCCTCGAGGAGATCGCACCGCTGCCCGGCAGCCAGGTTCCGCTCCAGACCCCCATCGAGGTCGACATGCCGGTCGGCTACCGCGTGGAGATCTGGGTCGACGGGTTCAGGGTGCCCGACTCGGAGGTGCGGTTCGTCGAGGGCACCGGTGTCCACTCCTGGGCGCCCGCAAGGTCATCCGTGATCGTGTGGAGCCCCGGTCCCCACACGGTGTCGCTGCGGTGGCGAAAGGTATCCGGCCTCCCCGACGAAGGGCAGTACAGCTGGGACTTCCGAGTGTTTTAGGGCTGGTGGCCGGTGAAGTCTTACCACACCAATAAACGCCCACTAACATTAATTTACCTAACCACTAGCCACTAGCCACTAACCACTAACCAGGGTTGCCTGGCCTCCTTCTAGCAGGCGTTGGAAGCCGGCTTCGTCGATGACCGGGATTCCGAGCGACTCGGCTTTGGCGAGCTTGGATCCGGGGGACGCTCCAGCCACCAAGGCGGTCGTCTTCTTCGACACCGATGAGGTGACCTTGCCGCCCTGCCCCTCGACCGCCGCTTTGGCAGCGGCCCGGGTCATCGATTCGAGCCCGCCGGACAGGACCACAGTCACTCCGGTCAGCGCCTGAGGCGGACCTTCCTCCGGTTCGGGATCGGCCAGACGGACGCCGCCCTCGCCGAGGCGGGAAACCAGCCGGCGGTTGTCCTCATAGGAGAACCACTCCGCGACCGACTTGGCGATGATCGGTCCCACCCCGTCGATTTCGGCGAGAGTGTCCACATCGGCTTCTTGGAGTCGCGCCATACTGCCTATCTCGCTGGCAAGTAGGCGGGCCACCGTTCCCCCTACGTGACGGATCCCGAGCCCGACGAGTAGCCGGGCGATCGGATGATCCCGGGCCTGCTCGATGCCGTTCATCAGGTTGCGCACCGAGACCTCGCCCCAGCCGATGAAGTAGGGCGACTTGGCGGCGCGGGGGCTCGGGTCGTCTTCGGGCTGGACGAAGTCTTCGGAGGTGAGGAAGAAGATGTCGGCCGGACCTTCGATCAGGCCCTTGTCGAGCAGGAAGTCGATGGTCTTGTAACCCATGCCCTCGATATCCATCCCGCCCCGTCCCGCGAAGTGGAACAGCCACTCCCGGAGGCGGGACGGGCATGTGAGGCCGCGGGTGCAGCGGGCTACCTTCTCGCCCTCGGGCCTGATGATCGGAGCATCGCAGAACGGGCAATCCGACGGCATCGACCAGGATCGTTCCTCGCCCGTTCGCCGTGATGGAACCGGACCGATCACCTCAGGTATCACATCGCCGGCCCGCCGGACCACGACATAGTCGCCGATCCTGACGTCCTTGCGATGGACTTCGTCCTCGTTGTGCAGGGTGGCCCGCTCCACATTGGCGCCGCCGACGAAAACCGGTTCCAGCACCGCGAAAGGAGTGGCCGCACCGGTGCGCCCGACGTTGATCTCTATCCCGCGCAGCCGGGTGACCCGTTCCTCCGCCGGGAACTTGTATGCGATGGCCCAGCGGGGCGCCCGGGCCGTGTGACCCAGTTCGTCCTGGTCGGCCAGATCGTTCAGCTTGATGACCACCCCGTCGGTCTGGTACGGAAGGTCGTCACGCTCCGCCTCCGCCTTCTTGACGAACGCCGCCGCGGCGGGAACGTCGGGCACGACTTCGGTGCCGGGGTTCACCCGCATTCCGAGCCGGCGAAGCAGGTCGAGCGTCTCCGAGTGGCTGGCGAGCGGGGGACCGCCCTCCATGTAGCCCACCTGGTAGACCCATATAGATAGGTTGCGTCCGCCGGTCACGGCCGGATCCTTCTGCCGTACCGACCCTGCCGCCGCGTTGCGAGCGTTGGCGAACAGCCGCTCCCCGGCCGCGGCCTGCCGGGCGTTGAGTTCCTCGAACTCGGGCAGCGGCAGGTACACCTCGCCTCGGACCTCCATCAATGCCGGTGCATCCCCCAGCAGCCGCAGCGGGACCGATTGGATGGTCCTGACAGTGGCGGTCACCTCCTCCCCGGTCACCCCGTCGCCCCGGGTGGCAGAGCGGGTGAGCAACCCGTGTTCGTAGGTGAGGGACACCGCCAGGCCGTCGATCTTCAGTTCACAGACCAAGTCACCGGGCGGGCGGCCCAACTGGCGTTCCATCCGGGCCATCCAGTCCTCCAACTCGGCGACAGTTTCCGCATTGTCCAGCGAGAACATCCGCTCCCGGTGCCGGGCCGGGGCGAACATGCCGGATGGGGAGATCCCCACCCGCTGGGTCGGCGAGTCGGGTGTGACCAGGTGCGGATGGGCTTCTTCGAGGGACACCAGTTCCCGCCGCAGCGCGTCGTAGTCGGCGTCGGATAGCTCCGGATCCTCGAGCCCGTAGTAACGGTGATCCTGGTACCTGATCGCATCCCTGAGGTGCTCGATCCGGACGGCTGGATCACTCTCTTCCATACATCCGGAGCGTAGTTGCCGGAAGGGACAAGCTAGGCCGGGCGTGCGGAGGTGGTCCCAAGGGTTCTGGAAGTGGTCAGTGGTCAGTGGTCAGTGGTCAGTGGGCGTCTTCCACCTCACGGACAACGGACAACGGACACGGACAAACGGATCAGGGCGGGGCGCGGTCGGTGGGAGCGTGTAGCGCTCTGAGCATGGCGAGGGTGTGCGGGTCGGGCTCGGGGGCCTGGTAGCCGCAGGTTCTTGCCCTTGGCGGTAGTAGCCGGTGCCGTCGGGGTGGTGATTGGGGATCGATCCGCATGCCTCGCCGGTGTACGACGACGTGGTGGTGGTACCAGCAGAGCGTGGTGAGGTTCTCGGCCGTGTTGGTCCCGCCTTGGGATCGGGGGATGATGTGGTGGACTTCAAGGCGGTAGGTGGAGGTGCACCCGTCGATGGTGCATCCGTCATCGCGGGCGAGCACGGCTCTGCGTAGCGCCGGACGCATCGAGGCGGTGGTGCCGTGGTGAACGATGTTCTGTGCGGCCACGGTGATGACCTCGGTGGTTCCCACGCACTGGACGAGGTCGACGGTGTCGGGTCCTACCCGGGCTCCGGCCAGCATCGCTACGCCTTGTTCGTTGGCGGATTCTTCGGCGAGGGCCTGGTTGGCGACGATCATAAGGGAGGGTTCGCGCCTGCGACGGGCTCCCCGGACGCGTTCGGCGGTCGTCTTGGCGGGCTCTGGGGTGCGGTCTAGTTCGTCCTGGCATAGGGTGGTGAGCGCCAGGGCCCGTCTCTGCCCCGCGTCGGGGCGGGTTTCACCGGCGGGAACCAGTCTTTCGCCTCTGCGGTCGAGACCCTGGCGGCATATGTCGGCTTCGAGGGCACCGAGCCGTCCGTTGACCTCTACGTGGCTGCCGTCGAGTGAGGGCTGCATGGAGATGTACTGGCCCTCGAAGATGGCTCGCTCGTCTTGGCGGCTCATCTTCCGATGGGCCTGGAGTAGCCGCTTGACTTCCTTGAGATCCAGATCCCGGCTAGCCCTGATCATCTCCACCGACGCGCCCGCCGACGCGAGCCGAGTCTCCGCCAGGACCCGTTCGTAGGATTTGGCGCCGCCGCGGATGCTCTCGATCTGGTGATCTCCCAACCTTTCGGCGAGGTAGACCAGTTCACGGGCGGTGGAGCGGCGCACATCGAGGCGGGAGGCCACCATCTCGGTTGGGTTCCGGTACCCGAACCGGGCCACGGCACCCCGCCGGAGCATGTGCCGGACCCAGCCGATCTGCCCACCGCGGGCCCGGCTGACCTTGGCCTGTTCACGCACGAGAGCGGCTTCCGCTTTGGCGTCCTCCACGTCCGAATGCGCATACCCACCGTCCTGCACCATGTGGTGGGCCCGGTCGTAGACCCGCTGCCGTTCCCTCTGGTAGCGGCTGGTGTACAGGTGGTCGTCCGGTCGGGGAGTCTCGACACCGTTGAGGTGTCGGGGTTGGACCGTTTCCTGGTCTGGGTAGTCGAGTAGGTAGTCGTACATATGTTCGTATAGTACAACCTACCTGTGACATAAATATTCCCCAACAGGCCAAAAAAATCCGAAACAGATCAAAACGGGTGCCGTCGGTGGTCAGTGGTTCAGTGGTCAGTGAGCGGCTGCCACGCCCCCGGACAACGGACCACCAGCCTAGGACGTGGTGTGGATGATCCCTCCACCGACGACCTCGTCGTCGCGGTACAGGGCCAGCGTCTGGCCAGGGGCTACACCCGGCTGGGGCTCGGCGAACATGACCCTCACCGGCTGTGCCTTTTGCCATACGTCGGCCTCCACAGCATCTCCGTGGGCCCGGTACTGGGCCAGCAGCGACCCCCCAACCGGCCGGTCCACCCAACTCGCATCGCCGAGGAGCACAGCTGTCACACCCAGTTCCTCCCTCGTCCCGACAGTGATCGTGGATGTGACTGGATCTATCTCTACGACATAGCGTGGTTCTCCCACCGCCACGCCCAGCCCGCGCCGCTGGCCGATGGTGAAGTTGGTGACCCCTTGGTGGATCCCGAGCAGGTTGCCGTCGCTGTCGACGATCGGCCCTGGCGGCGGGTTGACGCCCTGGGAAGCGAGGAACTCCCGGTAGTCGCCCTTGCCGACGAAGCAGATGTCCTGGCTGTCTGCTTTCGCCGCGGTTCGGAGCCCTAGGTCGGCAGCGATGCGCCTAGTCTCGGTCTTGGTCAAGTCCCCGACCGGGAAGGACAGCCTGCCCAACTGCTCCTGGCCCAGCATCGACAGGACATAGGACTGGTCCTTGTCCGGGTCGACCCCCCGCCGCAGCCGGTAGCGGCCGTTGCTCCTGTCGACTCGGGCATAGTGCCCGGTCACCACCGTGTCGCAGTCCAAGGCATCTGCGTGGGCGAGCAGGCGGTCGAACTTGACCGTACGGTTGCACTCCACGCACGGATTGGGTGTGCGGCCCGTGACGTAGTCGTCGATGAAGGTGTTCACCACCCCGGACATGAACTCGGCGGTGTAGTCCCAAACGTAGTACGGGATGTCGAGATGGGCGGCCACCCGGCGCGCATCCTCCGCATCGGAGACCGTGCAGCAACCCGCGGTCGGCGCCTCCCCCCCGGGACCCTTCCACAGCTTCATCGTCACCCCGAGCACATCCCAACCGGCCTGTTTGGCCAAGGCGGCGGCAACCGAGGAGTCGACCCCTCCCGACATGGCAACCAGTGCCTTCATCGGAGCGCCTCGATTTCCCGAGCGACCAGCCGGGCCGCGGCCGCTCCCTCGCCCTCGGGCGTGGACCATCCGAACGAGAACCGGAGGCACTCCCTGGCCTCGGCCGGCGTCATACCCATCGCTTCCAGCACGTGGGAGACGGTAGCCGCGCCCGACTGGCAGGCGGAAGCGGCGGAAGCGGCCACTCCGGCCGCATCGAGCCGGACCAGCAGCACTTCGTTGCGGATCCCCGGAATGCGCACATGGCTGGTCTGGACCATCCTCGGAGCGTTGGCAGCCGTGAACGCCACGTCGGGAACCAGGCTCGCCAGGGTCGTCTCGAACCGGTTCCGCTCCGCCATCACCCGGGGCCTGAAGTCCTCCCGCTCGGACTCCAAGGCCGCCATGGCCGCGGCCATTCCCACCACCGCCATCACGTTGTGGGTACCGGACCGGCGGCCCAGTTCCTGGCCTCCTCCGTGGATGAGCGGCTCGAGTCTCGTGCCCGACCGGACGAAAAGAAGCCCCACCCCCTTCGGACCGCCGAACTTGTGGGCCGCCAGCGACAGCAGGTCGACGCCCAGCGACCCCAAGTCGATCCGCTCCGAGACGTACCCTTGGACCGCGTCGGAGTGGAACACGACGGATGAAGAAACAGCTCCGATCTCATCGGCAATCTGCTCGATGGGCTGCCGGACCCCGGTCTCGTTGTTCCCCATCATCACCGACACGACGGCCGTCTCCGGAGTCACATGGGACGCCACCTCGGCCGGATCGACCAGTCCGTCGGCGTCCACCTTCACCAGAGCCAGCGGACACCCTACCCCCTCCACGAAACCCGCACTGGCCAGAACCGCGTCGTGCTCGACCGTGGACGTGACGACACCACTCTTCTCCCCTCCCGCCAGGGCTGCTCCCTTGACTGCCAGGTTGTCCGCCTCGGTGCCGCCCCCGGTGAACACGATCTCCAGCGGATCGGACCCGATCAGGCCGGCTATGAGGTCCCGGGCGTCCTCGAGGGCGTTCTTGGCCCGGCGCGACACCGCATGGCCCCCGGAAGGGTTCCCATAGTCCTCATCGCGGAACGGCGCCATCGCCTCCCAGGCCTGTGGCCGGAGCGGAGAGGAGGCGGCGTGGTCCAGATACAGCATGGACCGGATTGTCCCACGCGCGCCCCGGTACGCCATCGAGGAGGAGCATCTGTATCACGGGGTCTTTCCTGCCTCCACCATCCGTTCGGGGAGCGAGCGCGGCGTGCCGTTCCGCCGGAAGGGACCTAGCCCGTGAATGTATAGGCCGGCCGAGTCGGCATACTCACCCACATGGAGAGCCTGACCTCAGTCGACATCGACGCTCCGCTGGAGCGGGTGTGGGCGGAAGCGGTCGACTTCGCCTCCCATGCCGAGTGGATGAAGGATGCCCACGCCATCCGCTTCGAAAGCGATCAGCAAGAAGGCCCGGGGACGGTTCTGCTCATCGAGACACGGGTAGGGCCGTTCCGGACTATCGACCGCTTCGAGATCACCGAGGTCAGCCCGATGAGATCGGTCACCGGGCGACATCGGGGGATCTTCACGGGTGAGGGTCGGTTCGAGCTGTCCTCGCCGGAGCCCGGCCGCACCCGCTTCGCCTGGCGGGAGCAGATCCGTTTCCCCTGGTACCTCGGAGGCCCGGTGGGCGCTTGGGTAGGGAGACCCATTCTGGCCCGCATCTGGCTATCCAACCTGGCGGACCTGAAACGCCGGATCGAGCACAGCCTCTAACTCAGGTCACCACTCGAATCGTGCAGCGAGGACCAGTTGCCCGTGCCAACCGCGCATCGGCTGTCAGCAGGTCGTATCCCAGCGCCTCGGCGAGTGCCACGTAGACCGCGTCGTAGGGCGTGACGTTGGACCGGAGTTCGTAGACCCGATCCAATAACGGTCTGGCCGGGTAGCGCTCGGCAGGAAACGCCGCAAGGTCGGTGACGGCAGCCTCCAGCCGGCGTTCCGTGACTCTCTTGGCGATCCAGCGCTTACGCAGGACGGCCATTGTCTCGACATCGGCGATATCGGGGATGGCCGCCGGCCCGGCATCGACGACCAGGCCACGGATACGGTCTCCTTCAGGACCATCATCCGCCACGACGTTGGCGAGTACGGAAGCGTCGACGACGATCACTCGCCCTTGCGCATTTGATCCAGGTCTTCCACGGCCTGGGCCAGACCGACCCTTCCTCCCTCGTTGGTTTCGACTCTGGCGACGAACTCCTCAAGGGTCATGCGGTGGGCCAGCCTGGTCAACTCCGCGACGAGATAACGCTGAAGTGACCGGCCTTCGGCCTTCGCCCGTTCGACGAGGCGACCGTGGACATCCTCCGGGAGATCGCGGACAAGAACGTGAGGCATTGCTTGCATTATACAAGCATCTGTCTACCGCCGCACCAGCAGGTGGCGTAGGCGTCCCTTACTTGGCTCAAGAGGGGGGTTCGAAGCCTGAACAGCCCTCGGCCTCGACGACCTCGAATGTCTCCGTCGGGAGTTCCACGACGCGCATGAACGCAACCTCGGATCCGTCGATCACCACCGTGCCGGTGCGGGAACTCTCCACATGGATGCGATGCCCGCGGTCCTCGTAAAACCCGGACCAGTCGACCATCGCGTCGAACGGGGTTCTCTCGCCGTCGTGTTCCCGCTCGTAATCCAGCGTCAACGACCACGCTGCTTCGCCGCAGTCGATGGACCCGTCGAACCCCTCGGGATTCTCGTCTGATCCACAACCGGCGATGCCCAGGACGAGGACCGCGGCTAGGAGCGCCGCGCCAAACCGGCTCACGTGCCGGTGAACCGCGCCTTCCGCTTCTCGAGGAAGGCCGACACGCCCTCCCTCGCGTCGTCGCTGGCGAACGACTCGTCGAACGCCTCGGCTTCGACCGCTAGAGCCTCGTCGATGGGCCGCCCCCACCCTTCGTTGATCGAGCGCTTCGCCATGGCGAGAGCCACGGTCGCGCCGCTGGCATAGGTGGCGGCATCCTTCATTGCCGCATCGAGCAAGTCATTGGCCGGGAATACCTTGTCGGCCAGCCCGATGGCCATCGCCTCCTCGGCTCCGACGTGCCGGCCGGAGTAGACGAGTTCGCGCCCGCGGTTGAAGCCGACCAGCCGGAGCAGTCGGCGCGTTCCGCCGGCGCCGGGGATGATGCCCAGCAGTATCTCCGGCTGCCCCACCTTGGCGTCATCAGCCAGGTAGCGGAAGTCGGCACCCATCGCCAACTCCAGCCCACCTCCCAGCGCGTAGCCGAACACGGCTGCGATCACCGGCTTGGGTAGCTGCTCCAACCGCCGGGTGACCGCGCCCAGGCGCAGTCCCTCCAACGCCTTGGCGCCGGTGTCGTGAGCCACCCTGAATCGCTTTATGTCCGCTCCCGCCGCGAAGTGGGGACGCCCCGTGATGACCACCGCCCGGACAGCAGGGTCGGAGGCGTGGTCGAGTGCCTCGTCGATGTCCTCCACCAGTTGCTCCGACAGCGCGTTGACAGGCGGCCGGTTGAGTTCGATCACCCCGACCGCTCCCTCAGTTGTATAGGAGACCAGCTCCACGTCTTCTCCTCCGTATGCCGGTCGACAGGTTAGATGCGGTCGGGCGAGGCCGGATCCGCGGGCGCTTGCCCGCTCCTCCCCAGATGGGCCGCGTGCGCCTGCAGGTGCTCCCACAGTTCGTGCAAGCCCCTTCCCTCGGTCGCCACCGTTTCGACCACCGGCGGTCGCCAACCACGGCCGGGGCCCATAGCGAGCATGGTCTCGAGGTCCCGCCGTGTCCGGGCCGCGCCTGCCACGTCGGCCTTGTTGATCACGAACACATCTCCGATCTCCATCAGACCGGCCTTCCCGACCTGGACACTGTCTCCCCAACCCGGGGTGACCACAACCACCGTCGACTGGACATGGTGCATGACTTCGACCTCCGATTGCCCCACCCCGACGGTCTCGATCAGGATGACCCCGAAACCCGCCCCGTCGAGCACATCCGCCACCCGGGGCGCGGCAGCCGATAGGCCCCCCAGATGACCCCGGCCCGCCATGGAGCGAACGTAGACACCGGGATCCCCGATGTGCTCCTGCATGCGAATACGGTCGCCGAGAATCGCCCCTCCGGTCAGGGGACTGGACGGATCGACGGCGATGACCGCCACGGTCGCGCCCTCCCGGCGTATGTTCGATACGAGACCGGCCACGAGGGTGCTCTTACCAACGCCCGGCGCTCCCGTGATCCCGATCCTCCGGACACCACCGACCAACGTCGAGAACCCCTCGATCAGTGCACCGGCTTCAGGCGTGCGCTCCTCGATCGCGCTGATCACCCTGGCCAGGGCCCTGCGATCCCCGGCCTTAACCTCGCCTATCAGCGTTCTCGTATCCAAGAAGAAGCCGACCTCCTACTCGTCATGCCCGGACCCGACCGGCGCAGTCCGACCCGGGATGCCGGGGTTCAAGTTGCGTTGACGGCTGTGACCCCCGGGACCCGGTCGATGAGGATACGCTCGATTCCGGCGGTGAGGGTCATCATGGACATGGGGCACCCGCTGCATGCTCCGACCAGGTCGAGGTTCACGGTCCCATCGTCGTCGACCCCTACCAGGACGAGGTCGCCACCGTCGTACTGGAGGGCGGGCCGGATGTACTCGAGGGTCTCGTTCAGCAGGTCGGCGTCGACCGGCCCGGGTTCCGGCTCGTGGCCCGGGGGGTTAAGGGTTACCGCGGTCTCGGTGATACTCATCGGTGGGTTGCTCTCTCAGGAAGCGGAGCAGCGCGACGCTCGAGGGCCTGCTCCAACCGTTCCCATTGTAGGCGGGTCGGGGCCTATTGATCGAAGGAGGTGGCCGAGAGCTGCAGGGAGAGCCATTCGGTGTCCAGATCCTCCTTGCGCACCCTCAGATCCAGGTACATGACGGCCAGCGCCACCCCGAGGAACGGCTGGAGGGCGATCCAGACCAGTTCAGAGGCCACCGATAGACCGAAGCTCCCCCAGAATCTGTACAGCACCGGCCCGACCACGAGGTAGACGACCAGGCTCCCTATCACGACCAGAGCCGACGACAGGAGCAGCACCCCCAGCACGTGCCATCGGCGACCGGAGGTCATCCGCCACGAACGGCCCAGGGCCGCGATGGGATCCACCCCCTCGGCCATCACGACCGGCACGGAGGCACTGAAGCACACAATCAGGAACACGCCCGGTAGCACGAACAGGGTGAACCCCAGGACGGCCGCGGACCAGAAGAGAACCGCGACCACCGTCAGGGCAACCATCCTGCTGATCGCCGCAGCCGCCGGTTGCCGCCATGGCGACTCGATACCGACGTACGTCTCCATCGTCGTCCTGATGACGGCCGCGAGCATGATGGTCAGGATGAAGAGACGGATGAGCAGCCAAGGCCCCATCGTGGAAAGGAACTCGCGCGCTTCATCGTTCGTGGGATCGAGAGGAATGGCCGGGGGTGGCTCCGCCAGGGCCAGATACAGAACCGCGTATGGGAGGATCAGCACCCCGGCCACAGCGAAGAGGGTTCTCCATCGCCTCGCGTACACCGTCAGCGATGCCGTGATTATCTCGCCCACGCCCATCGGGCGGAGTTGGAGCTGAGCCATAGCGCCATCCTAGGAGGGTCCGGGTGCCCTGCAGCCCTGCGAAACCCCCGGCCTCTCCTGGCCATAGGGCACGCCGGGTGGGCTATTCTCGCCCTCACCGAGGAGGAAGATACGAGAGTTGCAATCGGCTCCGATCACGCCGGATACCCGCTGAAGGAGTACCTGCTCCGATGCTTGGAGGGGGACCACGAGCTCCTGGACCTGGGTACATACTCCACGCAGTCGGTCGACTATCCCGACTTCGCCGCAGCGGTGAGCGAGAAGGTCCGGAACGGCCAAGCCGAACGCGGAATAGTGGTCTGCGGATCGGGGGCCGGAGCAGCGATCACCGCCAACAAGCTGACCGGCATCCGCGCCGCCCTCGCACATGACCACTACACAGCCCACCAGGCGGTCGAGCACGACGACGCCAACGTCCTGTGTCTGGGAGGCCGCGTGATCGGCGAGGACGTGGCGATCGAACTGGTCAGAACCTTTCTGGCAGCAACCTTCTCGGGAGAACTCCGGCATGTCCGCCGCATTGCCAAGATCGCGCAACTGGAAGAAACCCGCTAGTGTCCTGATTCCTTAGTCTCTTAATCATATGCTGCTGGTGTACGACTGTGGAAGTAGTCGATATTGGGGATTGGTGAAGAAAAGGCAACGGGGCCCTAAAGCAGTAGTTACCAACCTTAATGAAGACACCCGCCGAAGGCTGGAGCGTTGGGCCCGGCGGCGTAGCACACCCCCAGGGCCTCGCGATGCGGTCCCGTATAGTGCTGGGGGCGGCCGAGGGTCGCACCAATGTGACATAGCAGCCGAGGCGGGCTTGGCGGATGTGGCCCGCTTGCACCAAGATGGTCGCCGGCTCAACCCTGTGATCTCCGCGGGGCAACCTCTCCCCGTTCCGGTGAATGTCACACCCTGGACGAAGCCGTGTAGTGGTATCCGGTTACCAGCGATCACTGCCTAACTCCGCGATCACGTCCTTCGCCGGGCGGACCACACGGCCGAACCCGACCTTCGTCCACTGGGCTCGGGTAACCCATTCACATCCGATGCGCTGGTACACTATCGTCCAACTCGTGACGGGTAAGAGGGGCGATTAGATGCGACGAGCCAACGCCGGCCAACGCCTGGAGGTCAAGTCTCGTGCCTAGATCTCAGGACTCGTCTGCCTCAGAAAGGGGCCAGGAATTCACTGGTGACACGCCCGACGAAACCTCCGGAGGCGAGTCCGCTATGTCCAGCAGGGACCGTATGGCGATTGCCGGTTTCGTCTGCTCCCTATGTGTTGCACTGATCCCGGCGCTACTACTCCTGGTGGGTGCCGATTCCATCGGTTTCCTGCTGCTGGTCGCGGCAATACTGTGGGTTGCAGGTCTAGTCCTATCTTTGCGCGCCAGGAACCAGGCTCCCAGATATCGTAAGCTAGCCAAAGCGGGTATAGCAGTTTCGGTAATCACCCCCATGTTATACATCGCCTTGGCCATTATCGCGGTCATAGCAGCATTAAACTGGTACTCAACCTTTTAGGTCTCGGCTATTCGGACACCGTGTCTTGGCAGGCCGCGCATTTGGAATAGACAGCTGTCGGCTCCTCGACGTCGAAAGGCTGTGATTCGACCGAGCCCATGACATGGCGCGGTCTCAAAGCAGGAACCGGATCCGCGTTGAAGTGTCGAGCAGCAACCTCCCCGCTTCGAACCACAACACCAACCTGGGCAGCATCATCAGCCGGGAGACGGACCTCCAATCAGCCCACCAGACCGTCTCCCGCGACGCGACCACCCAAGCCGCCTTACCCCTGCCCGATACCCCCGGTAGCCGGCTTCTTGTTCGGTTTCAACGTCCCGAGGGTATGTCATCGAGCCTGTTGACAGCTGCGGAGCCACCCACAACGCCGCGGCGGGCCTGGTTCGCGTCGTATCAGTTGACGGGCACGGTGCGGCGGGTGCCGGAGGTGGTGGTGTATTCGAGATGCGTTCCGTCCGGGGACCAGACGAAGTCAGCAACATCGTAACTGAGGAAACTCTCGCTCCCACTGCTGCTAGCGACCCACAGGCTGCCAGACGTCGTCGTGTACACAAGATGCGTCCCGATAGGGGACCAAACGAAGTCAGCAACATCGTAACTGAGGAAACTCTCGCTCCCACTGCTGCTAGCGA
>JAPPFW010000017.1:4330-34227 GCA_028821575.1 bacterium | reverse complement strand
CCCACAGGCTGCCAGACGTCGTCGTGTAGACAAGATGCGTCCCGGTAGGGGACACGGCGTAGTCAACGGCGTTGCTGGGGGGCCGCGGCCCGTCTGGCAGTTCAGGTCTGGCGTTGACGCTGTTGGATGGCCGGCTGGTGCCTTGAGCGTTCACGGCTCGTACCCGGAAGCCGTATGTTCCGCCATTGGTCAGCCCGGTCACGGTGAACCCCCCAGCGTTGGCTTGGCCGGGACCGCTGCTCGGAATAGGCGTCCAGGCGCCGTCGTCCTGGCTGTACTCGTAGCCGACAATGGGGCTGCCACCATCCGAGGAGGGAGCATTCCATGACAAGGCAACCTGCCCATCACCTACCGTGGCACCCAGCCCGGTAGGAGCCCCGGGCACCGTGTCCGGGGGCGGGCACTGGATCCCGCTTCTTGCGCTTATCCCCCGAACCCACGTCTGGAACACGTTGTCGAGGGGAGCACAAAGGCCGGAGTTGTCGAAGAAGTAGAAATCCTGCAAATCCGTCAGTCCGGTCAGGCTCAGCGGCAGTTCTCCGGTCAACTGGTTATCCCAAAGAGCTAGGTACGTCAGGTTGGTCAGTGCGCCGAGTTCTGTTGGAACCGATCCTCTCAACTGGTTCTGTGCGAGGCTGAGGGTTTGTAGGTTGAGGAGGTGGCCGAGTTGGGTTGGTATCTGTCCGCTCAGTTGGTTTCCGTCGAGGCTCAGGCTTGTGACCCGTCCCCCCGCGTCGGTGATGACGCCGTGCCACTCGCCGATGGGCCGGCCGCTCAGCCAGTTGGTGTTGTTCGACCAGTTGGGGCCGTCAGTGGCGTTGTAGAGAGCGACCAGTGCATCCCTGTCCGAAGACGAGGCAGTGAGGTTGAGGGCCCGGGTGATGAAGGAGGCCATCTGACCTCGGGTCACAGCGTCGCGGGGGCAGTAGCGCAGAGGGTTGAGCGAGCACCCGGCCGTGATACGGGCCGCGGCCAGAGCATCGATCTCGGCCTCGAACAGGTGACCGGATGTGTCGGTGAACCCTGCAGACCCGGCGGCGGAGAGAGCGAACGCCCGGGATAAGAAAGCGGCCATCTGGCCACGGGTCACGCTGTCGTCGGGACAGTAACGAAGCGGACCGGTCTTACATCCGCTTGTCACACCGAGCGCGGCAAAGCGTTCCACATGATCAGCCCACCACGATCCCGCATCGACATCGGCAAATCGCGTAGACGCCACCCGAGGGGGCTCGGCGTTGTCCAGGACCCTGATGAGCCAGACCGCCATCGTCCATCGGCTGATCGGATCACCCGGGCAGATGCGTCCCTGGCCACACTCTGTGCCGGCCAAGACACCTAGGGCCGCCAACGACTCGAGAGCCACCTCGTGGAAGGTGCCGTCATCGTCGGAGAACACACCCTGAGCCGTGGCCGGAGACGGCGCCAACACCACCATGGTGACCGCTACGGCCGCCGCAACAGCCGCGCTTCCAACGCCTAAACTCGCCCAACGGTTGCGGACAGCGCAACACAGACCACGTCGCAATCCCAGGCGGCACCGGTGAACACCACTCCCCGTCAATCGTCCCCTCCACACCATAGAACGCCTAACCTGTCCCCTTCTCATCACCGTGATCGCCTCACCGGCCCCCTCGTTAATGCAGTTTGTGAGGTCGGGAAGGGTTGATCCTGGAAGTAGCTCGGATCTGAGATCTGCAAAAAGAGCATAACAATCGACATCTTCTGTGCAAAATATCTGAAGGCTCTTGTACTGCTCGCCTACCTGGCGTCGGGACCCACCTCCGGCGAACCGCGTCCGATCACCCGAAGAGCTCGGCTGCTCGACCGAGGACCGGGTATCCACATGGCCACGGCCCCGGAGTTCGAGGCGTTTGTCGGGGGCAAAGAAGCTGCTCACCCGCGCTCGGTGCCTTCCAACACCGGCCGCAGCCACCGGTTGATGGATGCTCTGTGAACACCGGCCTCATCGTCATAAAGACAACATGGATCGACCCCTGCGGACCGGATTCGAGAAGTAGATGATCCCTCTGCGGTCCCTCGTCGGCACCGGAACGGACCGTAGGTGCTTGCGGCTACCTACCACTATGCCGTCCGGGTGTGACGGGTACAACCCCCTCGTGCGGAGATCCCGGACGGGGAAGGGCAACCAGGGCCCTGTAGTCTGTGGGCAGGCCAGGTCCGGCAAGAACGAGGAGATCGAGGTGGGAGCGGACGCCAAGGCGGTTGTTCAGGGGATAATCGAACAGGCTAGGGATGAGTTGCTTTCTCTGAGCCACGGAATCCACGGCTACGCCGAGACCGCTTTCGAGGAGGTGCGGTCAGCAGCTTCCGTGGCCGACGCCCTGGACCGTGCCGGGTTCTCCGTCGAGTCCGGTTACGGGGGCATCCCAACCGCGGTGCGAGCAGTGGCGGGGAGCGGACCGCTCCGGGTCGTCATCTGCGCCGAGTACGACGCTCTCCCCGGGATCGGGCACGCGTGCGGCCACAACGTCATCTCGGCTGCTGCGGTCGGCGCCGGTTTGGGACTGATCGAGGTGGCGGACGACATCGGGCTCGAAGTCACGATTCTGGGCACGCCGGCCGAGGAGGCCGGGGGCGGCAAGGTCCTGCTGCTGGATGCGGGCGCCTTCGACGCCGCCCACGCGGCCATGATGGTTCATCCCGCCCCTTTCGACGTGGCGGCGCCTCCGGTGGTGGCGATCGAGTGGCTGGAGGTGTCCTACGCAGGCAAGGAGGCGCATGCGTCGGCCTTCCCCGAGCAGGGAGTCAACGCAGCCGACGCGCTGGTGGTCGCGCAGGTGGCGATCGGGCTGCTCCGCCAGCACCTGAACGCCACCGACCGGGTGCACGGGATCGTGACCGAGGCGGGCACCGCCGCCAACATTATTCCGGCGCTGGGGAAGGCCTCCTACATGGTCCGGACCCCGCATTTGGACCAGCTCGAAGCCCTGCGCAGGCGGGTCGAGGCATGCTTCGAGGCCGGCTCGCTGGCCACAGGGGCGGAATTGACCCTGAACCTGCCGAATCCTCCCTACAGCCATCTGGAGCACCACACAGGGCTGGCGAAACGGTACAGGCGCAACGCGGAACGCCTGGGAAGGTCCTTCTACGACGGGCCGGTCCCACCCGTCTCGACGGACATGGGGAACGTCTCGCTAGAGGTACCGACCATCCATCCCTTCATCGGGATCGACTCCCTCCCGGCGGTGAACCACCAGCCCGGCTTCACCGACGCAGCCGCCCTCCCCGCTGCCGACCAAGCGGTGGTCGACGGTGCGGTGGCCCTGGCCTGGACCGCGATCGACGCGGCGGCGGACACGGACTTGGGGGAGGAACTCGTGGCGCTCGCCACGGATCGGCCTTCCAAAACCTGAAGAGGGTGCATGGCGATCGGAAGTCCGGTCCGGTTCGACGGTCGCCCCTGACATCGATGGAGGACGTTTGATCGTCCTATCCCGGCGTCCCTGTAGCTACTCGCTCGAAGATCTGATCGCGCAATGCAACCCGACAGCCCCGCCGGACGGTGAAGATCGGGCCTGGTTCGACGGCGCGGCTCTGGGCGAAGAGTTGCTTTGACCCGACGCGGGGACATCTGGATCGTAGACCTCAACCCAACGACAGGTCACCAACAGCGAGGAACCCGACCAGTCATGGTCGTTTCGCCAGCAGCCTTCAATGAGTTGACCGGGACCCCGATCGTGGTACCCATCACCACCGGCGGTCACTTCGCGCGACGGCGTGGATTCACCGTATCTCCTCGACAATGGGGAGACGCGAACGTGTGACCACCCCCGTGCCGTCGACCTCGGGTGATCTGAGCGTGTTGTCGTCGTTGAAGAGGCGCCGGAACATCAGGTGGCGAGCGCCGGCGATGCGGCTGGACCGGTTCCGGACGGCGAGGACTTCTCCATCCCGTTCGGGGTGGCTGACATCAAGCGCCCCGGCGGGGATGTCACGGTGTTCGCCTCGTCCTGGATGGTGCTGCGGGCCCTTGAGGCGGCCGAGACTCTGAGCGCCGAAGGAGTCGACGTCGAGGTGGTCGATCCCCGAACCCTTTGGCCGCTGGACGAGCGGGGGATTCTCGAGTCGGTCGCGAAGACCGGACGGTTGGTGGTCGTGGACGAATGCCACCGCCGGTGCAGTGTGGCCGCGGAGATCATGGCAGTGGTGGCGGAGACCTCGTACAGAGATCTGGTAGCCCCACCGGTGAGGGTGACCACCGCCGATGTCCCCGTGCCGTTCAGCCCTCCCCTCGAACAGCACATCGAGCCGACCACCGGCAAGATCGTCGGGGCCGTGCGGGAAGCGACCGGTCTCAGTTCCGGCTAGGCGTGCCAGGCTGTGCGCTACCACTGTGTAATCTCCGGCCCGTAACGGGTCGCGGGGACCTCGAACGCGATATGACTCCCGGGACAGGTCTGCATCACCGATCGGGTCGTTCCCGCGGAGGAGGGTGGACATGGTGGATCTAGGCCGTGTATCGGTACGGTTGGAGGACCGGCCCCTGATCACCGGCGGCGGTCGCTATGTCGGCGATCTGGTGGACACGGGCACGCTCCACTGTGCATTCGTACGCAGCCCGGTCGCCCACGGCAGGCTGGTACCTCCCGATCTCGACGAAGTCCGGGATCTACCGGGCGTCGTCGCCGTGTTCGGTGCCGGCGATCTCGACTTGCCCGACATGCCCTCGTCGCCCCATCCGGGCGCACCGGAGGCCACCGGCATGGGCCAGCCGCCGCTAGCACGTGATCGGGTGCGTTACGTCGGGGAGCCGGTTGCGGTGGTGGTTGCCGACTCCGCCACCCAAGCGGTGGACGCCGCCGGCATGGTGTGGGTCGACGTTGAGGATCTCACCGCGGTTGATCCCATCTCCGCCCTGGAAGGCGACGTTCTGCTGTTCCCGGACTCCGGCTCGAACGTTGTCCACCGCCAGACCATCGGGAGCGAAGGGTCCCGCCCCCCGGCCGAGCTCGAGGCCTTGATCGAAGTAGACATCCCCAGGATCTCGCCGGTGACCATCGAGCCCTTGACCATCCTTGCCCGTCCGGTGAACTCCGGGCTCGAGGTCTGGTGCGGCCACCAGCAACCCGCCGGTCTCCCGGCCGAGCTCGGTGTGCTGCTGGGCCTCGACCCGACCGGAATCAGGGTCAGAGTTCCAGACGTGGGAGGTGGGTTCGGTACGAAGGGTCAGTTCTACCCCGAGTACCCGGTAGTCGCGGCTATCGCCCATCGCCTGAGGCGGCCGGTGGTCTGGCTACAGAGCCGAACCGAGCAGTTGGTCTGCGGGACTCACGGCCGAGCCATGCATGTCACCGTGCGGATCGGCGGTGACCTCGATGGGCGGATCCGATACGTGGTGGCCGACATGGTGGGGGATGCGGGAGCGTACCCCTGCGCCGGCGCCCGAGTCCCCTTCTTCTCTCTTCCCGTGATGCAGGGGCCCTACGACGTCGAGCATCTCGAAGTCACCGGAACGGCGGTGGTGACCAACCGGGCCCCGGTCGGCCCGTACCGTGGCGCCGGCAGGCCGGAAGCGGCCATTGCCATCGAACGGGCGGTGGACGCTTTCGCGGACGCGGCCGGGGTGCTTCCCGAAGACGTACGGCGGCGCAGTTTCATTGACAGGACGAACTTCCCTTTCACGACCCACACCGGCTCGGTCTACGACTCGGGCGACTACGCGACCGCCCTGGAGCTGGCCCTCGAAACGGTCGATATCGCCCGGTGGCGACGGCTCCAGGCCGGACGGCGAGCCGTCGGGGGCGACCCCATCGGCATCGGTATCGCCTCGTTCGTCGAGCGGGCCGGAGGGGCGCCCGGTACGGGCGAGTACGGCAGGGTCGAACTCGACCGCGACGGCGGCGTGGTCGTGCGGACCGGATCCACGCCTGCCGGCCAGGGACACCGCACCGTCTGGTCCCAGATCGCCGCCGGAGTGTTCTCCGTGCCTGCCGGGAGCGTGACCTTCTACACGGGGGACACCGCCGAGGTGGCAGACGGTGTCGGCAGCTTCGCCAGCCGCTCCGCCCAACTCGGCGGCTCGGCGGTCCTTCGTACCGCCCTTGCGGTTCGGAACCAAGCCCGTACTGTTGCCGCCGGGATGCTCGAGGCGTCGGAGGCTGACCTGGTGCTGGTCGATGGGAGCTTCGGTGTGGTCGGCTCGCCGGGCGCCACGGTCACGCTCTCAGAGGTGGCCGCGGCGGCAGGAGCGGCCGGTATCGAGTTGGCCGCCGAGGAGATGTACATCGCAAAGACACTCGCATACCCATTCGGCAGTTACGTGGCGGTGGTCGAGGTGGAACGCGAGACGGGCGAGGTCCAGCTGCTGTCCCTGGTCGCGGTGGACGACTGCGGCAATGTACTGAACCCGATGATCGTCGAGGGCCAGGTGCACGGCTCGATCATGCAGGGCATCGGGGAGGCGCTGCTCGAGGAGGTCATTTACGACACCGACGGGCAGCCTATGAACGCCAACCTCGCCGCCTACCTCGTCCCCACCGCTACCCAGCCCTTCCCGCTGACGATCCGGCGGACCACGACTCCCTCACCCGGCAATCCTCTCGGTGTCAAGGGTACGGGTGAGGCAGGCTGCATAGGGGCTCCGCCCGCGATCCTGAACGCCGTCTATGACGCCCTCCGCGAGGACGGGGTGACATCCCTGAACCTCCCCCTCACGCCGGCCCGGGTGTGGGAGGCGATCCGCTCAGCCCGCTACGAGGGACCGCGCCCTCTGGCAGGTGGTTCCTGAGGGATCGCGAACAGGGCGGACAACCCGTTAGCTGCCTCTCTGTCCGTCCCCATCCGCGCCGCGTAGGACGATCTTGCGTACATTGCGCCTCGAACCCAGGTCGGTGTACGCCTCCCGGATGCTGCTGAGGGGCCATACCGGGTCGATCGCCGGAGCGATCAGGCCTGCTGCCGCCAGATCGGGGCACCGCTGCATCCCGCGCCGCGTGGACCCGGCACTTCCATAGATGGCCACGCGCGATCGGAACAGCCAGTTGTTGTTGAGTTGGACCATCGGGCCGGCATGCGACCCGCAGACGACCACCCGGGCCCGGTTCCGGAGCGTCTTGAGCACCTCATTCCACACGCGGGGGTTGCTGGCGGGGTCCTGCTCGGGGCGGCTTACCTGGCCCGGCTCAACCGGCACGCAGATCGCCCCTGACTCCCCAAGTCCTCCTGACCATCTACGCTTCTACCCAGAAGTGTTGCGCAACAGGCTGACTCCCCGACCGCGGCCCAGGAGACGCCCGGAGCCCTTGGCGGCGGTCCGCGTCCGGGGCAAGTACGTCGGCGGCCCGAGCCAGGCAACCGCGTTCCCCGTCCCTCCCCGCAACCCTTTGGACCCATCCGATGGATGACGGCCGGTCTGCCGTCTTCTACCGGAGTCCCGGCGACCAGTACCCGATGTTCGTGCGGGCCGAGGGGTGCCGGCTCTGGGACGAGACCGGCCACGAGTTGGTGGATCTCACCAGCGGCGTCTCTGGTGCGGCGATCATCGGGCAGGGTCGCGGCGACATCGCCCGGGCCATGGTCGACCAAGTCGGTCAGATCTCCTACATGCACACAGTGGCGGGCACCACCCGCCCCCAGGAACAACTCGCCCGGCGGCTAGCCGACCTGGCGCCTGACGATGTCGAACGGGTCATGTTCAGCTCGGGAGGCAGCGAGGCCAACGAGATAGCTCTCCGCATCGCACGCCAGTACCACCTGGCCCGTGGGGAGCCCTCCCGATGGAAGGTGGTCGGTCTCGCTCCCAGCTACCACGGCGCCACCGCCGGGGCACTGTCGATGACCGGGCGCTGGGACATCAACCGGAGCTACCAACCGTACGTGTTCCGGACCCCCAAGGTTCCCGCTCCGGTCACGTACCGGGGTCCCTACCGGGGGCTGGCGCACGAGGAGGTAGCCAGGCGGGCGGCCGAAGCTCTGGACGGCGCCATCGAGAGCGAGGGACCCCATTCGGTATCGGCGTTCATCGCCGAGCCGATCGCTCTCTCCACGGGAATGGCGGTACCCCCTGACGAGTATTGGCACCGCGTACGGGAGGTCTGCGACCGCCACGGGGTTCTCTTCATCGCCGACGAGGTGATCACCGGCATGTGGCGCACCGGTCGTTTCCTGGCGCTCGACCACGCGGGCGTGGTGGCCGACATCACGACCATGGCCAAAGGGCTCGGAGCGGGCTACGCACCCTTGGGCGCCACCCTGATCACCGAGGCCGTCGCCGGTACCATTGCAGCCGAGAACCGGCGCATGGCAGAGGTCCACACCTACAGCGGCAGCGCCCAATCCTGCGCGGTGGGGCTGGCGGTTCTCGATGTAATCGAGGCGGAGGGCCTGGCGGAACGGTCCGCGAAGCTAAGCGAGACGCTTTCGATCCTGCTGGCCGACCAGATCGCGGATCTTCCCTGGGTAGGGGACGTTCGCGGGCGCGGCCTCTGCCGGGGGATCGAACTGGTGGCTGACAGGAGCAGGAGGACGCCCCTTCCGTCCGGGACCGGGGTCAGCCGGACCCTTCCAGAAGCCATGTGGCGGCGAGGGTTCCTCTCCCGCGCGATGCACCACGGAAGCGCCCTGGTGGGCGACGTCGTCAGCGTCAATCCAGCCCTCACCATCGAGGTCGAAGATCTGGAGCGTGGTATCGCCGCTCTACGCTCCTCGATCGTGGAGGTCGGTCCTGATTGGGACGGTCCGGGCGCAGGTGAGAACGCCGGTTCGGAAGAAAGAGCGGCACAGGAGGTTGAGCAATGAGTGAAGCGTCGGGAACACCGATCGTCGTCACCGACGCGGACGGGGTCGGGCTGACCACTCCCGAGCCGCATGTGCGCCACGTGAAGGTTCTCCTGTCGCCATTCCTGCAGGAAGGCATCGGGGACTTCGCGGTCGGGTCGTGCGAGGTTCCGCCCCACCAGAGCGGCAGCCTCCACACCCATCCGGATGCCGCCGAGATCTGGATGTTCTCCGAGGGCGAAGGGCGGGCCGTGGTTGGCGACCTGGAGATCGTGACCGGGCCCGGATCGGTGGTTTACACGCCGCCGGGGGTCAGCCACCAGTTCTTCAACACCGGGGACACGCCCGTCAGGTTGTTCTGGATGTACAGCCCGTCAGGCACCGAGCGAGAAGTGATCGAAGCCGAGTTCAGCTGACCGGATACCCGATCCCCGTCCAGACTTCGACGGTGCCGGACCAGTGTGGCGGAGCGTCCGCGTTGCAGGGGGTTGACAATCGGGACGATCCTGCAATCGACTATCGACAGTCCACGGCAGTGGACAGGGCTGTGCAGACCCGGCGCATCAGTTCGTCGCTGAGCCTGCCGAGGCGCGATGTGAGATGTGCCACCGAGACATTGAAAACCGAATCGAGCTGCACGACGCTCGGTAGCGGTATCGGTTCTTCGCCCGGTTCGAGCCAGACCTCCGTAGCGAGGTTGCGGATCACCGTGCTGCACGGTGCGACGATCGCTCTTCGGAGCCTCGGGATTGCAGCGTTCCTCGACAGCACCACCACAGGACGAGGGCGTCTGTCCGGAGCCTCGTACCACCACACGTCACCCCGTCGGGGTAACGCTCTCACGCAGAGGCAGCCGCGTCCAGAAGCTCGGCCAGGTTTCCCCACTCGTCTTCTGTGTCGAGCGGGATGACATCGTAGGCCGCGTAAGACCGATCGATCTCGGCGGCGCGATGCTCGGCGCAAAGTGCCTCCAAGGCGCGGTCCACCAGGGTGGCATCGTTGAGACCCGGCAGGGCGGCGCGAGCCTGTGTCAGGAGTTCGTCGCTAACGGTAGTACTGATTCGTATCCTGGGCATGCCACGACTATAGCATTAGGATGCTACGCCGTTCTGAGCCGCTGAACCTTCCCGACAGAGAAAGCTCCCTTATCGGAGCGTCCTCGTCCCCAGGTCCCGGCCGTAGCTACCGGTGGACTCCCCGCTCATCCTTCCAGGGTGCCCTTGCGCCAGGCTCCGATGTAGTTGGCGCAGAACTCGTCCCGGCCCAGGAGGGTGTCCTCGGCCAACCGGTAGGGGACGGATTCCCGGTCGGCGGCAAACACGGCGGAGAGCGGGTTCATCACCGGGTCGATTATCCCGCTGTCGGCGCCGGCGTCGACCGCCAGGTTGATGAAGACAGTGTTCATCAGCTTGCGGGCCGGGATACCGAACGACACGTTGCTCATCCCCCCGGTGATGTGTATCTCAGGGCCGTAGCGGCTGCGGATGGTCCGTATGGCGTCGAGGGTGTGCAGGCCGAAGTTGCTGTCCACCGCGATCGGGAACACCAGCGGATCGACGAACAGGTAGGCCAGCGGGATCCCCTTCGCCAGAGCCGACTCCACCATGCGGGATGCGTTGTCGACCCTCTCACCGGCGCTCGACGGCATCCCGGCGCCGCCCGCCGCGGTGACGATGACCTTCGCGCCGTGCTCGATGGCCAGGTCGAGGGCTTCGACCCGTTCCAGCGAGGCGGAGTTGAGCATCGGTGGGTTTTCCGCTCCGCCGCACGCCTGCAGGCCTCTCTCGATGACCGTGATGTCGGAGGAGTCCACCGATATGGGCAGGGCGCTGACCGAACGGACGAAGCCGACCAGCCAGCCCATCGCTTCACGCTGCTCGGCGGTCTTGAGTGATACCTCGTCGACGTTCACGTCGAGGTAGTGGGCGCCTGCTTTCTCCTGGTCGACCACCACCCGCCGCAGGTACTCGATCCCGTCCTCCGCGTCCGCACCACCGTCCATGGCTGCCTCGACGGCCAAGGCGATGTGCTTGACCCGGCCCTCCTCGTACGCTTGGCTCCGGCGCATCTTCCCGGACGCGCGGAGCAGCCGGGGCTCGCCGTCGAGTGACTCGAAGGGCACACCCTCCACCCCGTTGCGGACGGCAAACCGTTTGCCCTTCCGCAAGACGATCCGGGTCGTGTGGACGTTCTCCCCGACGACGGTGAACTCGGGACGGCTCACGACCCGACCAGTTCCCCTACCGGTTCCATGCTCGGATCGGGCGGCAGTTCAGCCGGCATCGGCTTGAGCTGGCATCCCTCCACGAAGATCTCGAAGAAGTCGGGGGTCGTCTCCAACTCGATGTGGGTCACCCTCTTGGCCTGCTCCTCTGCGAGACGGCGTTTCGAGCGATCCACAAGGAGCGCCCGGGCGCCGTCTATGGCGGCGTTGCCCACCTTGACGACCCGCTCCTCGGGGACGGGCGCGATCAGGCCGATGTCGACGGCGTTGCGCACGTCGAGGTATGTGGCGAATCCTCCCGCCAGGTACAGCCGTTCGATCTGGATGGGTTCGACCCCTGCCGTCCTCATCACGATGAACTGGCCGCAGTAGTTGGCCGCTTTGGCCTGTGCCAGGTTTCCGACATCCTGCTTCGAGAATGTGATACCCCGCTCGGGTACGACATCGATGGCGAACAGCTTCCGGTCCTTGGTGAACACGCCGAGGGGGGTCATCAGGCCGTGACGGCGTAGTTCGGCGAGCAGGTCGGCGAGGCCCGAACCGCAGATGCCCGTGGGCGGCTCGTCTCCGATCGTCGCGTAGCCCAGGGTCGTCCCGTCCGGCGCCAGGCTGATGGACTCGATCGCGCCGTCGTAGGCCCTCATGCCGTAGGTGACCAGGCCACCCTCGAATGCAGGCCCGGCCGGGCACGACGCCGCGTACAGCCGACCCCTGTGGTGGAGGACCACCTCGGTGTTGGTTCCCATGTCGACCAGCATCTCGGTGCGGCCTGACTTGCCCAACTGCACCGTCTCCAGGCAAGCCACCGCGTCTGCGCCGACGTGGCTGGCGATCAGCGGGAGCCCGTAGACCTTCGCCTGTCGGTTGGCGCGCAGCCCGAGGTCGCGGCTGTTGGCGACCAGAGCCGTGTGGCGGCGGCGGCCCTCGAGGTATGCGTGCTCGACGAGTGATTTGTATGGCTTCTGGCCGATGCTCTGCACGTCCAGCCCGAACAGGATGTCCCGCATCGTCGAGTTGGCTGCCACCACGATCTCGTAAACATGCGGCGGGCGTCTGCCGCGGTGGACGACCATCTCACGGATTCCCTGGTTGACGGCGGTCACGACCGCGTTCTGAAGCTCACCGGTCACCCCCCTGCGGGCCTCGTAGGAGATGCGGTTCATCACGTCGCTGCCGCCGAACTGCTGGGGGTTCTCGAAGCTGCTGACCGCCACGCTCCGGCCGGTCTCAAGGTCCACCATCTCCAGGACGACGGTCGTGGTACCTAGGTCCACGGCCAGCCCATAGATAGCGCCCCGGTATACGTCGATCGGCGCGTCCCCGTACCAGACCTCGTCCCCAGCCCTGAACACCATCGGGTCCAAGCGGCCGGTTCTGGTCCGATCAGCGCGCGGTTCGAGGATCCGTGGACGCCTTCTAAGCGGCGCGAACTCGATGTCGAGGTCGTCGCACACGATCCGGGCCTGGCACGCGAGGCGGAAGTCACCGCGCAGGAACCCTTCGGTCTCCGTCCTCGACACCAGCGACTCCATTCCGGATGTCACCTCGACCACGCACTCGTGGCACTGCCCCGTGCGCTGGCAGGAGGTGGGAACCTCCACAGCCAACTCGTCGGCGTAGTCGAACACGGTGCGGTCGAGAACCAGGGGCCGGGACTTGCCCTGGTGGGAGACCGTGCTCACGGGGAGTGGCCGTTCCCGGCCGGGCCCAGCCGGCGCGACTCGGCGTCCCTCTTGATCCTGGCGATCTTCTCTCGGGCGCGGACCCGCGACCGCGGGTGGGCCTCCCAGGCGGTCCTGTAGTCGAAGGTCCCGTCGTGGCCGCAGGTCAGCCGGTCCGCATCGTCGGGCGTGGCGAGTTGGTTACGGCAACGGAACAGCGCCGTACACAGATCGTGCCGATCGCGGTAGGGGCAGCGAGTGCGGGACGAAACCTCGGCGTGGGCTACAAGGTCGGTGAAGATCGCCGCGATACGGTCGAGCCGTTCCTGGTAGGCCTGCGAGTCGTCCTCGGCCACTAGATACCGACCTCGGCGGCGAGCTTCTTGGCCAACTCCACACAGGCGAGAGCGTCCTTGCCGTAGCCGTCGGCACCCACCTCCCGGCCGAACTCCGGCGTCACCGGGGCGCCACCCACCATGAACCTGACCTCGTCGCGCAGGCCGGCGTCCTTGAACGCCTCCACCGTCTTGGCCATGTTGGGCATGGTGGTGGTCAGCAGGGCCGACATTCCAACCAGACGGGCTTCGCTTGACGTCACCGCCTCCAGGAACTCGGCGGGCGCGGTGTTGACACCGAGGTCGATCACCGTGAAGCCCCCACCCCGGAGCATCATGATGCAGAGGTTCTTGCCGATGTCGTGGAGATCGCCCTGCACGGTGCCCATGATCACCGTTCCGATCGGTTCGACACCGGACGCCGCCAGGATGGGTTCGATGTGCGCCATTCCCGCCTTCATCGCCCGGGCGGAGACGAGCACCTCCGGAACGAACACGAACCCCTCACGGAACTTGATGCCGACGATTCCCATCCCGGCAATCAAACCGTCGTCCATGATCTCGAGGGCGTGGACACCGTCCTCGAGCGCCTGCGTGGTCAGCCGGTCGACCGTAACGTTGTCGCCCTCGATCAGGGCTGCGGCGATGTCCTGCATCTCTGGAGAGGCGCGGTTGAACAGCTCGACGTTGTACTCGATCTCGTCGGGCCGCTCGAGGAACTCTTCGATCTCGGCGCGTATCGTCTCGTTCGCTATGTCAGAGAGCTGGGCCATCAGGCTCCGTCATCCATGCACTCGCTTCGTTCCGGACTGGGTTCTGGAAACCTTTCCAGAGATCTGCCAAGCGTATACCGAGCCGGGCGGTCGCGCAAAGGATTGGGGAAGGTCTCGCCCGAACCGGTCAGCCGTCGGAGCCGGCCGGAGGCGGGTCGTGGACTATCAAGCGCCCGTCCGGGCGGTGCCTGTTCGAGTAGTCACGCGCCGAGTCAGCAAGGGCCTGCAGCACCTCCATCTTCGTTCCGAGCGGGACCGACCCTTCGGGTGCGACCCCGTTCACGCCTGCCTCGAGCACCTTCATGCAGGCCTCGTAGGTGTCCTCGTAGGTGCCGCTGAACAGCGTCGTAGGATTGTTTATGTTCCCCATGAGCGACATGCGGTCACCGACGATCTCCTTGGCGACGTTGGGATCGACCTGGGACTCGAAGTGGAAACAGTCCCAACCCGCCTCGGCGAAGTAGTCGATCCGGTCGGTGGTCTCGCCACAGCAATGCAGGATGCTCGGACCGCCGATCTCCTCGGTCACCTCCTGATGCATCTCCAGCAGGAAGTCCCGGTACATGTCCGGGCTCACCAGCTCCCGGTTGGCGTGGTCAGCCCACATGATGGCGTCGGCCCCGGCCTCCAACTGTGCGTGGGCCGACATCATCGAGGCGGGCAGCAGCACCTCGAGGTAGCGGCGTATCTTGTCGGGATCCAGGATGGTGTCCATGAGGAAGTTCTCGATCCCCACCATGTGGAAACCCACCGACCAGGGACCGTAGACTTTGCCGACGATGCCAACGTCCGGGTAGCGCTTCCGGAGCAGCCTGATCGCCCCGAGAACCGCCTTGAACGATCGCCTCTCGAGGTAGTCGGACGGGATCTTGAAGTCTTCAGGGTCGGTGAGCACGTGGTCGTCGGTGGCGGGCCAGTTGTCCTTGGTGCCCCACCATGTGGACGCATCGAGCGCGTCGGCCTCGAGTTGGGAGTGGAAGACCGGCATGATCGTGTCCAAGTCCAGGTTCTCATGGGCGGTGGCTGCAAGGCGCGCCATCTTCTCGGCATCCAGGTGAGCCTCCGGGAATTCGGCGTCGGCGATGTCCATCGCCTCGAGGGTCATCACCGAACTGAGCGTCATCGCCGGCACCTTGTCGACCCGTCCGCCGTACAGTGCGGATAGGAAACGACGCCGGGGGGTCATCCACTCGCCTGAGAGCCGCCTGAACTGTTCGCCCATTTCTCCTTCTTTCCCACGGTATGGCAGATACCTGAAACGAAAGGGTACACCCTCTGGTGGATGGTGGACGGTGGATGGTGGATGGTGGATGGTGGATGGTGGATGGTGACCGTAACTTGCAAACCTGACACGTGACAGCCGGCATCGTCGCTATGGCTCGCTGCACCCCGGCGGGGTTAGAGTCAGGGCCTAGAGACACCAAGGGAGGACTATGCAACGCTTCGTCATCGAACGGGACATCCCTGACATCGGCTCTGCCGAGCGCGAGCAGCTCCGGGCCGCAGCCGAGAAGTCCAACTCGGTCCTGCACGCCATGCAGTCGGAGGGCAAGCACATCCAGTGGGAACAGAGCTACGTAGCGGGCGACAAGACATTCTGCATCTACGTCTCCGACAACCCGGGGCTGATCGACGAGCACGCCGAGCGCAGCGGCTTCCCGGCCACAGTGGTCACCGAAGTCCGCAAGATGATCGACCCCACCACCGAAAAGGGTTAGTGATTGGTGGCTAGTGGCTAGTCAGCAGACAAGCTATTCACTACTAATAGCCATTACTGACTACTGATATATCACTCATCCGCTCGGGGCCGGGTGACGCCGTCTAGCCCGAGGGATTTGCTGAGCCGGGCGTAGTCAGCGAGATCCAGGGGGTTCGCCGGGGGATCGGGCCACGCGTCGTGGGAGGGGATAGTCCTACGGAGCTTCCTCATGAACTTCGTGTTGCACCGGTGGATGCCCGATGGGCCTTGGGCAAGCAAAGCGTCCTTGTGGAACCCAGTGTGGCCGTAGTAGCCCTTATTGGATTCGAGGTCGTAACCGGGAAAGTGGGGGGACAAGTCGCGCATGATCCGATCACGTACCACCTTGGCCAGCACCGATGCCGCTGCGATGGACACCGAGCGGGCGTCGCCCTTCGGTAGCAGGCACGTGTTCCCACGACCCACGAAGTCCGTGGTTCCGTCGACGAGGATACGGTCGGGTTCGACCCCCAAAGCCCCAAGTGCCCGGCAGGCCGCCAGACGCCGGGCCTCCAAGAGACCCCTCTCGTCACACTCCGCGTGGGTCGCGTGGCCCAGGGGGCCTGGGCCTTGGCGACGACTGCAGCCCCGACTGACAACGTCCCGGCCAATGCTCCCCAGCCAGCCTCGTCAACCCCAGCGACCACTTCGTGACCTGCATCCCACAGGCACCGCTCGACCTCCAAGGTGGGAGTACGACCCATCAGGCAGGAGGAATTCGGCCACGGCCTAACCCCCAACCACCAATCACTGACCACCACTAATAGTGGACACCTAGGGCCTTAGAGTTCATCGATCCACTTGTCCATGGCATCAGCGTGCTCTGGACACACTCCATAGACCGCCGACCCTAAGAAAAAGACGGCCGTGTCCGTATCCCAGTCGGTAGGCGACTCCACGTAGATTTCCCACAAGATCTCATCAAAAGGTAACTCGTTATCGATAGCTTCACATACTGATTCAGCAAGGTCCCACAAATCACTAGATTCGTATTCACTGAGTACTGGATCTGAGGCTATGAGCACGTCGAAGGTATCTCCGCTGCGACTTGACGGTACACTTACGGTCTCGGAACCGTCCGGTGCTGGCTCAACCGACAGGAAGTATCCGCCAACGTCATCGTCTAGAGCACCTGTAACAGCGATATAGTACTCACCGTCCGTTGGTGCCCTATATACCAGTTGAGAATTGGTTCCGGACAATCCACCACCGCTGTCATCGTCATAGACGATCTGATCACTGGATGAGCCAGGAAAGTCGACCAAAATCAGAGTGTCCACACCGACAGAGTCGGCGTAGATAGTAACCGTCTCTCCCTCATCCAGATGAATCAAGAACCAGTCCCACTCGGAGAAATAGTCGAGGGTTCCGACAGCAGTCTCGCCCACAGCGATTGGTCGCCCATCATCAGGATCATTCAAGGGTACCATCTTGATAGTACTGCCAACAGTAAACACGGTTGGGCTATTAGTTAGCATCTCCACTTGGAGGAAGTGTATCCCTTCAGTTTGAACTTCTACTTCCCCGGACTCGAGACCTGTATAATTCTCGTCAACTTCTAGCAGCAACCCATGTGCGTCGAACAGCCGGAGCAAGCCATCTTCTGGCCCGTCAATCCAGAACTCATGCTTTGATCCGGCGGCTGGCTCCAAGACGAAGGTCCGAGTGTCCCACTGGTTGACCAACTCTATGTCGAATTCGAAGGCGCCAGGCCCGGACGGAAATCGCCGTTCGCTCAAACCGGATGCATCCTCGCCCTGGATTAGCCTCTTGACGATAGGCACGTCATCAGCCGCAGATGTCGCTAGTCCGAATCCGGCTTCACTGAACGAGAACGTGGAGATACCTACGACCTGGCCCTTCGAGTTGACCAAGGCCCCACCACTCTGCCCTCCCGCGATAGTCGCATCGGTCTGAAGAAACGTCATACCAAGGCGGTCCCATTCTCGAAAGCGTGACAATACACCCCGAGTGATAGAGGCCTGTGGAAAAAGGTCCACCTCAGCTGGATAGCCGATCAGAAACAGTTCAGTGCCCGGCACCATACTCTCCCCATCAACCAGTTCCAACGGCCGTGCTGATACATTGACCGGACCCAGCACGGCTAGGTCCGACAGAGAATCCCAACCAACGACCGGTACATTCTGTAGTTCAGTACCGTCAGGAAACACCACCCAAACAGATCCGGGATCGAAGCCGTCTCGGCGAGGTCGAACCGGATGGCGAGGTGATCGTCCCGGCCTTCGAGCGTCACCATGGTCTCGTCCAAGCCGTCGCGGTCCACGTCGACTGCAGCCACGCGTGCGCCGGCGGCTGCCATCATCCGGGCGGTGGCCCGGCCGATCCCGCTGGCGGCACCGGTCACGATCACCCCCCGCCCCTCCAAGCCGGCGCCGAGACTCCACGACGGATCCGTGAGCATCGGCGCCTCCGGCCTTGGTTTCACCGATTCTCCGCCATGCCGGTCGGTGGAATGCCCTCCGGTGGGAGGCCAGGAATCCGGAGGACCCGAGCGGGATTGTCGACCATCAATGTCCGGACTTCGGCATCATCCCAGCCGGCGTCACGGAACAGGGGAATCACATGGTCGAGGATGTGGGCGTATCCCCATCCACCGTAGGCGAGCAACCGGGTCTTGACACCGCCCATGTCCTGGGATACGAACAGTTGGTCGAGGTAACCCCGTTCGGCCAGCGCTGCCACACCGGCGACTATGTCGAAGTCGCTGGGAGGGTACTTGCCGAGACCGATGAGCGAGTGGTCGAATCCCATCAGGTCGTAAGCGAGGTTCGCTCCGCGTTCCAGGAGTTCGACCTGGTAGGACTCGTCGGCGATGGCGGTGTTCATGTGTCCCAGCACCACCCGCGCCGGGTCGACTCCTTCCGAGACCAGCACGTCGAGCACCTTCAAGCCCTCGAACCCCCAAGGGTGCAGGTGGACGCTGACCGGGAGGCCGGTCTCCAGATGCGCCCACGCGACCGCCTGCAGAACGCGGATCTCTTCCGGCCGGACCGGGTCTCCCGTTCCGATCTCGCCCAGTATCCCCGGTCGGATCCCGGTGTCCTCGACTCCATCGGTCCACTCGCGGACCAGCTCCTGCGCGATGTCCTCCGGCGAGCGCTCAGCCGTACCGGGAGGGTGGCTGCCCGCCAGGTAGTAGCCACCGCCCATGACCACATGCACCCCGCTCCGTTCGGAGATCTCCCGCAGGACCAGCGGGTCCCGCGACATGTGGCTCGGGGTGACCTCGACGATGGTCCTGCCCCCGGCGGCGTGGAACGGCGCCAACTCCTCGACAACCTGGTCCACATCTGTCTGGTGGTAGTTGTCCGGGAACCCGCCGGGGTTCCACCTGGCTTCCGCCGCGGTGTGGATGGTGAGCGGTTCGTCGGAGACGACCGCATACGGATGCAGGCGCAGGAACGGTCGGAAGTCGATGTACAGGTGCTCGTGGATGTGCGTCGGGCCCAGACGGGATACGGGCACCGGCCCCCGCACCGTCATCGCCCGTTGTCCGGTCAGGCTCGCTTCAACCATGGAGTGGCACGCGCCACGATAGGATCCGGCAGGACCGGCGGGGTTCGGTGCTGGTCGGGTGAGTCCTCTCGTGTCGGTGAGCCGGCTGAGGCATGAGGTACCTACCAACCGCTGCCGAAGGTGATGACCGAGCGCAGCACGGTCCCGCGGCGCAGGTCGTCGAGGGCTTCGTTGACCTCTTCCAAGGGTCTCGGGTTCTGGACGAGGTGGTCGGTGGTCAGCACGCCCCGGCGGTGGAGGTCGACCACGTCCCGGATGTCCTGGGGCGTGTAGCCGCGGGAGCCGGCCAGGGTCGCTTCCCGCCAGACGAGGTCCATGGCGTTGACCGGGAAGGGTTCGAGCGTGGATCCGACGGCAACTATGCGGCACCCGATCCCGGCGGAGGCGATTGCCTGGCGGTAGACCGCCGGCGACCCCACCGTCTGGATGATCACGTCCGGCCCTCCCGGCTCGACGACCCCGGCGACCCTCTCGACGGCGCCGGCTCCGCCCTTCACCACGGTGTCGGCGCCCATGCGGGTGGCGAGCTCGAGGTTGGCGTCGGACCGGCTCACCGCGATCACCCGGCACCCCAGATAGGCACCCACCTGGACCGCGTTGGAGCCTATCCCGCCTATCCCGAACACCACCACGGTCTCCCCGGGACGGGCGCGGGCGATGCGTACCAGCGCGTGGTAGGGCGTGGCCACCGCATCGGTGAGCACGGCTACGGCAGCCGGATCGTCACCGGGATCGACCGGGACGACACACTCGGCGCCCAGAACGGCTCGCTCGGCGAAGGCCCCGTTGAACTCGACCCCCATCCTCCGGAGACCCAGGCACATGTTCACCCGCCCATCCTTGCACGAGCGGCAAGTGCCGCAGTGGTCTATGTAGTAGAGGGCCACAGGTTGGCCGACCTCGACCGAGCACACATCGCGACCCACCGCCGAGATCGTCCCGGCCGCTTCGTGACCGGGCACGACCGGCAACACCGATGCGAAGCCGCCCTTCTGCAGGAAGGTATCGCTGCCGCACACCCCGCACGCCCGGATATCGACCGCCACGTCGCCCGGGCCCGGAATCGGGTCGGGTAGCTCGGCGAGCTCGAGCGGCCGGTCGTAACCGGTCAGTACGGCTGCGCGCAACCGATCACCCGGTGCCGGGCAGCCCCAGCGCCCCCGCCTCCGGCAGCGGGATGGCCTCGAAGTGGGAAGAGCCGAACACCTTGGGCTTCTTGCGGCCGACCCGTGTGTAGTACTCCTCGGGGACCGCGGTGGGGTCCTTGAACATCTCCCACTGACACTGCTGGCGCACCTCGGGATCCTTGTTCGTATCCGGGTAGACGGGCGGATCCACGGTCCGTACGGGGTAGCCGAAGCGGTCCATGGGCATCTCCTCCATCAGGATGATGCAGTGGACGCAGTAGAGGCAGATGCCCTTCGTGTAGTGGTTCCAGGATGCCTCCTCCTGGCTGACGCCCCAGTTGTAAGGGGGCTCCATCCTGGAAGGCGTATCCTCGATCCAGTCCCCGCGTATGGTGCGCTGCCCGGATCCGCACGGGTCGAAGCGCAGGATGTAGCGGTCGTCGGTCTCGATCAACTCGAAGTCTCCCGTACGCTCCGGACCGACCAGGTGGCCGCGCATCGCCTCGCAGGCCACCAGCATCAGGGTCTCCAGGCCCTCGTCCCACGGGTGCTGGTCGATGTCGAACTTCTGGTAGCGCCAGGCGAACAGCGGCACCAGCACCAACTCGTACATGTCGACTATGCCCTGGCCGCCGAAGCGTTCCTGGATCGCGGACATGAGCCCGTAGGTGTGGTCGACGTCCCGGTCATGGGTCTGCCGCCACGTCTCCTTCATCGAGTCGAGCGCTTCCAGCGCCTTCTCGGGCTCCTCTCGGTACAGGTGGGCCAGCAGCCCCCGCTGCTGCCGCTTGAAGCTGTCCCAGTGCTTGTGGGGGTTCCAGGGGGAGCCATCGGGAAGGGCGATCTTGCCGAGGATGTCGGCATTGATTGCGTCGACCTCCTCGGCCGGCACGCCCTCGCGGCGCAGAAAGCCGCTCAGGTCGCTGATCCACTGGCGGTACAGGATGAAGCACACGCTGGCCTCGTCGATGAAGTAGTCGGCGAGGTCGGCGGCGTCGTCCCAGCGGGCATCGGCTACGGCCTCGCGGATCTTGCGGTAGGTGGATATCTTCTGGTCCTGCCAGGAGCCGAGACGCACCCTCCTACCCAGCACCTCGGAGAACTCGATACGGGTCTCGGTCGTCATGTTGCCTCCTGTCGGGATTGAGCGCTGCAAGGTCGCGACCGATGGCCGGACACCTCGGCACCGTACCCTAATCTCAGGACCGCGACCGTCCATCCCACCGGCCCGCTCCGTCGGGTCAGGGCAGGAGAGACGGACTCGATCCAGCGTATCCGGGCAGAGGCGAGGGCGGGGAGCGCATGAGAGCAAGGACAAGGGTTGCCGTGATGCTCCCCTACTGGCGTTTCTGGGAGGCCAGCGCCGGCGGGCCCGGCTTTCGCGATGATCGCCGGCGGCTTCTGGACGAAGTGGTCGGTGCGCTCGGGGCGGCGGGGATCGATGCTGCCTGGACCGGTCTGGTCGACTCGCCGGAGGCGGGAGCCCAGGCTGCCGGCGAGATCGAGGGTTCGAGAGCTCAGGTGGTGCTGGTCGTACAGACCATGGCGGTGCCGCCCTCCTATGCAATGGCGGCGCTCGACCGGCTGGTGGAGATCCCCTTGGTCGTATGGGCCGCCCAGCGGACCCGCCGGCTGCGGTCCGGGTTCGACCAATCCGACATCACGAGGTTGGGATCGACGGTCGGAACCCCGATGCTCACCAACATGATGGGACGGAGAGGAAGACCCTTCGAGTTGGTGGTCGGAAGCAGCCGGGATGCCGCGGTGGCGGACCCGTTGGTGCGCGCTCTCCGTGCGGGGGCGGTCGCCCGGTCGGTCTCACGGTCCCGGGTAGCCCGGGTGGGCCGTCCGATCGACGGTTATGACTGCGTGGACGTCGATGACGAGTCCCTGCGGGCAGCCACGGGGGTCGAGTTGGTACCGATAGCTCCGTCGGAGGTCCGCGACCGCTACCTCGGTGTATCCGATGTCTCCGCCTTGGAGAACGAGATCGACACCGGACTCGAGGACATCACCATCCCCACCGAAGCCAGAACCCGGTCGTTGCGCCTGGCGACGGCGATGGAGGAACTGGACAGCGCCCATGGTCTCGACGCCGGCGCCATGAACTGCCATGTGGAGGAGATCCGATTCGGCCTCGATCCGGGCGTGACGCCCTGTTTCGCTCTGGGCCGGGAGACCACCCGGGGCATTCCGTGGACATGCTCAGGGGATGTTCTCACCGCGGTGGCGATGCTGGTGGCCAAACAGCTCGGCGGTGCCGCTCTCTATCACGAGATAGAGGCGATCGACTTCGAGACCGGAGAGGTGGTGATCGCCAACTCGGGCGAGCACGACCTCGAGTGGTGCCCACCTGATTGCCGGCCCCGACTGCAGGCCAATCCCTGGTACGTCCAAGACCCCTCGGCCGGCGTGCACGTCTGGTTCGAGCTCCCACAGGGGCCGGCCACCCTCGTGGGCTTCACCCCCTTCGATGCTGAACCGAGTGGTTTCCGGTTCATCGCCGCCGAGGGCGAGGTGACCGGGAGATCCTTCCCCGACAGTCCCACGGTTGGCGGGGCTTTCCGCTTCTCGGGCACGAAGCCGGTCGAGGTCGCCTGGCGACGGTGGGCCGAGGCCGGGGTCAACCACCACAGCGCCGCCGCGCCGGGCCACCTCGCCGATCAGGTCGAAATCGTGGCCCGCTTTCTCGGGATCGGCTTCGTGCGCGTCTCCTGAAACAGCCGTAACGGGCAGGTCGAAGGGTCAGCCGGCGTCCGATTTCGAGACCGCAGCATCGGCGCGGCGCCGGTTGAGGGTCACTGAAAGGTAGCTGTGTCATCGTATAGTGGACGCAAAGGCATGCGGGTACGAGGAAGGTCCGGGAGCGGTGATGGTTGACGAGCCGACGCAGGAGAGCGTCCGCCCGGACCGCTGGGCCACCCTGGCGGATGCCAAGCGCGAAGCGGCCGTGGTCGCCGGGTATGCCCGGACGTTCTACGGTGACAGTCTGAAGAGCGTATGGCTGTACGGCTCGCGGGCCCGTCAGGACCACCGACCGGATTCGGACCTCGACGTGTTGCTGGTACGTAACCTACGTGACGACCTCGACTCCATCGCAACCATCGAGGACCTGACCGACCAGCCGTTTCGCGAGTTCTTGGAGGAGCGGATGGAGAGCTACTCGGTCCTGTTCACTCCGATACAGATCCATTCTGTCGAGCCGGACCAACTGGATAGCTGGGACACCATGTTCTTCCGGAGCGTCCGGGACGACGGGATAAGAATCCTGTGACCTCGGTTGAGGAGGCCTACGGCTGGTTGTCCTACGCCGACGACATACTCCAAGACGCCAAGGACAACCTGGCTATGGGCAAATACGGTGTGGCGGTCAGCCTCGCCCATTACGCGTGCTTCTACGCTGCCAAGGGCGTCATCGCCTACACAAAGGAGAGGGACCCCAAGACGCACTCAGGTGTCATCATCCGGTTCGGGGAGTTGGCGGTCCTCGGGTCGGACTTCCCGCCTGAGATAGCCAAGTCCCTGGCCTATCTAGCAGAACAACGGGCAAGACCGACTACGACCTGGGCTTCAGCGAGAAGTGGCGGAGCGACAATACGGCGCCGATACTGGAAATGTCCGGAACATTCGTGGCCGAAGTACACGGTTGGTTCGACCGGCACGTCGCTGAGCAAGTTCCGGATGGTCCGGGCTAAACCGTGGCTCTACTCCTCAGATCGGCTTCGTGCGCCTCTCCTGAGGCAGTTGCCGCGCGCCTAGATGGGTAGTTTCTAGGTGTTAGGTGTTAGGTGTTAGGTATTAGGTGTTAGTCTTAGTTTGGAATAGTTCTCCAGTCTCCGCAGCGATGTCCGTATTTCCACCTCCCGCCGAGGGGGGACTTCGTGCAACAGAACAAGGGAGACACGGGTTTGCGCCGTTGGACGTGACGGGAGCCTCGGGTTGTCACATGCGAAGGTCGCTACGGTGGTGCCGGCGCCTCCGACAGTCGGCTCTGTTGCAGCCATCCTGATCGCCGGTTGCCGGTTGCCGGCTGACGAACCTGGCTCGTCGCGGCCGGGCTCCTGACTCGGTGGTCGAAGACCTTCAAGAGTTGCCCCCATCACCAATCAGCATCCACCACCAACGCGGACATCCAGTCTGAGGTCCTTGCCACCATGCACTCCATCACCTGCTCGAAGCTCCGCCCGCTGCGTTTCGGAACCCGGAAGGAGTGGTCGGCATCCGGGATGATCTCGATGGTGGCTCTATCTAGGGGCGCCAGCCACCGGTCCACGAGATGGGGCAGCGCCAACGCATCACGGCTTCCGGTGAAGAACAGCATCGGGACTCCGACTACCGGGAGGTGGTCGGCTCGCAGGCGGTCGGGTTTCCCGGCAGGGTGGAGAGGATACGCGTAGAGCACCAGACCGCTGCACGGCTCGCCCGCCGCGGCCAGGTAGGACGCCATGCGCCCTCCCATGGACCGCCCCGCCATCACGATTCCGGGAAACCTGGCGCGCAACCACTCCGCTGCGGCCCGGTGGCACGCCAGCAGGACGTCGCGGCGGTCGGGAGGGAACCGTCTGCCGGCTTCCGTATAGGGGTAGTTGAAGGTCAGAACCGGGTGCCCGCGGGCCACGAGACCGTCACGGATAGTGGTCACTCCCGGATGGTCCTGTCCGGCGCCGGCGCCATGCGCGAGCAACACCGCACGGCCGGACGGATGGCGGGGACATGCCCAACGGCCGGACACCGTTCCGCCGGACCAAGCTATGGTCACCCGTTCAACCACGCCTCCCCCTGGATGGCGAGACCCACACCGCCGGTAATCTGCCGTCTATGGGAAACCGACTCGAATCTTGCCCGGCCGACGTCGAGGTGTTCGCCGATGCCGACGAACTGGCTATCGGAGCTTCTGATCGGATCGCCGGGTTCATCAGGCAGCACGCTACCAACCACCCCGGATCTCGCCGCGTCACGGTGGCGATGGCGGGCGGATCCACCCCCGTCGCGGCGTACCGGCGGCTGGCAGGCATGGACGTACCCTGGGAGAGGGTCTGCGCATGGGTGGGTGACGAACGCTACGTACCGCCCGACCACCCGGACAGCAACGGGTCCATGATCGGGCGCGAACTGCTGGACGGCACCGGCGCTCGCTTCCTGCGCATTCCATGGAAGGAGGGACGCTCCCCGACCCGTGCCGCGGCCCTGTACGAGGAGCGGTTGCTCGACGAGATGGCGCACGACTCCGGCGGGCCGCGCCCTGACCTGGTCCTGGTGGGGATGGGGGGAGATGGCCACACGCTGTCGCTGTTCCCCGGCTCAGCCGCGATCGACGTGACCGATCGCTGGTACGTCGCCGGCAAGGTCGAGGCCGCCCCGTCCTGGAGGCTCACCGCCACCTACCCGCTCGTCCACCGGGCGAGGCGGATCTACGCCCTGGTGTCGGGCGGCTCCAAGGCGGAGGCCCTTTCCGAGGTCCTCTACCCGACCGGCCACACCGCGCTCCCGGCCCGCCTCCTGATGGCCGGAGATGCACCCGTTACCTGGCTGGTGGACGAGGCGGCCGCCTCTCTCCTGAGCGACGCGTGAAGGTAGCCCGATGGACCCCAGAGTCACCGCTCGATCTGTCCAGATCCATTGCGCGCCACGCCCGGTACGGACCGAACCTGTTGAACGTGGTCTCGGGGGAGTACCTGTACAGGACCACCATCGCCGGCATCCCCTATCGGATCCGCCAACTCGCCAGCGGGGACATCGAGGTCGGCGCTCCTCGTAGCCTCGATCGGGCGGTAGCAGAGTCCCGGTACCGCCTGGGCGCGATGCTCCCGGTCGAACCCCTCCTCGACGTATCCGAGCGGGTTCCGGCGGTCGCAGACCAGCTCTGTCGCGCCCCCGGATACCGGCCACCGCTCAATCCGTCCGTCGCGGAGGTGCTGGTCACGTCGATCTGCTCCCAGCAGGTCAACATGCGCTGGGCCGCCACCACCCTCAACCGCCTGGTGGAGAGATACGGGGAACCGCTGGAACTGGACGGGATCCGTCTCTGGCGCTTCCCCTCCGCCGAGAGGCTGGCCGCCGCCCGGGAGGCCGACATCCGGGCGATGCAGCTCACCACCCGCAAGTCCTCCTACATCGTGGGGCTGGGGCGGCACTTGGTGGCGGGCGACCTCGACGGCCTGCAGCACGAGAGCAACGAGCGAGCGTTGCAACGGATCATGGCGATACGCGGGCTGGGCAGGTGGACGGCCGACTGGTTCCTGGCCCGTTGCCTGGGCCGGCCGGACGCGATCGCGGCCGGGGACCTGGGGGTTCGCAAGGTGGTCTCCAGGTACGTGGCCGGCGTGGACGAGGTACTGGCGGAGCCCGATGTGCGGGCCGCCACCGACTCCTGGGGGGATGGGGGTAACTGGGCCATCCACCTCCTGCTGGAGCGGTGGGCGGACGGGCGGATTCAGAACCGCCGGAAGTCCCGGGGAGCGAACCGGGGACCGTAGGCGGGCGCCCGCCCGGCGTACCGTTCCAGCAGCCGGACCACCCTGCCTCTCTGTCCCCGGTAGGGCGTGAGGAGTTCCAGCATCCGCTCGTCGGTCCCGCGTGGCTCGCCGGCCAGGGCCCAGGCAATGATGTTGGGGAGGTGGAAGTCACCAACTGGTACGGCGTCGGGATCGCCTCTCGCCACCATCAGGGCCGACGCGCTGGTCCATGGTCCGATTCCGGGGAGGTGCTGGAGGAAACGGTAGGCCGTCTCCAGGTCCCGCCCGGCGGTCGCCTCTATGCGATCGGCCTCCCGGCAGACCCGGATTATCGTCTCCGCCCTACGTTGTTCCACCCCCAAGGGATGGAAGTGGTAGTACCGGAGTCCGGCCAGTAGAGCGGGATCGGGCGGAAGGCGGAGACCTCCCGGGCCGGGAGCCGGTTCCCCGTACCGGGCCGCCAGTTGACGGTAGCTGCGGGCCGCTTCGATGCCGGTCACCTTCTGGGCCAGGATCGTCGGGATCAGCACCTCCACCAGCCCACCGACCGCGGCCATCCTCATACCTCGACCAAGCCGGGAGGCCCGCTCCACAGATGCATGCCTCGGAACCAGCGCGGCCGGGTCGTCGAACTGCCCCACCCACTCCGGAACGCTGTCCAGTGCATGGCCGGCGCCCTCACCCCACGCATCCACCAGGAGTTGCCTTTCCCTCAGCCTCAACCACACCGTGGTGGGCCCGCGCCTGGTACGGGTGGCCCTCCACAGACCGTCCGGGCGGACCCTGAGCGAGGGTCCGTTCAGGCCTTTCACAGCCAGGGTGGCGCGTAGATCAAGCGGGCGGTTGAGGGGAAGCATCAAGGACCGCGCCTCTATGGCCGGGCAACTCTGCATCTTTCACAAGCTACCAGTCCCCGGTGACACGGCGACGGCATGCGGATCTCCGCGTGGCCTAGCCGGACCGGGTCGATCCTTCCTGCCGCACGATCATGACCGACACGTGCGCAGCCAGCGGCATCCGGAACCGCCGCCAGGAGGCCCCCGCTTCGGAGATACGCCTGGTAGGTCAGCAGGTTGGCTATCATCCTCGCCGCCCGACGAGGGAGTGCCGAAATGGAATCCAGTAAGGCTCCCGACAGGTCGGCGCGGCTGTCTTGAGGGCGCGCGGTCGGGCCGCCTCGGCATTGGTGCTGACCGCAGCGCTGCTCGCCGTTGCGGCTGCGTCCCCTCTCGCGGCTTCGGGGTCCGGCCCCCCTGACAACCGTCCCACCTCTCAGGCGGACCAGGGCACCGACCACCACCCTGGTCGCGTCACATGTGATGACGCCCCCGATGTGTTCCGCATACTGTGCACGGCCTACGAGCTGATCACCAGCGACTACGTGGACGAAGTGGGTAGCCGGAGCCTTGCGGAGGCCGCCGCGGAGCGGGTCAGGAACGCCGACCTAGCGGCGCGAACATCCGGGGAACCGCCCGCTTGCCCCTTGCCGACTTCCCATTTCGAGGAGTTGTGTGGCGCCATCGATGCCGTCGAGGACACGGCGGCGGCCGTCGAGGAGGCCATCCGGGGAATGGCCCGATCGCTGGACCGGAACTCCTACTGGCTGACTTCCGAGCAGTACCGGCAGTCCCGGGTGAGGCTGGAGAACAAGGGCACCAGCGGCCTGGGTTTGGCCGTAGGCCTCGCCGAGGACGGCGAGCCTTGCTTCGAAGTATCGAACACCTGCCGCCCTGTCATCGCGGAGGTCTATCCGGGGAGCCCTGCCGACGTCGCGGGCCTCCGGCCAGGAGACGTTCTCGTACGGCTCGGCGAGCCGTTCCCGGCCGACCTGGCGTGCCAGGATGTCTCGGAGTTGGACAGCTTCGAGCCGGGCAAGCAGGTAACGGTCACGGTGTTGCGGGGAGAGGACGAGATCACAACCACCGTGACCGCAACGAACCTCGCCATCCCTGTCGCCCGCGGGAGGGTGGTGGACGGGGATGTCGCCCACCTCCGTCTGGACATCTTCAGTTCGAAGGGGCATGAAGAGTTGGCGGACGTGTTGAAGGATCTGACCGGTCAACCCGTCAGTGGTCTGGTACTGGACCTGAGGGCCAACCCGGGCGGGTACGTGGACACGGCGGTCGGCACCGCCGGTGTCTTCCTACCTGACCTGTCCGTCATCGTGCACTTGGTCGGCAGGGACGAGGTCGAAACCGTGCGGGCACGAGGCAGGGACGTAGCGCCCGATCCGGTGGCTTTGCCGATGGTGGTGGTCGTGGACGGCAACACTGCCTCCGCCTCGGAGATCGTGACCGCGGCCTTGCAGGACCATGAACGGGCCACGGTGGTCGGGCAGCGGACCTTCGGCAAGAACAGCGGCCAGACCTCATACCGTTTCGAGCCGGACGGAACGCTGGTCGGCGTCCTGCAACTCACCACGCTGAGATGGCTGGCTCCCGACTTCCGGAGTGCCACCGGCGGATTCGAACCGGACGTGCTCATGGCCCTTCCGCCCTGCCTCCTGCCGGAGGAGGTGGCGCGACAGGCGATCTCCGCCATCCGCCCACATGTCACCGGGGTGGCGATCACATCCGAACCGCCCGCCGGGGGCGCGTACCTCGACGGGGACGTCATAACCGTCACCGCTACTTTCGACTTCCCGGTGGTCGTCGGGAGGCAGGGTGGCACGCCGACCCTCCGGATCCAGTTTGGGGACGGACCCAGGGGTGCCCTCTACAAGAGGGGCTCCGGAACATCCGAGTTGATCTTCGAGTACACGGTGCAGCCGGGGGACTCCGACCCGGACGGGGTCAGCATTCCCGCCAACTCGATCCATACCGGCCGGGCGGCTATCGGTCTCACATCCGGCCTCGACGCCATATTGGCGCACGAGGCTGTCGGACCCGACCCGCTACATCTCGTCGGCGACGTCAGGACCTTGAACACGGGCGGCCTCGCCTTTGCCGACATCACCGGGAATGCCCACCGGACGAGCATCGAACTCATCGCCCAGTTGGGCATAACCAGGGGATGCAACCCGCCTGCCAACACGCGTTACTGTCCTGACGGCCGCGTGACGCGAGGACAGTTCGCTACCTTCCTCGCCCGCGCACTCCAACTGCCCGCAGCCGACCGCGACTACTTCACCGACGACGACGGAACCACCCACGAAGACAACATCAACCGGCTCGCCCAAGCCGGCATAACCCAAGGCTGCTCAGCCGAGACCCAGCACTACTGCCCCGACACCGGCGTCACCCGAGCCCAGATGGCCACCTTCCTCGCCCGCGCACTCCAACTGCCCGCAGCCGACCGCGACTACTTCACCG
>JAPPFW010000017.1:0-4230 GCA_028821575.1 bacterium | reverse complement strand
CACCGGCGTCACCCGAGCCCAGATGGCCACCTTCCTCGCCCGCGCACTCCAACTGGCCTAGCCGTCAGGGTTGCCGAACCGGTAGGCACCGTACACGCGCGCCTCGGGCCTAAGGGCTTAGAGTGGCGTTTAGAGAAGGTTTAGAGTAACGCTCAAATACGTTGGAACCGCTGGAAAGTACAACCCTGTAGTTCCGTTAGAGTCATTCGAAGCGACGCTTCCAGTAGGCCCGCGGGTCCTTCGCCGACTGCCCAACCCACTCGATCAGGCCCTCTGCTTCGAGAGCTCGCAGATGTCGGAGAGCCGACGGGCGGGACTGGCGTGTGGCCCGCATTGCGTCGCCGGTGCTAAGGCGGCCCGCCTCGTTGATAGCGCGCAGGACGTCCCGAGCCCCGGGCCGCAGTCTTTGTTCGAGTTCCCGGTCCACCGGTCGGTACGAGAGCAGTAGACGCACGCTGCCGGCTGTCTGGGTGTACTCGGGGTCCGAGAGCCCGGCCAGGGACATCTCCTCGAATATACGCCGAATGCCCTCGCCGAGTTCCTGCCCGAAGCGAAGGTCGGCACAGACACGCGTGATCCTGGGGTTGCGGGCGAACCGGGAGATGTCGCGCGGCTGATTCGGATCGACTATGCCCGGAAAACCGGCCGGGACTCTCGATCTCGACCCGGTCGTCGAAGACCTCGACCGGGCTGTGATCGCCGCCCCCGGACGAGTCGTAGACCCTCGACCGCCAAGAACGCGGCAACCGTCCCTCGGTATCCATCCGATCGAGGGCAGAAAGACCGAGAAGGCCGCTCATAGCCCCTTGGGATGCCAGACGGTCTTGATCTCGGTGAAGGATGAGATGAAGTAGGGACTCTGAGCCTCACGGTTGTCGGCCCAGTCGAGCCCGCCCCCCGGCGGGGGCACCACCCGCTTCACCCCGCCCGCGGCAGCTTCCTCCACCCCGGTAACCATCTGTGGATCGGCCCCGAAAGCGTCGATGGCGTTGACATCGAGGTGCGACGCCAGGTAGGGGACCATGGCGGCCTTGGGGCCGGTGAGCAGGTTGACCACGCCGCCGGGGACGTCGGCGGTGGCCATCGCCTCGGCAAGCGTGATGGCTGGAATCGGCCAGCGTTCCGAGGCCAGCACCACCGTCGTGTTGCCCGACACGACGACCGGAGCGATCCGCGACACCAGACCCAGCAGGGCGGGCTCCTCGGGGGCGATGACCCCCACCACCCCGGTCGGCTCCGGCGTCGAGATGTTGAAGAACGGTCCCGAGACCGGGTTGAGGTTGCCCAGCACTTGCTGGTACTTGTCGGCCCATCCGGCATACCAGACGAGACGGTCCACGGCACGGGCCACCTCCCGGTCGGCAGCGGGACCGCCCAGGCCGGCGTCCCGGAGGTGGGTCGAGAAGGTCGGCGCCCGGTCCTCCACCATCTCCGCGATCCGGTACAGGATCTGGCCCCGGTTATACCCGCTGCGGCCGGCCCATGCGTCCTGCGCCCGGCGGGCACACCGGACCGCGTGCCGGAGGTCCTTTCGGGTCCCGGCCGCCACCCGGGCGATGACCTCCGCCCGGTGGTCGAGAGCGGGATAGGTCCGCCCCGACTCGGACCTGGGGAAGCCGCCGCCCACGAAGAGCTTGTAGGTCTTGCGGACGCCGATCCTGCTCACACGCCACCCCGCAGGTAGGGGAGCAGGCCATGGCGGCCGCCCTCCCGCCCGAACCCCGACTCCCGGAAGCCCCCGAACGGGGAGGAGGGATCGAACTTGTTGTAGGTGTTGGCCCACACCACCCCGGCCTTCAGGCGGTCCGCCATCCACAGGATCCGGGATCCCTTGGTAGTCCAAACCCCGGCGGACAGCCCGTAGGGGGTGTTGTTGGCCTTCTCCACGGCCTCGGCGGGGGTGCGGAAAGTCATGATCGACAGCACCGGGCCGAAGATCTCCTCGCGGGCGATCAGGTGACTCTGCGAGACGCCGGTGAAGAGCGTGGGAGCGAACCAGTATCCCCGGTCGGGTAGCTCGCAGGGGAGCTGGTACATCTCGGCGCCCTCCGCCACGCCGACCTCCACGAGGTCCGTGATCCGCTCCAGTTGGGCCCTGCTGTTGATCGCGCCCACATCGGTGTTCTTGTCGAGCGGATCCCCCACCCTCAGGCTTGCCAGGCGTACCTTGAGCTTGTCCATGAGGGTGTCGTAGACCGACTCCTGAACGAGCAGCCGGCTCCCCGCGCAGCATACGTGACCCTGGTTGAAGAAGATCCCGTTGATCACCCCCTCGACTGCCTGGTCGAGCGGCGCGTCGTCGAATATCACGTGTGGCGCCTTGCCGCCGAGTTCCAGGGTCAGCCGCTTGCCGGTGCCGGCCAACCTCCGCTGGATGACCTTGCCGACCTCGGTGGAGCCGGTGAAGGCGACCTTGTCCACCCCCGGGTGGGCGACCAACTCGGCGCCCGCCCGGCCGTCGCCGGTGACGATGTTGAGGACACCCGGGGGCAGACCCGCCTCGGACGAGAGCCGCGCGAAGGCCAGCGCGCTGAGAGGGGTGGTCTCCGCCGGCTTCAGCACCACCGTGTTACCGGTCGCGAGGGCGGGCGCCACCTTCCAGGCGAGCATGAGTATCGGGAAGTTCCAGGGGATCACCTGGCCCGCCACCCCCAGCGGCCTCGGGTCCAGGCCGGGGAAGGCGTACTCCAGCTTGTCGGCCCATCCGGCGTAGTAGAAGAAGTGGGCCGCGGCCAGGGGGAGATCGATGTCGCGCGACTCCTTGATCGGTTTGCCCCCGTCGAGGGTCTCGAGCACGGCGAACTCCCGAGACCGCTCCTGCAGCATCCTGGCTAGCCGGAACAGGTATTTGGAGCGCTCCCCGCCGTCCATCCCTCCCCAGACCCCGGAGTAGGCGTCCCTCGCCGCCGCCACCGCCCGGTCCACGTCCTCCCCGCCGGCCTCGGCAACCCGGCTGAGGGTGTTCTCGGTGGCCGGGTTGACAGACGGGAAGTAGCGGTTGGCGGCGGGCGGGGAGGGTTCCCCGTCTATCCACAGGTCGTAGCTGTCGTCGATGGAGACGACCCCTGTGGACTCGCGGGACTCCACGTAGTCGAGGCCGGTCGGGACGATCTCAGGTCCCGCCGCGGGGGGGGCTGGTGTCCGCTCCGGCACCGTTCAGTCCTTGGTGAAATAGTCGGGCGACTGGTAGCGGCCTTCGCGGAGCCACCTGATCTGCATGAGAAGATCGTTGAGGAGGCTGGAGGCTCCGAACCGGAACCGGGAGGCGGAAAGCCAGGACGCTCCGAGCGTCTCCGAGAGCAGCACCAGATAGCGGATGGCGACCTTGGCGGTGCTGATCCCCCCGGCCGGTTTCATGCCGACCGCCCGGCCCGTCGCTGTGTAGAAGTCGCGGATCGCCTCCAGCATCACGAGCGTCACCGGGAGCGTGGCGTTCGACGGGGTCTTGCCGGTCGATGTCTTGATGAAGTCCGCTCCCGCCGCCATGGCCAGCATGGACGCCCGGCGCACGTTGTCGTAGGTGCTCAACTCACCGGTCTCGAGGATCACCTTGAGGTGGGCGCCCCCACAGGCCTCCTTGACCGCCACCACCTCCTCGTACACCTTCAGGTAGTCGCCGGACAGGAAGGCCCCCCGGTCGATGACCATGTCGATCTCGCCGGCGCCCTGGCCGACCGCCCAGGAGACATCGGCCGTCTTGACCGAGATGGGCGCCTGGCCCGACGGGAAGTACGTGGCTACGGACGCCACCGCCACCCCGCTGCCCTGCAGGGCCTCGACCGCGTACGGCACCATGTTCGGGTACACGCAGAGGGCGGCGACCGGTGGGATCGTGGGGTCGCCGGGGTCCGGGCGGACCGCCTTGGAAGCCAACTGTATGACCTTCCCGGGAGTGTCCCGCCCTTCGAGGGTGGTCAGGTCGCACATGCGGATGGCGAGGTCGAGCGCGGCGAGCTTCGACTCCCGCTTCACCGACCGGGTGGACAGGGCGCCGGCCCGCTCGGACACGCCCACCTCATCCACCGGGGGAACGGCCCGCAGGTAGGACTCGACGCTCTGCGCAGTGACCGGAGGGCCGAGCACCGGAGAATCTGCGACGGTGGCTGCAGGAAACGACATCGGCCCCAGCCTAGGAGGGTGCTCGAGAACTAGGGCCTGTTCACGCTTTGAGGGTATCGTGGATGAGGGCGAGGGTGATGAATGCTAGGAAGATCACGTCGAGTTTGTCGT
>JAPPFW010000040.1 GCA_028821575.1 bacterium | reverse complement strand
TGACTCAGATTCTCCCAACTAATCGAGCCTCCGAAAAACCCGGAACGGTTCACCCCACTCAGCGTCTGGTATTTGGGGTCACAGGGTGGGGATGCTCCTACGGTTGTCAAGTCGGCGGTGGTGCCGCCTGGTGGGTTCGGAGCCAGTCGTGGTATCGGGTTGCGCGTTGGTGGTTGTGGTCTCGGCCTAGCTCGAGTGCGGAGATACGGCTGGGATGTGTTCCGAGGGCTCGGGCGGCCTGGGTCAGGGTGATGCCGGCCCCTTTGCGTCGGCTGCGTAGCCGGGCGCAGTTCGGGGTTGGTGGCGGGTTGGTGATGAGCCGGTAGATCTCTCGGGCGATGTGCCGCTTGAGGCAGCGGATGATCTCCCGCTTCTTCTTTCCCTCGGCCCTGCGCCGTTCTACGTAGTGTTTGGTGGCCGCGTCGGTTCGCATCCGGGTGGTAGCGATCCGCCACAGCGCGCTGTTGGCTTGCCGGTTGCCGCCCTGGTTGAGACGATGCCGTACGATCTGTCCGGATGATGCCTGGACGGGGCTGGTGCCGCACAGCGCCGCGAACGACTTCTCCGAGCGCATTCGCTCCGGGTTGTCGCCGGCGGCGACCAGCAGCGCGGCGGCGGTGTCTGGGCCGACACCTTTGGCGGCTAGGAGCGCCGGGTTCGCCTCGGCGCAGAGACGACGGATTTCGGCTTCGAGTTGGGTGATCTCCGCGTCGAGCGCCTCATATCGGCGGGCCAGGTGCCGCAACGCCTTCTTTGCATAGGCGACGGTGGTCTGTGCCTCGCTAGGACGCCAACGAGCACAGACGCGGACCCGCGCTCGGAGTTTGAGGCCACCGATCTGGTGTTTCACCTGCTCAGGCGCAGTAACGGTCAAAGAATGAATCTGGTTGGCGGCCTGGGTGCGGGCCTTGGTAGCTGAGCGGCGAGCCACCAGCAGCATCCTGATGCACTCAACCGGCCCATCACCGGACTTGGGAACTGCCCTAGCTTGACCCGACGCCGCGGCCCGAGCTGCCCCCTCGGCGTCGACGCTGTCGGACTTGCCGCCCCGCTGGCGGCGTAGCTGCCGGTTAGGCCGATTCACCTCCACCACCGCAATACCGGCCGCAGCCAGATACCGGGCAAGGCCAGCACCGTAGCTGCCGCATCCTTCCACCCCGACCCGAACCAGCCCTCCCTGCGACTCGAACCAGACGACCATCCGCCGATATCCCGGTTCGTCGGCCCCGAACGACTCGGAACCCAGCACCCGACCGACGCCGTCCACCACCGCCCCAACATGGATGTCCCGATGGGTATCAACCCCACCGAAGACCTCAACCCCACTCCCCGACACTAAACCACCTCCCCGGGCGACTACCGTTACTCGTCAAAGGGGCTTTCCGGCAAGAAACGGCGGACAGTACACTCAAGATGCGGACCTTCCACAAGGCTCCTACCCGGTCACATCCGCTTCCACGCCAGAACCCCACCCCCAGACCGGGGGGACAGGCCGACAGATCCCCAGCAAGGCAACACACGCGCCGAATTTCAGTTGGGTCAGACCCGCCCCCCGGTCCCGGGGGGCACCCCGATCATCGCAGCGACCCCCCACCAAACGGGGCAAATCCAGTATGAGTGAATCTCAATGATCGAAAGTGGGGAGTTTCAACGATCATCAACATTTCTTCGCCAACTACAACGGGATCTGACAGGTTTCACCCACCACCGGCCATAGGTGTGAATAAACCGGGCCGGCCACGTACGAATATGCGACGGTTAGTGGTAGCGAACGGTGTTCTAGTACGGCGTGTTCCGACGGTCTCCGCTGGACGCGGATCGGTGTGGATCTCTCCGCAGGGGGGCGCTCTACCCGCCGCCCCCCTGCACCCCCAGGCAACCCCACCACGGCAGGTAGGAGAGGGTGGTGGTCGAGTTTCGAGGGGTCGTGGTTCCCCGCTGGACCGGCCGTCTCCGAATTCGTCGGACCCGTGGTGTACCACAACCCAGGCCTCGACCTGTGAACGAGCCGACACCCGCCGGCGGCTCCCCCTCCCCGGGGGTATCCGCCGCACTCTGGTCTACACTTGGGGGGGGTATGCAACTCAGAAAACCATCAAACCCGCAACCGGGCGGCAAGTGCCCGACAGGCTGCGGTAACGACCTCTACTCGGTTTACACGGGGTTGTCCTACTGTAAGGGCTGCGATCTCCATCACAAGCAATGCACCTGCAAATACTCGTTCTGTAAAGACTGCAAGCAGGTTCCCAAGAACTGCACCTGCTAAGAGAGTCTTCCTTACGAAGGCTTGATGGGGGAATCCCCACCAGCGGAGGGATCGTCCGTTGCATTCTGCATCGAACAACGGGCTAAATGGGTGTATCCGAGGGTGATTACGAGTGTGCATCCCACTTCTAGTACCACGTTCGGCTCGGGTCGCATCCCGGTATCAGCCTCCGCTACTCGGGTGAAATGGGAGGTTGAGGTGGCCTGATGTACGTTGGTGTGTCTCACGCATCAAGAACCAGGGATAGTGAATGAGTCAGGAACAGGGTATGCCGATGCCGATCCGAAACGGTTCTATCCGACCGTCCTGTAGGACGACTTCCAGAGTCAAGCACTCCGGTTCCGTCAACAAGAAACGACCCGTGAACAGGATCCATTCCCTCTCGGAGTCACACGGACCGACCGCGAGTGCGCTGGCCGGGCCGGACGAACCGAATCGGACGGCAGCGCGGTCCCGGTAGCCGTCGGCAATCCGAAGCTCGAAGGCCGCTCCACGACGGACGAACAGGGGAGTCTTGGGTGCAAGGAGAAAGGCCGGATCCCCAGGGTGTTCTGAGTCGAGAGCGTGGCTAGCCGAGACCGCGGGCTGGTTCCAACCATCAGCCCTCAGAGCCGCCACCTCGCCGATGATCTGGAGATCCGGATTACCGGCCACATCCCAAGGATCGACTCCCGGCGCCGCGGAGAGATCGACTACCGCGTTGTCGCACGGAAGGGAAGCGGAAGGGGTTACTCCGCTAATCCACGATGGCAGTCCAATCGTCTCCCCTTCGTGACACGATGCAACGACGGCCACCAGAGCGACCCCTAGCACCAGATTGGACACCGTCCTGTTCATCAGCGGACATCCGCACAGACCAGGAACGGCGCGTCCCTTCCTGCTCGGATGCCTTCTGGCAACCCGTCCAGGGCGAGGAACCACACCGTGGCAGGCACCCCAACCAGGGACCGGTTGCGGGGACCGGCATCGATGCAGACGCCGGGTGGATGCGGTTGGTGGCGAGTAATTACCCGATGGCCGCTGTGGAACCGGTCACGTTGAGAGCCGCGATGGAACTGCGACCAGCACTGGTCGACTGTCGGGAAGCGATGCTTCACAGCGGTTCCGACTCTAGCCTCGATTCTTCATGGATCGGGGTTGGGATGAATGGAGTGGGAACTTCAGGATCCTGACCTGTGACGCTGGCCATCCGAGAGCCCGTCTCTGCCATCGCACGCTAATCACAGCAGGAAGTTCCTAAGAGCCTCCGGCTCAAAATACCCCCAACGCCTACGATCTTGAGGTGTCAAGGCCGGTCGAAAGTTGCGCGGTTTTTGGGCCGGTTGGTAGATCGTTGGTTGCGTCGGAGGTATCCGCGGGCGAACCGGAAGGTCCGGTCAGTGCATTCGGGAGCCCACGGAGGAGCCCAGTTGGCGGCGGGAGGCTGGCGGTGGCCCGGCCGGTTCGGACGGTTCTGCTCCGGGGGGCAAGCGAAGGATTGACCCACTGGAAGCGCCAGCGCGTTGTCCGACATCGGGTGAAGCTTGGATAGTGTAGGTACTCGGCTTGCTTGCAGGAGGGTCATGGCGCGGTTCCTAACCACAACAGGTGTTTCCTACCACCTGGAGGAGATCATCAAGGGTGCTGAGGAACGCTTGGTGATCATCAGTCCGTTCCTCCGAATCAACGAGCGCATCAAGTCACTCTTCGAGGACAGGGACCGCTTGAAGATAGACATCCGTGTGGTTTACGGAAAGAGCGAACTACAGCCCGCAGAGACGAACTGGCTCGAGTCGATGGATTCCATCCGGACCAGCTTTTGCAAGAATCTTCATGCCAAGTGCTACCTGAACGAGAGTCAGGCACTTCTGACTTCGATGAACCTGTATGAGTTCTCACAGGTGAACAACCACGAGATGGGCGTACTTGTGATCCGCGAAGAGGAACCACGGCTCTACGACGAGATCTATCAAGAGTCGATGCGGATAGTCAGGACCAGCGACGAGATCCGAGTGACGGTTGCGAGAGTCGACACCGCCAAGAAGGCTGAGCACACCTCGAAACGAAAGCGACCGAAGAAGCGATCCTCTCGCCAGAAGCCGGACAGCGGATTCTGCATCCGGTGTCAGGGAACCCTACCGGCGGACCCAGCCAAGGCGTACTGCAAACGTTGTTACAGGAGCTGGAACAGGTACAAGAACAAGGACTACAAAGAGAAGCACTGCCACCTCTGTGGTAGTGACCACGCGGCGACACTCAGCAAGCCCGCGTGTGCCAAGTGCTACAGAAAGTACAAGAAGGTCTTGGCCTTTCCCACCGATCAGGGCTAGGCCACTGATCGGTGGCTACACCCCCGCCGACTCCGTACCGGGCCAAGCTCGCAGCTCGACACGAGGTCCCCGGGTTCGATCGGGAAGGCACGGGGCCAGGGCCACGATGCGTGGCTCTTCGCGAAAAGGGAGAAGGGGGATCGGTCAGGGGATGCCACTTCGGTCGGCCCCATAGACTGGGCCGATAGCAACGAGCCGTACGGTTCGGAGGCTGCCAAGGGAGAACCGTTCGAAGGCATCCCACGATCGCGGTCCTCCACGACTCCACGCTGGCTCATGGTACGAGTCGTGGGACGTAACCTCGAGTTCGCTGCATCGACCCAGGTCTCCTCCTATCGAGCAACGGACAGCTCATCCGTTACGGGTGTACCACCTCCGCTGATTTGACCGCTGCCAGGTTGGGGTGACGAGTGTGGCTGTTCTCGTGTTGGCCCGCGGATCGCCGCGGGGTAGATCGGTCTTGGGTGGTTCTCTTTTGCGTTCCCCGATCGGGAGAGCACCGGGGAGGGGCGCTCGAACGTGCTACGCATGTCTTGGTCGACTGGGAGTCTTGGCGATTGGTTCCGTCGATGGTCATGCCCACATTGTGGGTCCTCTCAACCGATCAGCCATCCTGGCCAGATTCGGCTCCATGGGGAGTCGGCGGGGTTGGCGGTGGCCAGGACGGCTAGCTGGTTGGAGGGTGTGCCGTCGCCGTTGGTGTTGTAGGCGAGGACCTGCACCTGGTAGCGGACTCCGGGGAAGAGACCGGCTAGGCGGTGCCGGCGAGTCGAGGGGTCGGTGATCACCGCTTGCCGTGACTCGTCGTAGGGTTGCCCACCCCATCTCCATTGGATCTTGTAGCCCTCGATCGGTGCGCCCCCGTCGTCTGTGGGGGCGGTCCAGGCAACCGACACATCTCCATCGTCGGCGATGGTTGTGCCGGTCACCGGTGCTGTCGGTACACAGCCGCCGTCCCGCCACGGGTTCCGGGTGGGTCCGTCACCGAACATGGAAGCGGTCGCGTTGGCTTCGTTGCAGTAGCCGCCGAACGAGTTCCGGAGGTGGTAGACGACGGCTCGCTGCTCCTCTACGTGGTATGGGGTAGTGCGGGGCTCGAACTGTTGGATGTCCGCCCAGAGCCTTTCGAGGTCCAGGACGCCTGACTCGGAGTACGTGTCGTAGAACCACGCCGGTCTCTCGCCGTCCAATGCGCTGTCGATGACATTGAGTACTTCGTCGGTGACCTGTGGCAGTCCACATTCAATCCAGTATTCGGGGTTGGCTTCGTCAATACCCATTTCCCAGATTGTCATGAGGTCTGCTAGGTACTCGATCCGGTTGCAAGCATTGTTGGGTTCGTCTACGAAGGTTCCCAGGTAGATGAAGGCGATTGCCATACCCTCGGCCTTGTCGGGATGATCCGCCAGGATGTCGACATCCAGCGAGTATGCATGCGCGAATTCATGCAAGATCAGGTCCCCCATCAACGGGTCATCTATCTGGATGAGACGCGCAACACATCTATAGAGCGGTGACCCCGTATCAGGGCCTTAGCAGTGGTCGTCGTACGAGCCGCTGATACCGCTGCCGACCTCTCCAACGTCGAGCGGCACGTCGAGGTCGTGCAAGTAATCCCAGGTGTGTTGAATCCAGGGCGAGTCGTCCCCGTATTCCTCAACCAGCTTCTCGACAGTCACACGTAGGATCTCGTCGGGTATGAGCGGGGTAGCAGTTGCCTCGTACGACGGTTCGCTGGCACCGTTGCCGCCGGTCCTTATGACCCTGACGGTGTACTTCACACCGGTCTGCAGCCCGCCGATACGGTAGAACAGGTCATAACGCAATGTGGTGTATCCGAAGAGCACAGCCAGTTCCACTATGTCCTCATCGATACCTGTCGTGACAGCTTGGCGGGTCTCGCTGTACTCCTGGGTGCCGGACTTCCACTGGACCTTGTACTCGAACCAGGCTGTCGAACCTACCGTCACAGGATCCAACCACGAAACATGGATCTTGTCCGCGCCCATCGCTGTCGCCCTCACATCCTGCGGCGGCTCATCCGATACGTCTGCCGCCGCCGGGCCCGGTGCTACCGATGTCACGACGAGGGCGACAAGGGTCGCGATGTTCCAGAGCGTGGTTCCCAGCACCACTCGAACCTCCTAGCCGGACGCCTCTCAACGGGGAAACGCCCAGATCCGAGAGTAAGCCACTGCTCGACTTACTGATGCACGACCGGGACCAACCCGGCTGCACCGCTCTGCACAACGAGTCACACCCCGGGAACACTGCTTGAGTCCTGCTGGATGTTTCGACTCGACACAACCCCCTCCACAGGGTTGAGCCGCCTTCGCGATGGACAGTGCGGTCACGGATCCGCAGAACACAACCACAACGTGACCATCGGCGATGGCAAAGCCATGTGGACCTGGTGGCGTACCTGTCGTGCAACGGGAAAAGGCAGGCGCAGCGGGGGTGTGCCCGCTACACGCCTTCTACCAGGCTAGGCCTACCGCCCCTGGTCAGGATTCCGGTAAATATCGCGGCGACCCAACCCCGGATCAAGTCTCACCCGGGAATGGCTCGTGGTACGAATCGTGGGACTGATCTCCTAACTCGCCGAATCGATCCAGGTCTTCCCTTATCGAGCAGCGGACAGCATCTCCGCTGTGAACAGCACGGGGGATCGTTGGCGGGGAACAGCGAGCTACCTGACCTAGCTTCGACAGGTCAGGTGCCTTCGACAACAACGCTTGCGGTCACACTCGCGACAGTGTATCGAGGCGCCGGTCGAACGCGCGGTCCCGCGGGTGATTCCGGATCTTCGGGCGGCGACCCGGGACTGCTGGGAGCGTTGCCTGCAAAGGGTTCATCCAAGAGAGTCCGCTCGTCTCACCCTCACGAAGTAGGTGCCGCCGTTCTGCCCCAACGCATCTGCGACAAGGATGTAGTATGTCCCCGAGATCGGGGCTTTGTAATGCAAGACCTCATTCGTGGAGCCCGCTACCGGGGCCAGGGCGCTGTCATTGTCTCCGGTCACCTCCTCGAACCCGGCACCCTCGTAACGGACCTGGATGGCCGTGTGGGTACCTATGGCCTCGGCCCACACGACCACGGTATCACCCTTCTCGAGTGGGTGATGGTGACCGGGTTTCGTGGAGTCGGCATACTTGAATCTGGTGGGGTGCGGACCCGCAGAAGCAGGGTCCCATGCTATACCGGTTTCGGATCGAGTCTGCCGACACGTCCTAGACGCGTCGGCGTTGGCAGGTATTCCGAAGGTGTCACGCATCTGGCGCGTTAGCGAACGCCCAGGTCAGCGAGATGTGCTGAAACCGGTTGTGGCGGGTATCGGTCTGATACCTGCCGCATTGGGTAGGAGCGCCGGAGTTTGTTTTCCCGACTTCAGTCGGCGGTGGCGGATCGTTTGGTAGTCGTCAGATCCAGGCCTGCTCCTCGCAAGTGTGGTGGAGCACTTGGTCGGGGACGACAAGGTTCCAGGCTTCTACGAGGGTGGCCGACCGGCCGCGGCTTGAGGTGCCGAGGTGGTACGGTCCCCGGTCTTGGGTGACGGAGATGTGGTCTAAGTCGGCTGGGTTGAGGCCCCAAACATCGCGGTTGTAGTCGAGGTAGAACCCTACCCGTGCACAGAGGGACGGGTCGTCGAGGAGTTCGAGGCATTCGGCCAGTGCGTCGATGGCCAGCGGCCACGGGTCGAGGCCGATTGGGGCTGCCAGCGGACAACCCGGGAGCACGGCCTAACGTTTGTGCGAGCAGCCGACCGGGAGTGGGGTTTCGTGCCACCACTCTTATGCCCGCTACTCGAACCGGAGATTGGCGGTGGTCAGTAAAGGCTGTCCTCCCATCCCTGGAGGGGGAGGAGGTCGGTTGGGATCACCTGGGGGTTGGGGTCGGGCCTCACCGACCATCCCGACCGGAAGCTCGGGACTTTGTGTAGTCCGCCCAGGCGTCCTGGAGGGTTCGCTCCGCTGCGGCGTGGAGCCGGAGGCCGGGGTATGCCTCGCTGTGTAGAGCGTAAACGGCGTCGAGGCTGTCAACAGCGGCCGGCCCAAAGAGGTGGAGCAGATCGGATCGGTCGGTACCGCGACCCGCGAAGACTTTCATGGCCAACAGGTAGCGGGGTCCTGCCACCGACACGGTGAGGTTCTTTCCTGCGTGGACAACCAACGCCTCGTCGGGTTCCAACCCGGCGGGCCGGGCTACGAGGGCGCCGGAGTTCAACCAGAATGGACTCAGCCCGTAGCGGGCAGCGACGACAGCCGCGGCGTCTTCCACAGCGGCGGGGAGTGGCGTAACCACGTCCACATCGTAGGTGACTCTGGCGGGGTCCCACCGAAGGAGCAGCGCAGCCCCGCCGACCACCAGCAGGTCGGCGGGTTCGGACAGGGGAGCGAGCGTGTTGTCCACTTCCTCGAACAGGGCACCCACCAGGTCTGGGGTCATGGCGTGTCCGGTGGCCGATGTCATCTCAGTCCCAGGGCAGCCACCAGTCGGGTGTGCCCTTGTCAAGTGTCCGTGGGTGGAACCAGACCCTGTGGTGAGCACAGACGGCGGGAGACCGCAGCCGGACCCACCGGGCGTAGGCCCCGTCGAACGGCCATCCGAACAGCATCACGTCTTTGGCTGCCCGATGTTGCAGCACCCACTCGGGCACGGGCACACCCGCCCGCTCGGCCAGTGCATGGACAACCACCGCGATCGCCGGCATCAGAACCGGGTCGCCACCGTCATACACCGGCGCCTGCGCGATCAGCCCACCCCGGTTGTCTGCCCTGTTCCAGTCCGCGATGAACTGCAGCAACGGAGCCCGGTACCGACCGCGGGGATCCGGCACCGCTATAAGCTCCGGAAGCATCACCGCGCTCAACGTCCCCACCCGCCACAGCTGAAACGGGTCAACACCTTCGGCAGGCGGCGACCCCAGGAATTCATCGATCGCCGGCACAAGCCACCTCCTCCCACCATGAACAGCGCCGACCCCTCGCCGGCCAACCCTCACCTGATCGGTAGTACGGTAGCCCCACACCGGGCGGGGGGTACAAGAACCCGCGCCTAACGCTCCCCCGGCGGCGCAACGCCCGTGCCCCGTGTCACCGTCCACCGACACCCGCTGTCGCAGTGGGATCCCGCGCGGTTGCCGGGATCACCCTCGGGAGCGTGACCCAACCGGCGACCAGCCGCTCCAAAACAGACCGCCGGGCGTCGGCCGGTCGAACAGTACCCTCTCCAGTCAAGTCCAGTGTCCACACCCGACGAAATGGAAGACCGCACTCTGCCCAAGGCCAAGGGCAAAGTCGTGTTGCCCTCCCACACCGCGTGGAGTTTCCCCTGCCGCACGGGGATCCACGAGAGTGTGGTGTGGAACCCGTTGAGCGCGCGGGAAGGCTTGCTTCTGGTGGCTTCTGCCCTGGGCGGGACTCTTCTCGGCCTGTTGTGCTGTTAGCTACGGCCAGGGAACGCTTTCTGTGATTGGCTCTGAAACGGGGTTGTGATGCGGCTGCGGGGACTGGGGTTAGGTGAGGAGTTGTAGGTTTCCTCGGTGGTCGCGTTCGACTAGGGCTGAACCGTTCCGGGTTTTTCGGAGGCTCGATTAGTTGGGAGAATCTGAGTCA
>JAPPFW010000089.1 GCA_028821575.1 bacterium | reverse complement strand
GATCACCAACGGATCCGGACAGATATCCGCCAACGACGCCATCATCATCGCATCGTCGGGCATCTCCTCGGGGGCGGCGGTCGTCTGGGGTGCTGCGGCAGTGGTGGTCGCTGCCTGCGTGGTCGTGGTCGGCTCTTCGTCCTCGCCGCATGCAGCCGCAACCAGCGCGAGGACCGCCACCGCGGCGATCGTGATCCTGAATCGCCTACTTCGTCGTCCTAGCATCGGTGGCTCCTTTCTTGCGTAGGTGATTGTCCTGGTTCGAGTCCTATTGCTTCTGGCGTTCGTCCGCCCACGAGGGGTCCCAGTGGCCCACCGCCCGCCTACCGATCACGCCGAAGATCCAGAACACGACGACCCCCAGCAGGCAGGCGGCGATGACGGCCGTGAGCAGTTCCTCGCTCTTGAGGCGGCGGCTGTAGCGATCCAGCAGTATGCCGAGGCCGGGCTGGCCGCGACCGAAGAAGAAGTCCCCGACGATCGCGCCGATCACCGACAGGCCGGCAGAGGTTCGGAGGCCGGTGAAGATCAGCGGCCGGGCCGCTGGCACCTGGAGTCTGAAAGCACGGGTCCAGCGGTTCGCCTTGTGAAGGGTAAGGAGATCGTGGAGCTTCGGCTCGACGGATTGCAGACCGGTCAGGGAGTTGATCACTATGGGGAAGAGGGCGATGATCACGCACACGATAACCCGGGACATCAGCCCGAACCCGAACCAGAACCCCAGCAGGGGGACCAGCGCCAGGATCGGAACGGTCTGGCAGACAACCGCCCACGGATACAGGGATCGCTCTATCCACTTTGCCTGGCTCATTACCAGGGACATCGAGAAACCGAGGGCGAATGCGATGGCGAGTCCCAACAGCGAGACCGTCATCGTCCGGTACAGACCCCCGGCGATCTCCCCCAGGGTCTGCAGGTCGAGGATTCCCTCCTGGACGAGTCCGTGGGGAGGCGGCAGGAGGAAGCGGCGGTCGGGCTCCAGCACGAAGAAGGTGATCCCGTACCAGATCACAACCATCACCAGGAATACCAGGGTCGGAGGCACCGCTACCCGCAGCAGGGATCTGACTCTTCCCACCGACTCCTCTGCTTCCTGCGGGTTGAGAACGGGGGCGTCGCTCATGAGGCCTCCGCCAGGGCCGCCGCGACCCGGCCTGCCAGCATCGCGAACTCGGGCTCGTACTTGATCGAGGGGTTTCGAGGGAAGCTATAGGGGATCTCGAATTGGGCGACGATGCGTCCCGGTCGCTTGCTCATCACCAGGAGTCGGGATGCGAGGAACACCGCCTCGTCGACAGAGTGGGTGACGAACAAGGCGGCGAAGCGCCGGTCGGCGAACAGCCCGGTAAGTTCAGCGTTCAGCCGCGCCCGGCTGATCTGGTCGAGTGCCCCGAACGGCTCGTCGAACAGGAAGAGCTCCGGGTCGAGCAGCAGGGATCGGGCGATGCTGGTCCGCATCATCATCCCGCCCGAAAGCGCCAGTGGATAGTGTCTCCGGAACTCCTCCAGGCCGACGAGGGCGAGGACCTCCGTCGTCCGGCGTTTGCTTTCCTCGCGGCTCATGCCGTCCAACTCTCCCAGGAAGCGCACGTTCTGCTCGACGGTCCGCCATGGCATGAGGGTGGGCTCCTGGAATATGTATCCGATGTTGTCCGACGAACGCGCGATAGTTCCCGACGACGGCTGGGTCAGACCCGAGCCGAGCCGGAGGACCGTGGACTTGCCGCAGCCCGAGGGGCCGACCAGCGATACGAACTCACCCTTGCGGATGGAGAGGTCGACGGGGTCTAGGGCGTGCGTGGTTCCGAAGTACTTGGTCACGTCAGTGAAGGAGATGACAGGTTCCAATTCGGAAGGGGTCCTTTCTGCTGCCCGGCACGCCGGCTCGGTATCTGTGTCTTGTTGCTATCAGCACTCTAACAATGGCGCCTATCATCCGGCCACACAGTGGCTACCTCTTGCGCGGAGATCGGATGATCGTCTACTTCGATCCCGACAGCCGGCTCCATGACCCGTCGGAACCTCACCGCTTCGGCGGGGTGCTCCTGCCGCCCGCGGAAACGGCTGCCCGCGCGGATCGGGTCCTGGCCGCCCTGTCAGCCGTCGGTGGGTTCGACGTGCGGCGACCCGAGGACATCGATCCGGACGACCTGCTCCTGGTTCACGACCGCGAGTACCTGGAGTTCCTCCGTACGGCCCATTCCCGCTGGCGGGAGGCGACCGGTGCACCGGCCGGCGGGGAAGCGGTCGCCTACATCCGGCCCTTGCGGGGGACTCCCTGGAGGCGGCCCACCCACGTCGATGCCCAACTCGGTGTCTACTCGAACGACGTCGATCCCATTCTGGAAGGTACGTGGCGGGCGGCTCTGTCCTCGGCGGCGTGTGCGATAGCCGCATCCAGGGCTGTCGTCGGCGGGGAGCGGACCGCCTACGCGTTGAGCCGACCGCCCGGCCACCATGCCGCTCGGGCGACCTTCGGTGGTTACTGCTACCTGAACAACACCGCGCTCGCCGCGGCCTGGCTGACGGTTAGGGGATTGAAGGTGGCCGTTGTTGATGTCGACGCCCATCACGGCAACGGCACTCAGGCGGTCTTCTGGAACCGAGGCGACGTGTTGACCGTTTCCATCCATGGCGACCCCGAGGTTCACTTCCCGTTCTTCACCGGGTTCCCGGACGAGAAGGGTGCCGGGGAAGGTGGGGGTGCCAACCTCAACCTTCCCTTGGCGAGCGGCTCGACATGGACCGGGTACCGGCCGGCTCTCGAGGGTGCCCTGGAGGCGGTCGCCGCGTTCGGGGCGGAAGCGGTCGTGGTTGCTCTGGGAGTCGACACTCACAAAACGGACGGGGTGCTATCCCTGCGGGATGATGATTACCCGCTCCTGGGACGGGCATTGCGGACCGGTCTGCCGACGGTGGTGGTCCAGGAAGGCGGCTATGGAGAAGGAGTGCTCGAACAGGCCGTTGCCGCGGTATTGACCGCTCTCGCCTAGTCGCGGTCCGCGAGCCTTCGTTATCCTTACCCCATGAGTGTGGATTTCCTAGAGGCGCTCGAACTGGATGCGCCGCCCCAAGATCGACCCAAACTGAAGCGGAAGGTCTACGAGCGCGAGTTGGGACGCCTCCAGGAGGAGTTGGTGCGCCTGCAGCGCTGGATCAAGCACAGGGGCCTCAAGGTTGTCGTCATCTTCGAAGGTCGCGACGCGGCGGGCAAGGGTGGCGTCATCAAGCGGATCACCGAACGTCTGAACCCCCGGGTCGTGCGGGTGGTGGCCCTCGGTACTCCAAGCGACCGCGAGAAAACCCAGTGGTGGTTCCAGCGGTACGTGGCCGAGTTACCCGCGGCCGGTGAGATGGTGCTGTTCGACCGCAGTTGGTACAACCGCGGTGTCGTCGAGCCCGTGATGGGCTTCTGCACCCAGGACGAGTATCGAGAGTTCCTCCGTTCCTGCCCGGAGTTCGAGCGAATGCTGATCCGGTCGGGCATCATCCTGATCAAGTACTGGTTCTCGGTGAGCGACGCCGAGCAGGAGCGCCGCTTCCAGTCCCGGATCAACGATCCCGTGAAGCGCTGGAAGCTGTCCCCGGTGGACGTGGAGGGCAGGTCCCGGTGGGTGGAGTTTTCCAAGGCCAAGGACATCCTGTTCGCCCACACGGACATAAAGCAGGCGCCGTGGTACGTCGTCAACGCCGACATCAAGAAGCGGGCCCGTCTCAACTGCATCGCCCACCTGCTGCAGCAGATCCCCTACGGGGATGTTCCATGGGATGACATCGAGCTACCCGAGCGCCAGTCAGGCGTCGGCTACGTCCGCCCGCCCATCACCGATCAGACCTTCGTCGACGAGAAGTTCTGACCTGCGGCTCGGGATTCTCGAACTCCGGGTTCGGACGCCGGCCTATCTCGGCGGGCCCTCAGCCGGAATACGGATCTGATGGCAGCCGCGTGGCACAGCCGCTCCGAGCCGGACGCCGGGCGCCCGATGGAGGGGAGGGTCGCCTTGGTGACCGGAGCCAGTTCCGGCATCGGTCGGGCCGTCGCCCGCCGTCTTGCGGCCGACGGCGCCGGGGTCGTGGTTGCGGATTTGCGGCAGCAGCCCAGGGACGGTACTCATGAGGAGGGTGGCCACCAGTCGACCGCGGATCTGATCCAGTCCTCCGGGGGCGCGGCCATCTTTCTCGAGACTGACGTGAGCCGGGGAGTCGACATGGAGCGTGCCGCCTGCGTAGCCGTCGAGAAGTGGGGCGGGCTGGACATCATGGTCAACAACGCGGGGATCTGGCACGGACACCGCAAGATCCTCGAGGAGACCGAAGCCGAGTTCGACTCCACCATCGCCGTCAACCTCAAAGGAGTGTGGCTCGGGTGCAAGGCAGCGATCGGCCAGATGGTGCGCGCCGGTACCGGGGGGAGCATCATCAACATCGCCTCGATCGCCGGGATGGTCGGGCTGGCCGCGGAGCCCGCCTACTCCGCATCGAAGGGCGGTGTGATCGGCCTCACCCGGCAGCTGGCGATCGATTACGCCGAGCACCGGATCAGGGTCAATGCGATCTCTCCGGGGTTCGTGGAGACATCACTGTCGCGCTCGGTGATGGGCGACAACCCGGAGCACGATCTCACTCCGTGGCCCCGGCTCGGAACTGTCTCGGACGTAGCGTCGGCGGTGGCCTTCCTCGCCTCGGACGAGAGCGAATGGATGACCGGCTCGATCCTCGTAACAGACGGTGGCTACTCGGCTAGATGAGGGTTCCCACAGGACGACATTGTCCCCGGCCCGTAGCGTCGACGGACATCCCCTACGTTGCGGTCAGGGAGATCGGGTCCGGAATCGAGCAGGCCGCGCTCGGTTTGGGCACATGTCGTCGACGGCGCGTCGGCCCGGTTCTATCTGGCTATCGGGATGCTCCATCGATGGTCTCCGCTTCGGAAAGTTGAGGTGAGAGACCACCTCTTCACTCGATGGTTGCTGATCGCGTGCGGATGCCGAAGGCTTTTTCCCATGTTGGGATGCGGTTCGCATCGCGAGCCTCGTACGTTTCGATCGCCTCGCTGAGGGAAGGTCTGAAGTTGTCTTCGTCGCCGTTCGCGAGCGCTGTGAGTCGCATCGTGAACCATGCGGTGATTCCTCCCGCAGGGGGCGACGCGAACCTGGGGAACTGGGGATCGGCCCCATCCTGACGAAGCCACTTCGCCGCGACATCGGGATCTAGGGCCATCGTCCTCGCGAGGCCGACGATGTCGGTCGCTCCGCTCGCAACCGCATCTGCAGCTTCACCTCGAGTCTTGAAACCACCCGTGACCATCAACGGTGTGTCCGTGACAGTCCGTGCCCGGCGGGCGAACTCGACGAAGTACGGCCCCGAAGATCGTCGGTCAGAACTTGCCGGAGCGCCCGGGAAGTAGGTCCCACCGCTGATGTCGATCAGATCCACTCCCTCGTCTCCCAGAAGCGACATCGCAACGAGGGCGTCGTCCTCGTCCAGCCCGCCCTCCAACTGATCGCTTGAGTTGATCTTCACGGCGATCGCGACCTCCGAACCCACCTCCGCACGAATCTCCCGGACGACGGCGAGGAGAAGCCGGCATCGCGCCTCGATCGACCCGCCGTAGTGATCGGAGCGACGGTTGAACAACGGTGACAGGAACTGACTCAACAAGAAACCGTGGCCGGCGTGTATCTGGACGCCATTGAAACCCACCGATCGGGCATGAGCGGCCGCCCTGGCGTAGATGACGGGTAACGCGTCGACAGCGGACTGGGTGAGCGCATCGCACTGAAGGCCCTCGATGTCAAACGCCGATGGACCGGCCGGACGTGCAATCGGAGCGTGAGCGAGCGCGCCGGCGTGGCCGAGCTGCGGCCAGATCTGGGCGCCATCGATGGATCCAGCCTCTGCGAGTCGACCAAGACGAGCATTGTCGGCACCCGGCCAGAGTACGAGGTTTCCCGGTCTCTCCGGATACCGGTGGTCGACTTGAACCTCACCGATCAGCGATAGGGCCGCGCCGCCGGTCGACCACCTTCGATATAGCTCGACCTGTTCATCAGTCGGACGACCAGCACCGTCTCCCAGCGAGTCGGACATCGCAGCTTTCGCCAGCCGGTTCTTGAGCACAACTCCACACGGGAGTTCGAACGGCACCGCAAGGATGTCTGCATCAGTCTCCACGTTGCGCTGCTCGATCATCTCGCCAAGATAGGGTCACGGGCCACGGTATGGACGGCCGAGTTGGCAAGCGGGACGCTTTTTCCTGTCAAGGGCAAGGCTGCCCAGCGAGGATTCCCGTTACCGAGGACCGCCCTCATCACGCCACAGGGCGGTCGCGAAGTGACGGTAACCCCTTCTCGTGGAGTCGGGACACTTGAATTGGTGGTGTGTGGTGAGTTGACTGGCGAAGAGGCGTCTCATCACGTGTCGATAACTACCCGAGTTCTGCCGAAGGGTCGGTTGCGGTCTGCGGTTGGGAGGGTGGAGGCTTCGTGGCACGGTTGGGATCTGGCCTGGTGGGACATGATTCACCGGCGGAGATGGTACGGGATCTCGATCCGGTTGACCGGTGTGACAACTACTACCCCGCTCCTCGCCCTGCTCGGGCCCTCAACCGGAGTCCCCGTGGCAGAGCATTTCCCCGGTCACGGGTCCGTAGCCGGCTCCCGTCTATCTTCAACTCGACACTCTAAGATGGCGCGGCCCGTCGCGTCCCCCCGATCACTCGACGGTCAGTTGCCGAACCAGACCCTGAGGTATGGCCGAACACCTGGATCTCAGCGAAGCCATCTCCCGATACGTGAAGGACGGGTATACGGTCGCCTTGGAGGGCTTTACCCATCTCATCCCGTTCGAGGCTGCGCACGAGATCATCCGCCAGGGTCGGCGTGACCTGACCGTGGCCCGGCTGACTCCGGATCTCATCTACGACCGGTTGATCGGCGCCGGCTGTGTGCGCAAGATGCTCTTCTCCTGGGGCGGCAACCCCGGCGTGGGCTCCCTGTGGAGGTTCCGCGACGCGGTGCAGAACGGTTGGCCGGTGCCTCTGGAGATCGAGGAGCACAGCCACGCCGGGCTCACCAACCGCTACGTGGCCGGCGCGTCGGGGATGCCCTTCACGGTCATGAAGGGTTACCTCGGAACCTCCCTGGGCGAGATCGCAGAGCATGTGAGCTTCGTGGACTGCCCGTTCACCGGCCAGACGGTGGCAGCCATCCGAGCCATCAATCCCGATACCGGGATCATCCATGCCCAGCGCGCCGACCGCGCCGGGAACGTTCAGATCTGGGGCATCTCCGGGGTTCTCAAGGAGGTGGTCCTCGCGTCCCGGTACTCGATCGTCACGGTCGAAGAGGTGGTTGACGAGCTGGACCGTCGCCCGAGCGACCTCGTCATCCCGTCGATGGCGATCACCGCGGTCTGCGAGGTGCCCGAAGGCGCCCGACCCTCCTACGTGCAGGACTACTACGAGCGTGACAATCCCGCCTACCGGGAGTGGGACGGGATCAGCCGGGACCGTGACCGCTTCCTTGAGTGGTTGGACGAGTCAGTGTTGGGGGCTAGGTGAGCGCCTCGGCACCCCCCGACGGAGGAGGCTGGTCGCCCGAAGAGATCATGGCGGTCGTGGGGTCGCGCGGTCTCCGCGACGGGATGTCCTGCTTCGTGGGGATCGGCCTTCCGAGCACGGTTGCCAACCTCGCACGCCTGACCCACGCTCCCGGTCTGTTCCTCATATACGAATCGGGTGTGCTGGGGAGCAAACCCACCAAGCTTCCCCTCTCCATCGGCGACGGGGAGTTGGCCGAGACGGCCGACGCAGTCGTGCCGGTGCCGGAGATCTTCAACTACTGGCTCCAGGGTGGGCACATCGATGTCGGCTACCTGGGGGCGGCCCAGATAGACCGCTTCGGGAACCTGAACACCACCGTGATAGGGAACGACTATCGCAAACCGAAGGTGCGGCTCCCCGGCGCGGGCGGCGCGCCGGAGATCGCCTCCTACTGCCGCGAGGTCACGGTCATCATGCGCCACCTGGCCCGTGCGTTCGTCACCAAGCTCGACTTCCTGACCTCGGTGGGCCTGGGGGAGAGACCGGGGACGAGATCGGAACTCGGTTTCACGGGAGCCGGACCGCAGACCGTCATCACCGACCTAGGCGTTCTCAAGCCCCATCCGGAGGACCGCGAGCTGACGCTCGTGGCGGTGCATCCCGGGGTCACCGTCGAGCAGGTGAAGGAACAGACCGGCTGGCCGCTCCGGGTGTCATGCGACCTCCAGGTAACCAAACCACCCACCGACTACGAACTCGAGGTCCTGCGCGACCTCAAAGCCCGGTCATAACCGGATGGCGACCGCACGGTGCGATGTCCTCGTCATCGGCGGGGGCATAACGGGTTGCTCGACCGCATGGCACCTGGCCGGCTACGGCGCGGGCGTGGTGTTGATCGAGCAGTTCGACTTGAACACCCAGGCCTCCGGTCGCAACGCCGGAAGCCTGCACGGCCAGATCCAACATGCCTCCTTCCTGGAGTTCGGTGAGGGGTGGGCCCGCGGTTTCCTGCCGTCCCTGCTCTTCCTGGCCGAATCCCTGGAGATGTGGAGGGACCTCAGCGGGGTGCTGGACACCGACCTCGAGGTCTCGCTCAACGGTGGGCTCCTCATCGCGGAAACCCCCGAGCAGATGAGCGACATCGAACGGAAGGTGGCGATCGAACGATCCGCGGGTGTCGAGTCGGATCTTCTCGGGCCTCCGGACCTCCGCCGGATCGCCCCGTACATCTCGGAGTCGATGGTGGGCGCACAGCTGAGCCGGGTCGAGGGGAAGGTCAACTCCATGCTGGCCGCACCCGCCTACGCCCGGGCCGCGGTGTCGAGGGGAGTGGAGATCAGAACGAACACCGAGGTGATCGGGCTGGATCACCACAAGAACACGTTCACCGTCACCACCGAGTCCGGCACGATCGTGGCCGATCGTGTCGTGCTGGCCACGGGCAACGACCTCAACCGGTTCGCGTCCCTGTGGGGTAGGGACCTTCCTATCCACGACGATCCTGCCCAGGTCGGAGCGACCGAACCCGTGGCCCCTATGGTCCACCACCTGGTGTACTTCGCAGGCGGCCAGCTGACCTTCAAGCAGGCCAAAGCCGGAACGCTCCTGATCGGGGGAGGCTGGTCATCCGACATCGACCCCGTTACCGGAGAAAACCGGGTCAATCCGTACAACCTGGTCGCCAACATGAGGATCGCGCTCCGGGTCGTGCCATCCCTGGCGGGCGTACGCCTGATCCGCACCTGGCCCGGCAAAGGTCTCGCCACCCCCGACCTCGCGCCGATCATCGGCCACGTCGGTCCTGCAGGTCTGGTGGTCGGCGTGTACCCCCACATGGGACTAACCGCCGGGCCGCTGATGGGCAGGGTGCTTGCCAGGCTCGTACTCGGCTTGCAGGCAGAAATGGACCTGACGCCATTCGAACCGGACCGTTTCTAGCGGCGGCCGCGATCGTTCGGAGATTCTGTCGCGGTTTTCTCTTGCATTGACGTTCGGGCAGGGACCGAGTACGAGGTCTACAGTCTCAAGAAAATCTGTCAGCTTCCCGTTAAAGCCGAAGGTGACCACACAGGATCCCAGCCATTGCCGACGAGCAACTGTGGAAGGTTGGGTGGATCAACGTTGATCAAGAATACGTCACCATAATCGTTGTGGAAGGTGATTTGGGTTCCGTCTGGTGACCACTGCGGGTTCCGGCCGTCGTCGCTGGTGAGTCTCCGCTGCTTGGTTCCGTCGGCGTTCATCACCCAAACACCGCTATCCAAATCGGTGAGACGATTGTCGATGTTGTAGACGATTTGGGTTCCGTCTGGTGACCACTGCGGGTTCCGGCCGTCGTCGTTGGTGAGTTGCCGCTGGTTGGTTCCGTCGGCGTTAACGATCGCAATGCCATCGTAGCCCGTATAGGTGATTTGGGTTCCGTCTGGTGACCACTGCGGGTTCCGGCCGTCGTCGTTGGTGAGTTGCCGCTGGTTGGTTCCGTCGGTGTTCATCACCCAAACACCGCCATCCAAGTCGGTGAGATGATTGTCGATGTTGTAGACGATTTGGGTTCCGTCTGGTGACCACTGCGGCAGTTCGCCATAGGTGGTGAGCTGTTGTCGGCGGGTTCCGTCGGCGTTCATAACCCTGAAGCGCCCCGGTTTCCCCGGAGACTCGATTAGTTGGGAGATAATGGAGTCAT
>JAPPFW010000076.1 GCA_028821575.1 bacterium | reverse complement strand
GTGGCTTGTGGCTTGTGGCTTGTGGCTTGTGGCTTGTGGCTTGTGGCTTGTGGCTAGTGGCTAGTGGCTAGTGGCTAGTGGCTAGTTTTAACATACCGATTGGGTACGTTAACATATACTATTCACCACTAGAAGCCGTGCTCAGCCAGCCATTCCTCGTTCCAGATCTTGGACAGGTATCCGCGTCCCGAATCGGGGATCAGCACCACGACGAGGCGGTCCGTGGCCTCGGCCGCTACTTCGAGGGCGGCGTGCACGGCCATCCCTCCCGAGCCTCCCACCAGCAGACCCTCGCTCCGCGCGAGGCGGCGCGCCATGTCGAATGACCGGTGGTCGTCGACCATGATGTATCGGTCGACGAGGTCCCGGTCCAGAGTCTCAGGCCAGAAGTCCTCCCCGACCCCCTCCACCCGGTACTGGTGGATGTCCTCCTCGCAGGCGGCCGTGTAAATGGATCCCTCGGGATCGGCGCCCACCAGTTCCACACCGGGCTTTCGCTCCCTCAGGTAACGGCCCGCCCCCGTGATCGTCCCGCCCGTTCCGACCCCGGCCACGAAGACATCCACCTCGCCGCGGGTCTGATCCCAGACCTCGGGTCCCGTGGTCAGGTAGTGGGCCTCGGGGTTGAACCGGTTCGAGTACTGGTCGGGGCTGTAGGCGCCCTCGATCTCGGCGGTGAGGCGCCGGGCCACCCCGTAGTAGGAGTCCTCGTCCTCCGGCAGGAGCTCGGTGGGCGTGACGATTACCTCCGCTCCGTACGCCCTGAGCAGGTCGATCTTCTCGGACGCCACCTTGTCGGGAACCGTGCAGATGACCCGGTACCCGCGAACCGCCCCCACCATCGCCAGCCCGGCTCCGGTGTTGCCCGATGTCGGCTCGATGATGGTCCCGCCTTCGCCGAGGAGGCCCATCTGCTCCGCACGGTCGATCATGTTGACCGCGATCCTCTCCTTGACGGAACCCGCCGGGTTCATGTAGTCCACCTTGGCCACAAGGTTCCCGGGCGGGTGCAGGCGGGACATGCGGACGAGGGGTGTCCCGCCCACCGCGTCGACGGCGCTCTCGTATATCACGAGCGGGGATCGTAGCGGCGGGGAACCCGCGCGCTGCCGGAACTCACAGCAGGGCCGCCATCTGCTCGTAGGTGGAGACCGGCGTACGGCAGACACCCCGCTCACACACATAGGCGAGCGTCTCCCCCTCCCGATACCGGCCCGCCAGGACCGGGACGGTCTCGTCGGGCTCCAGAGTGGGCGCCACCAGAACGTCGGGACGGTACGCGGAAGCGAGTCTGGCCACCCACTCCAAGGAATCGGGCCCGGCCAGCGCCACCTCCCGGCATCCCACCTGAGCGGTGGCGAGGACGGCCAGCAGGTGCCCGGCCGCGCTTGGAGCCGCCTCGACCAGCCGGTGGCCGGAGCGAACGATCTGCTCGAACCGGTCGTGGTAGGTGAAGTCGCCGGTCAGATGGCCGATGATCAGGTAGCACTCCGCCGCCAGGGACGCCCCGGAGGCGCTCGGGTTGTCCTGCTGGTCGGGAGGCCGGACAACCAGGTTGGACGCATCGGCGGCACTGGCGAACAGCACGCCCCCCGGACCGCCGAAGTGGCGTTCGAGCAGGTCGATGAGATCCTGCGCCGCCTCGAACCACCCGGACTCGCCGGTGGCCTGGTACAGCTCGAGAAGGCCGAGGGCGTAGGAAGCGTGATCCTCCAGGAACCCCGCCACGGGCGACAGGCCGTTGCTCCACGTGCGGGACAGCCGCCCGTCCGGGCGCCGCATCTCGTCCAGCACGAAGCCCGCGTTTTCCCGGGCCGCGTCGAGGTAACGGCCGTCGCCCAGCACCGGTCCTGCCACCGCCAGTGCCCGCAGGGCAAGCCCGTTCCATGCGGTGATGATCTTGTGATCCAGGCCGGGCCGGATCCTGGTCGCCCGGCGAGCCAGCAACCCCGTCCTGGCTCTACGGATCGCTGCCGCCACCTCCTGGCGACGCATGGAGAAGAGCTCGGCCACCTCGGTAACCGTGAGCGCCTGGTGCAACACGTTGGTGCCTTCGAAGTTGCCCGATTGCGTCACCCCGAAGTAGGCGGCGGCGGGGGGACCGTCGGCCGGCCCCACGACCTCGTGGAACTCCCCGTAGTCGAAGACGTAGAACTTGCCTTCGACACCTTCCGAGTCGGCGTCCTCCGCCGCGAAGAACCCTCCCGCCGGGTGGCGCAGATCTCTCAGGATGTAGTCCAACGTCTCGGCGGCTACCTGGTGATAGAACCGGTCCCCGGTGATCTGGCCCGCCCGCAGGTAGAGGCGGGCGAGGTCGGCGTTGTCGTAAAGCATCTTCTCGAAGTGGGGAACGAGCCAGATCCGGTCGACCGCGTAGCGGGCGAACCCGCCGCCCAGATGGTCCCGGATACCCCCCCGGGCCATACGGGTGAGGGTATCGGTCAGCATCCCGGCCGCCCCGGTCGCCCACGGGAGTCCGGCTATGCGGCTCAGGAACTCCAGCGAGGGCGCCTGGGGGAATTTGGGGGCGCCGCCAAACCCGCCGTACTCCCGGTCGAAGTGGTGGGCGAGCGTGCGGTAGGCGGTCTCGACCCGATCGCTGTCCGGGACTTCCTCGGCAACGGGAAGCGCCGCCCCGATGACCTTGGTGAGTTGAGCCGCCTGGGCCTGCACGTCCCCGCGCCGGTGTTCCCATGCGTGGCTGATCGCCTCCAGCACCCGGCGGAAGCTCGGCATCCCGTGGCGCTCCACGTCCGGGAAGTACGTGCCGGCGAAGAAGGGCTTGCCCTCCGGTGTGAGAAACACGGTCATCGGCCACCCACCCCTGCCGGTCATGGTGTTCACGGCGTCCATGTATATGGAGTCGACATCGGGCCGTTCCTCGCGGTCGACCTTGACGGAGACGAAGTTCCGGTTCATGAACCGGGCGGTTTCCTCGTCGTGGAACGACTCACGCTCCATGACGTGGCACCAGTGGCAGGTGGAGTAGCCGACCGAAAGGAGGATGGGCCGGTCGGTGTGGCGGGCAACCTCGAAGGCGTCGTCACTCCACGGATACCAGTCGACGGGGTTGTCGCGATGCTGGATCAGGTAGGGCGACAGGCCTTCGAGATCGAGGTCTCTCAGGAGTGACATGGCGAACAGGATGGTGTTTCGATGGTTGCCTCGGGATCGGTCACCCAATGATACGGGCGTGCGGGGGGAGGCGGCGCCCTATCACACCGCAGCCGGACACTTCCCGCAGCACACTCGCATCTCGATCAGCGTGCCAGGAGCCGGATCGGTCGCCGGCAGGAACCCGCCGGACGTCCTCGGATCGCCCGCGGAGCCAGGGTCGGGCGACCGGACTGCTAACGGACGCCGCGCGGGGACCGGAACAAAACGCGCACAAAGGGGGTTAACAAGTGGAACTACTTCTGGCATAGTTATGGTTGCCGGAATCGGTTGGTCATTCCGTGCGGTCCTGATCCGCGTTGTCGTCGGTGGAGGCTTCACATGGCGTGACCACGATATTGCCGGGGTGGCAGGGTAGGTCGATCGGGCCGGTACCATTGCTGCACAAGCCGCGCGCGCCGTGGCAGCCGGCGCGACGGAGGAGAGGCGCCCCGAGCAGGGTGCCTGAGGAGAAGCTAGCGACGATGGCGAGAATCTTGAGGATCGAACGAGGGCAGGGGGAAGCATCCGCATGGTTGTAGCCAACCGGACCAGGCAGAAACCCGTACCCGCGGCAGCGGATGCCCGTACCAGGCGGGCGCGTGAGCGCAACCGTAGCAAGCTGACCGACGAGCGGGGTCGCCTGACCACCGATCTGGTCAGCCAGTACCTGGCCGCGATCGGCGAGTACGACCTGCTCACCGCCGAGCAGGAAGTGGAACTCGCCCAGAAGATCGAGTCCGGGCAGGAAGCAGCGGCGCGTCTGGAGGAAGGCGACTTCACCACCAACAAGGAACAGTACACGCTGGAGCGGAAGCGGAGCAAGGGTCGCGAGGCCAAGGACACGTTCCTCACCGCGAACCTGCGTCTGGTGGTCGCCAACGCCAGGAAGTACGCCAACACCAACGGCATCGACTTCCTCGACCTGATCCAGGAGGGCAACCTGGGCCTGATCCGGGCTGTCGAGAAGTTCGACTGGCGCAAGGGTTTCAAGTTCTCGACCTACGCGACCTGGTGGATCCGCCAGGCCATAACCCGGGCGATTGCCGACAAGTCCAGAACGGTCAGGATCCCGGTCCACCTCCACGACACGCTGGCCGCGGTCAGGGCGGCTCAGGCCAGCCTCAAGGCCGAGTTGGGTAGGGACCCGAAGCCGGCCGAGATAGCCGAGGAAGCCGGCGTCACCCTCGACAAGGTGGAGTTGGCCCTGAGCGTCTCCGATGCGGCCTCCCTCGAGAAGCCGGTCGGCGAGGACGGAGCCCAGCTCGGGGACTTCATCGAGGACCAGGACGCCGCCGACCCGGTTCGCATCACCGAGGAACTCGACGTCTCGGAGTGCCTGCGCAGGTCCATCGACCGACTCCCCCGCCGCGAGGGCAGGATCCTCGCCCTGCGTTACGGGTTCCTCGACGGGGTGCCCCGTACGCTCGAGGAGATCGGGGAGGAGTTCAACCTGACCCGCGAACGGATCCGCCAACTTGAGAAGCTGGCCCTGTGCCGGCTCCGGCACCCTTCGTTCGGTATCCGAGAGCAGGACCTGATCTGACCGCAGACCATTAGGGAGAGACCTGCGGCGCTGCGCATCTCGGACCACCACCAACCCGTGACCCGATGCGTCCGGGTCCGGTCACCCCTCGTAGACCGCGCCGTCGGGGTAAAAGGCACCCCAAGCGAACCAGAACTCGTTGCGGTGCACCGCGATCTCGAGGCGGTTGCCCGCGAGCGGACCGCTGACGGCCTCACCCAGCAGGGTCCACTGCGACGAGGTCTCCAGGTCCCGGAACAGATCGCCCTCCTTGGCGAACGTGAGTTCCTGGCCGTCAACTGTACGGAGATAGGCGAGGCCGGTCCCGATCGAGCGACCCTCGCTCAGGTTCCTGGTGTCCAGGGCGTCGGCCGTCTCGCCACCCCAGAAGACAGCAACGGGAACGCCGCCCACGGAGTCATTGACCGCTCCCAGCGCTGAGATGACCGGGAACGGATAGGCGGTGGCGCCCCCGCCTTCGGTCACGCCCACCACCCGCTCCAAAGCCCGGTAACGGGGATCGATCTCGCCCGTGTAGAACGGGTAGGGGGCCGGCCGGGTCGAGTAGCCCTCGTAGGGGTTGTAGACGTACGACGCTCCGAGCCCGCTCTCGCGGGACAGCGAGACACCGTCGGGATAGGCGGCGGCGAACTCCCCGAAGGAGACGATGGCGGTGGGGACCGGCTGCAGGAAGGTTCCGGTGGCGGTACCGACGATGGCTTCACCGGTCACCTGCTGCCAAAGGGAGACGGTCCGGCCGTCCCACATCACGAGGTCGGAGTGGCGCAACAGACCCGAGACACCAAAGCGAAGCACGTGGCCGTCCACCCTCCGGTCGAAGGTTAGGGCCGTGTTGCACAGGGGGCAGTATGTGACCGCCACCGGGATCCCGGCGATCTCGTCGTTGACTATCTCGTGGCGGTGGAGGATGCCGAGCGGATAGAAGCGGGCCTCGCCGCCCAGCAGCACCAACGTACCCGGCACCCGGTCGTCAAGCCATGAGGAGGCGTCGGCCACCGACTCGAAGACAGGACGGTCGATGGGCGGTATGCCATCGCGGGGATCGATCATGGGCAGACCCACCAGCAGTTCGCCGAGATCGATCGAGTTGATGCTCCAGTCAGTGGGCCACGGAGCGGTGACCTGCCTGACCAGCGGGTCGAGGCGCTCCAAGGGATCACCGGTGACGGCGGACGTCGAGGAGGCGGGGACGGAGGTCGAGGGGGCAGAGGTGTCGGCAGGCGGAGTCCCCACCGTTGTGCTGCTCGCCGCACTACCGCCCTCCGCCGCGGCCGTAGTGCCGGGTTGGGACCCTTGCGTGCTCGAAGAGGCGGCCGCGGTCGTGGGGGCCGGCTCAGCAGGCGTGGTCTCCAATGCGGACGTGGGAGGAGCCGGCTGGGCATCCTCCGACAGGGAACAGGCGGCAGACAGCACCAGCAGCATCGCCGTACCGGAGAGCGCCAAGGCCAGGAGGCCCCGGCGAGGGGGATTCAGGGAGGTCAACATGAGAGCGAGCCCAGCCTAAGCGATCCGGGTGCCTACCAACACCCCGATCCCCCTGCTCACGCTTCGATCTCACCCGCACGCGGGACCGGGTCACGTTAGGTTCGGGATTACCTGACGTCCGGAGGCTTTGGTCCGCTGTGTTACCGCACGGCGGTAGTTCGATCGCCTTACCCGACCGGTCACGTCACCCGCCGGAACCGAGCGGGTTGGCAACGAGGGGGTTGTCTGTGTCACGGTCCCGTTGCATACTGGTGAATAGCCGTAAACACCACCGGTCCGTCTACGGTACCGACCGGACCGGGGCGGGGATCATGTTGCCAGGGCCGACTAATTGCGGCGGATGGCGGAACGCGTTCGGAGACTTCGGAGGTGGCGGTCGGGGGTGGGGCCCGCCGGAGGGATCCAGTCGGGTGTTTTTCGCGTTCTCGATTGTCCGGGGCTGCCCGTTGGAGTGGTCGGTGCGGTCCGGGTACCTGTGACGAATCCAGGAGTCACGACAGTGGTAATTGGATGCCCCATCTTGCAGAACCCGCATGACACCAACAACCCGCACGTGACCCGCCAGGCCGGGAATGGCAAGATCACCTGCCCGTAGGTGGTCCTGCGCGCTTCGCTGGGCGGGGAAACCATGGAGCCATGCCACCCGCCGAGGTGTAGGCGGGACTCGGTGCCGGATCGCGGCTCCGAGTGGAAACTACCGGGGTGGTGCCAGGTAGTTGGAGATTGCCAGCTTCCCTTCGGCGAAGTCGAGGACCCAGGTTGAACCCTTCCGGAACGGGAGGGTGGCCGGATCACCGACCAGCTTCCGCAGGATCTTCCTGACGTTGGCACGATGCGAGCAAAAGAGCCTGGTGCCCTTTCCCGGGCTTTGGACCAGGGACTCGACTCGGGTCCTTCCGGCTTCCTCCCACAGGTCCTGGCTGATCTGTGGCACGATGCCGCGCGCCCGGGCCAGGGGAGCGACCGTCTCCACACAACGGGCCGCGGGGCTCGTGACGATCGTGTCGATGTCGAACCACCGGAGGAGCCCGACGATGGCCTCCGCCTGGGCTGTCCCTCGTTTCGACAGCGGCCGGGCTGAGTCATCGGGGCCCCACCTGCCGCGGGAACCGGCTTTGGCGTGGCGGGTAAGCAGGATACGGTCGGCGGGACCTCTCCACTGCTCCCCCAAGCCGGCTACCAACTCCCGCTCCGTCGCGTAGGCGACCCGGGAGCCCAGGGACTGCTCACCCACCCAGCGGATCCGGTCGACTTCGTCCGACGGGACGAACACCTGGCTTCCGGCCCGCATCGCCCAGTAGTCCACCACCTTCGCCATGCCGTTCCGCTTCGCGTACGAGAGACGACCGAGATAGCAGCCGACAACGGGCGCAACGCCGGCCTCCTCCCACACCTCCCGGCGGGCGCATTCGAGCAGGCTCTCGTCGTTCTCGACCTTTCCCTTGGGAAACGTCCAGTCCCCGTACTTGGGTCGATGCACCTGCAGGAGCTCGACGCCGTCCGCTCCTTCACGCCAGACGACTCCACCGGAGGCGCGCTCGACGGGAAGGTCGGTCATCGCAAGGACATGAACGTCTGGCTGTTCATAAGGATGATCGCCACTCTAGAGGCGGGTCCGCTCCTACCCTGTCTTCACGCCACGGCAGCGGACCGCCCGGTCCGGTCATCGCGGCCCGGCTCGGCCTACCTCGATCACCGCGTCGACCGCCTCCCGGGCAGTGTCCACCATCGTGATGAGACCGGGGGCGGTACGCAGGTCGGCGGTCAACATCTCGACGATCCGCCCCCAAGCCTGGCGGAATGCGATGACCGGATCCGGCGGTAAACCGCGCCTCGCGGCCAGGAACGCATCGTTCCATGCAAGGGCCAGTTCGGTCAGCGTCCCGATGCTCCCCGGCAAGACAATGTAGGCGAAGGACAGCTCGGACATGATCTTGATGCGATCGATGAGGCTCTCCGCCGGAATCTCCTCGGTCAGATGGCTGTTCCCGCCGGGCCTGCCGGGGAAGAGAGACGGCGCCGTAACCCCGATCGCCCTCCCTCCGGCACCGGCGGCTCCGGCCGACACGGCCTCCATCAACCCGGAGTAACCGCCGTTGACCACTCCGAAACCGGCCTGAGCGAGACGCCGGCCCAACTCGACACCCACTTCGTAGACACCGTCGCCCGGCACCGAACTCGAGGCGCCGTAGACGGCCACGATCCTGTCGTCCATCCCGGCCGAGAGTACACGGACCGGCGGGGATACGCGGTCGCCCGGATCCGGCGGCGACGCGCTCGGGTCGCGGTCCGCCGGGGGTCGCCCGGCCTTGAACCAGTAGTTTCGTCCTCTGATTAGGGTGAATACCGAGTAAGGAAGACCTAGACGCCGATCACTCACAGGAGGAGACGCAGGTTGAGCGAACGTCCCCGTTTCTACAAGCGAAGGTCCGTGCAGATCGCCGCGGTAGTGATAGTCCTACCTCTCGCGGCCCTGGCCTGGTGGCTGCTTTCACCCCTCTTCATCGACGAAGTCGTGGACGAACCGTTCCCCAGGGCGGCCATGGCGGTGATACCGGACGACATGACCGCCGAAGAGGTCGAGCAGAAGATGATGGAGGCGGAGACGGTCGACACGCCCGCCTACGAGGACATGCCGGAACCCGCAGCGGCGGCGCCGCCCACCACCGCCCCCGGAACGACGACCACATACGCGTCCGGCACGACCGAGGCGGATGACCCGGTCGAGATCGACGAGGGGAGCGAAGGCACAGCCGTGGAGGAGAGCGCAGGCACTACGACCACGTCGCCGACTTCCGAGGAGGCGAGCCCCACACCTACCACAGCACCGCAGCAGGCTCGTCCCATAGCCCTGGCGACCGGGGCACTCATGGACGCCGACTCCTTCCACAAGGGTTCCGGGGAGGTGACGCTCTATCGCCTGGAGGACGGCACGCACCTGGTGCGCATGGAGGACATCTCGGTCACCAACGGGCCCCAGCTCCATGTGCTGCTCACGCCCATACCAAGCGTGGGCAGCCGTGATGATCTGCAGTCCGCCGGATACATCGACCTGGGACCACTCAAGGGGAACAAGGGTTCACAGAACTACGAGGTACCGTCCGACTACCCGATCCCCGAGGAGATGACCGTGGTCATCTACTGCGTACCGTTCCACGTCGTGTTCGCAACCGCCCCCCTGGCATAGGCTGGTGATTGGTGATTGGTGATTGGTGATTGGTGATTGGTGATTTGGTGATTTGGTGATTGGTGATTGGTGACTGTAACTAATGTTAAATTAACCGAAGACCAAACACCTAACACCTAGACCAACGTCTCCAGGATCGCCGACACGACCCGCTGGGGTGTGATGATGGCATGGTGTTCCACCCCGAACTGGGGCCATGGTGCGTCGAACCCGGCCACCCGCAGGATGGGCGCCTCCAAGTCGTAGAGAGCCTCCTCCGCCACGGTGGCAGCCACCTCGGCCGCCATTCCCGCCGTCTTGGGGGGCTCCTGCACCAGGACCAGGCGACCGGTCCTCGCCACCGACTCCAGCACGGCCTCGCGGTCCCACGGCTTGAGCGTCCTCAGGTCGATCACCTCGCAGTCCACCCCTTCGGCGGCCAGATCCTCCGCCGCGGACAGAGCCACCCTCACCATGCCCCCGTAGGTGACCACAGTCACGTCGGAACCGGGCCGCCGGATCCGGGCCCGGCCGATCGGGAGCCTGTAGTAACCGGTGGGCACATCCTCCCGGCCGGCCCGGTACAGGACCTTGGGCTCCAGGAACAGGACCGGGTCGGGACTCTCCGCGGCCGCGGTGAGAAGGCCCTTGGCGTCGACCGCGGTGGAGGGAATCACCACGGTGAGGCCCGGGGTGTGGACGAAGTAGGCCTCCGGGCTGTCGGCGTGGAACTCGTGGGGGGCGATCCCCCCGCCGTTGGGCCAGCGAACGACGATCGGCAGCGAGACGTTACTCCTGGTGCGGAAACGGAAACGGGCCATGTGGCTGACGATCTGGTCGAAGGCCGGGTAGACGAACCCGTCGAACTGGATCTCCACCAGCGGGATGGCGCCGCCGATGGCCATGCCCACCGCGGTGCCGGCGATACCGGTCTCGCAGAGAGGCGTGTCGATCACCCGCTCGGGACCGTACCGGTCTAGGAGGCCTTCGGTGATGCGGAACACGCCTCCGGTTTTGCCCACGTCCTCCCCCATCACCACTGCGTTCCCGTACCGATCCATGACCTCGCGGAGCGCCGCGTTGAGCGCTTCGGCCATTGTCCAGCGGCTCGTAGGCCCGCGTAGGGGCGGGTCGTATCCGATGCGCCACAACTCGTCCGGTTCCACCGCCGACGGCCTTCCACCCTCCCTCTTCATGGCGGTGCCGAACTGGCGGGCGAGACCCCGGGGGATCCGCGCGTAGATATGGCGGACGGCCTCCTCCCGGGGCGGTTCCTCACGTGTCTCGATATCCGCCAGCGCCTCGTCGAACTTGGCCGCCTCGGCCTTCACCTGGTCGTCGATCTCGTCCGACCACAGTCCCTCGCCTACCAGGAAGCGCTTGAACCGGACCAGCGGATCCCGGTCCCGCCAAGCGCTGACCTCCTCTTCGTCGCGGTACAGGCTCGGGTTGTCGGCGGTGGCGTGGGGGCCGTACCGGTAGGTGATGGCTTCGATCAGGGTGGGCCCGCCGCCGCTGCGCGCCCGCTCGACCGCCTCTCTTGTCGCCGCATACACCGCCAGCACGTCCATCCCGTCCACCTGCACGCCCGGCATGCCGTACCCGACTGCCTTGTCGGCCAGCGCAGCCGCCGCGGTCTGGTTCCGCACCGGCATCGAGATGGCCCACCCGTTGTTGGAGCACAGGAACACGGTGGGGGTCTTCCAGAGGCCTGCGAAGTTCATGGCGGAGTGGAAATCGCTCTCGGAAGTTGCGCCGTCCCCGAAGTAGACCACGGTGATCAGGTTCTCGCCGGCCAGCCGGGCGGCCTGGGCGTGGCCGACCGCGTGGGGCAGCTGGGTGGCGATCGGGATCGTGTGGATGTTCATCCGGTAGCGATGCACATCCCAGTCCCGGTTGGGCATGCCCCGGAAATAGGAGAGCATCACCGAAGGGGGCATCCCCCTGGCGAGCTGGAGAGCGTGCTCCCGGTAGCTGGGGTAGATCCAGTCCTCCGGTCCGATGGCGTAGGCGGAGCCGATCTGGGTGGCCTCCTGACCCTCTCCGGGCGGGAAGGTCCCGAGACGGCCTTGGCGTTGCAGGTTCATCGCGCGACGGTCGAACTGGCGACCCAAAGCCATCAACCGGTACATCTCCACGAGGTCCTTGTCGTCCAGGTCCGGTACCCCCCCGACAAGGCGACCGGATGGATCGAGGATCTGCAACACTTACACGCCCTCCCGACGATCCGAACAAGCCTGCGAAACGACATTGTAAGACCGCGCCTCCGGTCCTGTCAGGCCGGGACCGCACACTCGGGAGTCCTTCCCGATAGTCGCATTGCACCCACCGGCCCCGTGGAGACGGGGACGGAAGGCCGGTCGTGCCGCGCTGTTATCGTGAGCCGATGGCCCGCATCCGCCCGGAGATCGACTCGCTCACGCCCTACGAAGGCGGGGCGACCATCGACGAGATAGCCCGCCGGTACGGTGTCGAGGACATCGTGAAGCTCGGTGCGAACGAGAACCCGCTACCCCCCTTCCCCGAAGTCCAGGAGGCGCTGGTCGCCGCGGCCGCGGGCATCAACAGGTATCCCGACCATGGAGCGGTGCGGCTAGCCGAGAGTCTGGCGGATACAGTCGGAGTTGCGCCGGACCACCTCTGGTTCGGGGCGGGAAGCTCCGAACTGCTGACAACCACAGCCATCGCCCTGGGCGGACGCGGGCGCAGTTGCGTCTACCCGTGGCCTTCCTTCTCCATGTACCCGATCAACTCGACGCTGGCCAACGCCGAGAGCGTCACGGTGCCACTCGACGAGACCCATGGGGTCGACCTCGACGCCCTACTCGCAGCCATCAGGGACGACACCACCCTCGTGTACCTCTGCAACCCCAACAACCCCACCGGCACCTACCTGCCGCTGTCCGAGATACAGGCCTTCGTCGACCAGGTCCCGGACGGCACACTGGTGGTGGTGGACGAGGCCTATGGAGAGTACGTGGCCGCCGAGGACCGGCCGAGCGCCATACCGCTGACGGTCGAGCGGCCCAACGTCACGGTGGCGCGCACCTTCTCGAAGATCTACGGTCTGGCGGGACTGAGGATCGGTTACATGGTCGGCCGCCCCGAGACTCTTCGCTCGCTGCGCAAGGCACAGATCCCGTACGTGGTCAACTCTCTCGGCCAGGTCGCGGCGACGACAGCCCTCCGCTTCCCGGAGCGGGTGCGGGAACGGTTCGACATGAACCGAGCCGGTGTCGCCTACGTCGAGGCGGCCTTCGGGGAGCGCGGGATCGAGTTCGCCCACACGCAGGCCAACTATGTCTGGACACGCCTCGGACCCGGGACCAGGCCCATCATCCAGGCCCTTCTCGAGCGGGGCACGATCATCCGGCCGGTATCCGACGAATGGGCCAGGGTCAGCATCGGCACACCACGGGAGAACCGCCGGTTCGTGGCCGACCTGGACGCGGTGCTGGCAACCTCTGAAGCATGCCGGTAAGGCGCTAGCCGGCGATCAAGGCCCGCCCGCCTGGACCGAACAGATCCCGGGTTGGCGAGCATCCCGTCTCGCACACCGGCGCCGCGGCGCTGGCCGCCTCGGACCACAAGGCTCAGCTGTCCAGCCATGCCGCCGACCGGTCCAGCAACCAGGTGCTCACGCCGTGGGCGCACTCGAGCACGTCACAGGTCTTGAGTTCCCGCAGGAATATCTTCTGCAGGGGCAGGTCGATCCGGCATACGAGTGACAGGCTCCGCGTGGCCGGGTCGGTGACCGACATGTAGGTGTCGGTGGCCGATACCTCCACGGGAAGGGTCGTGCCCGACACGCCAGCCAACTCCGTGGCGAGGATCAGCAGATCGGGTGGCTTGGGCAAGGGTGGCAGCGCCCACTTGAAGAACATGGGCAGTTGCAGTCGCTCGTCCTGCTCGTCGTCGAATTCGTGGTGTCCGGCCACCAGATCCTCGAAGGCGAGGATCACCCTGGGATCCACCTCCAGCACCATGAGCATCTCGAGCGGTCCCTCACAGGCCTCCTCGGGATGCAGGTCCACCTCCCAGGCTTGGCCGAGGGAGTAGGACTCGATGAAGTGGCGCTCGGCGTGCACATGGAATCCATGCTCCACGGCGTGGGCCTTCATATCGGTTATGAACCCGGCGAGGTCGACACCCATATGGGTCTAGGAACGGCCGGAAGGCAGAACGGGAGGGGAGGCCGCGCCGGGTCGTCGAGGGAAACGCATCAAACCCGAACCTCGTAGTAGAGATGCATCGGATCATCCTTCAGGCCGAACTCGCGGAAGGAGCCGAATCCAGCATCGCGAGCGATCCGCTCGGCAACCACCGGGGGCAACCCCAGCGTCCCCAGAGCGGCGCCCCCCTCGGCCGAAGCCCCCGACAGGAGGCAGGCCGACACGCTGTAGCCGTACTGCAGGGCGAGCATCGGGTTCTTCAGGTTCCTCTCCCAGACCTCCGAGCACTTCATGTCCTTTATCAACCATGTGCCGCTCTGCTTGATGGCACCCCGGATGTTGGCGGCGATCCGATCCGGGAAGGGAACGTCGTGCATGCAGTCCAATGTCAGGACGAGGTCGAACCGGGCATCGCCGGGAAGCTCCTCGCCGCCCGCCTGCACCAGCCTGGCGTTGTCCACGTCCGCCAGCCGCTGGCGGGCGTGAGCAACGGCGTGTCCGGAAGGCTCGTAGCCGACGAAGTTGCTGGCGGGGAACCGGCGAGCCATCGCCCGGACCGAGATGCCTCCCCCACAACCGATGTCCGCCACTTCGGCTCCGGCCTCGAGCCTGTCGACGACGCCGTGCAGTTGGGGAAGCACTCTGTCGAGCAGGTACGTACTCACCCAAGCATTGTTCATCCGGTCGATCTGGCGAGCCACCGTGTCTCCCATGTCGTGGTAGGTCACACCCATTCCGGTGCGGAACGACTCCAGGATGCCATCCACCTGGTCGGGTGGGAACCCCCCTATGAACGCCCCGGCCGCGAACGAAACGGTGCTGTCGTCGACCAGAACCCGCTCCCCCTCCGGATCGAGGGAGTAGGTGCCCTCGGGGCTGCGGGTTAGGAGTCCGGCCGCCGCCTGTCCCATCAACCACTCCCGGACCATGCGTTCGGCCAGACCGCTGGTGGCCGCCAGCTCCTCCGGCGTGAACTCCGCGCCGCCGGCCATGGCTTCGTAGAGGCCAAGGCGGTCCCCCAGGTGGACCATGAGGCTCACGACCTCGCCCTGCTTGTACTTCCAAACCTTGAATACGTAGGCCTTGAGGAGATCCGGATCCACTTTTCGCATGGGCGTAACACTAGTGGTCCGCCGCTACCCGGAATCTCACCGGAGGATGCCGGCGCAACCGCACAGGACCCCGTCGACGAAGCCAAACAGGATCCACGCCGGACACGGACCACGAGCCGGCCGGCAGTGGCAGTGGGCAGCGGACCCTCTACAGATGCAGGCCGGACCACCAACCACCAAAGAAGCTCGGGCCCGTCACTCGACGGACCCGAGCATCATCCGCAGACGCCTTGCCGGCGGGAACTCCCCACTCCGAGGCGTCAACCCACCCCCGGCTACCGGCTGTAACCGCTGCTGTCCGGGCTGGTGGCCGGAACGTAGGCCGTGATGTGGTCCAGCAGGAAGGTGAAGTCGTCGAAGGAGTCCAGTCCGCCGAGTTGCCTACCCAACGGACGGAGCCGATCCGTCAACGACCAGAGGTCGCTTCCAACCGACCCCGCGTCCGCCTCCACGTAGGGGAGACTGGCGTAGCGATCCGACGCCAGGGCGACCACCGCGCCGAACTGCAGGAGAGGATCGGCGGCGTGGAACTCCATGTCCGGCCGCAGCCTCATCATGGTGGACTGCCGGTTGGACAGACCGCTCACCGGGGTCACCCACCTGAGATCCACGTCCGCCAACTCGACCGTCCGGGCCGGACTCCGCCGGACCCGGTCGCTCAGTTGGAGTTCGTAGAACACCGTGGTGGCCGCCCCGACCGGAATCTCGGCGAACTCCTTTCGGTCCTCGAGGAAGGACTCGTCGGAGGTGACCCGGTTCTCGTAGCCGATCATCCTCCACGACTCCACCACCTGGTCGTTCCAGGTCACCTGGGCCCGGGTCTGGTCGGCGAACGGCACCGAGAGGGCCAGCCAGCTGTCACGGCTGAAGGTCGAGCGCGCCTGGCCGGTGTCGCTCAGGTACCGGTACCAGCCGTTGCCGTACTGGGCGAGCTGCTCGAGCAGGTAGTCGTTGTAGTTGGCGATCCCCACGCCGATCGTTATGAGGCGGAGCGGGTTGCCGGTGTCGGGATCGTAGGCCGACTCGAGTATGGCGAACGGGTCGGTGGCATCCACGTTCGCCACCCCGTCGGACATCAGGATGATGTAGTTGTGGGCGTCCGGTCGTTGCCTCCTGGCCTGGTCGGCCAGCCAGACACCCTCGTCCAATCCGGCCTGCACGTTGGTGCTGGAGTGGGGAGCGAGCCGGCTGATGGAGTTCCTGACCGCCCGGTCATCCGGGGACCTGTGCTCGACTGTGAACCGGTCGATGACATCCTCGGTGAAGTGGACCACCGCGATACGGTCCCGGGTCCGCAGGCCCCTCCGGATGCTCTCTGCGGCCTCGCGGGCGATCGCAACCCGGTTGCCTTCCCGCATGGAACCCGACGCGTCGAGCACCAATGTCACGTTCAAGGGCCGGTCGTCGCGGAACTCCGGCGCCTGGAAGCCGATTCGGGCCAGGTGCTTGCGGTCGTCCAGCGGATGCCTGACCAGATCCGTGACGATGGCGAAGCTGTCCAGATGCTTGGGGTGTTCGTAGCCGTAGTTGAAGGCGTTGATCCACTCCTCGGCCCTCACCGAGTCCGGGTTCACCTCGTATCCGGAGCGGGCCCAGTTGAGGGCCAGCTGGAAGGAGGTCCGGTCGGTGTCCAGGCTGAAGGTCGACGTCCTGTCCCTCGAGGTCGACACGAAGCGCGACTGCTGGTAGTCCCTGAAGTTCGTGGCGGACGGAGCAGGCTCGGGCGCCCTGTAGACCGTGGTGGTAGGCGAAGCCCTGAAGGCCACGGCGTCCTCGGACGAATCAGCCATGGCATCCGCTTCCTCCATGGCCACCATCGCCTCTTCTTCCATAGCGTACGTCGCAGCGGCAGCGGTGGTCGCCGGAGCCATCGTTGCAGCCACGGTCGTTGTGGCCGCGTAAGAGCCGGTCTCGACGATCGCCGCAGTCGTAGCCGGCGCATACGCCGCCGAGGTCGTGGCGGGCGCAGCGGTGACGGGCGCGGCGGTGGTCAACGCCACCTCGTCGTCCTCCCCGCAGGCCGCAAGTGCCAGCACCAGCAGCCATCCCAGGGCGATGTGGATGAGAACTCGCCTCCCCGCCCATGCGGACACCACCCGTTGGCTGATTCTCAATCCCCCTGTCCTAGCCCCATTCATCGTGTACCTCCCCTCGAACGTCTCATTGCCGGAGCGGTCACTAACCGCTCTTATCGCATAGACGTTCGGAAGGCCCGACCCGGTTCCCACCATCCCGGAGTTTTCTCGGAGGCGAACTCGGCGAGGGACCGACAAATGATCGATCGCGATCAGGTCGGGAAGCGGCTCGAACACGATCCCGGCCGCGGCAGGCAGATCCCGCCGGCCTACCCTATGCCCCTGCCGTGGCTACCCGCCGTCGCGGACCCGTTCAGCTACGCCCGACGCCCAGGCCGGAATCTCGACGGACACAGCCGGGCGGACATCAACATCTCGAAGCATCGAGCGAGAGGTTGTGGGGCCCGCTCCGGTCAAGCGGGCGGTCCATCCCGTGGCCGAGCCTCATATCCGCCAGCGGTCCGCCGGACCACGAGGTTCTCGGTTTCGAGCCAGCCGTGATGCTTGCGGCAGACGGCGACCAGGTTGTCTACATCGGTCCGGCCGCCGTCGCGGTGCCATTCCCGGATGTGATGGAGCTCGCATCTGTGCATCGGGGCGCCGCACTCGAAGCAGCCACCGTCTCGGACAGCCACCGCCAGCCGCTGGGCGGCGTTGGCGAGCCGTTGCCTGCGGCCCAGCCACAAGGGACGGCCCGCCCGGTCGAAGACCATCCCGGCCAGTTCGGTATCGGGGGTCAAGGTTCCGAGGATCTCGCGGGGAACCGGACCGATCCCGATCATCTCGACATGAGCGGTCCGGTCGGTGCCGTCCACCACACCCATCGGCGCTACCAGGATCACCTGGGTCGACGCCTTGGCCTTCACACCCGACAACCCGTCGATGAACTTCCCGGTCTGCGAATCCCGGTTCGTGAGCAATTCGTAGACCGCGTCGGCCAGACGCTGCCTGGGGTTGCGAACCTGGTCGGGATCCCGCCCGTCGGCCCCGTCGCGGCGCAGCAGTTCCAGGAAATGGCCGTCGACAGCCTGTCGCAGGTGTTCGAACTGGGGGCCGCGCGAGCTTGGCCATGAGTACGCCGAGTCCGGTGTCCTTCTCCACCCACAGCTTGGCTTCCCGGGCCCGACGCTGCCGTTCCAGGGGGCTCAGGCCCGCTTCGATCAGCTTGCGCTCTGCCCACCTTCTCGCATGCCGCCCGAATTTGTCCGGCAACAGCCGGTCGGCGGACTCCAGCAGGGAAGCATCGGCCTCCACCACATCCGGTCCCACCTTCTCCGCCGCATCGGCCAGAGCAGAAGCCTGGTCCAGGGTGATGTCGCCCTCGGCGAACTTCTCCCTCACCTTCGGCATGTCCGACAGCCGGCGGGCTACCGTCGCCATCCGCTTGGACTCCCGCCGCGGAAGGCGCGCCTTCGTGCGCAGGACCTCGACCGGGTCGGAGCCGGAGTCCGCTTCCGACACCGTTCGGGTCACGTCGCACATCATCGAGGCCACCCGGGTTTGTATCCGGCCCAGCAGGTCGAGTGTCCGGTCCGCTCGGTGGCGGGGCATCGGCCCTATCTCGACGCGTTCCAACTGGCCCAGGAGAACCGCTATCCGGTCATCCACACCAACACCCGTGCCCTCGCGATCCAGGGAATCTTCGAGCGTCTCGGTAGCAGCGCGATCGATGGGTACGAACATCTGTTCGTTTCTCATGATCCTAGTTGTATCATGCCCCTGTGACAGATACAACCCCCAAATATCGAAAACCGTCTATCAGCTCACTGAAATGCACCTGGTGGTGACAACGAGAACAAGGGCGACCGACCACCCATGCCGCATGGCGGATCCCCGAAACCACCGTCCTTCCAAAGGTAGGTGAATCCCTAGTTCATTCTCGGATCGGCCGGATAGGTGGAGAACCAGGCATAGCGGCCGCCGGCTCTGCGGAGGACCTCCTCCCACAGCTGTTCGGGAGCCGGCGTGAACACGTCGTCGGGTAGGGCGTCGACCACGAACCAGCCGTTGGACGACAACTCCGACTCCAGCTGCCCCGGACCCCACCCGCTGTATCCGGTGAACACCCGCGCTTCGAGTCCCGAGTCGGGCTCCGGTACGGACTCGAGATCGACGGCCCGGACGCCCAGCACCTCCGGCCAACCCTCCAACGGCGCCGAACCGGCACCACGAGCCAGACCGATCCCCCCTCCTTCCCCCACCGGCCCCCCGACGAACACCACCCTAGGATTGACCGCCGCCGACCACCAGCCGGGGAGATGATCCAGCAGATCGGCCTGGGTAGGTCGGTTCAGCACCAACCCCACCGCCCCCTCCTGGCTGTGCTCGACCATCAACACCACGGTCCTCGAGAAGTTCGGGTCGAGCATCCCGGGCATCGCCACCAGTAACCGGCCGGCCAGCGACGTGAACTCCTCACCCGCGTCAGAACCCTCCGGTGGTATTCCCTCCGAGCCAGGCATCGTTTCCATCTACCGCCCAATGTTGCCACATCTGGCAGGACCACTCCATGGTGACCAGACTCCCTTGGTTGCGCGTGACCACTTGAGACCCGGCAGGTACTCGGGGGCATCCGGGTGCTGCCGCGTGGAAAGCCCTCGATACCAGGTTCTGGAGTGCCTATCCCGGTCCGGGCCTCGACGGATTGTTCCGGTAGCATCCGGTGCGGTACTCGTTTCTGGCGGAACGCACGCTCCAGCCGAGAGCCGTGGCGACGGCGGAGTCAGGTCACGTCACCGGCACCAATGCCTAGCCGACCCTCGATCCGGGCAACTCGCTGCTCCAGCTGACCGAGACGCTCGCCAACCTTGTCGCGTCGGCTCATCACCACGGTGAACAGGTTGAGCGCGATGACCACTATCCAGCCGACAGCGGTAATCGCTACCGCATCCATGAGTGTTTTCCTTCCTTCTCCTCCACCGTTAAAAGTGTATAGCCAATGCTGATGCCGTCGTTGGTCATCGTACTACCGGCCAGCTTCGATGCCAAGGAGCTCGATCCCTCTGATAACTCACGAACCGGCCACTGACTCGTACTGTCCCGAACGCGATCCGCTTTAGCTGCGCACCCCACGCGTGTTCTCCGGAAAGACCGTAGGGATGCGGCCCACGATCTTCCTCGAATGTTGCGATGTCCAGATGCCGTCATACTGCCTGATCCCGAGCCTGCCAGGGCGACAGGAGTGAATTTACGAACTATTCGCGATCTAGGGGAGAATCTTCGCGTTCTCTTCAGAAAAGACCAGGATTTGTCACACTTCCGCCCTATACTTGGGAGACCAAGGCGCGATATGAAGTGGAGGAAGAGACATGGCAGAACTCACGTTCGAACGGCTCCGGGACGCCGTCGCCGGTGATGCGGTTGCCCTCAGGTCTCGGACCACGCTCCAGCCAGCCGGGGGCCAGGGCGACAAGGTGTTCCCTCCGACCTACGCTGTTGCACAGAACGCCGAACACAGGTACGCCGTGGAGGAGCGGCATCACGACGGCAAAGTGTCCACCAGCGTTCTGCTCGACTCGGTTGCGTCCCAGGCCAACCGCGCCGAACTGGCGTTGCTCGAAGGTTGGGAGTCGGGGGAACTGAAGTTCCCGGTGCCTTTGGTCGACTTCGGGCAAGAAAGGGAGATCGGTGACATCGGTCGGTTGACCGTCCTGGAAGCACCACATCGACTGGCGGACGCCATCTTCCGAGATAGCCTGCTCGGAGGAACACTTTTCCGTCTGTCTGATGCCGGACGTGCCATCACGGATGCACAACCACGGAACGCGACAGCACTCTTCCAATACTCGCCGACCGCGCTCGTATTCGGGATGTGGGACTCGACAGGTCCCAAGGGCGGACTGGGTTCCAAGTTCCAACGAGCGTACGTATCGGAAATCGTCGGTCTCGATGCCCAGATCGGCAAGAAGGTCGGTAGCCGTCTCGACCCACTCCAGATCGAGCGGGAGGCGGTAGCCCGGCAGATCTTCATACACAAAGACCCTGACCAGGTGTGGACTCTCGAGCACTCCGAAGCCGCCCGGAAGAAGGGTAAGCCAGAGATCAAGGGCGACGGCAGGCCGGCGGAAATCAACCACGGGAATATCGCGCCTTCCATCGACACCGATGCCGGAGGGGTAACCATCTCCCAGGCCGTACAGACCACCGTCCTTTCACTAGCCGCCCTTCGGCGCCTGAGGTTTTCTGGGCACAGTCGAGCCGCCGAGATCGCGGCCCGGACCGCCGTAGCGGCTCTGGGTGTTGCCTCGATCGCATACCAGCACGAGATGGACTATGACCTCCGCTCCCGCTGCTTGTTGATCCCGGAGCACCCTCCACGTGTCGAGTTGGTCGGTCGGGACGGATCTCCTGCGGAAGTGGTCACAATTGACCGGCACGCGGCCAGGAACATTCTCGACCGCGCCTCCTCCCACGCCTCCGATGAAGGAATCGGCTGGCAGACGGACGAAATGGTCATGGTCCCCGCGCCGAAGCTCGTGGAACTCATCAAGCGCAGCCGAGCGCTCTCGACCACTCAACAGCCATCGGACTGAACGTGTTCGCAATCGAGGTCAACTTCCTAACCGGCCGGTATGTCGCCACCGCGCATCATGATCGAGGGCGGCCTGAGTGGCCGCCCCATCCGGCTCGGCTGTTCTCGGCGCTAGTAGCGACCTGGGCCGACGACGATTCTCCGGACCAGGTAGAACGCACCGCCCTCGAGTGGTTAGAGGCCCAGGGCCCGCCCTCGATCGCGGCTCCAGACGCGGAGCAGCGCACGGTGGTGACCCATTTCGTCCCTGTCAACGACGCGCGAATAGTCCCGCAACGTCCGTACGAGAATCGGGCTCGAGCAATTGCGAGACTTGAATGGGAGATCGAGGAAGCACAGCGTAGTGAAGCAACGAAGAGAGTCCGTAGTCTTGAGTCCCGGCTGAGGAAGCAGCGCGACGTCTCAGCCATCGTCTCCTCGGTGGGTAACACTCCGGTCAAGTCAGCTGTGGACATCCTGCCTCCCGGATGGATATCAGCATCGGATAAAGTACGGACCGGGCAGGCCCGTAACTACCCATCGGTGACCCTGAAAGAGCCGCGTGTCACGTACATGTGGGAGTCCAGTCCGAGCGCCGATCTCGTCCGCGCTGTTGATGATTTGTGCGCGCGGCTTACCAGGCTGGGACACTCGTCTTCTCTGGTCGCGTGCCGGGTCGTGGGGAACGGGCAAACGCCAAACCTTGTGCCCGGCGAGGGTGGCACGGTTCTGCGATCGGTCGGACCGGGGCAACTCGATGCGCTTGAACGTGAGTACACGAGGCATCGAGGAAGCAAGCCGCGGATTCTTCCGTTCAAACCCGTCAGATACCGACTACCAAGTCCCGGCGCTACTCCAGATGTGTCAGGCAGACCGGACACGGCGGGGGACTGGCTGGTATTCGCCTTCAGAAAAGGTTCCAAGCGGTATCCATCGACCATCGCCGTCGCGGTGGCATCAGCTCTTCGAGGTGCTGTCCTGCGCCACGCCAGCGATCCGATCCCCGAGGGGCTTTCCGGGCACCGCGAGACGGGCCATCCGTCGACCGAGCCTCACGTTGCTTTCCTGCCCCTGCCATGGGTAGGGCACGATCACGCCGACGGCCGATTGATGGGGGTCGCTCTTGCGATGCCGGGGCAACTCTCCACCGGATCTCGACGTGCGGCGCTTAGGGCGGTCGGCCATTGGGAAGAGGTTCAAGACCCGCTGACCCTCACGCTGGGCCGACGCGGGAGACTGCAGATGGATCGGATCAGCGGGCCGGGTCCACTGGTCACGCTGAGACCTTCTGTGTGGCGGCGACCGGCGCGTCGCTGGGTGTCTGCTATCCCGATCGCATTGCCAACGCATCCAGGCCGCCTCAGTTCAGGTTCCGCCGTCGCACGAAGAAAGGCTTGGGCTCGCGCGGAGGATGCGGTCATTGATTCATGCCGCCACGTCCGACTACTGGAGCCGCAAGATGTCGCTGTCTCGCTCGCTCCTCTCATCACGGGCGCCCGCCCCGCTCCAGCATTTCCTACATTCCGCCAGCCGGGACCCGGAGGTCGCCTAATCGCCCGCCGACTCGTTCATGCAGCCGTCACTTTCGAGAACCCGATCGCCGGACCGTTGGTGCTCGGGGCCGGCCGCTATCTGGGATTGGGCCTTATGCGGCCCGTACCCGAACGGAGGTCCGCCGATGGGTAGTCTGACCATCGCTGACTTCTCGGCGTACTTCCGCTCAGTTCATGGGTTCGAGCCATTTCCGTGGCAGGTCAGGCTAACCGATACCGTACTCGAGGATGGCCGCTGGCCAGAGGTGATCGATCTACCTACCGGCAGTGGCAAGACAGCCGCGATCGATACGGCCGTGTTCACCCTCGCTGCACAACCCGACCGCTTCCCTCGACGGGTCGTATTCGTGATTGACCGCCGGATCATCGTCGACCAGGTTTGCAAGCGAGCGAGGGTGATCGAGAGGGCCATCTCTCGCGCCCAGAGCGGCCTCCTTCTCCGTATTCGAGAACGCTTCCTCGCCATCACGGATGGTGCACCCTTGGGAGTAGCCGCGCTGAGGGGAGGTGTGCCAATAGACAATGAGTGGACACACCGGCCGGACCAGCCCTGGGTGGTGGTATCAACGGTGGATCAGTTCGGCTCGCGCCTGTTGTTCCGCGGCTACGGAGTGTCACCCGGCATGCGGCCGATCCACGCCGGGCTCGCCGGCAACGATTGCCTGGTCATCCTGGACGAGGTCCATCTGAGCAGACCCTTTGCGGAGACCCTCCGGGCCGTCACACATCTGGACCGTGGAACCCTTCCACGCCCGATACAGGTCGTCGAGATGTCGGCCACACCTAAGAACAAGGAAGCACAGCCATTCACGATTCTGGATACCGATCTCCAGGCTTCGGAGGTCCTCCGTAAGCGGGTTACAGCAGTGAAGCGCGGAAGACTCGTGCCGATTCCGGGCAGATCGGCGGAGGAGGCCGTGCCCAAGGCGGTACAGAAACTCCTGAAGAGGACCAAGCTCGACTCCGCCCGTAGCATCGGGATCGTCGTAAATCGGGTAAACACCGCGCGGCGGACATACGAGGCACTCGAGGCCGCAGACCCTAAGGCTCATCTGGTTACGGGCCGGATGCGACCGCTTGACCGCGCTCGCGTTCTCGAGCAGATCGAAACGGCTGTCGACCCTGATCGCCAAACAACAGACTCGGACTTGACCATCGTGGTAGCCACCCAGGCAATCGAGGTGGGAGCCGACTTCAGCTTCGACCTGTTGATTACGGAGTGTGCACCGATCGACAGCCTGCGGCAGCGATTCGGGCGGCTGGACCGTCGAGGAACGTACGCGGACGGAACCGGTGCAGCCGCCGAAGCAATCGTCCTTGGTGTCCGGTCCGAGATGAACGCAAAGAAGCCCGATCCCATCTATGGCGACGCGGCCAAGGAAACATGGCGGGAACTCGTCAGCCGCTTTGGCGGTTCCGGGTTTGATGTCGGCCCAGCCTCGGAGGACCTTGACGGCTTCCCGGAGAGTGCTTCAGCGCCTACCCCCAACGTCCCCCTCCTTCTGGACACCCACATGGAAGCGTGGACTCAGACCCGTCCCGAACCGATCGTTCAGCCGCCCATAGACCCGTTCCTTCATGGCCTCGGCGAGCCCAACAACGCGGACATCAGCGTCGTGTGGCGTCACGACCGGTCACTAGAGACACTGAAACTGGTACCGCCCCGCCCCTCCGAGTACCTGCAGGTGCCGATTGGCGCGGCACGGGCCTGGCTTGCGCACTCGGGCGAAAGACAGCCGGAGCCACCTGTGGCGGATGTCGATACGTTGGCTGCCGATCTGAGGCCATACCATCGGGATGTGGGCCGGGAAGCCCATCGCTGGGTGGGCTACGACAACGATCCGGAACCGATTGCGGATGCCAACGATCTCCGACCGGGTGATGTCCTCATCGTTAATCCCGACCAGGGCGGCTTGACCGCAGGCAGCTGGGATCCGGCCTCCACCCAATCCGTGGAGGATCTCGGCGACGAGGCACAAGAAGCCAACGGCCGCCGCGTAACGCTACGCCTCGATCCGCGTATCCACCCCGACTCGATGGGCCTCATCGCGGATGAAGAAGCTGAAGTGACCACCAGGGATCTGATCACTGCCTGGATCGATAACACGGTCACGGCTTCGGCCTCTGAACGTCTGGTGAGGGCCTGTCAGCGACTCCGAAGGGGCTTCGACCTCGAACTGTCCGGTAACCGTGAGTACCCGATCATCGTCGAGAGGACTGTGGACAGCTCAACTCTCGATGGGTCAGACGCCTCTGTCTCGTTTACCGGAACCGCCGTGACTCTACGTGACCACCTGAACGGTGTCGGTGATAGGGCTGCAGAGTTCGCCAATAGGCTGGGTCTGGGAACCGAGTTCCGAGAAGACCTTCGACTAGCCGGGCTCCTGCATGATCTCGGTAAGGTCGACCGACGGTTTCAAGCCCAACTCGTGGGTGGCGATGTAGTCAAGCTGGAGATGCTCGAAGAGCCCCTTGCCAAGTCGGTGCCGGGAACACGTACGGTACGCAGCTACCCGCGGGGCATGCGGCACGAGGTAGCGAGCACCGCGCTGGTCCTATCGAATGCCGATGTGCTCGCTGAAGCACATGATCGTGATCTCGTCCTCCACCTGATCATGACCCACCATGGTTACGGACGGCCCCTCCCCCCGGTGCTCGAGGATCCGAGCGCGAGGTTGCTTCGGCACCGACATCGCAGACATGAGATGGAAACTTCCTCCGATCTGGCGGAAACCAATGTCGCGCTGGAGAGCGCCGAGCGATTCTGGAAGCTCGTAGAACGATACGGCCACCACGGCCTGGCCTGGTTGGAAGCGATCCTCCGGTTAGCCGATCATCGGCAAAGCGAAAAGGAGGCTCAGAGGTGAGCGAGGGAATCCGCCTGCGCGGCCTCGAAGGGACCAACCCATTGGGTTTCCTTGCCGCGTTGGGCGTGCAAGTGCTCTTCAATACGGAGCCGGATCAACCGAAGCTCTGGTGGAGCAGCCACATCATTCCTCACGCCGTCATTGACCCGGAGTTCGCCATCGAGCGCGTGCTGGATCAAGCCCTCAGAGTGTTTCCCATGTGGGCTGACAGTCCCGCCTTGAACCCCGGACTCGGTTCCAAGGCAGACAATACGGGCAAGTTCAGTCGCCAGGACCTCACCAGATACCTGGAGAGCACCCGCTCCGACCAACCCGGAAACCGCTTCGCCACCGCATTGGTAGCGGAAGGAAATCTCGACGGCGCGGGGAAGGTCGCCAAGCCGACCGACCTTTACTTCACGGCTGGTCAACTCAAGTTTCTAAAGATCGCTCGCGACATACTCACAAAAGTAGACCGCGATGGACTGATGGAAGGTCTGGCCGGACCATGGAGTTACTCGAGTCCCCTGTCGTCCTTGGGTTGGGACACTACCGATGACCGGATCTATGCATTAGCAGCAGCGAACCCGGCGAAGAATAAGAAACTGACCAACCCCGGCGCCGAGGCACTCGCCATCCTCGGACTGAGCTGCCACCCTGTCTACGCCGGCCGGGATGCCCGAGGCCGCGATCGAACTCTGACTCAGGGCTGTGCCGGTCCCTGGAGGAGGGGCGGAACGTACACCTGGCCCCTTTGGACACGGCCAGCCACACCAAACGTCGTACGGTCCCTTCTATTCCATGCAACCGGAGACCACAACGAGTTAGACAAGCGCTCACCCAATTACCACGGGTGGGGAATCAGCTCGATCATGCGCTCCGCAATCCGGCGATCTGATCAAGGAGGGTACGGAACGTTCGGCCCGCCGGAGGTCATATGGTCAAGTGACTGAGGTACCGAAGCTCGTACCAGTTCGAATGGTCAACGAATTCGAGTACTGTCCACGTCTCTTTTATTTGGAATGGGTGCAGGCCCGCTTCGAGGACAACCCCGATACCGTTGAAGGACGGTTTGTCCATCGACGGGTTGACCTAGGTGGAGGACTTATAGGCGACTCGTCGGAGGACGAGCCGGTACGTATCGCTCGTTCGGTGGCGCTCGGCTCGGAGCGGCTGGGCTTGACCGCCAAGGCGGACATCGTCGAAGGAACTGCTGATGGCAGTGTTACTCCGATCGAGGTGAAGCGGGGTCGGCCACCTTCCCACGGACCGGCCTGGTCCCCGGAACTGATCCAGCTCTGCGCGATCGGCCTGCTGCTGAGGGACAACGGATACGAGTGCACAGAGGGTCAGATCTACTTTGCGGAGACACGACACCGCGTGACCGTGCCATTCGACAACGAGCTTGTCTCGAGGACGCTCGGGGTGCTCGAACCGCTCCGGTCGGTGGCGGCCGCACCGGATCCTCCGCCGCCGCTTGTCGATAGTCCCAAGTGCCCGCGATGTTCCCTGGTTGGTATCTGCCTACCTGATGAGACCAACCTCCACACCCGCCGATCCAGAAGACGACCTCGGCGACTCACGCCGCGCGATTCCGCTGCGAGACCTCTATATATAACCGAGCAGGGAGCGAAGGTCGGCATGCGTGGGGGACGGGTCACCGTGACTCACCACAACAAGACAGTCACGCAGGTTCGGGCGATCGACGTGTCTCAGATCTCCGTGTACGGCAATGTCCAACTGTCCTCACAGCTGATGCGTGCCGCCTTTAGCAGACAGATACCGGTTTGCTGGTTCTCCTACGGAGGATGGTTCCAGGGTATCGCCGAAGGACTCCCCTCCAAGCACGTGGAACTTCGCAGGCGCCAAGCTGCAATCGCTGCTCAAGCCGGCCTTCCTGTAGCGAGACGCTTGGTCGAAGGCAAGATCCGCAACTGTCGTACGTTCCTCCGAAGGAACTCCCGTACCAACACAGGCCCCGTGCTCCCGCAACTGAAGCGACTGGCAGATCAGGCAGTCTCCGCGACATCAGTTGAGTCGCTGCTCGGCATCGAGGGAACAGCAGCTCGTCTTTATTTCGGACGTTTCTCAGGAATGCTCAAGAATGACGAACTTGGCACCTTCGATGTCAACGGGCGTAACCGGCGGCCCCCACGCGACGCGGTAAACTGCCTCCTCTCCTACGGATACTCGCTTCTCGTCAAAGACCTGACCGCCACGGTGCTGGGTGTCGGCTTCGACCCTTACCTAGGGCTCTACCACCGACCTCGATTCGGCCGACCTGCTCTAGCCCTCGACTTGGCCGAAGAGTTCCGCCCCCTCGTCGCCGACTCCGTAGTAGTCAACGTGATCAACAACGGCGAGATCCGCTCATCCGGTTTCATCATCCGTGCCCAAGGAGTGGCCCTGAATCAACAGGCCCGACGCTCGTTCCTTGCTGCCTACGAGAGACGGATGGATCATCAGGTGATCCATCCGACGTACAAGTACCGCATCACCTACCGTCGTGTGCTGGAGGTTCAAGCTCGAATGCTCGGTGCCTATCTTCTGGGCGAGATTCCCGAATACGTACCGTTCATGACGAGATAGAGATGGCTAAACGCAAGAGATACCTAGTGGCGTACGATATCCGAGATGACAAACGGTTGCGCCGAGTCCACAAGACGGTAAAGGGCTACGGATGGAGCCTCCAGTACAGCGTGTTCATCTGCGACCTGGACGCCATGGAACTGCTCTCGCTGAAGACAGACCTCGGCGCGGTGATCCACCACGCTGCCGATTCCATAGCTATCGTAGACCTTGGTGCCCCGGAGGAGCGCGGCCGCGAGTGCTTCCAGTTCATGGGTGTCGCGGCTAGATTGCCCGCATCCGGTGCCGTGATTATCTGATGCGAGCGGTCTGGTGACACCAGCAACCCCCGTAAGCGCTCGTTTCGTGGCTCTACCAGGGGTTTCCGGCTCCTTGACAACCGAATACGGACTCCACCATGGCCGCCCTTTCAAGTACCGCTCGCAAACCTTGACAAAGCCCCAGGTCAGGGCTAGGTTTCGGGGCGAGCCGAACGGGCAGTCTTACGACTGCCCCTCCATTGCGGCGGTTAAGCAGAATAGCTAACCCATTAAATGGCTAGTGAACGGGCAGTCTTACGACTGCCCCTCCATTGCGGCCTGGGCGTCGCCGCCCCGGCGAGCGTGTGCAGGACGTGGAACGGGCAGTCTTACGACTGCCCCTCCATTGCGGCATCGCTCCCGTCGCTTGGTTGAACGCGGCACCGGCGTGAACGGGCAGTCTTACGACTGCCCCTCCATTGCGGCACGGCGGGGTACAGATTCTGCTGGCTCGGGGAGAACGTGGGAACGGGCAGTCTTACGACTGCCCCTCCATTGCGGCCGCCCTCCACGACGACCGTCTACTCCGGCGGGGCCGGCGAACGGGCAGTCTTACGACTGCCCCTCCATTGCGGCCTCCGCCCTGGGTACGGCGGAAGGAAGTCGGACACGGAACGGGCAGTCTTACGACTGCCCCTCCATTGCGGCGGTTAGGCAACAGAATAGCTAACCCAAAATAGCTAGGAACGGGCAGTCTTACGACTGCCCCTCCATTGCGGCCTGTCTGGCCTGCGTGACGTACCTGCAGAGGGACAGGAACGGGCAGTCTTACGACTGCCCCTCCATTGCGGCCTAGGGCCTCGTTGCCGGGTTTCGGCTGCTGTTCCCCGAACGGGCAGTCTTACGACTGCCCCTCCATTGCGGCTGTGGTCTTGTCGGCTGAGTTTGGTGAACAGTTGTTGGAACGGGCAGTCTTACGACTGCCCCTCCATTGCGGCGGTGGCCAGACATTCGGCGTGCCGCAGATCCCGCAGATGAACGGGCAGTCTTACGACTGCCCCTCCATTGCGGCGCGTCGAGGGCGCTAGCGGAAGCGGCCCTGACAGCGGAACGGGCAGTCTTACGACTGCCCCTCCATTGCGGCCGGTCGCCGTAGTCGGCCACGATCCGCCGCCATAGCCGGGAACGGGCAGTCTTACGACTGCCCCTCCATTGCGGCCCTGCGGGCCAAAATACTGTACCAGCGGCGGACGCGAACGGGCAGTCTTACGACTGCCCCTCCATTGCGGCCCAGCGCCCCAGCCGTCGCCGGAGCCGTAGCCGGATGAACGGGCAGTCTTACGACTGCCCCTCCATTGCGGCTCAACTGGCCTGTACGGCGACGGCTCCGCCCGCCAGGAACGGGCAGTCTTACGACTGCCCCTCCATTGCGGCGTTCGCGCCGTTGCCGATCGATGCTCCGTCCCCGGGGAACGGGCAGTCTTACGACTGCCCCTCCATTGCGGCAGATCGTGGTGGACACCGTAGTCCGGGCCGTGCGGGAACGGGCAGTCTTACGACTGCCCCTCCATTGCGGCGTCTCCATAGGTATCCCACCTCCGAGTGCAGCCATCTGGAACGGGCAGTCTTACGACTGCCCCTCCATTGCGGCGTGCCGTCCCAGCAGAATCTGTACGACGCTGTGAAGGAACGGGCAGTCTTACGACTGCCCCTCCATTGCGGCACGGCGGCATACAGATTCTGCTGGGACGGAGTGAACGTGGTGGAACGGGCAGTCTTACGACTGCCCCTCCATTGCGGCCGCCCTGGCGTGACCCTGCTATAATGGCGCTGTAAGGAACGGGCAGTCTTACGACTGCCCCTCCATTGCGGCCGACGTGGCTGTCGGGTCGGCGTACAAGTTCCAATGGAACGGGCAGTCTTACGACTGCCCCTCCATTGCGGCAGCCCAACCACTCGTGGGTTCATAAGGTATGCGAAGAACGGGCAGTCTTACGACTGCCCCTCCATTGCGGCGGTCGGCCGAGTTTGGTGGTGGCGGACCGGTGGCGAGAACGGGCAGTCTTACGACTGCCCCTCCATTGCGGCCTGTACATGTACGACGAGGACGGCCGGCGTGGGAAAGGAACGGGCAGTCTTACGACTGCCCCTCCATTGCGGCCTTCGGCCTTCCATGGACACGAAATTGTTCAGGAGGAACGGGCAGTCTTACGACTGCCCCTCCATTGCGGCAGTTCAGAATGCTAATGAAAGAGCTGTTGAATCTGGGAACGGGCAGTCTTACGACTGCCCCTCCATTGCGGCACTAGGCGATATCATGTTGGTAGTCGCTCCGGTAGCGAACGGGCAGTCTTACGACTGCCCCTCCATTGCGGCATCGCTCCGGTCGCCTGGGAGAACGCGGCACCGGCGGAACGGGCAGTCTTACGACTGCCCCTCCATTGCGGCAGCCCGACCCAGCAGAATCTGTACGCCGCTGTGAAGGAACGGGCAGTCTTACGACTGCCCCTCCATTGCGGCAGCATCACTGACCGCCACCGACCAGCGCCGGGGCTGGAACGGGCAGTCTTACGACTGCCCCTCCATTGCGGCAGGTACAGAGCTGCGGCCCTGGGATCGATTACCGTAGGAACGGGCAGTCTTACGACTGCCCCTCCATTGCGGCCTACACACCCGGATCAAGCTACCGTCACAAGTGTAAGAACGGGCAGTCTTACGACTGCCCCTCCATTGCGGCAATTTGGGCCATCGCCAGGCGATAGGCTGCCCAACGGTGAACGGGCAGTCTTACGACTGCCCCTCCATTGCGGCCGATCACTCGGATCTTGCTTCTGAACCGCCGACTAAGAACGGGCAGTCTTACGACTGCCCCTCCATTGCGGCGGCACAAACGCGGTGCCGCCCGATCCGGCCGGGAGCGAACGGGCAGTCTTACGACTGCCCCTCCATTGCGGCACTGGTACTGGCCCTCTCGCTACGGAGGCGAGCGAGAACGGGCAGTCTTACGACTGCCCCTCCATTGCGGCCGCATATGACAGCGAAGCTTATAACATGGAAGGGATTTGAACGGGCAGTCTTACGACTGCCCCTCCATTGCGGCCGGGTACCGTGTGCGCCCAGCAGCATCTGCACATGAACGGGCAGTCTTACGACTGCCCCTCCATTGCGGCACTTTATCTTCTTGAGTCAACTTAGCCCGACCCCTCGAACGGGCAGTCTTACGACTGCCCCTCCATTGCGGCTCCGGACCGCTACCAGAAGCTTGATTCTTCGGAGTGCACGTGGTCGGGGAGCCGGTAGCTGATTCCTGCCTCGTCGAATGCGGACACCTCCAGCAGGGAGGTGAAAGCGGTGAAGTTGGTCTGCTTGGCTACCTTCGCCAGATACTTGCGGACGAAGGCCTTGTAACGCATCTGCATCCTGAACCAGGGAAGAACGCCGACCACCGGTGTGGCCGGATACATGAGCTGGTCGGACAGCGGCTTGCCGACCAGGGCCCGCGACACGCGATAGACGTACTTGCTGAAGCTTCGCCGGATTTCGGGTTCGGTCATACCCACCAACAGAGGCCCCGAATTGATCAGTGCGTTTGCCATCACCATCGACTCGACTCCAGGGGTGGGCTCGCACATCCCGCCGATCTCGAACAGCCTCAGCGCCGCCGCCTCGTCCTCGAACAGGATCGTGTCGGGTATCCCCATCAGATGACCGGTGTAGCGCCACACGGCCATGAAGCTCTCGCTCTCCTCGTCGTTATAGGTCGCCCCCAGGTTCGCCATGTGCCTGAGCAACCTGGCCGAGAACGCCGTGATCGCGAAGCCCAGATGCGCGGCGCTGACGGGCGCCCCCCAAGCGTCGTGATCCCAGTCATCCGAGTTGTCCAGGAGCCTGCGGATCTGTGCATGGATGATCCGGACGCGGACCGAGAGCTTCCACCCGTCACCGGTCCTCTCCAGCCCACCGGGCATGAAACACTCGATCATGTGCCGGTTGTTCTGCTTGAGCCGCCGCACACCTTGATCCCGGAGCCGGCCCGTTATGAAGAAGGACTTGCTGATATTGGTCGAGAAACCCTCCACCAACGTTCCGGCCAGCATCGAGGCCAGAACGACCGGTGAATTCCGGTGGAACATGCGGATACCGGGCAGGAAGGCGGCCGGGTCTAGCCAGTCCGGTGGGGTGGATGCGTGGTCGAAGAACTCCCGTACGAAGGCCGGGCTGTCCCTTAGCGCATCCTCGTCCATATCCATGGCGACGCGGAGTGTCTGGTTTATCTGCCGGGGTCTCTGCGAGTACAGCTGTTCGACGAAAGCGTCCGCAGCCGGATCGGTGATGAGCATGTGGGCGATGTAGTTCGACGCCAACTGCGGGTCGATCAACCGGGCCTTCTCGAAGCCCTCCGCGTAGTCCGTCGGTACGGTAAGCAACATGTTCCTCCGGGCCCGTCCTCTACAAACCCATGCCTCAGTGTCCGTCCTCCGCCTCCACCCGGAGATCGGGCAGCCAGCCCATCCAGGGCGGCAGGTACCAGTTGCGCGCCCCCAGCACCTCCATGCTCGCCGGGACCAGGATCGATCTGACGAGGGTGGCGTCGAGAAGAACTGCAATGGCCAATCCGAACCCCATCACCTGGTTGATGACGGTGCGCCCGGTCGCGAACGCCCCGAACACCACAACCATGATGAGGGCGGCACCCGTGATGATACCGGCGGTGGAGCGCAACCCGTAGGCGACCGCTTCGGTGTTGTCGCCGGTCTCGTCGTAGCGTTCACGGATCCGGCTCAGCAGGAACACGTGGTAGTCCATCGAGAGCCCGAAGAGCACCGCGAAGAGGAACAGCGGCATCCAGGCGTCGATCACCTCGGCCCGCTGGAACCCGAACAGGTCGATCCCGATTCCCTTCTGGAAGACGAGCACCAGCAACCCGTAGGTCGCGCCGACCGAGAGGAGGTTCATGATGATGGCCTTCAGCGGGATGACTATCGACCGGAAGACCATCATCAGGATGATGAAGCTCAGGCCGAGCACCAAGGCGAAGACGATCGGCGTGTAGAACCTGACTATTCCGTAGAAGTCGGCCACCTCCGCCGTCAGACCGCCAACGTGGACCTCTGCCGGTACGCCCTCGAAGGAGGCGGGGATGATCTCCTCGCGGAGAACGGTCACCTGGTCGGCGGCCTCAGGACTGCTCGGCTGTCCCGGGAAGGGGAGGGACAGGAGGGTCAGATCGCCGGCATCGTTGACTGTCTTGGTCGGGGGGACGGGAAAGGCGGGGTTGACGAACAGTTCCCTCTGCAGGTCGCCTATCGCCGCTGCCACTTGCGGATCGTCGGCGTCGCCGTCGATGACTATCTCGGCGGGGCTGAGGACCCCGGCCGGGCTGACACTCCCCACGGAGAACTTCTCCTCGAGGAGGAGGAAGGCTTCCTTGGCCTGCGCGCCGTCGGGGAAGGTGTTGACGTCGTTCAGGCCCGTCCGAATGTCCAGGTAGAAGTAGGACAGGGCCAGCATCGGTATGCCGACGAGGAGGATGCTGATGACCGGGCGCCGCATGACCACCCGCGTCACGTTCTCCCAGAACCCCTCCTGGCTCACGTCGGGACTCTTGAGGGAGAAACGGGCCAGGAACGGTATGGGGAGGAGATCGACCCTCGGACCGAGCAGTGACAGGGCGGCAGGCAGCAGCGTGAGGGTCCCCAACAGCGCGAAGATGACCACCACGATCGCGCCCAAGGCCAGAGACTGGTAGAAGGACGCCGGCGTGATGAGGAGACCGACGAGAGCCAGCACGACGGTGGCCCCGCTGAACACCACGGTGCGCCCGGCGGTCGCGGCGGCCCGCACCACGGCGTCGAACGTATCCAGGCCACGCGCCAGTTCCTCCTTGAACCTCGACACGATGAGAAGCGAGTAGTCGATTCCCACGGCCAGGCCGATCATCACCACCATCAGACGGACGAAGAAGACCAGTTGGAACTGCTGGCCTATGACCGCTATGCCAGCCGTTGCCAGAACGATGGCGAACGCGGCGAGCCCCAGCGGAAGCAGGGTGGCGACGACGGCGCCGAGAAGCACGAGGAGGATGATCAGCGCAACCGGAACACCGAACCGCTCGCCCTTCTCCAGGTCTTCGAGCGCCAGTTCGTTGGTCTCGTAGGCAACGCTGGCGTCGCCCCCGATCAGCACCCGAAAGTCGTCGGCCGCACTCGCCTCCTCGACAATGTGGACCACCTCCTCCACGTTCACCGTGGCGGCGTCGGCGTTCCCGGTCATGCCGAACACCAGGATGGTCGTCTGGCGGTCCAGGGACACGATGACGGGGTTGGAGGTCAGGTAGAAGTGGTCCAGCAGGGTCACCTTGTCGGGTCCGAGGGCGGTCACGTCGGCTGCGATCGACTCGACCTTCGCACGGAAGGCCGCGTCATCCACGGTGAGGGACGGCGACTGGACCACCACCAGTTCGGTCAGTTGCTTCGGCCCCCGTAGCCGATCCTCCAGCAGGGCGGAAGCCTTCTCCGACTCGTAACGACCCGCGAGGCGGAAGTCGGTGGTGGTGGCGGTGTCGAGCAGGCGGTCGATGAGACCCAACGAGACCACCAGCGCCAGCACCCAGAGACCGATGGTGAGCAGTGGCCTCCGTGCTGAGAAGCGGGCCAGAACGCCGATCATGGAATGACTTCCCCTTTCGGTTCGCCGGGCGGGCTCGAACAGCATCGATCTCCGCCGTCTCGACCGGGATGGAGGCCACCGCGGGGGTCGATTGCCCAAACCTGGACAGACCCTCGATGCGCAGCCTCGAGAATCCGGGACTTTGCCGTCTGGAGCTTAGCCGTAGGGTAGAAGCCTTCCCCGCCAATCCGGATTGTCGGTCTCGGCTAATGATTGTCCGAAAGCTCGGTGCACTCTAAACCGTTGCATAAGGGAACCGGACAGGACAAGGGAGCCGCTCTCGGTCCGGCCATGGGAGCCGGCGGGGTCGCCATCGGCCCGGGCTCCCGGCCCGCATTCCGGTACCGACCGGATCCGGCTCTGCCGCGATGAGCTCACCGCAACCCCGTACACTCGGTGGCGCCCCACGCTACGGCCGGGGGCTTCGAAGGCCACCGGAACGGTATGGAGGTAGCGTCATGTCCGGCTCGACGAGGAAGCCCAACGTCCTACTGGTGATGGCAGACCAGCTGGCGCCGCACTTCACCGGAGCCTACGAGCATCCGCTGGTCCGGACACCGGCCATGGACAGCCTGGTCGAGCGGGGCGCCCGTTTCGACAGCGCCTACTGTCCCTCGCCGCTGTGCGCCCCGTCGCGGTTCGCGATGATGACCGGACAACCAGTGTCGGCCATCGGCGCCTGGGACAACGCGGCCGAGTTACCCGCATCGGTACCGACTCTCGCCCACTACCTCCGGAGGGCCGGATACCGCACCACCCTGTCGGGGAAGATGCACTTCGTTGGGCCGGACCAGCTGCACGGTTTCGAGCGCCGGCTGACCACCGACATCTACCCGGCGGACTTCGCCTGGACACCCCAGTGGCAGTTGTCCGGCGACCGGATCGACAAGTGGTACCACGGAATGGACAGCCTGGCCGAGGCCGGCCGGGCGTCGGCGACCTACCAGATCGACTACGACGAGGAAGTGGGTTTCGCCGCGGTGAGGCACCTGTACGACATGGCCCGCGACCGAGACGACCGGCCGTTCTTCCTAGTCGCTTCGTTCATCCATCCCCACGACCCCTACGTGGCCAGACCGGAGTGGTGGGACCTCTACGACCATGACCACATCGACCTTCCCGACGTGCCACCGGAGGATTCCCTCGATCCCCACACGCGGCGCATCCGCCGTGGCATCCAGGTCGAGAGCATCGGCTACGACGAGCCCGGCTGCCGCAACGCCCGCCACGCCTACTACGCCAACACGAGCTACTTCGACTCATGGCTGGGCGCCCTCCTGAGAACGCTCGACGAGACGGGACAGCTCGACGAAACGGTGGTGATCGTGACCAGCGACCACGGCGACATGCTGGGTGACCGGGGTACGTGGTTCAAGATGTCGTTCTTCGAGCGCTCGGCGAGGGTTCCGCTCATCATGGCGGGACCTGACATAGTGCAACGCACCGTCCCCAACGCCTGCTCTCTGCTGGATCTGCTGCCGACGCTGCTCGATGCCGCGGCGGGGGGCGGAGTCGGGCCGGAGTTGGCCGAACCCCCCGCCGGGCGCAGCCTGTGGGAGAGCGCGGCCGGAGGCCGGGACCCGGTCGACGAGACGACCTGCGAGTACATGGCCGAGATGACGACCCAACCGATGTTCATGATCCGCCGGGGGCGCCACAAGTACATCCACTGCGACACCGACCCGCCCCTCCTTTACGACCTGGAGGCCGACCCGCTGGAACGGGTGAACCTGGCCGGTGACCCCGACCACGCCGGGCTATCAGCCGCCTTCGCCGCGGAGGTGGGACAGCGATGGGACAGCGGCGCCATCCGGGAGCAGGTGCTCACCTCGCAACGTACCCGGCAGCTGATCCATGACGCCATGGAGACCGGCGAGCGGACCTCCTGGGACTACGCCCCGGTACGGGACGCGGCCAACGAGTTCGTGCGCAACCACATGGACTGGGATGTCGTAGGCCCCCGGTACCGGCTCCCGGCCTCCGGCTGAAAACCCCCGCCACCGAGTGAGGAGGGTCGGTGGACCACTCGGGTTTCGACATGCGCAGGGCGGCTACATCCTGTCCGGGTTCGAATCGCGAAGGTGGCCGGTCGGGCTGGGATCGGATGTTAAGTCCCCGACGACACCCGACGCCCACCGCATCATGCGGCGGGAGAAGCGTCTGCACACCTCGATGTCCTCCGCGGGTACGGGTCGCGCCCGCACGCACGGCGCCAGGTAATTGCGGGAGAACTCTTTCACGAACCTCTCGGAGTGTCCCTCCAGCACGTCCTGCACGCTCTGGTCGGGACACTCCTCCATCAGTTCCCACACGCTGTGTGTCCGGGGGAACGGGGTTCCGAGCTTGATGTAGACGGCCTTGAGCGCCAACTCCCCGGCTGAGGCGAAGTCCCTGACCGCTTCCTTCGTATCCCCCGTCTCGTCTAGAGCCCTCAGACCGGTGGAGTGCCGCCACTCGGCCCGTGCCAGCCATTCCTCGGCAATCTCGCGTCCGCTGTTCGGGAGGCTGCTCATGTCCCGGTGCCCGCCTGCTTGTCAAACACCAGTTGTCCGTCTTCCTGGGCCCACCTGCAGGGACTGACGACCAGGTCTCGCATCCGGGTCAGGTCCTCGACATCGGTCACGAAGACGTTCACCGGGTAGGGGCAGAAGAACCTCGAAACGTATCTGATCTCCTGTTCCCACCGGTCCCAGGTCTCCACCGGCATACAGTCGAAGGCGACGAGAAGGTCGATATCCGACCGGAGCGTGTCCTCTTGACGCACCGTCGACCCGAATACGTATACCTTGTCGATCGAACATCAGGGCCACGTCGATCGCCTGCCGGACCCAGTCGCGGGGTAGTCCCCGCTACGGCAGGGGACTGCGTCCGTGGCGGAGTGCTCGACGCTGGCGTTCGAGCATGTCGACATCCGGATGCTCCACCTCCGGGACCGACCAGTCCGTTCTGGCGGTCATGGACCGGTCCGTAAACCGGAACGTGAAGCGGTACCCACCCGCGGTCACTCCTTCCAGGGTTCGATGGTGTCCGGGCGCTCTCGGGACCGTCCCCTCATCCACACCGGAAGGATAGTTCGCAGGAATTGTGCGACCGGTGACTCGACCAGGTCACCGGACCCGCACCTCGCCCGGCCGATGCGGATGAACGGCCCGACCAGCGGACTACTGCCAAGGATCCGGTTGTCGGGTCGACGTCTCCCGGTGCCCTTACGGATGCCTCACGACCGTCCCCCAAGGCTCATGCCATGAGACTCGCCACACGGCCGATCCGGCCCGGTGGAAGCCTCACTAGACTGGCCCACCGGTATGTCAACAGTGTTCACGGCCATGGACAGGGGAACGCTGGCGCGCGGCGCCCACAGGAGGCTGGCGGCGGCAGGCGCAAGCACCCGAACCGAGGTGCTCCGCCACCTCGAGCGCCTGCTTCGAGAGCGGGAGGCGGACCTCCTCGCGGCCAACAAACTCGACTTGGACGCGCCCGGCGCCGACGAGCTTCCCGGCCCCATCCTGAAACGACTGGCGTTGACACCGTCGAAGCTGGAGACCCTCCGGGAGGGCGTGAGGGTGCTGATCGAAGACCCCGACCCGGCAGGACAGCCCCTGCTCCGCCGTGAGTTGGACGACGGACTGGTCCTGGAACAGGTGAGGGTTCCGATCGGCGTGCTGCTGATCGTCTTCGAGAGCCGTCCGGACGCGGTCATCCAGATCGGATCCTTGGCTCTACGGACCGGCAACGCCGTCCTGATGAAGGGTGGCTCGGAAGCCCTCCACTCCAACCGGGTGCTCACCGACCTGCTCCGAGACGCGGTCACCGAGGCGGGCGCGGACCCGGATGTGGTCCAGAACGTCGAGGGCCGGGAGGCGGTCACCGACCTGCTGGAGTTGGACGAGTACATAGACCTGGTGATCCCCCGCGGGTCCGCCGAGTTGGTCCGCTCCATCAAGTCGTCGTCGCGCATCCCGGTGCTGGGTCACGCCGACGGGATCTGCCACGTGTTCGTCGACGCGGCCGCCGATCCCGCGATGGCTGCGCGGGTGACCGTCGACGCCAAGACCAACTACGTAGCAGTGTGCAACGCCGCCGAGACCCTCCTGCTCCATCGGGACTTCCCGGCGGGCACCGCCGTGGTGCAGGCCTTGCTCGAGGCCGGGGTGGAGGTCCGGGGGGATGACGCCGTTCAAGGCATGGCGGACGGTGTGATCGCGGCGATCGAGTCGGACTTCGGACGCGAGTTCGGAGATCTGGTCATCGCCGCCCGGGTGGTGGACGGACTCGAGACCGCCATCGACCATATCCATTCGTACGGATCGGCCCACACGGACACCATCGTCACCGGTGACTCCGAGGTCGCCCGGCGGTTCCTCGAATCGGTCGATGCCTCTTCGGTCTTCTGGAACGCCAGTACCCGCTTCGCCGACGGTTTCCGGTATGGGCTCGGAGCCGAGGTGGGCATCGCTACCGGCCGGGTACATGCAAGAGGCCCGATGGGTGCGGAGGGTCTGTTCACCACCAAGTGGGTGCTCACCGGGAACGGGCATGTGGTGGGTGACTACGGGCCCGGGAAGAGGTCGTACACACACCGGGATCTCCCACTGGACTGATCCGCGCACGGGTGGGGTGCACCGGCTTGGCTTACGAGCAACTCCAACACCGGGCCCTCCGGTGAGAACGCAGTTGGGTAGCCGAGGCCGCCAGGATCGAAAACCTTCACACCACCACTCCCGGCCGGCGCGAAACCTCCCGCCCGTAGCGAAGATCGCGAAAACCTACGACTCGGAGACCGCCGCGGAGGGCCCTCCCCCGCCGCCACCACGCCATGTCGGGTCGTCGACCGACCGCGGCCGTCCGTCCCTCGACAACGCCTAGTCGGAGTCCCCCGCAGCGGAGTGGGTGGTGTGCCGTCCGGGCACGGCCGCCTGCTCCATGCGGAAGATCCGGAGATGATCACCGCGTCCGGAACTGCGGCGATGTTTGTGCTTGCGACACCCCGAACTATGCCCGGCGGGTGTGACAGGTACAACCCCTTTGTCGCCGTCCGGGTCTGCCGGGAACGGGCAAGCGCCACACCTCCCATCTAGCGGCGCCGGACCCTCCCGGGGACGTGCGCCGCGGTCGGCATCCCTCAGAGGGAGCCGGCAACGGCCGATGACCAGGATCCGGTCACGATGGTTCGGTGCCCCTTCAGGGCACCAGCAGGATCACGGTCTCCGCCACGCAGGCGGGCCGGTCGCTTCCCTCCAACTCGACCGTGACCCTCTCGTTGACCCTCACCCCTTTGGTGGTCTCCGAGACCGCGGCCAACTCCGAGACGACCCGCACCCTCGAACCGGCGGGAACGGGCGAGACGAACCTGACCCTCTCGAGGCCGTAGTTGATGATCATCGCGACCCCCGTCACTTCGAGGCGGGGGCCGATACCGGGGATCAGGGCGAGGGTCATGAAGCCGTGGGCGATCGTCGATCCGAACGGACCCCGGGTTGCACGCTCGGCATCCACGTGGATCCACTGGTGGTCCCGGGTCGCGTCCGCGAACTTGTCGATGTCGGCCTGGGTGACGGTGTGCCATTCGCCCACGCCGGTCACCTCACCGATCCTCGCCTCCAGGTCTTCCTTGACACCCATCAGATCTCCTCCGTCGGGACGACGCTAACCGCGGCGACCGGGGTCCGGCAATGGCGCCCTGGACACCCATGGACGGCATCCTGCCCAACCGGGTGGGCTACCGAGGTCGGCGCCCGCGGCCGGGGAGAACGGTTCGTTTCAGGTGCCGGTTTCCTCCAGAGCGACGCGGATTCTCCTGAAGCCCCGGCCCTTGGACTGGATCTTGGTGATCTTCACCCTGCCCACCTCGGCGGTGGATCCGACGTGGGTGCCTCCGTCTGCCTGGCGGTCCAGACCCACGATGTCGATGACGCGGATGGTCCGCACCGAGGGCGGGATGAGGTTGACCTTGGTGCGTATGAGGCTGGGATCCTGGTCTGCATCCTCGCGCGGCATGAACGACACGTGGATGGGGAGCCGGCGTGCGATGGCGGCGTTGAGTGCCTCCTCCAGCGGGGTGCGGTTCTCCGGGTCCCAGTCGGGTAGCTCGAAGTCGAGCCGACCGTGTCCTGGCTCCATGTTCCCCCCGGTCACGGGGCTGCGGAACCAGTCCCACACCACGCCGCACAGGGCGTGCATGGCTGTGTGGGTACGCATCAGCAGGTATCGCCGGTCCCAGTCGATCCGTCCCTCCACCCGGGTGCCCACTCCGGGCAGCGCCCCGTCGAGCCAGTGCCAGACCCCGTCGGAGTCCTGGGTGACCCTGACCACATCCAAGCGGTCGTCGCCCACCCACAGAGACCCCCGATCGATGGGCTGGCCACCCCCTCCCGGGTAGAAGACCGTCCGGTCCAGCAGCACCCTCCCGTCGCCGGGGTCGGAGGCGAGGACCGCCGCTGTCATTTCGGATATGTACGCGTCGGTTGAGTAGATCCGTTCCGTCATCCCCTCAACCTAACCGCCCCGGAGATCACTGCCACCCCGCGTTTCGAACGTCGCGGAGTCGGGGACGCTTCCGCAGCCGGATACGCCCGCTACGTGCCGGATCCGGATCCTTCGAGGTCGGCCCGGAAGAAGCGGGTCGTCGGGTAGGCCAGATCGACCCCGGGGGTCTCGTTGATCGCCCGAAGCAGATCCTGCCAGATCCTGGACTCGATGATCCTCCGGCCGCGCGCCGGCACCAGCACGCGTCCGGTCACCGTGGCGCCGCAGTCGATCGCCTTCACGTACACCGCGGGCGCCAGATCCCGGTAGAGGCTGAAATACTGGTTCGCGGCCCGCTCGTGGTCGGCTACCTCCACCACCTGCCCGGGATCGGCCGCGTGGCGTTCGATGGCTCCCTGGACGATTTCACGGGCCGCCTCCCAGTCGCTCTCGAAGGTGACCGTCACGGGGACCTCCAGCCAGATGTAGGGGAATCCCTCGTTGTAGTTCGCCAGCGGCTCGACGAAGACGATGCCGTTGGGAATGTGGAGCACCCGCCCGGTCGTCTGGTCTGCATCGACCCAGTTCCCGATCTCCATCAGGGTGAACCGGAAAACCCCGATGTCGATCACGTCCCCCGCGTTCGGACCCACCTCGATCCGGTCGCCGACCTTGAAGGGCCGCCGGAAGAGGATCAGCACCCAGCCGGCCATGTTCTTGAGCACGTCCGAGAGGGCGATGGCGATGCCGGCGGACAGGAGACCGATGAACGAACCGGTGCCGCCGAGGTGCTGGGTCCATATCGACGCCAGGACGAGCATCGCCACCGCCACCGATATGTAGAAGGAGAGCTTTCGGGCCCGGAAGGCGGCCTCGGCATCATGGAGGCGGGTCACCACGGTGCGCAGGACGAGGTACCGGAGCGTGAAGATCAGAACGAGAAAGAGAAGACTGAGGCCGAGGTTGAGCGAGTTGTCGGAGATCAGGCTCGGGAGTCGTTCCATCTCCCGGAGAGGCTAACCCATGACCGGCCTGCGCGGCGGGTCGTCAGATTCTGGATCTCCGGTCAACCGACCTCGCGGAACTTCCTCACGAGGTGGCGCCGCAACCTGCGGCGCTCGCCTTTCGTGGTGCCGCCCCAGATGCCCTCGGTCTGGTTGGTGAACACGGCGTACGACAGGCAATCCCACGCTACGGGACAGGGTGCACAGGTCTGCTTGGCCCTCTCGACTCCTACGTAGTCCCCTTCGTCGGGGAAAAACATTCCCGGATCGAGGGCCCGGCATGCGGCCCGGTCCCGCCACGAGGTCATGTCATCGACGGCGGGCTCGACGGCCGATGCGACTACGTCGAGAGCCGGTGTGCTGATGAGGATCTGCTGCTCTTCCATACCCCGCATAACAGCGGACGATAGCCGTTTGTTCCGTACCGAACCAAAAAGATTTGGGAACGAACAGTTAAACGTTAGGTAACAAACAACCGTGGGTGTCAGGCCTGGTAGGAAGGCGGAACGTGCCCGGGGTCGTAACGGGCAAGTTCCCGGCGGGCGACCGCCATTATGTGTACCTCGTCGGGCCCGTCGACTATCTGCAGCGCCCTCACCTGTGCGTACATCTGCGCTAGGGGGAACGCATCCGACACGCCGGCGGCACCGAACAACTGGATGGCCCGGTCGAGCACGACCTTGGCCATCCTGGGGACCGCAACCTTGATGGCAGAGATCTCGACGCGAGCCGACCGCACCCCGACCGTGTCGATCAACCACGCGGTCTTGAGCACCAGCAGCCGCGCCTGCTCGATCAGGATGCGGGAGTCGGCGATCCAGTCCTGGACCACTCCATGGCCTGCCAGGGTCGACCCGAAGGCCTCCCTGGCCTTGGCGCGCGAGCACATCATGTCGAAGGCCCGCTCCGCCATACCGATGGCGCGCATGCAATGGTGGATCCTGCCCGGTCCGAGCCGGGCCTGGGCGATTGCGAAGCCCGCTCCCCTGTCGCCGACCAGATTGGTTGCCGGTACTCGCACGCCGTCGAAGTGGATGGTGGCGTGCCCGCCCCGCTCGTGGTAGCCGAATATCGAGGAGTCGTGCTCGATCTCGACTCCGGGGGTGTCAAGCGGTACGAGGACGATGCTCTGGCGACGGTAGGGATGGCCCTCGGGCTCGCTCACCCCCATCACCAGCGCCACCCGGCACCTGGGGCTGGCCGCCCCCGTGGAGAACCACTTACGCCCATGGATCACGAAATCACCGCCCTCCTCGACGATCCGGGTCCGGATGTTGCGTGGATCCGACGAAGCCACATCCGGCTCGGTCATCGAGATGCAGGAACGGATGGCGCCGTCGAGCAGCGGATACAGCCAGCGTCGCTTCTGCTCGTCGGTGCCGAACAGGTACAGGGTTTCCATGTTGCCGGTGTCGGGCGCCGAGCAGTTCAGTGCCTCGGGCGCCAGGGATGGGCTCCGCCCGGTCATCTCGGCCAGCGGAGCGTACTCGAGCACCGAGAGCCCGGCCCCCAGGTCGGGATCGGACAGGAACAGGTTCCACAAACCCCGGGACCTCGCCTCGGCCTTCAGGTCCTCCATGATCGGCGGGTGGTGATGCGGATCACCGGCCTCCGCCATCTGCCGCTCGTACACGGCCTCGGCGGGATACACGAAGTCGTCCATGAACGCCGAGAGAGTCGCCTGAAGCTCCTTGACCCGCCCCGGGAATTCGAAGTTCAACCGTCACCTCTGGTCTGAGACACAGAAACGATAGAGCAATTAGCTGCTTGTCTCCAATGCAGACGGCTAGCCCTTAGTGCCCCTGAGGTAGATCCGGCCCCAAGAACCAGGGTCTCGATGGTGGAGAGTGATCGTAGAAGCGTTCCCCCTGCTGCACCGGTGCCCACAAGGACTCATCGTCATCACCGAATAGGCTCGTCATTCCCATACTCTCATTGTCTAGTCGTGCCCGAAGTCGACGTGCCTCCTCGCGCATCTTTGGAAACTCTTCCGCCGCCTGCGCGTACACCGACCGCATGATTCGATCGCCCGCCTCGTTGTCCGTTGCGAATATCATGTAGTATATTATGTGCCCGCGCTCATTCCGAACTTCAATGGGATGTGTCCACCGATAGTTGAGGTCGGTTTCGAGTCTCCATCTCATTAGATTGAGATAGTCTTCGCGTGCCTGAAAGGGCTCAATCTTGTTTCGGAGGCGTGCCACGTATATACGGCGCCATTCAGTCGTACCATACATCTGATCGATCATGTCTGCGTCAATCGGTCTAACTTCGCGACCGTCAACTGGTAACACACGACTGAACATCGGTGGGGCAAATAGCAAAAAGAGCTCAGCCTTGTATTTACGTCCGCTCTTGAATCTAGCAAGTGCCCTGAGTGTATTCCACTTCGCCTCCATACCGTTCGGATCGATAAAGGCAAAGGTAGGTGCCCAGTTAAGATTCCGTAGTCGATGCAACTCCATCGGGATCAGTTCATTGCAGTCTCCTCCGAACACTTGCAGGTCACGACCAGGATAGTTCTGCCGCAGATAAGCCTCTAATCTCGGAGCATTGGCTCTAATCTCGAAGAACCGAAGTTTCGTGAAGGGAGGATCATCTACGGACAGAGCTATCGCTGCGGATCCTTCAAGCGGTTCGTTAGTAAGCCGGTCACGATTCTCCGGAGTTCCGGCAAAGGCATCTATGTAGATCCGTTCGGATGTCCTTAACTTGGTCGCTGTCGTGAATGCAGCCAGGTAACGCCGTAGGATGTCCAGCTTGCCTTTAGTCCAATAGCCCCACGCTCGATCCGTCATAGTTAGCAAGCAGCTCTTCTCGGCATCCCGTCGTGATGCCTACCATCTAACTCCCTGCCGCCGGACTTGGGTGTACGTCCGCCCCACTGCTTGAAGAAGAAGGCGACCTCGGCGATTCGACACTGGTCACGAAGGTCACGAACCCACGAGATGTCCATCGGTCGGGCGTTCGGACCACTTTCGCCGCCCACGATCACCCAATGGATGGAAGAAAGGTCGAGACTGGGGAGAGGAGCCAGTAGAGGCTCGGCGCTTACAAATCGAACAGCTGAGCCCACAGTGCGCAGGTGATCGATACGGAAAGCGTAACGTTCGTTCTCAACACTCACGCCCATCCATACATTGGGAGGCCAGTCCAATTCGGACGCGATCGAAGCGAGCCTCTTGGAGCGCTTGGTCAAGATCTGATAAGTGTGGCGAGGTGTGTCGGCCATAACGTCGAATACACGCCTGATGAAGTCCAATGGCACGCCTGGATGGAACAGATCGCTCATCGAGTCCACGAAGACGAGGCGCGGTGACCTCCATCTATACGGCGCGGTAAGCGTTCCGTCATGCAAGGTCAGGCCGAAACCGGGACCGCTGGTCCTGGGATCTCCGTCGCTCTGGTACTTGGCCACTCCCATCGCCTTGAGACGCTTGGCGAGAGTAAGGGCGTAGCAGTTGTCACACCCAGCCGACACCTGGTCACAGCCGGTGGTCGGATTCCAGGTTGCGTCGGTCCACTCGATGCTCGACTGGTCGCTCATGGTCCTTCTCCCAGAGGAACGAGAACATTTCGAAGCGTATCAATCAACTGTGACGGCGCCTAGGAGGGTGCTGAAAAGCTATCTAACGAGGTTCGCTGCCTCGTAAACCACCTGATGCCAGAGCTGTCATCTGCCAGCGGACCCCTTTTTGCCCGGGCTTCTTCAGCACCCTCCTAGGGGGACGCGCGCCGCCGCCACGCAGCCTGCATCACTCTGAGGCACCCTCCTACATGCTGGTGTGGCCACCGTCCACCACCAGCACGGCGCCGGTGACGTAGGAGGCGGCCGGGGACGCCAGGAATACGGCGGCGCCCTGGATGTCCTCGGGTCGGCCGGGCCGCCCCAGGGGGACCCTCCCCATGTGGTAGTCCCACACCTCCGGCTGCGCCTGCTGGGAGATGACCGGTGGGGTAAGCATGAAACCGGGGGCGATGGCGTTGACCCGTATGCCGTGGCCGGCCCATTCCACCGCCAGGGACCGGGTGAGCATGATGAGGGCCGCCTTGGCCGAGTGGTAGGCCGCGTCCTGGTCGGGATGGAGGGCTTGCATGCCGGCGATGCTGGCCATGTTGATGATGCAGCCGTCCCCCCGCTCGGACATGGGCTGGAACGCGGCCTGGGAGAAGGCGAAGGGGCTGAAGACGTCGACCTCGAAGATCCGGCGGAACCGGGCCGGATCGACATCCTCGGCCGGGCCCAACTCGCCTATCCCAGCATTGTTGACGAGGATGTCGAGACGGCCCCAGGCGTCGACCACCCGTCCGACTGCCGCCGCGGCGACACCGTCCCCGGACACGTCTTCGACGATCGTCAGGACACTCCCGCCGGCGCCTTCGATGCGGCGTGCCGCGTCGGCGGCCGCGTCCGGATCCCGGTCGAGGATCGCCACCCGGGCGCCGTGCTCGGCAAGCGCCTCCGCGACGGCCCGGCCCAGGCCGCTCCCGGTGCCGGTCAGGAGGGCCGTCCGGCTCCGGAGGTCGAAACGATCGGGAACCATGATGCCTGTATACCAGGGTCGATCGCGGCGTCGGATAGACTACGGGTTGTCCTTGCACCCGATGCGGGCGATACTGCGGATGGCCGCGCGCCCGTGTAAGGACCAAGAGAGTTGCCGGGTTGGCAACACGTCACGGGGGTTACAACAACATGCTGACATTCGTCGAGGAAATCATCCTTCTGCTGCTACGTGATGACGACGGGAAATTCGCCCCGGTTTCGAGGTTGGCGATGGACCGTGCGATCGCCGGTGCCGTCCTGATGGATCTGGCGATGGAGAACCGGATCGACACGGACCTGGAGAGCCTCGTCCTCATCGACGCCAGCCCGGTGGGCGACGAGCTCCTGGACCCGACCCTGGTCACGATCGAAGCGGGCGAGACGCGCGACGCCCGTTTCTGGATCGAGCACACGGCTCAGCAGGCCACCGAGATCCGCGAGGCTGCCCTGTCCCGGCTCGTCGAGCGCGGGATCCTCGAGCAGCACGACGATCGCTTCCTGTGGGTCTTCAGGTCGCGCCGCTACCCGATGGTCGACGGCAAGGCCGAGCGAGAGGTGAAGCTCCGCATCATGGGAGTGCTGCTCAGCGACGAGATCCCGGATCCCCGCGACGTGGTGATCATCTGCCTTGCGGACGTGTGCGGCCTGTTCCGCCAGATTCTCTCGAAGCGGGAACTCGACCAGGCCTCCAGCCGGATCGAGCAGGTGCGCAAACTCGACCTGATCGGCCAGGCGGTCTCCCAAGCGATCCACGACATCGAGATCTCCATCGCCTCGGCGATGATTTATTAGTGGCTTGTGGCTTGTGGCCGAGGACCACTCACCGCTGACCACTTGACCCTCGTAGAGGAGTACTCGTATGAGTGGGCTAGTCCGTAGACACCGGGAAAGGGTTCCGCTCCTGGATGGAATGGCCGGACTAGTCGATATTGGCAACGTACTCGGCTCATGTAAGTGGTTCAAGTCAGCCACCGACGCAGATATGCACGCGCTGCGAATGGATTGGGGAACGGTCCGCCATGATTGGCAGATCCTTCGTCAAGATGCCGCTATCGCTACCGAGAAGTTCATTGCTGAAATGGCAAGGGCAGAGTCAATACCAGCCGAACTACATCAAGAGTCGGACTCGTAACCACCACCCCGAGTCCATCGTCAGGACCTCGCCGCCCGTAGTCGGTGGAATCGAGGGTTGCTACGGGCAACGGGCAACCGACCACGGACCACAAGCCACCAGCCACTGACTATCGTTTCCCGGCATGACCGCCGTGGAAGGGATCCGGATGCCGATGCCGGGCGGGCGGGTCCATCCGTACATTCCCAACTCGGCGCCCGGAGTGAGGCGCGAGATGCTCGACTACCTGGGCCTCGGCGACGTCTCGGAACTCTACGGTGCCATTCCCGCCGAGCTCCGGCTGGACAGGGCGCTCCGACTCCCGGAGGCGATCCTCCCGGAGCACGATCTGAAGGCTCACGTCCTGGGCCTGCTCGAGGATGTGGTGAGCACGGAGGACGTTGCGAGCTTCCTCGGAGGCGGGTGCTGGAGGCACTTCGTTCCGGCGATCTGCGACGAGATCAACAACCGTCGGGAGTTCGTGACCGCCTACGCCGGCGAGGCGTACTCGGACCACGGCAAGCACCAGGCCTGGTTCGAGTGGCAGAGCCTGATGGGCGAACTCCTGGAGGCGGACTTCGTGTCCCTGCCCACCTACGACTGGATGGCCGCGACCTCCAGCGCCCTGCTGATGGCCGCCCGCCTGACCGGGAGGAGCGAGGTGGTGGTACCCCGCAACCTGAACCCCGAGAAGCTCTCCCACATGAGCAACTACTGCCGGGCAGGTCTCGGGGCCATCCACACCGTGCCCTTCGACCCTTCCACCGGGGAGATGGACCTCGACCAACTCCGGGAACAGCTGTCCGAGTCGACCGCCGCGGTGTACTTCGAGAACCCGACCTTCCTCGGCACGATCGAGGGACGGGCCCCCGAGATCGTGGAGGCGGCACACGAGGTCGGCGCCCTCTGCCTGGTTGGAGTCGACCCGATCTCGCTGGGAGTCCTCGCCCCGCCCGCGGCGTACGGGGCCGACCTGGTGGTGGGCGAGGTCCAGCCGCTCGGCGCCCACCTGCAGGCAGGCGGCGCGACCTGTGGATTCATCGCCGGCGACGACGACCCCCGCTTCGCGGCCGAGTACCCCACCCTGCTGGAGACCATCACCACCACCGAGCGCGAAGGCTCGTGGGGCTTCGGATGGGCCACGTTCGAACGCACGTCCTTCACCAAGAGAGGCTTGTCGGATGACTTCACCGGGACCACCAGCGGCCTTTGGGCGATAACCGCAGCCGTCTACCTGGCGCTGCTGGGACCCCAGGGTATCCGGGAAGTCGGCGAGACGATCATGCAGAAGTCCCACTACACGATGGCCTGTCTCGAGGAGCTGCCGGGAGTGGGCGTCGGGCCGACTGCCGCGCCGTTCAAAGAGTTCGTGGTCGACTTCACCGGAACCGGACGGACGGTCGCCGGGATCAACGGGGCGTTGCTGGAATCCGGGATCCTCGGTGGCCAGGACCTGTCGGCGGACTTCCCCGAACTGGGCCAGAGCGCCCTCTACTGCGTCACCGAGGTAACGCCACTGGAGCACATCGACCGGTTGATCGGGACGTTGGCAGAGGTCGTCCCGTGACCGGCTCGGGCCCCCTCAGGGACGGTTTCCACGCCGCCAGGTGGCTGGAGCCGCTCATAACGGAACTCGGAACGCCCGGCGAGCGGGGCGTGATACCTCCCGCCGCCGAACCCGCCATCCGGGAAGCGGTGGGCGAGGTCCTCGAATCGATCCCGCCACGCTTGCGGCGGGCCCGGCCCCCGGAGCTTCCCGAACTGTCCCAGCCCCAGGTGCTGCGCCACTACCTGCGCCTCTCCCAGGAGACCCTGGGCGCGGCGGTGAACATAGACATCGGGCTCGGTACCTGCACGATGAAGTACAACCCGGTGGTCAACGACGTCGTCGGGGGCGATCCGAGAGTCACCAGGGTCCATCCCAACCAACCGCCCGAGACGATCCAGGGGCTGCTCCGGATCCTTCACGCCCTCGAGTCGCAGCTGTGCGAGATCTCCGGAATGGACGCTTTCAGCCTCCAGCCTGCGGGAGGGGCAGCCGCCATCTTCACCAACGCCTCGATCATGCGGGCCCACCACAAGCGCAACGGCGAGGGCGGGCGGCGGGACGAGATCATCACGACGGTGTTCTCACACCCGGCCGACGCCGCCGGTCCGGCTACCGCCGGCTTCAAGGTGATCACGCTGTATCCCGGCGGGAACGGCTATCCCGACTTCGAGGCCCTGAAGGCTGCCATCTCGGACCGGACCGCCGGGTTGATACTCACAAATCCGGAGGACACTGGAATCTTCAACCCGAGAGTCCGCGACTACACCGAGGCGGTTCACGCCGCCGGAGGCGTGTGCGCCATCGACCAGGCCAACGCCAACGGCACTCTCGGTATCACGAGGGCCCGGGAACTCGGGTTCGACCTATGCCACTTCAACCTGCACAAGACGTTCTCCACCCCGCACAACTCCGAGGGCCCGGCACTGGGCGCGGTCGGCGTGCGAGAGGAGTTCGCCCGGTACCTGCCCGTGCCGGTGATCACCCGCTCAGCCGACAGTGGCTACCGGCTGGACTACGACCGGCCCCACTCGATCGGCAAGGTCAAGGGCTTCCTCGGCAATGTGGGGACCGCCGTCCGGGCCTACGCCTGGATCATGGCGCACGGCGCGGAGGGCCTGCGAACCGTCGCCGAGACCGCGGTGCTGAACAACAACTACCTGGCCAGGAAACTCGACGAGATAAGGGGTATCAGCGTGCCGTACGGGGACGCGGCCGGCTACCGGCTCCAAGAAGTTCGCTACAGCTGGGAACAACTCCACGAGGAGACGGGAGTCGGGACCAACGACGTGAAGAACCGGATGCTGGACTACGGCGTCAACAGCTACTTCACCAGCCACGAACCCTGGCTGGTCGCCGAACCCTTCACCCCCGAGGCCGCCGAGTCCTACTCGAAGGAGGACCTGGACGAGTACGCAGCCATCATCGCCAGAGTGGTCGAGGAGGCCTATACGGACCCGCAGCAGGTCAGATCGGGACCCCGCCGGAGCTCGATCTCAGGGATGGACGATGGTCCGCTGGTCGACCCGGCACGGGTTGTCACCACCTGGAGGGCCTGGAAGAAGCGACACAGCACCTGACTAGTGGCGGATGGCGGATGGCGGATGGCGGATGGCGAAGCACACCACGAATCACCAATCACAAACCACCAGCCACAAGCCACCAACTAGGGTCGGCCCATGAAGATCACCTCCGTGGATGTCTGGCCGGTGAGCATCCCGTTCGTCAAGCCCTTCGAGGTGTGGAGGGGGGTGGCCCGGACCAAGGACCACGTGATCGTGGAGGTGCACACCGACGAGGGGATCAGCGGGATCGGCGAGGCCTCACCGTTCCTCTACTACGCGGCCGAGACCCAGGAGGACGTGGTCGCGACCTTGACCAACCACCTGGCCCCGATGGTCCGGGGCCTGGACCCCTTCGACACCGAGAGGCTGAACAGGCTGTTCGACACGGTCGTGGACGGCCACCATTTCTCGAAGGCCGCCATCGAGATGGCCCTGTGGGACATCATCGGCAAGGCCCTCGGTGTTCCCGTCTACCGGCTGCTCGGGGGCAGCGTCAGGGACGCGGTGGAGGTGATCGCGCTCCTTGACAACGGACGCCCCGCGGCGATGGCTGCCCAAGCCGCGGACCGCGTCGAGGCCGGATACCGGCACCTGAAGGTGAAGATCGGATTCGATCCCGCCACCGACGTGGCAATGGTGGCCGCGGTGGTCGGCGCGGTGGGTCGATCGGCATCGGTGCGGGTCGACGCCGAGGAGAGCTACGACCTCAAGACGTCCCTGCGGATCGCGCGCCGGCTCGAGGAGTTGGAGGTGGAGCTGCTCTCCCAGCCGATCTCCCGCCACCACCACCGGCAGATGGCCCGGCTGCGGGAGACGATCTCGATCCCTTTGCTGGTGGACGAGAGCATCGAGATACCCGCCGACGTGATGCTGGCCGCCGACCTCGGCACCGGTGACCTGGTCAACATCAAGGTGGTGAAGTGCGGCGGCATCCTCAAGGCCAAGCGGATGGCAGCCATCGCCGAAGGGGCCGGGATGGACTGCCTGGTCGGGAGCATGATCGAGATGGGCCCCGGCACCGCCTGCGGCGCCCACGTCGCCATCTCGACTCCCAACGTCACCTATGCCAGCGAGTTGGTGGGGCCTCAGTTGATCGACGGCGACGTCCTGGTCGACCCCATCGAGATCCACCAGGGGAGAGTCCGGCTCCCTGATCGGCCCGGGCTGGGGGTCGAGTTGGACCGGGAGCGGCTGGCCCGGTACGCGACCGCCGCGTCCTGAAAGTGGCAGGACCGGGCCGGCTCGGGCTGGTGGTCAATCCCTGGGCCGGGATCGGAGGGCCGGTCGGCCTCAAGGGCTCGGACGGGGCTGCCACACTGGACCGGGCCCGCCGGCTCGGGGCGGTGCCCGTGGCACCCAGGCGCGCCCTGCAGATGCTGGCGGCCCTCAGGTCGTCGGATCCGCCGCCGCTGATCACCTACCCGGCCGAGATGGGCGCTGACACGGCTGCTGAGGCCGGGTTGGACCATGGGGTGCTGGGATCCATCGAGGCAGGCGACACCACCGCGGAGGACACGATGCGTGCTGCCACCGAACTCACGAACTCCGGGGTCGACCTCCTCGCCTTCGTAGGCGGCGACGGGACCGCCCGTGACGTGCTCGATGCGGTCGGTACCGAGGTTCCGGTCATCGGGGTTCCCGCCGGTGTGAAGATGCACTCCAGCGTGTTCGCCCTCAATCCGAGGAGGGCGGCCGAGGTCATAGCTGCCTACCTCGACGGCCGGACCGGAACCCGGCCCGGCGAGGTCATGGACATCGACGAGGACATGGCCAGGGCCGGCCGGTTGTCGGCAGAGCTGCACGGGTACCTGCGGGTGCCCGACCAGCCCCGCCTCGTCCAGGGCACCAAGAGCCCTTCGCGCCGGAGCGCTGACGCGTCGGGCATCGCCCGCCGGTTGGTGGAGGAGATGGACCCGGAGACCTGCTACATCCTTGGGCCGGGAACGACCGTCCGGGCGATCACGGACGCGATGGGGATCGACAAGACCCTGCTGGGCGTGGACGCGGTGTACCGGGGCGGGCTGGTGGGTCGCGATCTGGCCGAGTCCCAACTGCTGGAGCTGGCGGACGCCTACCCCTGCAAGGTGGTGGTCGCCGCGGTCGGAGGCCAGGGTTACGTACTCGGCCGGGGCAACCAGCAGATCAGCCCGGGAGTGATAGGAAAGGTCGGCGCCGCCAACATCATGATCCTGGCCACCACGGAGAAGCTGACCGCGCTGGCCGGGCCGCTGCGGGTCGACACCGGCGACCCGGAGTGCGACCGGTCCGTCGCAGGATACCGCCGGGTGATCACCGGACCCGATCAGGACTCTGTGGTCAGGGTGGAGGCTTAGTGGTCCGTCCGCGAAACGGTGGCTGGTGGCTGGTGGCTGGTGAACGGCAAACGGTAAACGGCAGACGGTAAACGGTGAACTAGTGCTAGCCGCGGTCGCCTTCGTCGGAGTCGCGTTCGGAGTTCTCGGCGCCGTCGCGGTAGGAGTCGGCGACTTTCTCGGGGGTGTGGCCAGCCGGAGGTCCACTGCGTGGGGGGTCACCACCGTAGCCTGGTTGGGCCAGGCCCCCATGATGGTGGCACTCGCCTACCTGCTCAAGGGTGGTCTGGATGCAGCGGCGATCGGCCCGGGTCTGGTGGCCGGAGTGGCCGGTGCGGTCGGAGGGGTGTTTCTCTACGGCGGCATCGCCCGCGGCGACGTCGCCATCGTCGCCGCGACCTCCGGGGTCCTCGCCTCGAGCGGGGCTGCCCTGTACGACGCAGTGAGCGGGGTGGCGTTACCCGCGGTCACCTGGGCAGGCATCGCGCTCGCCGTGCCAGCCATCGTGCTCGTGGCGGGAGGAGGCGTGGAGATCGGGAAGGTCTCTCTACGCGGCCTTGGAGCCGGTCTGGGCGCCGGTGGGTCGTTCGCCCTGTTCTACGTTCTGATCGGCGTCACCGGAGGCGAGAACGGGGATCCGACCGTAGTGGCGGTGGTGGCCGCCACCGCAGGTCTGTTGCTCCTGGTCACGGCCCCTCTACGACCGGGTCCCGTGATGCCGAGGGGTTCGGCGCTCGGCATCTCGCTGGCCGCCGCGGCGCTGTCCGGCCTGCATCTCGGTGCGTTGCTGTTCGCGGTGAAGTACGGGTCGGTCGCCACCGGAACCGTACTGGTGTCCCAGTACCCGGCCTTCACCGTGCTGATGGCGGCCCTCGTTTGGGGCCAGAGGCCGACCCGGCTGCAGGTTGTAGGGCTCCTGCTGGCGCTGCTGGCGGTCGGGATGATCGCGTCGGCAACCCCGTGATCCGTAGTGCACATGAGGTGGGGAAGTGACGCGGCGGTTCGATCCCCGGCGAGCCGGCGGGGCGGGCTACATCGTGGCGGCACTCGCCCTGGTGTTCCTGTCGGGGTGCGCCGGCATTTCTCCCCCGGAGCCACCCGTGACCGCCGAGCCCGAACAAGGGAGGGCCGATTCGGAGCCGACCTCCGTCGCTTCGACCTCGACCACCGGCCCTCCCGAGACCGGACCGGTCTCGGTGCCCGAGGCGGAGCCGGAGGCAGATTCCAAGAGGGTCACCCCCTCCACGTCGGCAGCGACGACGGCCGTCGCACCCGACGCTTCAACCATTCCGACCACCACCGAAGCTGCCGCGCCACCAGAACCCGGTGACCACCCCGCGACCGCGGAACCGTCCGGAACCCGGGAGGTCCTCGTACTGGACGCCCTACCCCACGACCCCGCAGCCTTCACCCAGGGTCTGGTGCTGCACGGCGGGGTGTTCTACGAGAGCACCGGCCGCTACGGCGCCTCGTCCGTCCGGATCGTGGATCGGGAGACCGGCGAGGTGCTGTCCTCGGTGATCCTCGACGACGGTTTCTTCGGGGAAGGTCTGGAGGTGGTGGATGGGCGGGTGGTTCAACTGACTTGGAAGGAGCAGACCGCCTTCATATGGGACGCCGCCACGCTGGAGCCGCTGGGAACCTACACGTACTCCGGGGAGGGCTGGGGCCTGTGCGCGATGGAGGACCGCTTCGTGATGAGCGACGGATCATCGACTCTGACCTTCCGCGACCTCGACAGCTTCCAGGTTGTCGGGACAGTGGAAGTGGTCTCTTCGGGACAACCGGTCGACAAGCTGAACGAGCTCGAATGCGTGGGGGAACTCGTCTACGCCAACGTGTGGTTCACCGACGAGATCGTGGTGATCGCCGCCGACTCCGGGAAGGTCGTGGCGCGGGTGGACGCGTCATCCCTTCGCGGCGAGTTGTCGTCGATCGAGGGGATAGACGTACTGAACGGGATCGCCCACGATCCGGATCGCCGGGTCTTCTACCTGACCGGGAAGCTCTGGCCGGAGATCTTCGAGGTCCGGATCGACAGGGCTGCCTGACCGATGAGCATCCGGGGCAGGACCGGATGGGCCGGCAGCCACCCCTCAGCGGTACTCCACGTCGGCATAGTCTCCGCTCGGTACATGGACAACCCGCGAGGGGAGGAAGGACTCGCCCAAGGGACCGACCTCGTACAGCCATGCCCGGACGTGCTCATCCTGCCCGGTCGTCGCGGTTACCGCGACTCGCCGATAGAGGTTCTCGGCCGGATCTCCGGAGGGATCGTATCCCTCCAGGTAGTCGACATCGGCGAGCACCTTGTCGTAGACGGCGGGAATCGGCCAGACGACCTCCACCACCACACACCGGCCAGCGCGGCGGCGGGCGAAGGGAATGCGATCCACCAGCAGTTCGTATCCTTCGACCAGCCCCGGTTCCTCCCGGCGGCTCCGTCCGGCCAGCAGCCGGTGGTTACCGAACCCGGGGCGGAGAGTGCCGTACACCGCCAGAGGCAGCCGTTCGGAGGCGCCGAGTATCGCAGCCGCCCTCCGCGTGTCCTGAATCTTTGTTTCTTTTGACTTCATGCGACCGTTTTCGCCATACGAGGGATTGATCTGTCACAGGCCCGCCGCATACTGGAAGGTAGTTGCGAAGCACCAACGGTCCGTGTTTCGGTACCGACCGGACCAGTGCCGGGACCATCCTGTTCTTCGACCCTCGGAGAGGGGACGGCGGGACGCGCTCAGGCGCCGAGGAGGCGGCGGCCGGGGTTGGGACCCGCCGGAGGCGACCCTCCCGGCGGTTTTCGCGGTCTTGGCACCGGGCCGGCGGTGCGGTCCGTTGGTCGAGGGACACTTCGACGAACGCAGGATTCAGGACACCGGGAGGCTGGTGCAGACGCGTTTCTCGGAATATGCAAGCCTCTGACATGGGGTTTTGTGAGATGTCATCGGCCGACGGCCCGCAGAGGGGTTTCACACCACCCTTCCAGGTCAAAGGAAACCGGAGACACCGGCGTCCCACGAGCCCCCTTACACCGAAGACCTAGCACCCAACACCAACCACCTAGGAAGGCACGGGGCAGGCAGCCAGCCTGTAGGTCCGCAGGCGTTTGCGGAGCGTGTAGAGCAGCAGCGCGACCGCGGCCAACCCGACTACGGGTTGTACCGGCGCCCACCATGTCAGGGCTCCGGAGGTGCCTACCAGGGCTACCACCGCCTGGTTGCACACCGGGCAGCCAACCGCGAGGAACGAAGTGAAACCGCCCCAGATGGTACGCGTGCCCTCACGATCCCGGGACCGGGCAAGCTCGCCGGAGCCGGACACGGCCGGCCGGATGGCGAATATGAGCCCGATCAGCGCGGAGGTAACGAACAGGATCACGTAGTCGATCCAGCGGGTCTCCACGGGACGGCCGAAGATGGGCGTGTCGATCAGGTCGGAGGGCACCGCGATCACAACCGCCGCCACCCCGCCGTACAGGAGGGCACGGAGCCACGTGCTCGCGGGCATAGAGTTCAACTCCCTGATCACAGGCGGGATGCTACCGGCCCGGCTCGGGTACATGAGTGGCCGGTTCCGCCTCGCATGGGTGCGGTGACAGGACCGGTCGCCACCGGACGGCCGAAGCCGCCCCACGCCCCCGCCCCGCTCCATGCGACCCGGGCGGTCACGGTGCCCCCTTTTGGTGTTATCGCCCTACATACCCCTAGAATCGCGGGTGCCACTCGTGCATCATGTCTTGCATGTGGCTCCCACAAACGATCCTGCACCCTGAGAAGGTGCCTTCCCGGGCCTGGCGAACCGCCGGTCGGGATGTCCGAAGGAGGTGACGCACTTCGATGCGCACGTACGAGTTGATGACCATCCACCGGCCCGAGATGGCCGAGCCCGATGCCCGGTGGCAGTCGCGGATCCTCGAGAAGTTCCTCACCGAGGTCGGGGCTAGCGTCGCCGATATCGACTTCTGGGGCAAGCGGCGCCTCGCCTACGAGATCGACAAGGCCAACGAGGGCTATTACACCGTCCTCACCTTCGCGGGGGAGCCGCATCATGTGACCGCCCTGGACCGGGCGCTGTCCCTCTCCGACACGGTGATGCGACACAAGATCATCCGGCCCGAAGCCGGGCCGCCTCGCGCCTCCCGGAAGGGTGCGAAGCGGGACGGATAGCGCCTGTCACACCCTCAGGGCATGGTGACATGAGAAGAGAGCAACAGGACACACACGACGAGAGGTAGGAAGAACTGATGCCAGACAACTCAGTGACGGTGGTCGGCAATCTGACGCAGGATCCCGAACTGCGTTTCACGCCATCCGGCGTGGCGATGGCCCGAATAAGTGTGGCGGTGAACCGGAGATGGATGAACCGCAACACCAATGAGTGGGAGGAGGAGGCGAGCTTCTTCTCAGGAACGTGCTGGCAGGAGATGGCCGAGAACGTGTCGGAGTCGCTCCAGAAGGGATCGAGGGTGATCATCAACGGCCGCCTCCAGCAGCGGTCCTGGGAGACCCAGGAAGGTGAGCGACGCTCGGTAGTGGAGATCCGTATCGACGAGATCGGACCCAGCCTCCGGTGGGCCACGGCGTCGGTGACACGCACCCCTCGCAGGGGCGGGGACAACTGGGGCGGCGGCGGACGGCCCGCAGCCCGACCGCCCGGACCGGTGGCCCGGGAGACCTACGGGCCTGACGAGGCCCCCTTCTAGAAGGAGTCGAGGATCATGGCAAGAAGAACGCCCAGCAGGCGGAGGCGGCGACCCAGGGGACCGAAGACGGTCCGGAAGAGGGTCTGCCCAGGGTGCGGCCAACTGAAGTGCGACAACACCCGGGTTCCCTACGTCGACTACAAGGACCTGGCGACCCTACGCAGGTTCGTCTCCGATCGCGGCAAGATCCGCTCCCGCCGGGTCACCGGTGCATGCGCCCAATACCAGCGCCGGGTCGCCACCGCCATCAAGAACGCCCGCGAGATGGCACTCCTCCCCTACGCAGGTAGCCACCGATGAGGCTCATCCTCACCGCCGACGTTTCCGGCCTGGGTGTCAAGGGCGACGTCGTGGAGGTCGCCAACGGCTACGGTCGGAACTACCTGCTCCCCAAGCGGCTGGCTGTCAAGGCCACCCAGGGCGCGATCAACCAGATCCAGGAGGCACGCCGGGTCAAGGTAGCGGCTCGCCGGCGGGAGCTCGAAGCGGCTGAGAACCTGAGAAACCAACTCGCCGCCACCCGGATCGTCATCGCCGCTCAGGTGACCGACCAGGGCCGCCTGTTCGGGTCGATCGGGAGAAGCGAGGTGATAGACGCCGTCCGTAGCCTGTCGCAGGTCAAGCTGCACCGCAAGATGATCACGCTGCCCGAACCGATAAAGACGATCGGCTTCCACGAGGTGAAGATCACGCTTGACCCGGAAGTCGAGGTCCTGCTGACTCTGGACGTCATACCGGCCTGAGGCCCACCCACTCGCACCTGGTCAGACCCGGATCCAGAGCAGAAAGACAAATTTGGGGGGCCGAACAGGCGACTACGGGCGATCGCGGCCGCGTAAGCTATTGCAAGCTTGGACGAGAGGCGGGCCGGACTGTCTCTCTGTCCCGTCACTTCCCGCTTCCCCGAGCGACTTCCCCGAGTGACTTCCCCACCCGACCGGGAGGCGTCGGTCGCCGCGCCTCCGGGACCGGCCGAGGCCTGGATCGAGTGATCGAGTGATCGAGTGATCGAGAGGAATGTCACACCCTCCCGGCACACTTAGGGGCAGGCACACGCGAAGAGCGAAGGGAAGGGGAAATGAGAAGGGTCCGTCGGGGGCGACCCGGCATGGGGACACCGGCATGACAATGCCCGAACGGGTCACGGGCCCGACCCCCGCGCGCCGCCATCTCGCACCGCCCCACAGCGTGGAGGCGGAGGAGTCGGTGATCGGTGCCATGTTGAGGTCCCGCCCGGCGGCGGATGAGGTGTTCGAGCGTTTGACGGTCGAGGATCTCTACGTGCCGGCGCATCGGACGATCTTCGAGGCGATGCGCCGGTTGTATGACGAGAACCAGCCGATCGATACCGTGACGGTGGTGGACCGCCTGCATCGGGGTGGTGAGCTGGAGGCGGCGGGTGGTCCCGGTTTCGTGGTCCGTTTCTGGGACGCGGTGCCGTCCGCAGCGAACGTGGGCTACTACGCAGGGGTGGTGGAGGAGCATTCCCTGCGGCGGCGGATGCTGGATGCCAGCAACCAGATATCGGCGTTGGCGATGAACCTCGACTCCGAGGTGGACATGGTGCTGGACCAGGCGGAACAAGCCATGCTGGGGGTGGCGGAGCGTCGGGTGGGCGGCGGGATGGAGGCGTTGGGGAACGTGCTGGCCCAGGTGCTGGAACGGCTCGAGAAGGTGGAGTCCGAGGGCCTCGACGTGACCGGCCTCCCTACCGGCCTCGTCGACCTGGACCGCAAACTCGGCGGGTTGCAGCCGTCCACCCTGGTGGTGGTGGCGGGCCGCCCGGGCATGGGAAAGAGCGCCCTGGCCATGAACATCGCTTCACATGTTGCGATGCATCACGGGCCGGTGGCGTACTTCAGCCTGGAGATGTCCCCCACAGAGATCGCCTACCGGTGGCTGGGCTCCGAAGCCCGGGTGGACTCCATGAAGCTGCGCTCCGGCCTGGGCGGGGGTGACCACTCGCGGGTTTGGTCGTCGCTGGTGGAAGCCACGTCCAAGCTGTACAAGGTTCCCCTCCACGCCGATGAAGGGTCCCGCACGGTCACCGACATCCGGGCGAAGTGCCGCCGCCTGAAGCGCAAAACGGACCTGAAGTTGGTGGTCGTCGACTACATGCAGCTCATGCAGGGCCGCAGCCGCGAGAACCGCCAGCAGGAGATCGCCGAGATCAGCCTCAACCTCAAAGCCCTGGCCCGGGAACTCGACGTGCCCGTAATCGCCGTGTCCCAGCTCAACCGGGCGCTCGAGTCCCGCCAGGACAAGCGACCCCAGCTCGGCGACCTGCGCGAATCCGGCGCTATCGAACAGGACGCCGACGTGGTGCTGATGATCTACCGCGACGAGTACTACAACAAGGACACCCGCGAGCTGGGCATCGCCGAGATCATCATCGCGAAGCAGCGTGCCGGACCCACCGGCATGATCAAGACCACCTTCGCCGACAAGTACACCCGCTTCGACAACCTCCCCCACGGCTACACCAACACCATCGGTCAGCAGGGTTGAGCGCCGTAGCGCGGTGACCGCGCCACTCAGGGCTCTGGCCGACCGAAAGGTTCGCACCTCCAGGTCGCTAGGCGGGACCGGAGACTCCGGATCGTCAGGTGTGGATCTCGATGCGGTCCCCGTCCCGTAGGGGGAAGGCGCGCCCGATGCGCCGGTCGGGATAACCGGTGCGCATAAGGCGGGCGAACTTGAGGCCCCGGACGAAGTCCTTGTGTATCAGGGCGGCCACATCTTCCAGTGTCTGACCCTGTCTGATGGTGTAGGGCCGGTCGTCCCCCTTCTTGGCCGCCGACTCCGTGTAGACGCGGACCACGCCCAAAGCCTCGAACAGCCACGCACCCACATGCTCGAACTCCCGGTCGGCGACCGACGTCCTGAGAATCGGTAGCTCCAGTTCGAGCAATTCGAGCAGGACCTCCGCTTCCCCCTCCACATCGTCGATGAGTTCCGCTTGGGCGGCCACCAGGGCGGTGGGGAGGAACTTGGAGAAGGGATCGTCGGGGTCCGGAACCGCCCCGACGCCTCTGGGCCACTCACCCGTCAGATAGATCCTCCTATCGGCCAGCATGCGCACCAACTCGTCCACGCCGGTGACGCAGTCCGCCAACGACAGGTCCACCACCAGAAGCGCCCCGTCGGCCGGCTGGAGTGCGTTGCCGATCCACGGCAGCGGGTGCTCCTCGGCCAGCGGCGGAAGGTCGATCAGCTGGATGCCGATGTCCTCCACCGGCACCATTCCCGGCTGCGGGTGATGGGTGGTGAAGGGGTACGGGCCGGCGGGCGCTCCCGAGCCGGTGAGCGCGTCGTGGAGCGACGACTTCCCGCTGTTGGGAGGTCCGAGCAGCGCGATCTGGGCGGCGCCTTCCGGACGGATGGTGAACACGGGACCGCCGCGGGCTCCCCCCTTCCTCGGGCCGGCTAGTTCTTCGGTCAGTTCCTTGATCTTGGTCTTGATTCCCGCCTGCAGATGCTCGGTTCCCTTGTGCTTCGGGATGCTCCGCAGCATCGCGCGCAAAGCCACCAACCGTTCCCTGGGCTCCCGGGCCGCCTTGTACTCGGCCTCCGCCTTCTTGTACTCCGGGGTGACGTTCGTGGGCATGTACCCATAATCATGCCTCACACTCGACCGCTACGGCAGCCGATCCGGGCTCTCTCGATGCGGAACGTGGCTGCCGAGCCGCCGGCGGCGCCCGAGCCGGATCGCACGTAAGCTCTCCCGATGTTCCAAGAACTGTCCGAGGGGGTGTTCCGGCGCCGGTTCCCGTTCCTCCGCCTCAATATCGGGGTGGTGGTCGGCGAGGACGGCGTGCTGCTGGTCGACACCCGGGAGAGCCACGAAGCAGCCCGTGAGCTGGCCGGTGAACTCAGAACCCTCACGTCCAAACCGGTGCGCTGGGTCATGAACACTCACTGGCACTGGGATCACGCCTTCGGCAACTCCGTATTCCCCGACGCCGCCATCTGGGGCCACCGGCTCTGCCGGCTGGCGCTGCGGGACAGTCCCGAACAGCACCGGCGCGACGCCCGCATGTGGATGCCGCGAAGTCGCTTCTGCGAGATCGAACGGGTGCAGATCGTCCCGCCGGAGGAGACGTTCGAGGCCCTCACCTCCATAGACGTGGGCGGGAGAAAGGTGGAGGCCACGTACCACGGCCGTGGCCACACGGACGCCGACATCCTGATCCACTGCGGCGGGGTGACCTTCATGGGCGACCTCGTGGAGGAGGGGGACTCCCCCAAGATGGGCGACTCCTACCCGTTCGACTGGCCGAACACCCTGGTCGCCGCCCGCTCCACGCTCCGGCCGACGGTGGTCCCCGGCCACGGCGAGTTGCTCACCCCTGAAGACGTGGAGGACCAGCGTCGCAGGCTCGCCCAGGCAGCGGAGATACTGGGACAGGTGCTGCACGAGGGCCGCCCGGCTGATGAGGCGGTACGCAGCGGACCCATCCCCGAGCTAGATATGCGCAAGGCCCTCGCCAGAGCGAGGTGCAGCGGATAACGGCGCCGACGGTAGACCACTCCCGTAGAAGATCCTCCTCACAAGCCCGACGGAGACAACCCTGCTAGCGGAAGTTCTCGTGGATCCGGGATGCGGTGGGTCCCCGCTGGCCCTGGTACTTGGAGCGGGCCGTCAGCGACCCGTAGGGATGCTCGGCGGGACTGGACAGCCGGTAGAAGCTGACCTGGCCGATCAGCATCCCTGGGTAGATGGCTATCGGAAGGTTGGCGACGTTGGCCAGCTCGAGCGTCAGGTAGCCGTCGAAACCCGGATCGACGAACCCGGCCGTCGAGTGGATGAGGAGGCCGATCCTCCCGAGGCTGGACTTGCCTTCGAGCCGGGCCACGATGTCGTCGGCCAGGCGGATCCGCTCGTGGGTGGAGCCGAGTACGAACTCGCCCGGATGCAGGATGAACCGCCCGTCCGGCTCCACCGCCATCTCCTTGGTCAGGTCGGGCTGGTAGGTCTTGGGGTCGATGAACGGGTAAAGGTGGTTCTCGAACACACGGAACACCCGGTCCACCCGTAGGTCAACGGATGAAGGCTGCACATGGTCTGCAACGTAGGGATCGATCCCGATCCGGCCGGATTCGAAGGCCGCCTTGATGTCCCGGTCTGAAAGTATCACCTACCCGCTCCCTCTTTCGGCAAGCACACGCAGACCCTCATGTCAGGCGGGAAGTCGGGCGAGGTGCTCGTCAAGGAAAGTATAGGTCTCCGACACCATCGGACCGTAGCGGTGTGGACCGCCTGTCTACAGGCTTCAACCACTTGTTTTCCTACTGTATTTATCGTAGACATATACCAACATACCCCGATATCTGCCCTCTGCCTTCAAACACGGCGTCTCGGAGAGAGACATCGAGTGTGCGCTTGCCAACGCATTCCGCTACGTCGAAGGCATCATGAGACGGGGAGGCCGCGGCCTGTCGTTGCTGGGACCGTCTGTTCAGGGCATCGCCATAGAAGTCATGGGCGAATACGATCGCCTTACGGGCGATCTAGTGGTTTTTCACGCGCAGAAGGCGTCGGAAGGGATAGTCCGCCGGTACATGGGCGGTAGGCATTGACAAAGCCGACGCACTCTGGAAGGGTTCGATAGTGGTGACTACAGAGCACACCGAGACAACAGAGGAGTTCGAGGCCCGACTGATGAAGCAGGCGGAGGATGCGGAGGCCGGAGCGTACGATGACGTGCTGGCGGAGCACCTCCTCTACCTGCTGAGCCAGTTGCCGGACGGCTACATCCTGGACGAAACGAGCCGGATCGTTCGCTTGGATCCCGACCTGCCGGACCATATATACGTGACTTCGATGATCAACGGCGCGCCCTCCGGTCGGGTCAGGGTCCCTGCGTTCTGGGTTGACGAACCCGTACCCGGCCGGGGCGAGCACCCCGTAGCCTCGTAGTCGGTATAGCGGAGCGGGTGAGGGGAATCGAACCCCCGTTCTCAGCTTGGGAAGCTGATGTTCTACCACTGAACTACACCCGCCGACGGATAACGATGCTAGCCGGGGCCGTGGGTCCGCGCACCTCTCCCGGTCCCCACTCCCCCGACACCCGCTCATCCGACGAGGCCTGTTACCCCCCACACACAGATCACGATCCCGACGATCAGGAGGAAGCGCGCCCTACCGGGCCGGTACACCCCCGCAAAGCCCTTGGGGCCCTCACCCCGGGAGTGCTTCCACATGGCGAATCCGTTGCCGGCAACCATGGCGAGCCCGATGGCCGCCATCATCTGGGCCAGCAGCGTGTCCAATCCGAGGATGTCAGCCATACCCGGCGTACGGTAGCCGCCGGCGGTGCACCGAACCGTCGCGATCCTCGTACACTGCGGCCATGGCTTCGCAAGGATCCCGCCTCGCCGTCGTCGCGGCACTGGTCGCCAATTCCTGCATCGCCGTCGCCAAGTTCGCGGCCGCCGCGATAACCGGCTCGGCGGCCATGCTCGCCGAGGGCATCCACTCCGTCGCCGACTCCAGCAACCAGGGGATGTTGCTTTGGGGTATGGCGGTCTCCAGGCGGCACGGCGGCTCCATCCACCCGTTCGGACGGGGCAAGGAGGTCTACTTCTGGAGCTTCATGGTGGCGGTGATGCTGTTCGTGGGGGGCGCCGTGTTCTCCGTCCAGCACGGCATCAACGCGCTGCGCCATCCCCACGAGGTCGAGAACTTCGTCATCTCGGTGAGCGTTCTGGCAGGGGCCCTGGTCTTCGAGTGCTTCCCGTTCGCGATAGCCATCAAGGAGTTCAACCGGGCGCGCGGCTCTCGCTCTGTCTGGCGTTCGGTCCGGGAGACCAAGGACGCGGCCTTGCTGGTCGTCCTCTTCGAGGACAGCGCGGCGGTGGCAGGCCTGGTAGCGGCCCTGGCCGGGGTGGTCGCCTCGGAGGTGACCGGAGATCCGACTTGGGACGCACTCGCTTCGATCCTGATCGGCGTCCTGCTGGCCGTGGTGGCCTTCTTCCTCGCGTTCGAGACGAAGGGGCTCCTCATAGGCGAGGCGGCGGGGCGCAGGGACCGCGCCACGATACGCGCCAGGGTCCTGGCTCACCACAACGTCGAGCAGGTAGGCCGGCTGCTTACCATGCATATGGGACCCGAGGAGATCCTTGTGAACCTGGATGTCGAACTGGTCGACGGACTGTCCGGGCAGGAAGTCCACCAGACCATCGAAGAAGTGGAGGAAGCTGTCCGCTCCGCGATCCCGGCGGCGAAGAACATCTTCGTCGAGACGAAGGCGGGGACGTGAAGGAGGCTTCGGCGCCGGCATCGTCCGCCAACCTCGGTCCGGGCTTCGACACCCTCGCCCTCGCGCTCGACCTGCGATGCGAGGTCCGGGCGGAGGTGGCCAGCACCTGGTCAATCCGGCACGTCGGCCCCGAGTCCTATCGCGGCAGCGCCGACGACGACGCCATACTGGCCGCTGCCCGCAGAGTGAGCCGGCGGCCGCTGCGGATGGAGGTCGCCAACCAGATACCCCTCTGCCGCGGCCTGGGATCGAGTGCGGCCGCATACGCCTCGGGGACGCTGGCCGCCCACCGGGCCAACGGGGAAGACCCCGGCCACGGCGAACTCTTCCGGTGCGTGATGGAACTGGAAGGTCACCCGGACAACGCGGCCGCTGCCATCTACGGCGGGCTGGTCGCCGTAGTCGACGGCTCGGTGATTCATCCGACCCTGTCGCCCGACCTGGTTCCTATCGTCGCCGTCCCCGGCTTCGAGCTCAGGACCAGTGACTCCAGGAAGATGATCCCTGGTTCGGTGGCGGTCGAGACCGCCGTCCGTACCATCGGTCGGGTGGCCGCCCTACTGGAGGGACTACGGACCGGATCCGGTCGGATGCTGGACCTGGCCGTGGGCGACGAACTCCACGAAGCCCCCCGTACAGCCTGCAATCCTCACGCCGGGCGGCTTATGGCGGCGGCACGGGAGTCCGGAGCGCTTCACGCCTGCCTGTCGGGAGCGGGTCCTTCGATCCTCTGCCTGGCGCGCCGATCAGCGACGGGTGAGGTGGTTCTCGCCCTCGAGCAGGCTATCGGCGCGGGGGGGAGGGTGATGATCCTGGAGCCGGACACCTCCGGCGCCCGCTAGAAGGTACCGCTAGTTCTTCTTCTTGTGGCGGTTCGCCTTGATCCGCTTGCGGTACTTGTGCTTGCTCATTTTCTTGCGGCGTTTCTTGACCAACGAGCCCATAACTTCCTTGCGCGGCGGGATACCCCGATTGTGGCCGACCCGGACAAAGGTCGCAAGCGCGGTGGCTGTGGCTTGTGGCTTGTGGCTTGTGGAGGATTACCACCTATAGATCCGAAACCAAGTCTCCACTAACCACAAGCCACTAACCACAACTAGGGATTGCGTAGGAAACGCTCGATGTCCTCTACCAGGCGGCGACCGTCTCCTTGGGATATCGCCCGGCTCTCGCTGTCCTGCTCGAGTCGCTTCACATAGTCGACCAGATCGCCGGAATCGGCCACCGCGGATCGAACCTGGGCCTCGTAACCGGCGACCTCGATGTTGAGTGCTTCGACATCGAACCGCCAACCGATCACATCGCCGAGAGCGAAGAGCAGGGCCCGCGTACCGGTAGGGCTCGGGTTACCGGCCAGATAGTGCGGCAGCCCCGCCCATAGTCCGACCACTTCCAACCCCTCGACCGCCATGGTGTTGGTCATGACTCCGGTGATTCCCGTGGGTCCCTCGTATGTGGACGCGTGGATTCCCATCCTCAGGGCGAAGTCGGGGTCGTCGGAACTGCCGAAGATCGGGACCGGGAGCGTGTGGGGTATCTGCCCCACGAAGGCCCCCAGCGCCACTGCGCGCCCGACCCCCAGCCGGCGCAGCACCGAAATCACGTCCGCGCAGAACCCACGCCAGTGGTGGTGCGGCTCCTCGCCGAGCACGAGGACCAGATCATGTACGTGTTCCGGAAGGGTGAGACCGAAGAATCCCGTAGCAGGCCAGTGGATCTCCCTTACGGTCCGGTCGATGGACACGAGAGGCCGCGTAACCTGGTAGTTGACGTAGGGTTCCAGGTCGAGCTTGGCGATCGATGTCTCGTCGTGGCGCTCCATCAGGTAGTAGAGCGCCCTCGATGCTGCGTCGGCGGCGTCGTTCCAACCTTCGAAAGCGAGAACCGCAACCGGATCCCGCAACGTCGGTTCTTCGAACCACTCGATCTCGGTCACCATGCAGTTGAGAGTAGCCGGATGGCGCCCGCGGCGATCTGTGACCTGCTAACCGACAGTCTGCTCGGGAGCCCACCTGCGGATGCGGAGGCTGTTGGCGACCACCGACACGCTCGAGAGGGCCATCGCCGCCGAAGCAACCATGGGATCCAGCAGACCGGCGACGGCCAGGGGAATGGCCGCCACGTTGTAGGCGAACGCCCACCAGAGGTTCTGGCGGATTCCCCTGAGGGTCCTGCGGGCAAGATCGATGGCGGTGACCGCGAGGAGAGGATTACCTGACATGAGCGTCACGTCGGCGGTCTCGATCGCCAGGTCGCTCCCGGTACCGGTACCCATCCCGACGGAGGCCGCCGCGAGCGCGGGAGCATCGTTCACCCCGTCACCGACGAAGGCAGCGGGAGTCCCGTCCTCCTGCCACGAGTCGATGACAGCCGCCTTGCCCTGCGGGAGCAATCGGGCGTGTATCTCGGTTATGCCGAGTTCCTCCCCCACCGCCCGGGCGGAACTCTCATGGTCGCCGGTGAGCATGGTGGTCGGAAGGTCGCGCCGATGGAGGCTCGCGACCGCCATCGCCGCGGTCGGTCGGGCGGTGTCGGTGACGGCCAGAACCCCCTTCACCTCGCCTTCCCACGCACCTGCGAAGGCGGTGGAACCTTGGGCATGGGCTGCAGCGATTTCCCGTTCCCACCTCGGAGCGAGGGTGATCCCGCGCTCCGCCATGAGTTCCGGGGTACCCACGGTCACCTGCACGCCCTCCACGGTTCCCTGGGCACCCGACCCGGGGAACACGACTATGCCGGTCGCGGTGGAGGGGGTGACCCCACGGTCACGCGCTCCACGTTCGACTGCCTCTCCGAGGGGATGACCGGTTCCACCCTCAACCCCGGCCACACGGGCGAGGAAGCGCGGCTCCGCCGTCTCCACGTGCGTAAGCGCCATCCGGCCGCTCGTCAAGGTACCGGTCTTGTCGAAGGCCACCCGCCGCACCTTCTCCATGCGTTCGAATACCTCCGCCGAGCGGAACACCACCCCGAGTTCCGCACCCCGTCCGGCTCCCACCGCGATGGCGGTCGGCGTCGCCAGCCCGAGCGCACATGGGCAGGCGATGATCAGCACCGCCACTGCATTGCGGAGCGCGGTGGTGATGTCCCCGGTGGCGGCCAACCACCCGACCAATGTCCCGGCTGCCACCAACACCACTGCGGGAACGAAGATTCCCGAGACACGGTCGGCGAGGCGCTGTATCGGCGCCTTCGAAGCTCTTGCTGCCTCGACGATGCGGACCACCTCGGCCAGCACGGTGTCATCTCCGATGTGAGTCACCTCGACCACCAGCCGACCGGTCTGGTTGACCGTCCCTCCGACCACCCGGTCCCCGGGGCCGCGCGCAACCGGGACGGGCTCCCCGGTGAGCATGGACTCGTCGACCTCACCAGTACCTTCCACCACTTCACCGTCCACCGGTATCCGACCACCCGGGACCACCTCGACGCGATCGCCGACGGATACCTCCTCGGTCGGCACGGTCACCCATCGGCCGTCGCGGAGCACCCGCGCCTCCCGGCCTCCTAGCTCGAGAAGCCGGGAGACCGCCCGAGAGGCCCTTCCCTTGGCCCGGGCCTCCAGGTAGCGGCCCAGGAGCACGAACATGATGATGGCGGCGGCAGTCTCGAAGAACAGGGGTTCGCCGGCCTCGAGGGCCCATAGCGAGTAGAGCCATGCAGAGAGCGTGCCCACGCTGATCAGCGTGTCCATGCTCGCCCCGCCGTGCTTCAGCCGTTTCCAGGCCACCTGGTGGAAGCCCCGCCCGGCCCACACCACCACGCCGGTGGACAGGGCTGCCTGCACCAGGCCACTCCACTCGGAGGCGGGGCCGGCCATGCCGAGAACGACGGTAGGAACGGCCAGTACCGCCGCCACCAGGAAGCGTCGCAGACCTGCCCGGCGCTCCTCAGCGTCACCGGCCTCGATGTCGCGGGTAGCCGAACCGGGACGGATGGCACTCATCCCGTAGCCGATCTCCCCTACGGCTTCCGTTATGTGCTCCTGGGAGACTCCTGGCGCAAGCGTGAGACGTGCCTGGTTGCTTGCGAGGTCGACCGCCGCCCCGGTCACTCCATCCTGGGCGGCAAGTACCTGCTCGATCCTCGCAACGCAGGACCCGCAGGTCATCCCGGTGACCTTGAAAACGACGTCACGCGTCTCGCTGTCACCGAGAGACGGTGTGGTCATGGTTGCCATCAAGAACCTCCTGGCGCACGGGCCCGGTAAGCCGACGGGAACCGGAGACCTCCAAGCCGCCGTGGAGCCCGGCCGCCGCGACCCGACTATCGCCTGCGGGTTACCGGGTCTCCAACTGTAGCCCGAAGCGCAGGCTCCGGGTTCGGCACCAGAACCAGGGCCGCGGCCTGCCTCAGGACGTCCTCGCGGAGGACCGGACGGCGGGACTCAGGAGCGCGCGGGCAGGACGGCCATGGTGTAGCCGGCCTCTTCCACAGCCGCCACGACTCCGTCCGGGGAGGCGTCCCTGGAGAGCGTCACCCGTGCCCGGCTCGCTCCCAGATCCACCGCCGCCTTCCTCACGTGGGGTTGTCTCGAAAGAATCCCCTCTATGCGCGCCACGCACGAGCCGCACGTCATCCCCCCGACTTCGAATTCGACGGTGTGGCTTCCGGCGCGTCGGCGCAACCGGCTCCCGAGATTTCGCACGGCGTACCTCCCATGACTCTGCGCTGTGCAGCGTGTCCAGCGTCCGCGACCGACCGGGTGCGAACCCCATTGGTGACGCTCGCACCCAGTTGTGGATCGGACACCATTATCGCACGTGAGGCCCGCTAGGTGCAGGGCACCGGGCACTTCGGCCCCGGCTTCCACCTGTCCACTCTTACCGGGCGGCCTACCCTGCTGTCAGGCCCATCTAGATTTGTGGAACGTTGTACGAGATACGATAACCGCGAAAAATACCCTGATAAGGATGAACTAATCACGGATGGATCAGGAACAAGAGGGGACTCAACGGTGTTATACGGGTTAGTAACCGAAAGGGGTACTCGTGGTTGAATCACTCGGGGGCTCTCGTCTACGCGGACGCGTCCGACCGTCGCGCGCGTACGCGTCCGGCAGGGTCTGCAAGAAGCAGGACTGCTCGACGAAGATCTCCATCTACAACCGCCGGGAGTACTGCAACGCCCACGCTCCCGTGAACTTCCCCAGGGTACGAGGCCACATCATCGCGGAGACCGGAAGGTAAGACGACCGAGCACCAGCGGTAGCCTGCCGAGGGGCGCCTAGCGGCCCTCCGGGAGATCAGAGCCAGGGGCTGGCGGCCCGCACGCCGAGCCTCACGTTGGACGCCAACCTCAACGGCGTCAGTTCCCGGTCGCAAAGTGCTCAGCCGATACCCAGCTTCTTCAGGAAGGCATCATTGCGCGGCTCCCGGCCGAGGAAGTCACGCAACAGTTCGTAGGCATCCCTCGTGCCCCCGGGCTCGAGTACCTTGCGGCGGTACTCCATGCCGACCCCAGGAGAGAGCACCCCTTCCTGGGCAAAGCGGCTGAACATGTCCTGGCCGAAGACCTCGGCCCACAGGTAGCCGTAATAGCCTGCGTCGTAACCGCCCAGCAGGTGCCCGAACGAGGCGAGCATGAATGTGCCGTCATGGTGAGGCAGCAAGCCGATCTCGGCGCGGCGGCGGAGCACGCTCTCATGATCGACCTGTTCCAGGGTGATGTGAAGGTCCATGTCGATCTGTCCGAGCATCATCTGGCGGAGGTTGAAGAGAGCGATGTTCAGGTCTCTTGCCGCAGCGAGCCGACCGACCAGATCATCCGGGATGGGGTCTCCAGTCTCATGATGCCGAGCGAAGGTCCGGAGAACCTCGGGGATCCAGCACCAGTTCTCCATGATCTGCGAGGGCGCCTCCACGAAGTCCCACTCGGTTCGGGCGCCGCTGAATCGGGCCAGGTCCGCCTGCGAGAGGGACATGTGAAGGATGTGACCGAACTCGTGGAACAGGGTCACCACCTCATCATGAAGCAGTAGCGCGGGCTGTTCCCCGCTCGGACGGGTCAGGTTGGCCACGATCGCCGACACGGGCCGGTTCGGCACTCCACGGAGATCCGAGCCGGACGGGATCAGTGGGAATGCGGCAGCATGGCCGAACTTGCCTTCTCGAGGGTGCAGGTCCATGTAGAAGTGGGCCAGCAGTTCGCCCGTGACCGAGTCGGTCATCCGGTAGACCCGCACCTCCTCGTGCCAGACCGGAGCCTCGATGGGCTCGTAGGAGAGACCGAACACCGCCTGGGTGATATCGAAGAGGCCGGCCAGTACCCGGTCCAAGGGGAAGTAGGCGGCAACCTCGGTCGGGTCGACCCCGTAGTCCCGCTTCATCTGCTCCGTGTGGCAGTAGGCGCTGTCCCAGCGCCTAACCGGGAGTTGGTGGCCCTGGGCGGTGAGCAGGCGGCCCATCGCGGCCACCTCCTTCCGCCCCGCGGCCGTGAGGGGTTCCAACAGCGCCTCGTAGAATTCTGCAACCGCCTCGGGTCTCTTGGCCATCTTGGTCTGCATGCTGTGGTGTGCCCAGGACCGTGCTCCGAACACCTCGGCGAGCTCCGCCCTGAGGCGCATGACCTCCTCGAAGATGGGGGTGTTCTGCTGCCGCGCCCTGTTACCGAACTTGAACGCCAGCGCTTCGCGGAGATCGCGGCGCGGCGAGTTCTCCATGAACGGGATCACATCGGGGTAAGCCATCGTGATCCGGAAGGCGCCTTCGGTGGAACCTGGTGTCAGCCGATCCACATAGGACTCCGGCATGCCTTCAAGGTCATCGGCGGAGACTTCCAGCGCGTCCTCGTACTCGGCGAGGTTGGCGGCGAATGCGACCTTGAGTTCGACCATGCGAGCCCTCAACTCTTGGACCCGGAGGCGCGCCTCCTCCTCGAGTTCGTGTCCGGCCATCCGGAAGTCTCGCATCGTATGTTCCAAGGCCCGGGCGGGTTCTCCCGCGAGGGCACCCGCTTCCTCAGTGGCTGCGTACGAGCGAACCGCTTCGTAGAGGTCACGGCGGGACACCAGGTCCAGGCTCCACTTCTGGATCCGTTCCTCCGCCACGCGGGCCGCGTCCCGGGTGGCGTCGTCGGTCGCGACTCGTCCCAGGAAGGGACCTCTCCCGAACGCCACCGCCACCGAACGGCCCACCTCCTCGAGGGGGAGGAGTGTGTTGCCCAGGGTGCGCGGACCGTCCACCGCCAACAGGTCGTCGATGCGCGACTCGCCATGCGCAATGGTCGAGTCGACAACCTCGGAAACCGAGTCGGCCGTAACGGAGGAGTAGTCAAATAGCATGGTCAGTGCTGGTGGCTGGTGGCTGGTGGCTGGTGGATGGTGGATGGTGGATGGTGGATGGTGGATGG
>JAPPFW010000021.1:5501-10472 GCA_028821575.1 bacterium | reverse complement strand
ACCCCCATGAAGAATTGGGGCTAGCAACCACTCATCTAGAGCCGGTGGATCTCGATCCGGGCGCCCTTACTCCTTCCCCGTCTCCGACCCCTCAGGTAGGCGAGGGCCAGCGCGGCTGCCATGCCGACGGTGCCCATCGCAGCCTTCGAGCGGAGCGACTCGCCTGCTCCCTGCAGAGCCTCCTCGAGTTCGCGGGCCTTGGCCTCGATGTCGTCGCGGTCGATCATGGCAACTCCCGAGAGCGTCCGGCGCTCCAGATGATCAGGGCGGCCAGTCCCACCGCCGTAATGGCCGCCAAGGCGTAGGCCAGCACGCTCCATAGGGGTGTGTCGGGAAGCAGGTCCATGAGCCACCGTAGCTCGGCCACCACCAGCAGCAGCCAACCCACCGCGAACAGGACACCGGCCAGCAGGCTGAGACCGGCATACCGGCCGGTGCGGCGCAGTGGCGCGAGGGTCTCCTGTTCGAGGTACTGCTTCGACATCTCGAACAGTTCGGTGACCAGCTGGGATATCTCGGCTGTCTTCATGGACCACCGTCGGGGCTTTGCTTCCGGGGTCTGGATTCTAGGAGAGATCGGAAGGTGTGCAGCTACTGCCCGGGTCTTCGGTCCGCTGTGTTCCGGACGGTGCAGTCCCAGGCTTGGCAAACCCGGCCCCTCGCGGCGCTTGCGGGCCGCGAGCCTCGCAACGAGGGGGTTGTTCTTGTCACAGTCCCGTTGCATACTCGTAGGTAGCCGTAAGCCACCGCCGGTCCGTTTGCGGTACCGATCGGACCGGGGCGGGGATCATGTTGTCGGAGCCGACTCCCTGCGGAGATGGCGGGACGCGTTCGGAGACTTCGGAGGTGGCGGTCGGGGGTGGGCCCGCCGGAAGGGTCCGGTCCGTGGTTTTTCGCGTTCTCCCTTATGGTGGGGCTGCCTGGTTGGGTGGTCGTTTCGTTCCGGGTGTCTGCGACGGATCAAGGAATCAGGACACCAGTTTCGTCCGGCGGATCATGGCGAAACCGGCGTGATGCGGGACCCGACCCTCCGACGGCGATCTGTAATGCGTAACCCGCCTAGCCGCCGGACCGCCTTGGCGGCCCGTTCACAAGTTGGGAACCGCGAATATCCCTCCGCCGAACAGAACGGTTGCCACGAGCAGCGTCCAGAGGATGTTGACACTCTGACCCGCCAGGAAGGCGAGGGCGGGGCGGCCCTGGTCCATTGACACGAGGTCCCGGAAGCGGGTCTCGAGTCCGATGCACAGGAAGGCGAGCGCGAACCACCATGTTCGCAGGCCTTTCAGGAGTGCTCCGGTGGAGGCGACCACCTCCTCGCCGAGCACGAAGGAGAACAGCAGGGAGGCGACGATGAACCCGAGCACGAACTTGGGGAACCGGTCCCAGATCACCCGGGCGGTGGGTCTGGCGCCGGTCTCCGCCCCGGCGCGGAACGCCCACCAGAGCGAGATGGCGAATGCGGCCAGGCCCAGCAGAGCGTTCTGGGAGAACTTGACGATCACGGCTGCGTTCAGGGCCGAGTCGCCCAGGATCTCTCCGGCCGCCACGACCGCCCCCGAAGTGTCGATCGTGCCCCCGATCCAGGCTCCGCCCACGATCGGGGACATGCCGAGCCACTTGACCGCCCAGGGCATGAGAATCGTCATCGGTACGGCGACGATCAGCACCAGCGAGGTGACGTAGGAGAGTTTCTTGCGGTCGCCGGCAATGGCGCCGCAGGTGGCTATGGCCGCCGACACCCCGCAGATCGAAACCGCCGAGGCAAGCATGGTGGCGAACTCGTCGTCCACCCGCAGCCGCTTCGACATCCAGTAGCAGAAGTACCAGACAGCCAGGATCACCACCAGCGCCTGGGCCACACCCAGCAGACCGGCTTGGAGGATCTCGCCGAAGACGATATTGGTGCCGAGAATCACCAGTCCCGCTTTGATGTAGTACTCGGTACGGATTGCGTCCCGGAGCCAGGAGGGGACTCCAGCCAGATTGGAGATGAGCAGCCCGATCACCAGCGCGACGATCACGTAGCTGATCCCCCACTGTTTGAGGACCGCGTTGCCGGCGATGAGGCGGCTCGCCCATGCGAGCGCGAACACCGCCGGGAAGCCGAGTAGATAGCCGTTCGCATCGCTTCCCATCAGCCGGACGCCGGCCGCTGACAACCCGAGCAGCAGGACCCCGGTGAGCAGGACGGCCGCCAGGTTGTCCCAGGAGAGGGTCTGCCCGAATCCACCGGTGCTCCAGGAGAACACCGGAATCGCCGGACGCACGCCGACCAGCACAAGCAGGATAAGACCCGCCCCCAGCCAGACGGCGGTCCAGTCCTCGGAACGCAGGCTGGTTGGCTTGGCCGTGTACCTGTCCATCTGGGTAAGTGTCCCACACCGGAACGCGGCCACCCCTGGCGCGGGCGGCTTAGGCTGGGACTCGGAGTGCAACCGGTCGGGGAGGGGTCGGCTCCTAGTCTCCCCGCTGATACCGGTGCCGCAGGATCTCAACCGACCTGGTCCGGAGTGCCGGAACGTTCCGCCACGAGAACATGAACGGCAAGCAAGAAGCGCCCGGCATCAACGCCTCCAGAACGCGAAAAATGATCGATCGTGCCCCCGCAGAGGGCCCTCCCCCGACCACCACCTCCGAGGTTCGAAGCGCGTTCCCGTATCCCCGCCCGGGTCGGCTCAGACAACATGATCCCTGTCACGGTCCGGTCGGCGCCGGTAACGGACCGGAGGTGCTTGCGGTCACCCTTAGTGTGCGACACGGCTGTGACAGGGTCAACCCCTTCCTCCTGCCGGATGTCGAGTTAGCAGCCGATCGCCGGCCAAGCCGTTGCTGAATCGTCGGTCCTGAGTCGGTCGGTGCCAGGCTGACGAGTCCGTTGCGCCTCGAAGCTAGCCTTCTGTCTTCGATGTCCTACCCTCCCGGCCGAACACCCCGGTCTCCCATATTCGCCACGGCTGCGGGAACCCAGAGAGGGCCGTTCGGTTGGGTCGAGTGGCTGCTACTCGCCGCAGTGGCTCTGATCTGGGGCTCTTCCTACCTCTTCATCGCGATCGGTCTCGAGTCGCTGGAGCCGGCGGTGATCACCTGGGGGCGGGTCGTCTTGGGGTCCGCGGTCCTGATGGGGCTCCCGGGCGCCCGTCGGCCGGTCGAGCGGGCCGATTGGGGACGGATCGCGGCCCTCGGAATCGTCTGGAGCACCATCCCGTTCCTCCTCGGGCCCGTTTCCCAGCAGCACATCACCTCCGCGATGGCGGGGATGATCAACTCGCTGGTTCCTATCTGCAGCGCTGTTATCGCTGCGTTGCTGCTCCGGTCCCGTCCCCGTTTCCCGCTCGTGGTCGGGATCCTCCTCGGGTTCGTCGGAGCGATCGGACTGACGGTCCCGGCCCGAGGGGACTCACCGGCGATCAACTGGGGCGTACTGCTCGCCGTGGTTGCGGTGGTCTTCTACGCGCTGGCGCTCAACCTGGCCGTTCCCCTGCAACAGAAGTACGGGTCGCCGGCGGTGATCATGAGGGCGCTCGCCCTCGCCGCGGTCACGACCGCACCCTTCGGCATCGCGGGACTGGGAGGATCGGAGTGGAGCACCGGTCCGGTGCTGGCTGTGGTCGTGCTCGGTATTCTCAACACCGGCGTCGCCTTCGCGTTGGTCACTCTCCTGGTCGGGAGGGTGGGGACCACGCGTGGGAGCGTGGCTGTCTACTTCCTGCCCATCGTGGCCATGGTGCTAGGGGTGTTGCTGCGAGAAGAGACGGTTCTTCCCATTCAGGTCCTGGGAACAGGTGTGGTGCTCCTCGGAGCATTCCTGGCGAGCCGCTCGGAGTCTTGACCGGGCCAAGCGTGAGTGCCGGTTCGACCTCGTCGGCGCTGGACGCGGGACACCGCGTTCCCGAGCGCACCGGGCGTTGAGTACTCCGGCTACTCTCGTGCCTCTCATGTCCCAGGCTTCCCGCCGCTCCGGTCGCAGAACCATCTTCTCCACTGCTCCCGGAACGCAACTCGGACCGTTCGGGCTGGTCGAGTGGGCGCTCTTCGCCGGTGTGGCGCTCATCTGGGGATCCTCATACCTGCTCATAGACATCAGCCTGGAAGGTTTGTCCCCCCTGGCCATTACCTGGGTGAGGGTGGTGTTCGGCCTCGCGGTCCTGGCGGCGTTTCCGGTTGCGCGCCGCCCGGTGGACCGGGCCGACTGGCGACGCATCCTGGTGCTGGCGATGACCTGGAACACGATCCCGTTCATCCTCTTCCCGGTTGCCCAGCAGCACATCGACTCGGCCCTCGCCGGCATGTTGAACGCTCCGATACCGATCTACAGTTCGGTGATCGCGGTGGTGCTGCTGCGCAAGCTCCCGCGCCTTGGCCAGACGGTGGGTATTTCCCTCGGACTGGCGGGAGCGATCGGTATCGGCCTTCCCGCGGTCCGGGACTCGGCCGCCAGTTCGTTGGGCGTGCTGCTCGTGGTCACGGCGACACTGCTCTACGGTCTGTCGATCAACCTGGCCGTGCCCCTCCAGCAGCGCTACGGGGCTCCGGCGGTGATCATGCGTGCGCTGGCGGTGACGGCGGTCGTGACCATGCCGCTCGGGGTAGTCGGTCTGGCCGGATCGGAATGGAGGACCGGCTCGATAGCCGCGGTGGCCGTGCTCGGCATCGTCAACACCGGTATGGCATACGTCATCATGGCCTCGTTGGTGGGGAGGGTCGGTCCGACGCGAGGCAGCGTGGCGGTGTACTGCCTGCCGATCGTGGCCATGATCCTCGGAGTCATATTCCGCGACGAGACAATCCTGCCGATACAGGTAGCCGGAACTGGTCTGGTCCTCCTGGGCGCCTGGCTGACCAGCCGGCGGGAGTCCTGAGCCGTCCGGCCGGGGGCGCCCAAACCCCCGGCCCCCCCCAACCCCCCACGCCCGGGGCCAAAAGAGCCCCCCCGGCATGGTAAGGAAAGGTAACGGGAAAAGACTTTTT
>JAPPFW010000021.1:0-5491 GCA_028821575.1 bacterium | reverse complement strand
TCTTCGGGTGTTTGGGCGGGTGGGGGGGCCGGGGGGGCGGGGGCCGCGCCGGGGGGGCGGCCCGCCCCCCCCGCCCGGGGCCCCACCCCCCCCCCCCCACGCCCGAGTCCCGACAGGGACGGGGACATCTGCCGGCGACGGGCATTGGACTCGATCGGTACGGCTACTCTCGTTTCTCTCATGTCCCAGGCTCCCCGCCTCTCCGGCCGCCGACCCGTGTTCTCCACCGCCCAGGGCTCGAAGCTCGGGCCTTTCGGACTGGTCGAATGGGCACTGCTCTCCGGCGTGGCGCTCATCTGGGGTTCCTCCTTCCTCCTCATCGAGATAGGCCTGGAGTCGCTGGAACCGCCCACGATCACCTGGGTCAGGGTCACCCTCGGATTCCTGGTCCTCACGGTCGTTCCGGCAGCCCGCAGACCGGTGGACCGAGCCGACTACCCCCGCGTTGTCCTGCTGGGATTCATGTGGGTGGTCGTGCCGTTCAGCATCTTTCCCATAGCCCAGCAGCACATCGACTCGGCCCTGGCAGGGATGCTGAATGCCACCGTGCCGATCTTCAGCACGTCGTTCGCCATAGTGCTCATGCGGTCCCTCCCCCGGTTCCGCCAGGCAGCCGGTATAGCGCTCGGCTTCGCCGGAGCGGTGAGCATCGGCCTCCCCGCCGCCCGCGACTCCTCCGCCGCCGCCTGGGGAGTGTTCCTCGTGATCCTGGCCACCCTCTTCTACGGGATCGCCCTCAACCTGGCGGTGCCTCTCCAGCAGCGCTACGGTGCGCCCGCCGTGATGATGCGGGCGATCGGCGTGGCGGCCGTTGCCACCGCGCCCTTCGGTCTGGCCGGCCTCGCCGACTCGCAGTGGAGCACGGGAGCGGTCCTGGCAGTCGTAGCCCTGGGAGTCATCAACACCGGCGCGGCGTTCGTGATTATGACGGCCTTCGTCGGCAGGGTGGGCGCGACCCGTGGCGGCGTGGCCGTCTACTTCATCCCCATCGTCGCCATGGCGCTGGGCATGGCCTTTCGTTCGGAGGTCATCCTGCCGCTGCAGTGGGCCGGAACCGCGGTCGTGCTGTTCGGCGCCTGGCTGACCAGCCGCCGCGAGTACTGAGTTGGTGCGGAGGGCCACTAGGTTCCGTTGATGTCTCACCCCTCCCCCGCCTCAGGCCGCCAACCCCTGCCGGCCACGGCCCGGGGCTCGCGCCTCGGTGACTTCGGGCCGGTCGAGTGGGTGTTGCTCGTCGCTTCGGCGCTCACCTGGGGTTCGTCTTTTCTGCTCATCGAGATCAGCCTGGAGTCGGTGGCGCCTCCGACGATCACCTGGGTGAGGATCACGCTGGGCTTCCTGGTCTTGACCCTTGTCCCGGCAGCCCGCAGGCCCGTCGACCGGGCCGACTACCTGCGGGTGGCGCTGCTGGGGCTCACCTGGCTGGCAGTTCCGTTCAGCATATTTCCCATAGCCCAGCAGTACATCGACTCGGCGCTGGCGGGGATGCTGGTCGCCATGGTGCCGATCTTCACCACCTTGATCGCCATGGTGCTCATGCGGTCCCTCCCCCGGTTCCGCCAGGCGGCCGGAATCACGCTCGGTTTCGTCGGAGCGGTCAGCATCGGCCTTCCGGCCGCCCGTGGCTCGTCTGCCGCGGCCGCGGGGGTCATGCTGGTTGTCCTGGCGACCATCTTCCACGGCATCTCCCTCAACGTGGCGGTTCCCCTCCAGCAGCGCTACGGGGCTCCCGCCGTCATGATGAGAGCGATCGGCGTGGCGGCACTAGCCACCGCGCCCCTCGGGTTGGCCGGTCTTGCCGGCTCGCAGTGGGGCACCGCTCCGGTCCTGGCGGTGATCGTGCTGGGCGTGAGCAATACCGGTGCTGCCTTCGTGCTCATGACTGCCTTCCTGGGCAGGGTCGGTTCCACCCGTGGCGGTGTCGCCGTGTACCTCGTTCCTGTCATCGCCATAGTGTTGGGGATGGTGTTCCGATCCGAGGTCGTCCTCCCCCTGCAGTGGGCCGGAACCGCCGTCGTGCTGTTCGGTGCATGGCTCACCAGCCGCCGCGAGTCCTGATCGGGTACGGTCGAGCGACGGTCTTGACTCCAGGCGCTCACCGACTCACAGGTTTCTTGTTCGTCCCACCGTTAGACCATCACTACATGAACTCTCAGGATGCTACGGATCACACAATTCGTACTCACTGCAAGCAACCCTTACTACAGTGGATCATTGTGACGCAACAGAGAACCCGAGGTTCCTCCCACACGGCAGGGAGTGAAGTCGAGTTGACCATCGACCAGCTCGCCCACAAGGAGAGGATGCCCGTTTCGACCCTGCGTCTCTACCAGAACAGAGGACTGCTCCCGCCCCCACGGCGCGACGGACGGGTGGGCTATTACGATACCGAGCACCGCGACCGGCTCCGGATGATCGCCCACCTGCGGGACCGTGGATTCTCCCTCGCCGCGATCAAGGAGACCCTGGATCATTGGACCGAGGGCCGCTCCCTCGCCCATCTCCTTGGCGTAAGCCGGATCGCTCCCCGCCTCGGACGCAAGCCCGTGCGTCTGTCACTCGAGGAGTTCGCCCAACGCTTCACCGGAGTTGACATCACTCCGGAAGACATCCAGCGAGCCATAAGGATCGGTTTGGTCGAGTTCGACGGTGCGGAGTTGTCGGTACCCAACGAAGTACTCGTCGATCTCGGCGCAGCCGTGGCAAGAGTCGGGATCCCCGTCTCAGAGATCCTTGACGAGCACGAGGCCCTCATCGTCGCCGTTAACGATATCGCCGACCGTTTCCGCGCGGTCTTCCACCGTCATTTCTGGGAGCCGTACGCCGACAAGGGAATGCCCGCCGAGGAGATGCACGCCCTGACGACGGCTGTCAACCAGCTCACCGAACTCGCCACCAGTGTGGTAACCGCTGAACTCCATGACCGTTTCGCTGCCTTCGCTGAGCAGTACCTCGCCCAAGCTGCAGAATCGGTCACGACGGGGACCGATACCTAACCGCCAGGTAGGGACGGACCCCCCTGCACGAGCTGTCGGTCTGTGAGGTGTGCCGAGATCGCGGGGGAAGGTCCGGTCCGCTCGAGACGTCGGGCGCCGTACATGGGTCAGGCAAGACGATCGGTGTTCGACCGGAACGGTTGTGTGCTCGGTCGCCCCGATCTCAGCGATGCACCAAGAAGGCTCTCCGCAGTGCTGGGTCGCAGCGGTACACGGCGAAGTCGGCGTCGAGTGCGACAGCCTCCTCGATTCCATGACGTTTCAGCTTGTCCTGGCGACGATCGACAAGTCCTGATCGGTGAACAACTCCGCGATCCTCACAACCATCGGGATGTCGTCCGGGTCGCTCTTTCAGAATCTCGGAGGGGCTCTGAGACACCTGGGACCGACTGAACCGTTACTGTGCAGGTGGATTGCGACCGGGCAGCCTTGCTGACCTTGGACTGTGGAGATGCCTCTTGGAGGTTGTTTCAAGACTGGCAATCATTGCCATTAGGGCTGAGGACAGTTAGGCTCATTCTCGCCATCGTTTGACCAAACGTTCGTACACCATATGCTCTCAAGGATGGATGCAATCAACATTCGAGCAGACCGCAGTGGTGGCAGCGGTCTGAGCAACTACCTAGCCATGCCGGGAGCGTGCGCTCCCGGGTCGAGGAACAGATCTAGGGGATGGAGAATGGATAGGAAACAAACGTCGGGACCCCGGCTTCGTGGATTGATTGTCGGAGTGTCCCTCGTAACCATCGTGTCGGGTGCCGCATGCCAGGCTTCGGACGACGCGGCGCCGGCAGACCGGTCCGGTGCGGCCGTGCCGACGGTGACCATGACGGATGAGCAGATGGCGGGGGTAACCGATCACAGTGTGCTGTTCGGCCAGTCAGCGGCGTTCACAGGGCCGTCTCAGGAGTTGGGCCTTGACATGCGCCTCGGGATACAGGCGGCATTCCATGAGCAGAACCAGGCCGGTGGGGTTCATGGCCGTCAACTCGAACTGACAACCCTGGACGACTTCTACGAACCGGACTCCGCCTACACGAACACCCACCGTCTCATCAACCGCGAGGGGGTCTTCGCGCTGATCGGCGAGGTCGGTACCCCCACATCCCGTTCCGCCTCCCGGTTGGCGAACTCCCTGGGAGTTCCCTTCGTCGCTCCGTTCACCGGAGCGGAGATGCTCCGTGACGCCGGCCTGGGAAGCGTGATGAATCTGCGCGCCTCCTACTACCAGGAGATCGACGAGATGGTGGAGCGGCTGACCGAGGACGCCGGTATCACCCGGGTCGCCGTCCTCTACCAGAACGACTCCTACGGGCAGACCGGACTGGACGGGGTGCGCCTCGCCTTGGAGAGACGAGGGCTGGCTCCGGTGGCGAGCTGGTTCTACCAGCGGAACACGAGTGCGGTAAAGACCGCGGCAGTGGACATAGTCGAATCGAATCCCGAGGCAGTGATCATGATCGGCGCGTATACGCCGGTTGCGGAGGCGATTCGACTGATCCGGGAGGACATCGATCCGGTATTCATGACGGTTTCGTTTGTCGGAAGCAACGCACTCGTCCGAGAGTTGGGTACCGAGGCTACGGGTGTCTACGTGACTCAGGTGGTCCCACTGCCGGGAGACACCAGCGTTCCCGTAGTCGATGCGTACCACACGGCCCTCAGTGCTTTCGATGCGGATGCCGTGCCGGGGTTCGTATCGCTGGAAGGTTATCTCGCCGGTCGGCTGGCCATCGCAGGGCTTGACCTCTGCGGCCGTGATCTCAGCCGGCAATGTTTCCTGGACGCCATACGAGGCGCCGGGTCGATCGATATCGAAGGACTGGTACTCGAGTAAGGGCCATCCGACAATCAGGGTTCGGATGCCGTATTCCTGACCGTGGTCGGCCCCGATGGCAGTTATCGCCTGGTGGATGAGTTGGAAGGGGTTTAGGAAGATGAGCCAGATCAGTATGAGGAAACCTCTGATAGCTACAGCCGTCGTGGCCCTGGTGGTGCTGATCGCGTCGTCGATCGTCGGTTGGCAGGCCCTCGGGGGGTTGGCCGATCAGAGCGACGTGAGCGATGACACCTCCATTCCGGCTACGGCACTTGCCCTGTCACAACATTCCAACTCGCTGGCGTCGGTGGCGTTGGTCAGGACCAGCCTGGCCATGGACCGCGACAGCGTCCTGGCAATCAGGGGCTCGATAGCCGGAGAGAAGGCCGAGCTGAAGGACCGACTCTCGGAGCTCTCGGGTAGAGGTTACGACGCAAGGGTCTCCAGGATCGAGGGACACGTCAACTCCCTGATCTCCATCGTGGACCAGGTGGACGGTGCCCGGCCGGCACTGTTGCGGGCCATGGCGGACGGCGAGATCGAGCGGCGCGCGCTCAGCCGTGCCACCACGCGGGAGTTGGTTCCTGTCGCCGTCAAGAGTGAGGACGACCAGTACTACTACTTAACCCTGATTCTTCACGGGGTTGGCGGGTTGGGGGTGTGAGGGGGTCGGGTG
>JAPPFW010000028.1 GCA_028821575.1 bacterium | reverse complement strand
GGGCGCTTCCACCATCATCGACTCGGCCAGCGCCATCTCGGCTTCTTCGGCCATCGCGGCGAACTTGGCGGCTCAGCGGGTCCGGTCGGTCAACCAGCTCCACGCCCTACCCAGAGACCCAACCCCTGGCGGCGCACCCAAAGCGCTAAAGGCCAACACGGCCGGGACGCTTAGCCTGAATCCACTGATGGGGTCTGGTGGGTTGGTGGGTGGATAGACGTGGAAAGTGCCTCTGACCTGGGACAATAACCGTTAGAGATAGTGGTTTTGGCCTGGAGTCTGGAGGCACTTCCTGTGAGTGGAGTATCGCATGGCATCGACCGCCTGGGGGTGGTTTTCGATGATGAATCTTTGGTAGCCGACGCCGGGTTGTTGGCAGCGGGGACGTTGATGGGTCGTCTGGGGTTGGAAGCGTTGGTGGACGAGGGGGTGCGGTTGGGCGGTCGGGTGGGTGGCGCGAGTCCGGGTCGTAAGGTACTGACCCTGGTGGGGGCGATGCTGGCGGGTGGTTCCCATATTGATCATGTGGGTCGGCTGCGGTCGGGTTCGACCGGCCGGGTGTTGCCCTTCAGGGTGATGGCTCCGTCCACTGTGGGTACGTTCCTGCGTTCGTTCACATGGGGCCATGTCCGGCAACTGGACAAGGTATTGACCGTGGCACTGGGTCGGGCGTAGGCGGCGGGTGCCGGTCCCGGCGACCGGCCGCTGACCCTGGATTTGGACTCGACGATCCGTGAAGTGTCGGGCAAGGCCAAGGCAGGCGCCTCCTACGGGTACACCAACGTGCTGTGTTACCACCCGCTGGTAGCCATCCGGGCCGATACGGGCGAGGTGGTTGGGGTTCGTCTGCGGGGCGGGTCGTCACAGGGAGGTGTGGTCAACTTCGCCCAAGAAACCATCGGACGCGTACGGCGAGCCGGAGCGTCGGGCCACATCACGATGCGGGCCGACTCTGGGTTCTGGTCCTATGAAATGTTCAAGACCCTGGAGGGTCTCGAGATTGGCTGGTCGATCAACCACCCCCCTATACAACAACGTTCGCGAAGCAATATCCGCCATCGACGAAGACACCTGGACCCCGATCGACTACCCCAAAGACGGCGTGGCCCAGGTCGCGGAGACCACCATCTGGGCCACGCATCGCACCCGAAGAACCGAACGTCTCAAACTGCGCCTGGTCATACGCCGCAGCCGCCTCAAAGGACCCCAACGCCGAATGTGGCCCGACTGGCGCTACCACACCTTCGTCACCAACCTTGAGCAGCCAGCCACCGAAGCTGGAGTTGCCCCGCTTTTTCGGATACTCAGGTGATACCGGAGTGGTTCACCTCTTTGATATCGGTTTTGAGCTTCCGAGACACAAACGCGGAGCCTTTCCGCCAAGCTTGGCCGGTCGGATACGCGTCCGTATCTCCGGCGTGTTGACTGGGGTAGTCGACAAGCTTCGTTCGCGAGAACGACGGGATAGACGAAGCCATCGAGCCCTTCAGACTATGGGGTTAGGAAGGCGCCAAGAGTGCCCGCGTGGTCGCCAACACGGGTTTCCCTACCAGGGAATACCCGCCACCGCGCGAACGGGCCCGCTCGGTGGTCTCTCCCGAGACCGTGATGCGTTTACTGTCATCCGTTTACCGCTGTCCCTGCTAGGATCAGAGTGGAGAGGAGCACACATGGCCACGACAGCGGCGCTCATTGAGGCTAAGCGGGTCCGGTTTACGGGCGACCCGTCGGCGGCCGAGTTCCGCTCGGCGGATCACAAGTACGGCGACCAGGTGAGCTTGCGGGTATCCGAAGGTGGTCGGCTAGACCACATCGCCACCTACCGGGTCTACTACGTCGGTGCTGCACCTGAGTGGCCGCCGCGGGTCATCGCGACCCGAGTCGGGAACCCGACCGCGGCCTAACTCGACCTCTCCCACATCGGCCAGCACAACAAAGGCAGCTACGGCCTAGGCCAGTCTGAGTCGTGGGTGCTATATGGCCACCTGACCTGCAGCGGTACATAGCGTAGGGCTCCCCTTTAGAGGCTCGGTTTGGACGGCCCCGGGTTCCTGTATCATGCGGGTGAAACCTTGCCCACAGCAGGATTCGTCGATGTTGCCTTCCTGAAGATGGAAGGGGCCAAGGCCCCCGGGTCAACCTCAGAATCCCACCCGGCCAACGCCGAATTGTTCACCCACACCTTCATCGTACTCGAGCTAGATATCAACTACCCGAGAACTATCAACTGCTTACCGCAAACCTTCGATACCAGTGGCTACGTTGTCTGCATCACGCCGAACCCAACCCTCTCTTCCCGCGGGCCGAATAGAGCTCGACATGGGCTGGAGACAGTATGTACGATACGTACGTGCCGAACAAGACCATCAGCGTGCCAGACGACGTCGTTCCGATCATTGACAGCCTCGGCGTTCCCTTCTCGAGGTGGGTGACCCAACAGCTTCGCCGCCACTCGGCTCAGACGACGATGACGTTCGCCCAACAGCTTGTGGCCGTGCTGCGCTCGCAGCCGACGAGCCGTCGACCGGGCGGGACACGCTCGCCGTAGCTGACCGGATGGAGCGGTCCGCGCCATGGTAGCGCGCGGCGCCGTGTACTGGATCGACCTCGACAGGCGTCTGCCGTGTGTTGTGGTGTCGTCCCATGACGTCCTCGGGGTTGAGGTGTGGCAGACCCACATCGTGCCGCTGACCTCGAAACCTCGACAGAGCTGGCCTCGCCGGCAACGTGCTGCTCGAGTCGGCGGCCACTGGCTTGTCCAGAGACTCGGTAGCAGTACCGCTCGGGTTGGAGCTGATCGACCGGTCATGGCTTACGGATTACGTGGGCCGACTGCCCACCGCCCTTACCGACGCCATCGACGAAGGCCTCGGAGCCGTGCTGGGGGCTGTAACCGCGAGTTCAACCCCCATCTTGACAGGCCTCGAACCCAACACCGCCTGCCAGGTCACCATCAACACAGCGAAGCAACCACAGCAGCGTCACTGTTGGCGATCAACGGGCCTCTACCCAACCAGGTTCCACTCGATAGCTAGCGGGTCACCCTCCAGACCCATGTATAGGCAGTTCAAGAACCCACCCGGCCTTGGGTGAACACAGGAACCTCCACGGCTATCACTGCAGCGTCGACATGTTCAAGGAAACCCTCAGCCCCGCGTTGTCGTGCGTACCCGGCGTACTCAAGGTCATAATCGCCCCCCGAAAGCTCCACACGGTGTTTACCTCGTGCTGTCGTGAGCGCCATCACCGTTGTCTATGTGAGTACTTGACCGAGCCAGTACCGTCCGTCTCCCCGCTCCTTGACCCTGCACAGGTTCAGCTACTCCGCCCCCTCGATCATGGCCATACCGAAGCGGATGACGGCCGACGACGCCGGATCCTGGATGTTGAGCCTGAGGTCCCGCTTGGAGGCACCGCCGCGCAGGTCGGTCCCGGAGGCGGTGTCCACATCGGGCGCGATGGTCATGGACTCCGGCCCCTCGTTCGAGGTGTCCCGGTTCACTCGCAGGAAGTCCCATCTGGAAGGAGACGGACCAGGTGCTGATTCCAGGTGCCGACGCTATGTAACCCCTCTCCGAGGAGCACAGATACAGGCTGCCTTATCAGACCGCGGGCCGCATCCCCGCGGAACGACTCGCGCGCGGGCGAACTCCAGGCGGATGCAAGGTTGTGTCGGCGTCCGATCGGGCCGAGGCGGAAGCGAGGGATCAGGGTAATCGCGCGACGGTCAAGTTGACGCCGTCGCGGACGCCGGCGCAAAGTCGGTACTCCCCACACCGCCGAAGTTCGGGTTCAACTCAATGATTTGCCTTGATGGCAGGGTAAGGAAGTCTCCAATCCTGTGTCGATGAATTGCGTCAATCGACTGCGCTTGTCCGGACGGCCTCTGACCCGTGAGCGAGATCATAGCCTCCAGATTGGCGTCGACGACACCCTCGATCATCGTTGCTGGCTCACTTGTCGCAGCGGTCGCCCGCCGAAGTGGTGCAATGCCCTGTGGCCAATACGTTGCAGCCACACATCGTTTGCCTCTGGCCAGACTGAGCGCAGCTGCTCACGCGCGTCCCGCAAAGTCGTCGGAGAGGCCCCGGCAGCCGCTGTCGATGTCAATGGCGACGTACTCCCCATCGTGTTCGGGCGCTACGCCTCGACCTTCGGGCGGATGTCGCGCTCATAGATTTCGTCGCCGAGGTCGGCGACTTCGTAGGCGGGTCTGCTGAGGGTCATTGCGGCGGCCTCGCTGGCGTCTGCGTCTTCGGACTCTACAACGCATGACTGCCGGCGCGCGCCCGGCGGGGTGCCCGTCGTGGACGCGCCGGATGGCTCGCGGTTTGCGTGAGCATACGCAGGTGTTGTAGTCGGCGGGGTCGGAAGCGGTCTCCGGGTAGCCGACCGTGATCAGCAGCCGGCGGAAGGCCGGGCCCGCGCCGGCGTCGTCGCCCCCGGCCGGGATTGGCGACGTAGAGCAGACCCTGCTCACCGGGTTGCAGTCGATGGCCGTCACCGCCCGGTCCGTCGTCGTGCTTCTCCAGGGTGCAGGTGGCGTAGCCCATGGACCGAACCATCCCGCTGTCCCCGTGCGCTGCCTGGGCGTGAGCGACGTATCCCGGTGCGCCGCCTTGATGACGGGCGGGGTCCGCGCCTCTGCCGGTGCGGCCTGTTAGCGATCATCGAAACTTCACTCATACCGAAGGTGCCCCGCTTTGTTGGGGGGCTGCTGAGATGATGGGCCGCCCGGTACCGGGGGGCGGGACTGACCAGATCGAAATCCGGCACGTTTGTGTTGCCTTGCTGGGGATCTGTCGGGCCTGTCCCTCTGGTCGGGGCGGGGCTTTGGCTTCGAAGCGGATGTGACCTATTAGGAGCATGATGTGTCAAGGCCCCGCACCGACCAACCCCACGAAGTCGTGCAACCTCCGAAGCCTAGTCCCCCGATCTCACATGGTCGGCGAACCTCCAGAATCGGGTTGTTCCCGATGCGATGGTCAGGTCCCGGTATCGGTAGTCCTCGTCGCTGCGGTACCGGATCGTCAGTGACCATTGCCAGACGCCGGGGAAGGGGAGGCCCCACACGCAGGCCATCTCCGGTGTGTCACCCTGCCCGCACGAGTCGCCCAGCCACTTGTTGTCCTCCGGTGTGCCAAGCCCCACCCGTTTCAGCGTCCGCCGCCCGGTCGCCTCGACCTCGGCCCGCTGGTTCGCCGTCATGGCGTTCCACTGGGTCCGCAGGGCCGGTGCCACCACGCGGATCACGTCAATGTCGGAGCCGTACCAGACGAACAGGGGATGGGCCGCCGAGATGATCTCGGTCATCTCCCACACACAGCCCGTCGTGTCGATCACCGTCAGATCAGCGTCGGAGGACCACCACGGCCAGATACGCGGACTGCCCCCTCCCACCCCCGGGTCTCCGGTCGTGATCAGGTAGCTGTCGCCGCCGGGCACGTCGCTATGCGCGTTGGCCCGTGCAATGTCGGTGCGCCACTCCACAGCAGCCTTTACAGTGTCGATCTGGTCGCTGGCAACCGTGCGGGAGCATTCCACTGTGTCAGGTCCGGCAAGCACATCGAACGCGCAGTCGATCGGGTCCACGCCCTCGTCGGCGTTGCGGGGGGTTAGGACGCCCGTCCAGGTACCTTCGGACGTGGGTGTCCCCGACAGCTGCTGTGCCCACACCCCGCTTGCTGTTCGAACGTGCCGCATTCGCATACCCTTCGGCACGTCACCCGACCACATGTGCCGGCTCGCGCCGGTGGCTACCGGCAGGATACGTGTGTAACTATTCCCGACGGTGAACATCCAGTCGCAGTGACCCGACCAGCCCGATGGTGTGCCCTCAACGACGGTGAATGTGCATGTAGTGGAAGAACGGTACCGGCTGTCCACGTCCCGGATGGAGGCTACCCACCGTGGCGACCAGGTACCCTCCATCGTCGGTGTCCCGGTTACCCGGTGACCGGTGCGGGTCAGGCCCGGCGGTAAGGAACCGCTTGTATAGTAACGGTCAACGTTTCGCAGGTTCACCCTCGGCATTGCCAGGTCATAGGCCCGGCCCGTTTCCAGGAAGAACTCACACAGTTCCGGGGTCCAGGTGCCCGGATCCACATCGATCACGCACGGTGCCCGCACCCTGCCGCTACCCACCCGGGCGTTGACCCACCCCTTGAACCTGCCGGGCTGCCCAACCGTCCCGTACAGGAACGCCTCCCCATCCCCGCGGCCAGCGAACACCCCCAGCGGCCGCCGCCCCGAGTACCAATGCCGGTCATCCACCGACGATCCGAGATAGTAAGGCAAATAGACGTCCGGGTCTTGGCGCGTTCCGAGATACTCACCCAGATCCAACTCCTCGTAACACGCACCTGACCAGCCCGATTCCTGCGGTGGGCGATCCGGCAGGGTAGTGGTAGTCGTTGCAGTCCGCCGCACCCGGAACACACACGACAACGTCTTGTCGTCACCCCCGGAAATAGACGCTGTGATCGTCCCCCGCGACACCGCCAACGTGCCCCCAATAGTTGAGGGCCGTCCCGAATTCGTCAACGACGATGATCCCGACACTGACATGCCTGCCGGGATGGAGCCAGAGTACGAATACCCGGTAACCCGGGAATCCGAATATGTCGGCAACTGCGTCGAGTACGGCAGACCCACCGTGTAATCGAACGAGCACGACACCGACCACACCGGGTCCGCCGGATCTGCCGGTGGGGGAGTGGTGACCGGCGCTTCCGTGGTTGTGGTGCCGTGGTCGTGGGAGCCCCTAGATGTCCACCATCCGCAGTGCCGGTTGCCGCCTTCGTACTGGCTAGGTTTCGTGTCCGTGGTTTGGAACACGATGGACTCCCCACCGGGAGCCCGCGTTATCGTGGACCGGCCCGGTGGCTGGACCCCCGAGCCGGGCAGGTGGCAGCGCGGTGCTGAGTTCGTTCGTTCGGTTCGGTGCGAGTCCCAGTCGTACTTGAGCCCGCTCTCTATCCAGGATCGATGAAGGTCGCAGGTCGCTCCCGACGGTTTTGTGGCCGACCAGGCCGGTACCGTCGCACACGGGTTCCGCGGTTCGACGACTCTGCCCGTCCCCACCCACGCCACGCAGGGTCGGCCCGGTAAGAAGTGGTTGTAAAGTTGGCAGCGGGAGGTGCGGTACCAGTTGCGATGGTGCCACTCGTACACGACCGTCCCCGGTCGCCACTCGAACTTCCACACAGTCTCGGTGTGGCCGGTATGGGCAGCTGTGTCCAAGCCGGGTCCGAACAGCAGCACGAGACCGGCGAGGGCCGCCGTGGTCGTACCCACTATCCAGAACCTGGGGGAGGTCAGGGTGCGGCGCGCCACGGACTCTCCCCTTACCAGCCGGGGGTGAGGGGCAGGTCGGGGTGGGTCGGGTCGTCGGTTGGCCCGTAGGACGCCACTACGTCCTCCCACTTGACGAGGCCGGGCCGGGGGTCGGGCGGGCAAGGCGAAAGGGTGCCGCCAGTTGATTCGACGAACTCGATTGATGCGTCGATGAGCCGGCAGAAGCCCTGATAGCTGATTTTCCACACCCCGTCGACGTAGGTAAAGGGCACCACGTTCCACGAACTGGCGGTGTAGCTGCCGTCCCGGCGGTAGGGACGGAGTCGTAGATGGATGAGGTCGGGCTGGATCCACTGCGCTCCGTAGATTTCGATGCCCCATCGGAGCTGGTTGTCGGCGTCGGCCCACAGGCTCGTAATCTCTGACAGGTCGTTGGCCTCGTCTACTCCGAAGTAGCCTTCGGCCGCCGTCTGTGAATCGGCGAAGACCTGCCTGAGCAAGTGACCGTCACGGATGGACGCCATGCGCTGAGCGTGGTTCCCCGCCTGGAAGGCCAGCATTTCCTTGCGTACCTCGTCGAGGACGCAGTCGTCCCGCACCTTGTACCACTGGTGGTAGTTGCCCGGGCAGTCCCCGGACGTGTCCACAGGCGGGAGGGTTGTGGACGGGGCGTCAACGGTGTGGCAGTGCTCGGCCAGGCCGTCGTGGCTGTGGCAGACCGTCCCGGGATCCACCAAGTTGCCGTGGGCGTGCTCCGGCACCGTGGTCCTAGTCGTATCGGTAGTGGACATCGTCGGAGGGGCCGGTTCGGTGGTCGACGCGGTGGTTGGCTGCACGACCGCGACGGTGGTGGTCGGAGCCTGAGTTGTTGTGGTGGGGGGCTGGGTGGTGGTTGTGGTTGTCAGATCGGCGGCTACTGGCCTTGAGGACATGGTGGTCGGAGGGGCTTCCTGGATAGTGGTCGGCGTATCCGGCGTAGTCGGGCGGGTGAGCAGGTACACGGCGGCCAGAGCGGCCATCCCGACGGCGACGGTCACCCAAATCCACAGGGGTGGTCGGCGGCGATCGGTGGAGGTCATGGGCGGTCTCTACTCGTCATAGAGCTGGTCCACTGCGATGGGGAAGGCCCGGTTCGCGGGCCACCGTTCGGCGGCGGAGGCGAGAGCTGCATCCGCTTGGGCTCTCAGGTCCTGGCGGACGGACATGTTCGCCGGTCCGTAGAAGCCGCTGTCGAGCCAGTCCGATGTAGGGCCGGTGGCATGGACGAGAGGAGGGCCGATGCCTGTCGCTACCGAAGCGGCGGCGGCTTCGTCCCCGTTGGCTACGGCGGCGTGGAGGGCGTCGATATCGGTGACCACCCCCGGGGCGAGTCGCCATTCGCCGGTGCCGTTGTTGCCACGGACGAGCCAGCCGCTCCCGACGGCCCGGTTCAGCACCGCTCTGACGGCGTTGCGGTTTTGGCCGAGGGCGGCGACCACTTCGGCGAATCGGCAGCGGCCGGCGTGGTAGGCGATGACGGCTAAAGCGTTGTATCGGGTGGGGTGCATTCTCTTTTGGGGAGACCCGAACAGTTGGAACACCCGCACCTCTTCTCGGCCGTCTGGCGGTTCGTCCGGCGGGGGACCGCCCAGCAGCGCTTCGGCAGCGGCGAGTTGCTCGAGCCCGGTAGGACCGGCGGGCGGCTGACCGACACTGGCTGATGGTGTGACGCTTCCGGTAGGGGAGGGGCTCGGCGGTTGGGCGCTGGATTCGGGCCCGTGCGGTCGCTGCATCAGTTGGCTCGGTGGGGCCGCACTCGCGGGTGTCGAGGGTGGTGTCCAGGCAGTGTCGGCGGCTCGGTCGAGCAGGCTCTGTTGGGCGAAGGGCTGCCAGGTGTCGTCGGGTATGGGGATAGGGGAGCGTACTGACGCCAGGTATTCGCCCCCGGTGTGGGGCTGCCACGGACGCAGCCTGTGAAGTGCCCCGACCTTCTTGCTCACTTCGGGGAGGCCAAGCAGCAGCCCTAACGCTAGAGCGAGGGGGATCAGTGTCTCGTCGGGTGCCCCGAACTCGCGGATCCGCCGCCAGGGTCTGGTCACGTCGTCGAGGCTGGCAGGTAGCAGCCCCCGGGTCCACAGCACCCGCACAGCCATGGCGTAGCCTGCCACGACGGCCACGGCTCGGCACCAGCGGAGGATGAGGGCTCTCCCCGCGGGGGTCGCCCACCTGCGGCTGACGTAGCTTAGGGCGCGCATGGGCTCACCCGGCTTACGTCCACGCCCAAGGCGGGCGCGTTGAAGTACAGCGAAGCGTCGGCGTTGTCGACTCCGAGCGGCCAGCGGGTTCGGGGGCCGAGGTCCGTGTGGATCTCTACCACGTCGTTGGTGTGTCGACACGCCGTGGTCGGTGCCCGGTCGCACACCAGGTCCTCGCCACAGTCAGCTAGCAGGAGGCGCATGTCGTGTGAGGCCAGTTCGTAGGCGAGTTCCTCGTCGTTGACCCAGGTGGTGAAGTCGGATAAGAACACCATCGCTGCCAGGACGACCCCGACGAGGTAAGCGGCGCTGAGGGAGAAGCTCATCGTTCCTCCTGGAGTTGGCCGACCTCGGGGTCTGTTTCTGGTGCTTCCGCTACGGCGGGCGGGGCGGCGGCGAGGGGAATCTGCGACGTTTGGGTGACCTGGCGGGTCATAGCGGGGAGCGGCCCGGGCAGTAGCCAGCATTCCACCGAGACCCGCACTGTGCTCAGGTCCGGGGTGGTTCCTGTCCAGTCGGTGTTCCCGTCGTAGCGGGCGGGGTCTAGCCAGTCACCCGTCCGCTGATCGAAGTAGTCGACAGCCACGGTGGGCCGGTCCGCGCACACGGTCGACGCGTCCCGTGCCGCAGCGGTGCCGGCGGCGACAGCGGCCCGGACTTCGGGGGGAGGCGCGTTGGTGTGGATGCCCGCCGCGGCGGCTACCGCTCCACGGTGGGCGACCGTGTGGAGCTGCTGGCGGCGGTCTGTGCCTTCGACGATCGTGACCAGCATCAGGATGGCCGTGAGGATGAGCGGGATGGCCACCAGCGCGGCTATTGCCTCGTCCAAGTTACGGTCCCTGTCCACATACGGTACGCAGACCGAGTCCGGCACCGGCGGGGGTAGGGGAGCATCCGACGGCTCGGATCGGGCCCGTCCACCACCCAATGGTGACCGGCAACGCTTCGAGGGAGGCCAGCACCGTGCAGGTGGCGGTGTCAACCGAGAGGGAGAAGTCGAGCACCCGGAGCCGACCGCTTCCGCGGAGCCGGTCGCCGGACGCTGCTGCCGCATCGGTGGTCGCGTCGGACCAGGCCGTGCCGGCCTCGGTACAGGTCCAGTCGGGCGGCAGTGACACCGCGGCTGCTCTAGCGGCGGAGCGGGCGGCGGAGCGAGCTTCGATACCCCCGGTGTAGGCGATCATCACCGACAGCGCCATCGTGACGGTCGTTGCCCACACCGCGGCCAGCTTGGCGAGGGCTACCGCCGTGTCCACAACCACCCCCGTGCTGTCGTACCTCGGCGGGAGCTGAGGATTACGCGCATGAACCGGGGGATCCGGCCGTCCAGGTTCCGCCGGCCGCCTTGCACACTGTCGCGTTGGTGATCCCCTGGTATTTGTTGAAGTCGTTGACATCTTCCTGCGCCGAGGTGATCTCACCCCAGTACATGCCGATCACGACGCCCATGGCGGCGAGGACGACGCCGATGGCGACGGCCCAAGAAAGCGCTTTACCCATTTTTTCGTGTTCCTTCCTTTGTTCCGTTTTCGGTCAGGGCGCGGGTGCGCCGCTGTTGATGGACACCGAGACCCCGAGGATGAGCAGCATCACACCGAACGCGACGACGAGGGTCCCCAGCGTTTCGGTTACCCGTCCGATACGGTCGGTGCGTTCCGCCCCGTCGGCGGAGTACACCGCGATGGCCCGGTCCATCACATGGTCGATGAGTTCGGTGGCGGCCGCCCCGCTGCGTTCCACGGTGTCGACGGTGCCCAGAAGCGTCTCGGCAGCGGAGCCCCTAACCCGCTGGGCCGCGGCGGTGAGCGGGTCGCGGCCGGCTTCGAGGGCGAGGGCTATTGCCGACGCGACCGGCGTGAACGCTCTTTCGGTGGTGGCGTGGGCGGCTTCCACCGCGGCGTCGCGCATTGGGAGGCCTACTGCCGTGTACAGCCGTACCCGGCGCAGCCACGAGTGCAGAGCGGCCGACTGGCTGAGACTGTGCGCCCGCAGGACCAGGCTCCGGATCCAGGCGGGTACCCACATGGGCGCCCACGCTCCGGCGGCCACCCCGACGGCGGGTGCGGCGCGGGATCCGGTGGTGACCGCAACCGCGGCGAACACCAACAGGGCGATGGTCACCGCCGCGGCCCAGGAACCTGCGGTGACCATCGTCGAGTTCCATCCGGCCGCGGCGAGGTCTTCGGCGTCGTGGTGCTCGGCCGGGTCGACTACGACCAGCACAACGGCGAGAGCCACCAGCAGGGCTACCGCGAACCAGATCATGCCCGCACCGCCGAGGTAGCAGCGGCGAACACCGGTCCGCAAACGCCGAGGCATCCGACCGCCGCCCCCAGGCACATCAGCTGCCCGGTAGGGCTCACCACCCACGCCGCGTAGGCGGGCATCCACAGCCCGGCAGCGGCGACTGTACCGGCCGACAGGCACAGAGCGATCACGAGCGGCACCATCTGGGCGGCTACCTTGCGGTGGAATCGGCGCGCGGCGTCGGCTTCCGCAGCCGAGAGTTCCTCGAGGGTGGCGAGGACTTCCCGCACCCGTCCCCCGCCCCGGCCGGACACCGCCAGGATGTCGGTGAGCCACATCAATGCTGTGACGGGGACTGCTTCGATGAACTCGCGCGACGCGTCTGCGATCCCTCCTCGCTGGAAGCCCTGTGCCAGGCGCTGGGCGGCGGCTCCTACGCTTCCCCGCACGAGCGGGGCGGCCCTGGTCAGCGCCTCGCCTACGGTGGTGGCTGTAGTCGCCTGGTTGGCCAACACGACAGCGAGCCGGGCCATCCGTTCGGTACGGGTATACCGCCGAGCGCTCCGGGCCCGGATGAAAAGTGCCCAGACGCAGGTGCCGTACAGCACAACCACCGCCAAGCCCAGAGCCGGACCCCAACGGAGGGCGGTGACCGCCATCAGCGCAGATGCCCCGGCCGGGGCGATCACGATGCCGGGACGGACCTCCCGCACAGCTTGGCGGGCACGTGCCGCCCTCAGCGCTAGCAGCGTAGGCACGGGTTGACGCTCAGGCCACACAACCAGGACGCCCCCCACCAGGGCGGTGGCCGCGATGATCCAGCCGACCGAGTTCACGGGGCCTCCCCGGCGTCCACCACCTTGAGACCCCGGTCCCGATACTCGCCGATGTCTTCGAGGTCCGTCCCCACCGATCCGTACAGGGAGGCCACGACCGGGTTCTGTGGAAGCCCGACGGGCCGGGCCCAGCGTTCTCCCTCGATCAGTTGCCACAGGCAGTTGGTGCGAATCATCCCTGCGGCGTCCACTCCGGCGATCTCGGTCACGTCGGCAATCACTCTCTCGTTGCGATGGTTGCGTCCCAACCACACCAGCAGGTGAACTCCGGTGGCTATCTGCCGACGGGCATAGGTCCCCGTCGCTCCCTCGGACTGGGCGTAAGCAACCAACTTTTCCAGCACGCCCGGGCCGGGCGGGCTGTGGAGGCTGGCCACACAGCCGTACATTCCGCTGCTCATAGCGTCGAACAGGGCGTCGGCGCCCTCGCCTCGGATCTCCCCGACGACCAGTTTGCTGGCGTTGCCACGCTTGGCGTCGCGGATATGGTCTGCCATGCCCAGCTTGCCTATCCCGTCGGCGTTGGCGTCGCGGGTGAGACGCTCGAACGTCAGCCGGTGGATGCCGTAGTGGGCCAGGCGCAGTTCGGGGGTGTCCTCGATCGTGTCGACCCGCTCGTGGGCTGGGGTGTAGGCCAACAGAGCCTGCAGAAGCGTGGTCTTGCCGCCGCTCATCGTCGCGGCCACGATCACGTTCGCCCGGTGCGATCCGGACACTGCCCCAACCAACAGGTCGTTCAGGCGGGCGTCGGCGAAGCCCAACTCGGCCAGGGATCTGCGACCACCCATGTTGGCCCGCAGCGCCAGATACATCGGCGACACGACGAACCCCTCGGCGTGGAGGCGCCAGCGTTCTTTGAGGTTCATGTCGAGGCGGGGGTGCTGTTCGTCGAAGCGGTGGGGACGGTCGCCACCGAATGTGGCCATGAATTTGATAGCGCTCTCGAGGGCGTAGTCGTTCGGGAAGGGGCTTTCGCGGTCTTCTCGGTGCCCGTCGGAATACTGCACCTGCATCCGCCCACCGCCGAAGATCTGGTACTCCTCGACTTCTTCGGCGTCCATAAGCTCCTTGAGGATGTTCTCCGCTTGGTGACGCGCTCCGGCCCGGTGGGCGGCAGCGTCACTGGCGTCGAGACGTCGGGGTTGCACCGCGTACGGGGCCAGGGACTTGCCCGTCCGGCTCAGCAGCCGCACGCCTTTCCGGTGCGGAGCAGGCCGGACGTTGCGGATCACCGACACGCCCGCGGTAGCGGCCAGCGTTTCGAGGTCGTTCACCGGTTCGTCGGTCACAATCACCACTGCAATCGGCACACGCCATCCCACCCCGGTGTCGAGATCGAGCCACAACCGCACCGACTGGGCCTGCCCCGGGGTGATAAACACCACCGCAGCGGCGGAGGCCACGGCGGCGATCAGCCGGTCCACGTTGGTGTCGGAGCGGATAACGACCACCTGGCCGCCCATCGCTGTGCGGAGCGCCTCGTCGCCCAAGTGCTCGACCACCGCCACCGTCGGAGCCTTGCGGCGCACCCCTGCGGTGAGCGCCCGAGTCGTCCAGTCGACCACATCGGGGGCGAGGCGTTTGTCCTGAATGACCAACAGCATCTATACCACCCCTTCACATTCGACGGTGTCCTGGTTCCACGTCCCGCCGCGCTCCTCACATTCCCTGGCGCTGGTCGGGACGGCGGCGGCGCCTCCACCCTCGGCTCCGCCGCTTTCGTGCCCGGCAGGGTCGGGTTCGAGGAAGTCGCAGAACGGCCATGTACCGTCTGTGGTCGGTGGCCACACCGCCAGAGCCGGTTCGCCCATCAGGCGGGCGGCCACGTCCGGAGTCACGGCGAGCGTTACTGACGGTCCGTCAGTGCCGAGCAGATGCGTCACGAGCAGTGCGCAGCCGACACCGGACGGGCCGATCACTGCCAGGTCGCCTGCGGCGGGCCCGGGCGGGGGCCAGTACAGCGGGTCGGCCGGTAGACGGACCGGGGCGGTTCCTTCCGGGATCGTCGGCGTGCAGGGTGGCCACACCCCGGAGCCGACCGGCCACACCGCCAGGTCGCCTCTAGCCGCGAGAAGGGACGCGGTTTCGGGGGTGAGGGCGACGGTCACGTTCCCTACTTCGTCAGAGTCGAGAACGGTGGTGGTGACCAGTGAGCACGCCGTCCCGGCCGGTCCCACGACGGCGTCGTCGCCGGGGACGGGTCCGGGCAGTGGCCACCGCTCCGCGTTGGTGGTGAGACGAATCCGGGCGGTGCCGGGTGGTGCGTCCAGGATCGGCGGGGGACCTTCCGACGGAGGACAGGCGGGCCAAGTTCCCCCAGCTGGCGGCCAGATCGTCAAGTCCCCAGCGGCGATGAGTCGTCCGGCGATGCCAGGGGTGACCGCGACGGTGACGTTTTGGCCCTCGGTGTCGACTTCCAGCAGCTCGGTGACCGCCAGCGCGCAGGTTCCCCCGGCCTGGCCGACAACTGCCTCGTCACCCGGAGCTGGGCCGGGCATCGGCCACAACCCGACCCCGGCAGGAAGCCGGATCGTGCTCAACCCGCCTTCGTCGTCCAAGTTCGCACCCGGACCTCGCAGCATCCCCGGGGTGATGAACGTGTTGGCCGGGATGTCGAAGGCTGCTACCGAATTACCGATCCCGTCCGGGGTAATGAACAACGGTGCGAGACCCTCGGGTACGTCGACCACAGCCACGCCGGCAATACTGCCGCGGAGCCACACCTCGGTGGCGAACAGCACACCGACGACGGGCGGGGGAGTCGACCGGCCGAACAGGAGCACAAGGACGACTGCCACCACAACCAGGCCACCTGCTGCGGCAAGTCGGGCTGTCCGCCCCGCGAACAAGGCTCAACCCTCCGGGCGCCGCCCACCCAGTGGGGGGGGGGCACTGTACCGTTATCATATCTGAGACCCTACCAGCCGCCTCGCAGGGTAGGCAACTCACCGCGACTCTTCATGGTGGGCTCGGCATCGCCGTGTTACTGGTAGCCATGATCGCGGGTTACTTTCTGGTCCTCCGCGGCATATCAATTGGCGGTTCCCCGGTCGTCGAGAAATGCATCGCGACCTTGGTCCTCGACGCCCGAGACGCTCGGACCTAGATTCACAAACGGGTCCCACCCAGGGGCCCGCGGCGGGCGTGTGGCGTCACCTCTGTAGTGGGTGCTACGCCAGTCGTTAGGTCATCAGTCCCACGTCGCGCCGAAGCCCATCTTGTATGTCGTGGAACATGCCTCGGCGGCAGCCCTGATCTGGTACGAGTCGCCGCCAACCAGGGCAACAGCACGTTCAAGGCTAGCACCAGGAGGGTTAGGGTGACGAGCGTAGAGTAGACCAGCTTGAAGCGTAGTGTCAGCCGGCCTTGCGGCGTCTTGTTCGCTCGCTCTCGATTCTGGCTGGGTCCTTGACTGTCCATACCTAGATACACTGCCCAAGCGGGACACTGGTCCGAGGATCCCGTTGAGGAGTTCGGTCGGCGCCTCGGGGGTAGTTCTGATCGCCGCCTGCACGTAGAGTTGCTTGCCGAGGCCGGAAGAGAGACACCGATACGTTAGCGGGGCGGAGTTCCCACCGGCTACGCCGGGCTACTGCGACTGCAAACTCGGGCGGGTTGCCCTTGTTTGACGTAACGAGATTTACAGGTCGGATCCGTGGAGACGACGGCGGGGCAATGGCAGGTGCTCGATCGCGTCAAGCCCCCAGATGGCAACGGACCTTGCAGGTCGCGCCGATCGACTCTCCGGTTCGCAGGGCTGGATCCGCGGCCGACGCTCTCTGGGTTGCTGACCGGGAGCGCCACGAGGAGCTTTTCTAATCGTGCGGTGGTGAAAAGACACCGCTTCGTGTTCGTCGCAGCGGACATGTTGAACCTGGGGCAGCCTGAACCTTCTGGAACGGGGGGTTTGGGCGGGAAGCAGCCCTGACGGGACGGACCAGTACCGCCGGATGGTCCGCGTCTGGCTAGCGAGACAGAAAGGTGTACGTGAGGAACCAGCGTCCGAAAGCTCCTCAAGAAACCCAGCGGCTCGAACCTGGCGGATCGGGGCCGCGTAGCAGCGCACACCCGCACAGTATTGCTGTGCGCGGTGACTCCTTGGGTTGGTCGAGGTCGCCGACCGGGAGGCCACGGTGAAGGTCTGCGGCGTAGCCGTGGCGATGTTGCAGGGGCATAGCTGGGCGCCGACCCTGTCAAACGATTGGGAAGTGAACGTGGGAACCATCCCCCCGGCTCCCTCACCGGCCAACATCCCCGTTGGTCGGCAACTCGACTATGAGCCGGACCACCGGGCAGGGGGTGTAGAACTCCCCGCCCTTCTTGCCGTGTTGGCTTCCTCCAAGGCGAACCCGGCCACATTGATCCGCTCCCCCCAGGTTCATCCCCGCCCCGCTGACTGTGGACCAGCGGGCATCCTCGGGGACGAAGAACTCGTGCTCGTCCGGGTCGGTCAACGCCACCCGGCGGCGAACCCCGGCCGACACCGCCGCCTCGACTTCCTCATCGAAGCGATCCGACAGTCGCTTCAGAAACAGGATCGACAAGATGTAGTTCTTGTAGTCGGCCGAGTCGATCTGCGCCCGAAGGGATGCCATCCGCCCGCCAGAGCTTCGACTCCAACTCCTTGGGGGGTCAGTGCATGACTTGGCTAGCGTGAGGTTGCGGTGCGTTCGATGCGGATGAGCATCGCCGCCGAGGGGGTGACCTTGCCGTTGAGGTATGTGCTGAGCCGGGACGCGCTGGTGCCCACCGACGCCGCGAACTCCCCCTGCGTGGTTCCCGCGAACGCTAGTGCGGCCCGGACGCGGGCTGCTGCTTCTGCCCGGTCGGCGCGCTTGGTCTCGGTGCGGGCGCGCCGTATCGCCATCGCGAAGAGTGTGCTTGCTCCGTCGGGGTCGCGGTAGCCGAGGAAGCGCTCGACGCGGCGGGCCACGGTACCCCACGGTGATCGCCGGATTTCCGCGAAGACGGGCTGCCAGTCGGGGACCAGTCCGCGGTCGATCGCGGTCACGAGCGCCTCGTAGGGCCAGGTCCTCACGTCGTCGGACGGCTCGGCGTCGACATTGCGGAACGAGAGGCCGCTCATGCGGCGCCGCTCAATCGCAGGGCCAGGGACTGGCACGCCTCCACCACGTCGGACCAGCGGTGCCAGCGGGGGTCGAGGCCCTTGTAGCGGGACAGTTCGTTCATTACATCGGCGTCGCGCGGCGACGGCTCGGCCAGCGCGACTACCAGAGACGTCAGCACCGACCCCGGACTTCTGGAGCGGTCGAGGTAATAGTCGTCGATGCCCGACAACGCGCCGTCGGCCGCGTCGGCGCCCATGTGGTCGACAAGAGCGACGACGTCTATGAAGTCGCGCACCATGTTGCGCTGCACCACCAGGAATGCCTTCACCCGCAGCGCCTCCGCCGCCGTCGGCGCCACGACCACGGCGTTGGGACCGACGGACACCTCAACGGTTTCCAGCGGCCTGCGCCGCCGCAACTGGCGGAGCCCGGCCTCGATCCCATAAAGGCTTCCCATGATCGTGAACGGCGCCTTAGAGGCGCGCACCGACGTAGCCCACCCCTCGGTCGCCTCCACCGCCTCCAGTACTGTCTCGTAGCGGTCGACGAGGTCGACCAGAACATGGTCGTGGTCGAGAGAGTGACGGTGGCCGGCGTGCAACGCCGCGGCCGACCCTCCCACCAGTACAGCATCGGGGACCACAGACTGCAGACGCGCCGCCGAATACAGCACCCGCCGCAGCGTCGGGCTGATCTGACTGCTGATCCGACTCATCCGCCTTATCATAACCGATAAGAGACCACCATCCGGAAGAACCCTGACCTCCCGACCGGTGGCGTGGAACCCCCATTCTTACACCACATCCATGGACATGACCAACCCCGAACCGGCACCAGAACGCCCGAATCCCACGAAATCGCGCAGCCTTATGTAGTTGAGATAGAGGTTCGGACTCCGTGTACCTCGTCGTGGTCTAGACAGGCGGATGCCCCAGCGGGATTTCAAGCGGCCGGGGCGGGTCAGAGGGATAGGCCGAGGTGGGAGCTTGCAGGGTGCGGCCCCTCCATGAGGCCCGCGTCTTCGAGGATCTCTTGCACGTCCCCGCCGTTGGCGACCGTGTCGGCGATGAGCCTTGACGGTACCGGGTTGGGGGGAGGTTCCCGTTCGATCGGGTTCTCGTTGATGTCGGCGCGCAGCGTGTCCAGTTTCTGTGACAGTTCCAGCAGTTTGGTGTGGTGTGGCCATGTTTTGGTGGCGGCTTCGGTGGCGGCGGCGATCGCGTCGACGGTCTGGGGGATTCGCTGTTCCACGTCTGTGAGGGTTTCGGGTATGCGTCGGATCAGGTTCCGCACTCGGCGGTCCAGGTCGGGTACTTTGCCGTAGGTTTCCTGCCCGGTCGCAGCGTAGAAGCCGTTGTACACGTCACTGTAGGTCAACGATGTGCTGAGTTCGGCCCGCGCAGGGCCGACCCCGACAAACACCACCCCGCCTCGGGGAAGCATCCACACGGGTACGTCCCCGACGGTGGCGACCGGGGTCGGCTCGCTGTCGTAGGTGTAGGCCTTCCAGGCCCGCCAGGCTTCCATGCTGTACGCCTGGTTGGTTTCTTTGCGGTCGAGGGGACGCCCGCGCAACGTCCGGGTGGTGCCCTTGGGTGAGGTCTTCTTGTAGCCGGATAGCTGCTCGCGGACGTTCTTGAGCCTGTCGAGGCGGTAGCCCAGGATCGTTTGCATATCCCTCGCTCTTCTGGCCTCGGTGCGTACCGCGTTGCGGGAGCGGACCAGGTTGGCGACGTCGGCGGATAGTTTGGACATCTCCAGAGCTCGGGCGTCGCCGGTGGCGAATGCCATCATCTGCTCGTAGGAGACGGACTTCTCGTCGGTGTCGCAGGCGTCCACGACCCTTTCGGTGCCGACGATGAACTGGCGGATGAACCGATCCTTGTTCTCGAGGATGCAGAGCTGCATCACGTCCGACGACCCTTCGGCGGCGTGGTAGACGACTTCGACTTCGGGGTTCAGGTTGCCGGGCCGCAGTATCCGACCTTCCCGCTGTTCGATCTCGGCCGGTTTCCAGGGCAGGGTGAGGTGGTGCAGCGTGTGCAGCCGGTCCTGGACGTTGACGCCTTGGCCCATCTTCGGGGTGCTCCCTACCAGCACCGACACGTCCCCGTCCCGGCATCGGCGGAACAGGTCGTGTTTGTCTTTCGCGCTCGGGTAGTTGTGGATGAGTTCTATACGTTCGGGCGGTACCCCCCGGTCGGTGAGTGCCGCCACGAACGTCCCGTAGGCTCCGAGGTCGTCGCCCTTGGGTGTGCCGAGGTCGCAGAACACCATCTGCAGGGCGCCTGGCTTGTCGGATCCCGGGTAGCTGGTGCTCTTGGTGTCGTGGTAGCGCCGAGCGACGTCGGCGGCGGCGTTGAACAGTTTCGACGTCCGGTTCGGGTCGACCGGGATCCCGACCAGGCTCATATCGACAGCGGCCCGCCGGGCCGACGTGATGAGAGCGATAAGAACGTCTTTGTTGTCGCCGCCAGGGCCTGCCCGCTCGGCCAAAGAATCCATCCACCCGTTGAGAAGCGGCGACGGGGGACAGTACAGCACCTGTTTGGTCCCCCCGGCCAGCGCGGGACGTTTAAGGCCGAGGTCCTCCGCGGTGCGTATGTCCCCACGGGAGTCGATCATCGCCCGCAGTTCGGGAACGTTCACATACGCCGAGATGCGGGTCCGGGGCGAGAACCCGTAACCGACCGGGCTGGGTTCGAGACGGGTGGAGCGTTTCGTGAAGGCCGCCGCCCACGCGTCGTAGGAGTACACCCCGGACGCGCGGAGCAGGTCGGGAGCGAGGTAGCGGCTCATCACCCACAACTCGGCGGCCTTGTTGCTCACGGGTGTGCCCGTGGCGAGGGTCACGACACCGCGGCCCGGGTGTTGCTCCCGCAGCACCTCGACTTTCATCAGCAGGTCCTCCGCCCGCTTCGACCCCTCGAACTGTTCTTCGCGGTTGGCGCTTTCGATAGCGAGGTTCTTGAACTCGTGCGCCTCGTCGATCAGCAGGTAGTCGAAGCCGAAGTCCTCCCAGAACACCGCCGTGTCGGTGTCCGCTTCCAGCAGTTTGCTCATCCGTTCCCGGGCCCGGGCGATCTGTTTCTCTATCTGTTTGACGCTCCGCTGCCCTCGGCGCTGCCCGCTGGTGGTGCGCTTGCTTATGGCGGCCACCCGTTCGTTCTCCCGCTCCAGGTCTCCCCGCAGTTCGTCGAGGCGGGCCTCGAGGTGACGATGGCGGGTGTCGGGCCGCAGAGGCAGGCGGGCGAAGAACGAATGCGGGATGATGACCGCGTCCCAGTCGCCCCACAGGGACTGAGCGGCGAACGCTTGGCGGGCTTTCGCGTTCGGGGATTCCCCCTTGGGCGGCATCAGGATGCTCGCCGACGGGAACGCCCTCATGAACTCCACGCCGAACTGGGTGACGACGCTGTTGGGAACGACGATCACCGGCTTGGAACGGATCCCCAACTGGCGCATCCGCATCACGCCGGTGGCCATAGCGACGGTCTTGCCGGCGCCCACACAATGACCCAACAAATAGTCGTCGCCCAGTGTTATCCGCGCGGCGGCGGTCGCCTGGTGCTCGTACAGGCCGAGCTGTTGGAACTCCTCGGACAACCCAGGCGGGTTGTCCATCCACTCGGGGGGGAACCGCGGTGCCACGAAGCGGTTGTACTGCTCGTTCCACCGGCGGGCCAATTCGTCGGAGCGGTCTCTCCGCTCGTCGAACATCCACTCCACGAGCCGGTCGTGCCACCGTTCCACTTTCTCGGCGGCGGCCACGGTCGCTTCGTTGTCCACGACCCTGCGGTCCGGGTCGTTGGGATGGGGCATGTACACGATGGGCTGGCGACCTGTCCAGGCCGCATCCAGGATGCGTATCGCGTTCATCGAGTCGGTGCCCCACTCGTGGTGGTACCGCGGGTCGTAGGTTGGCGCTCTCCCGGTGATCCCCCACCCGCCCCGCTCGTTGTAGGACACGACCAGCTTCCGCACGTTGCCCAGCGTGTCGGTGATCATCTCGGTTACTTCTTCGGGGGTAAGCAACGTCGTTCCGCAATTGACCGAGATCTGCGACGCGGGCACGAACTCGGGTACCACAGATTCGAGAGCGGTCACGTTCGTGGTGTACCGCTCGTCGGTTTCTGCGGCCTGCTGCGCTTCGGAGAGCTTCGCACGCACGTCGCCGCTCAGATACACCGGCCCGGCGATCCATCGTTTGTCGGCGCCGCCGGTGCCAGCCAGGGCCGGGTCGCGGTAGGCGAGTTCCCCTTCGATCAGGTCGTCGAGTGTCCAGTCCAAGTTCGGGGTGACCGAGGTCATGAACTCGACGTCGACCCTCCCCAGGCGGCCGACGGACTGGATCACCGCGTCCTGCAGGGAGTCGACGTCTGCGGGGTCGGTCACAGGTCTGGTCATCGGACGGTAGAAGGCGGGTCCTTTCTGCGGTCCGTCGGGGCCTTCGGTCTCCAATCCCATGAGGAACACGCAGTCGGGGTCTTCGATGAATCCGCCGAACAGTCGACGGCGCATCGTCCCCTCCTCGTCTCTTTGGATGAGGGGTCCGCCGGCTGCGTCTACGGCCGTGTCGTACGCTTCGTTGAGACGTTCCCGCAGCGTGTCGATGTCGGGTGAGCCTTCCTGTTCGGCTTCGACCAGGTCGCGTGCCACGTCCCGCAGGTCGCACATGGCGGCCAGTTGAGCGACGGCCGCGGCCTTTCGCCGGGCGAGGTCGGCGTTCTGCTCGGCGCGTGGGGCCTTCGCCAGTTCCGGGTCCCGCCGGTCCAGGCGCCGGGTGTAGCGGCGGGGAATGCCCGCCTGGATCTGGACGAAGCCACCGTCGGTGGTGGCGAAGATCGACCCTTCCCGCGCCCAGGTCGGCGGGACGAACGTGGGTCCGGCCGACACCGTGGTGCGGTCGGCTCCCTCGGATGGGTCCGGCAGCTGGTAGGGGAGCTGTACCCGGCGGGCGAGTTTGCTCATCATCGCCGGTATCGCCTCGGACAGCTCAGCGTCGGACGTTACGCCCACGCTGTCAGCTCCGTACATTCCCCCGGCTACCGCCTTGCCTAGCACCAGGTCCGGGTTGAAGTCGTACCAGCGGTTCCTCCGGTACACCGTCTCGGAGTCGTCGGCGGTGGTGTGCTCCGCGGTGCGCCACCATATCTCACCGTCGGGCAGGTCGCCGAGCGCGAGACGCTCCGGGCGGCGTTGGAACACCACGATGTCGGTCGTTACCGACGTGCCCGAATGCGACGCGAATGCCTCGCCTGGGAGCCTCACCGCTCCCACGAACGACCCCCAACGGGCGATCTGCTTGCGCTGGGACGGGTTGGCCGAGTCCATCGTGTAACGGCTGGTGACTGCCACCAGCAGCCCCCCGGGTCGGATGGCGGCCAGGCTCTTGGCGATGCAGTAGTTGTGGAGGGACAGCGCCCCGTCGGAGATCAACTTGTCCCGGATCGGCACGTCGGCGAAAGGCACGTTCCCGACCGCCGCAGCGAACCCCGACCCCCCGTATGTCTGCATGGCTGTGGGAACGACGGTCTGCTCTGGGTGGGCGGCGGCGCAGATCCGGGCGGTGGTCGGGTCGAGTTCCACGCCTGTCATCCGAACCGGGGTGTCGGTGTCGGCCGGCGCGGCGGCGAAGAACACACCCGGCCCGCAGCCCGGCTCGAGCACGTCCCCGCCGGCGAACCTCAGCTCGTCGGTCAGGGACCAGATCGCTTCCGCGACCAGCGGCGACGTGTAGTGGGCGTTGAGGGTGGACTGGCGGGCGGCGTTGACCTCCTCGGGGGTCATCACCGCTTCGATGTCGGGGAGGAACCGCTTCCCCAGCCTGTGGTGCCGGTCGAACACCTGGGATACGGCGCCCCAACCGGACCATCGGGCGAGCGTCTGGCGTTGGTGGTGGGAGGCGACCCCGCTGCCGGTTTCGACCGCGGCCAATACCTCCAGCGCCGCCAAGTTGGCTGTGATCCGGCTTATCTGGCCGGATGGTGGGGTGTAGTCGTCGGCTAGTAGGGGGGTGACGGGTAGGATCTCAGCGGCCGGTACCTCGGGTCGTCGGGATACGTCTCCCGAGCTTTGCGGGCTGCCAGATCCCAGATCAGGTGCCGGTGTAGGGCCGGTATCTGCACGTCCAGGATGCTCTGCATCGTCGACGGCGCCACCAGGTCGTACCGGGTGTCGTCGTCGGGGGCCTGCGCCCACAGGAACACCGCTTCGGTCGCCAACTGGTCCAGGGTCGCTGACAGACGCTCGGTTTCGATCACCGTCCATGTCCCGTCCGGGTTCTGGCGGCGGATCGGAGCCGTGAACCGCACTATGTCCGTCCACCCCGGGTTCCACACCGGCGTCGCCACTTCGGGACTGACCCGTACCCATTCCCGGAACATTGCTTCCTCGGCCCGGTCCTGGATGGTCTCCCCTGGGGGAAGCGTCCGCCCCTGCAGCGCCTGGATGATCTCCTCCTCCGCCGCGTTCATCATCTGATCCTGCCGGGCGTAGTGTTGGACCGGGTCCGGTATCTGCGCCAGCGTCAGCGGGCACCACGCCGCTGCCCACTCCCACGCCCGGCGTCCCCACCGCATCGTGGCTGTTCCGGCCGGTTTCCGGAAGTCCGGCGTCGGCCACCGGCAGCGGGCTACTTTCTCCCCCGTCGGTGGAGTTATTCGCAGAACCATCGTCGCCTCCAAACTCGTCGAACAGGGAGAGCTGGCCGTCGCCGCGCATGATCGTACTTCTCTTTCCCGTTGCCCCTACTGTGCCGGTGGCGGGCCGTGTGCCACCCCGGTGACCGCCCAGCGGCCCGCAGCGTCCTGCGCTACCGCCAGATACACCCGCCAGGTGCGGGGTCCTCCGCCGCCGGCAGTTGCGGCGCTGTACTCGATGGCGACCACGTACGTCTCGGAGCCTGGTACCTGCAGAAACTCCGCTTCGGCTCCGGTGATCTCCCAATCGGGGTACACCGCGGCCAGGGCCGGGGGGCGGTAGCTGGTCGCGACCCAGCGGCTGGTGTCGCCGCCTTCCAGCCAGGCCTCGAGGAACCCGGTGGCTGTCTGCCATCGGCCGTCGGTCGCCGCGGCTGAGGGCGGGTCGTCCAGCGGCCACCAGGACGACGACGGCGGCAGCTCCGCCGGGCGGGGCGGGTGCGGAACCACCCATCCGTTCGGTGTCTGCTCGACGAGTACCTGCACCGCCGAGCCGTCCACTAAGGCGACCACCCGCATACTGGTGGCGGTCCGGTCCCGCCAGACGGCCTCTACCAGCACCGGCTCGCTGTCCGGTGCCCAATCCGCCAGTGCCCGGTACGCGGCCGCGGTTGCGTTGGTCGGCCCCACCAGCTGGTTCGGGTCTACTTCCACCGACCCCGAGTAGAGGGTCGAGGGAGTGGCGCAGCGGGAGAAGGCCACAACCACGACGACGAGTCCGACCGCGACGCCCAGGATCACCAGAGCCCGTCGCAGCGCTGTGCGCTTACCATCCGAAGCCATGTCCGCTCCTTTCTCGGCTGTCCGGCTCAGGTGTAGCCAACTCCTGTGACACGGCTTGTACTGGTGCCGGGGCGCCGCGTGGCGGCGCTGCGGCCTCCGGAGGCAGGTCCAGGATCCTGTCGATCGTCACCGCGGCGCTGGCCGGCGGGGTTCCGGAGGCGGTGGCACGGGCCAGCATCCACTCACGCACAGCCAGCCGGTCCTCGACAGGTGGTGCCTCGACGCCTGCCTCGGCGGTCGGTGCGGGAATCGCTAGGAGGTCGGCGAAGGTGTCCGACGCGGCGGCGACGGCTGTCTCACCTCGCCCTTCTACCGTGCGGGACAGCATCCAGCGGCCGACGGCTACCCGGGCGGCTATCGTGCCCCCGGTCCGCTCCGGTACGGGGGCGGCCTGGGCGGCTACGGCGGCCAGGCCAGGTCGTGAGGGGGCCTCGGCTGTGGTGGCGGCTCTGGCTTCCAGGCCTCGGCTGATGGCGTCTACGACGAGTCCGGCTGCTTTGGACGCGGCGGCGGCGGCCGAAGTCAGGGCGGCGCCCCCGTCCACGCCCCGCAGGTGCGACGCCCACGACCGCAGGTAGGCGGCGTGGTGTTCGACGGGTTCGTGTTCGACGCCCAGGGCACTGCAGATCACCACCGCGGCGAGTTCCGCCACCAGCTCCTCCCGCGCCCGGTCCTCCGCCGAAGCGATGTGCTTGGTGAAACGTCCAGTCCGCTGCCCCGTCCAGTGGGCGTGTTCGTGAGCGAGTGTCGACGCCCACGCTCCGACCGAGTCGAACGCCTGCGGCGGGGGTGTCGTGATCACGTCTTCGACCAGGTCGTAGTGGGGAACAACGCCGTCCTGGATCCGCCAGGTCGCCCCACACTCCCGGAACATTGCGGTGACCGACTCAGAGTCCCACGTCGGCGGGGGCCGTTCGTAACCGTCCTGCACCGGCACGTCACCGTCGACCTGCGTCGAAGCGAACACCGGGTACGGCTTCCACCACCGGCGGGGCTTGTCCCCGCACAGCGACCCTTCTCTGCAGCCCTTCGCGCCGCAGCATTTAGTGATCGGGCGGAGCACCCGCACGCTACGTTCGCCTTTCCGGACCTGGCACCCGGCCTTCTGCCACTGGCGGTAGGTGGCCCACCCACCGTGATCGATCGATCGTCCGTTGGCGGCGGCGGCCAGCACCAACCAGTTCATGCCGGTGTAGGGCCTGCCGGTCACCGGGTTGTGGGGCGACTTCGGACCGGACGCGTGATACGGCTGGGACCATGCGCCGTCGCCCCGTTCGATAGCGTCGGCCAGGCTGGCGGCCATCGAGCTGGTCAGGTCTTTGACTGATATACCCACTTCAGTCCTCTCCCTCCGGTACGTCGTCGAGGCCGATCGTGTACCTGAACTGATGCACCGCGAAGCGTTTCCCGTCGTCGGTGAACACATCGAGGCCGGACAGTTCGTCACCGGGTTCGTCGGCTGTGGTCGGTTCGTCGGTTACTTGCCGGGGGTTGCCCATCGGTCACACTCCTTCCTGGTAGCCGGGCACGTCGTCGAGGCCGATCGTGTACCCGTAGCGGTGGGTCGCGAAGCGTTTCCCGTCGTCGTCGGTGAACACGTCGAGGCCGGACAGTTCGTCGTCGTCCGCCACCCCGGCGTCTACCTCGCGGGCCGCCGCGGCTAGGGCCTCGTCCCAATAGTCCTCTGCCTCGTCGTAGACCGCTGGCGGCAGCCACACCCCCGGCCCGGACGCTTCCCGAACGTCGGCGAGGGGCGCCCGCGGTGGAGGAGGTGCCGTTCCCGCAGCCTCCCCGTTGAGACCGTCCGCAGCTGCCGGGGTGTTTCCGGCTGAAACGTTCGACACGTCGGCAGGGGGTTCGTCCGGCGGAGGCGGTCGGGTCTGGCGGTACTCGGCCAGCGGCGTGACTGTCGCCTCGGTGGGTTGGTCGGGGGGGCGTGGGCGGTCTGGCGGCTGGTTCCGGCGGGCCATCGCCGCTTCGTAGGCGGCGGCCGCGGTGTCGCTGCCGGCGGCCTGGGCCTTCTGCCACTCCGGCGGTTCCCGGTCCACTACCCCGGCCGGGACGGCCAGCAGGTCGTCGGAGTGGTCGGCGCCGGTCGAGGACGGATCCGGGGAGTCAAACGGGCGGGCGTCGTCGCCGCTGTCGTCGTCGGGTCCCGGCCCGTCGGCTGCCGGTGGGGGAGTGTCGGCCAGCCAGCGGGCCGGGTCTACCAGCTCGATCTCGAACGCCGGATGTTCTTCCGCCAGGACCCGGGCGTGGCCCTTCGGAATCGTCCGCCAGGTGGCCGCCTGGTCGCTGTCGCTGTCGTCGCTGTCGTCACCGGCCAGCACCGCCCAATCACGCATCGCCGAGGCGTCGGAGCTTCCGGGGAGCTGCAGTTTGACCGGGTGGTTTCCGATCAGGGTCTTGGCACCGGGGACGCCCCAACCCTGTTCCAGCTGCGAACGTTCCTGGATGCCGCAGATCACCTGCGCTCGGGCCCGGATCGTCGACACTACCGCGGGAAGGTCGGCGAGGCGTGCCAGGTTCGCGAGCTCATCCAACGCGAACAGAGGCTTCGCCGGTGGGGGAGCGTCCGGATCGATCAGGAACGTTTCGGTGACGTGGAACAGATAGCGGCTCACAGCCGCGAAGGCCGGCTTGTGGGTAGTTTGGCTGAGGTGGTCGGCTGTCAAAAACAGGGTGTCGGCCCGGCCGGCCGTGGTCAGGTCGGCAGGTACCAGCTCGGTGGAGGGCGACGCCGCCGTGTGCTCGAGAGCGCCCGTCACCTCCTTCAGCGTGATCTCGACCGAGCCTTGGAAACGGTCGTCTTTGCCGGCCAGCACCCTCAGTCGGCGGAGGGAACGTTGCCCCTCGGGGCCCATCCCCTCGAACGGCAACGTCTTGTCCCTCCCGAACCCTTTGATGTCCATGACCCAATTCAGGGCGTCCACCAGCGGGTACTCCAGTTCGTCGGCGATGACCAGTACCTCGGTCAGATACTGCTGGGCCAGCGTGGCCCATATTCCTTGCGATCCGGCATCGTGGGAGCTGCTCTGCGACGTCAGGAACTGTGCCAGCAGGGTCGCGTGTTCCCGCTTGTCCCGGTCTGACACGCCCTGCAGGAGGCGCACCGGGTCCCACACGACCGGGGTGATGCCGTGTACCTCCATGAACGGCCACAGACGCCCGGTCGGGTCGTAGCCGTAGCATCGGCCCTGCTCCTGCCGCTGGACCAACGTCCATTCGGCCAGGTCGGTTTTGACGCTGGTCGCTACCACCGGGCCCGGCCACCACGCCACGTTCGGGGCGATCACGTACCTGGTTTTTCCCGACCGTGTGGGGCCGAACACCATCACCGGGGTGCCTCCGGCGGCTACGACATGCCGTCCACGGTCCTGTCCCAGCAGCACTCCGGGGCCTGGTACGAGATGGGAGTACGGCGGGGGGATCGGCCACTCCTTGTGGCGGAAGTGCTTCACAGGCCCCGAGCCGCCGCCCAACCGCAGCCACCCCTGAAGGGCGTCGGTGGGCCACCCGGCGTCCCGCCAGCGGTGAGCGGCGGTGGCGGCTACGACCAGAACCGTGGTGTACGCGGCGGCCAGGAGCCACAGCCACGCGGCGGCGGCTACCGCAGTCGACTTCGACACGAGCAGCCAGGCCTCGTCGAGGCGTGCCCCGTCGGCGGCCATCATCCACCCGACCCGCCACAGTTCCCCCACGCTCGGCCAGCCCCCCGGGACTCCTCCGGCCACCCAGGTACCGGTGGCCAGCGCAGCCCCCATCACCACCCAGCAGAGGGGTATTCCCGACGCGGCGATCGCTATCCACAGCGTCGAGGTGTCGTCTCCCAGCGTGAGTCTCCGTTTCGTCCCTCCGGCGGCTGGCGAGGTCGTCGGTGTGTCACCCATCGCATCCCTCCTCGGGTTCTTCTTCGGGTTCGGGTTCTTCTTCGGGGTGCTCGTCGAGGTCGTCGGGGGTGAGTGGTTCACCCGCTGCCCACGCTTCGAACAGTATTTGTGGGCAGAGACGCAGCCCCTCTGGTGTGGTCACCGCGACGGTGACCGTCCCGCCGTAGGCGATGCCCACCAGTTCCCCGGCTGTCACCTCGTGTGGGGCGCAGTCCGGTTCGTTGGGCTGGTCCCCTGCCCAGAAGTCGACGTGCAGGTGTTCGTCGTGGCGGGTGACCACCACCGGGTCGCCGGGGGTGTAAGCCTCGTGGAAGATGAGGTTGCGGATCTGGTAGCCGCCGAGTTGCGCCGCCTGGTCTTGTATCAGCGTGGAGCCGTCCTTGAGGATGCGGGTTTGCGGGTTGGTCATCGTCCGGGCGAGGTAGCGGGTGAGGCGGGTGAGGGCGTCGTGGGTGGTTTGGGAGTCGAGGTCGTATGGTTCTCTCTGCAGGTTCCCGGCGATGTCCACCCCGAGGTCAACCGCGTTGTGCCACGAGTGCTGCGACCAGGTGTCGGATCCGGACACGGTACGGCAGGCGAACGTTCCGAGGTTTGTTAACAGCGCCGGTGCCGTCACCCCGGCGGCCGCTTCGAGACGGGGCCAGTCCCGCAGGAAGCCCTGGAGCGGGCCGGTAGCGGGCGGTGCCCCGATCCTCGGCTGGGAGCGGACACCGCACAACCGCCACAGAGACCCGTCGTTGTCGGTGACTTCCACGCATCCCCCGGCGTGGTATTCGGCCACGCCATCGGTGGGGGAGTACACCATCGCTCCTGCCGCTACTGGGAGTTCCACCTGGTAGCCGTCGTTGGGGGCCGTCCAGGCGGGATTGGCCGGGGACAGCGCGAACGCCCACCATGCCGGTGTCTCGTAGCCGTCGGGCTGCGGCGGGGTAGTGGACGCCAGCGGCCAGGCAAGCCCGTTTGGGTGCCACGCGACGATACGGTCGTTGCGGGTGGGATCCCCAGCGGCGACCATACCGAAGCCTCCCAGAGCCACCGGCGCGGCGAAGCCCGCTTCCCGTAGGCCTGACCAGGCGGCCAACCGGACGGGTGCCTCAGTGAACCGCCAGACGCATTCCCCGGCGACGCATTCCACGGCCTCGGGGGACCCTCCCCAGCGGGCCATCAGGGCGGCTAGGACCGGTCCGGCGGCGGCGGACGTGGGTGTGTAAGCGAGGGGAGCGCCCCACGGTACGGTGCCCGGCGCGGATGGGACCGTCCGTTCCATGTCGCCCCACACGTCCAGTACCCGGTCTGCCCAGTCGGGGTCTGCCCGCCAGAGGAGCAGGGCACCGGCCGGGTCGTCTACGACCCCGAGGCCGCACAGCACAGACGCGACGGTAGCGGCGGAGTCCCACACGTTGTGAGGGTCTGCGATCTGGTCGCCGTTGCCGTCGAGGCCGGCTGTGGCCACTTCGGAGGGGAGCAGCCCCAGGGGGCCGACCCGTGCGTCCCGGCTGGCGGAGAAGTCGAAGCGGCCACCGTCGGTGTCGGCCACGTCGAGGGCCGGGCCGACCAGCGGGGCCAGAAGATCCCCGAACGCGTTCACGGGCGTGTCGAAGGCGTGGCCGGATTCGACCTGGCCGATCGCTGCGACCAGCCTCCAGTCCAGACGGTCACCCACCGGCGGCGTGACGGTGCTGTCCGTCCACAGTGCCGAGCCACCGCCGGGGAGGCACAGGACACTGCCGGCGAGCTGGTAGGACGTCCACACCTGCGGGGCGGCGTTGAACGCGTTGCCGCTCCCTGCCAGCACCCCGATCGGTATGTCCACTTCCCGGTCGCTCTCCGCGGCCGCGATCATGGCCATGGCTGCTGCTGTCGCTATCCCGGCGGCGACGCCCACGCGCAGCGTCCGGGGTGTGTTGCGGGCGGCGTCGCGGACCAGCCGTGCGACCGCTTTCGGGTCGCCGGCGTACGCCTTCGCGGCGCGCTGAGCGCCGGTCGCCAGCTTCCGGATGCGACCTTTGCCCATCAGGTACCACCGCCAAGGTTCTGGGCGAAGGGCGAGGCGACGAACGCCGGGTCGCCGGCCCGGCGGGAGGCTCGCTCGCCGGCGAGTTTGCCCTTACCGGCGAGTGTCGTAGCGGCGGACTGCACCATTGCTTGAGTACCGGCGGACACCACCCCCCGGGCCTGGCCACCGGCCAGGGCCGCTCGGCCTCCTCGGGTGGCGGCGGCCGCGGTGGCAAGGCCGCTGAGGAGCTTGCCGGGGCCGGTCACCTTCGGGTCAGGGTTCTCTTTCGCCCGGGCTAGTTTGGTCGCCGACGCGGCGTTGAGCGCCGCCGCGCTCAGACCTGTTGCCCGCTGGGCCGTTCCGGAGAGGCCCTGTTTGGCCATCATCGCGGTGCGGGCCATAGCCCGCCCCGGGGCGAGATAAGCGGCGGCGAGCCCACCGGCGAGCCCTCCGGCGGCGCCTACGAGGGCACCCTGGCCCAAGCCGGGGCTGCCTTGTTGGCTGAACGCGGCCGACACTTTGCCGCCGAGCGACGCGCTGAACTGCGCGGCGGCTTTAGGGAACACCTTCCGGAGTTTGTGGCCGCCGTAGGCCACCAACAGAAACGCCAGGGACCGTTCCAGCAGTGGCATCCCCTGGGTGCGGCCGACCACTGCGGCCAGCACCGTCATGACCAGGCTCAAGAACAACATCCCGGCCGCGAACCCCACGACGCCCCGCAGCAGTAGGGCGAACCAGGCGCCCGCGACGCGTCGCCCGCCCGGCCAGACGACCCCGGCTACGGCGAGGGGGAGAGCGGCGAAGGCGGCGGCTAGGAGCACTTCGGACAGCAACGCCAAGAGCGCCACGCCGAACACCAGCAGAGCGACCGCTATCTGGCCGGCCACGACGATGAACGTTCCGAACAGGCGCTCGCCGGACGGCACCTCGGCGAAGGCTCTGAGAGTTTCCCCCGTTACGATTGCGCTGCCGTCGGGGTAGTGGCCGGCGGCGATGTCAGCGGCGGTGGCGTTGCGGCATCCGTCGAGATCGTCGAGGTCTGCGAACGACTCGGAGCGGATGCCGTCCACCAAGATTTTCTTGACAGCGTCCACGCAGTCGCCTTGGAGGGCATGGCCGAAGTTCAGCTGTTCCCACGGCTGATGCACCGTCGAGTCGAGGACGATCTGGAGGGCGGCGGCCGCGTCGAGCTTGTCCGGTGTGGACGCATCGTCGATCACTCCCAGCGTCATACCCTCGGCCAGCAGCTGGCGGGTTGCTCGGGCGCCTTTGTAGTAGCCGTCGAACACGGACGGGGTGAGGAACATCCAGCCGATGGTGAACGCCAGCAGCGCGAACACCAGGCTGCCCGCCGCGTCGGCCACCCGGGCGCGGAGCAGTTTCCAGCCCACCGCGGTGGCCAACAGCAGCAGCCCCATCTCGTAGAGGCGGAGTTGGCGGACTACCCGTTCCTGCAGCAGCTCGGCCAGCTCGGTCGGTATCCCGGTCAGGATCTCGGTGACGTGTCCTGACACCGCCCAGTCGAACGCCCACATGGCAATCCGGAGAGCGACCTGTCCTGCTTTCCAGGCCAGCGAGAGGAACATCCCTACGAAGCGTCGGTGGAAGTCTTTCCAGTCCCCCGCCCCGTAGTACATGTGGTAGGTGGACATGGGGAAGCCGGCGGAGGAACGGGGCACGTTCGACGAGTTGAACCAGCCGTGCGGGGCGTTGATGGCTGCCAGCCTCGCGGTTATGTCGTGTTCGCAGGCGGCTCGCAGGTTCACTGTGACGGGTATGTTGCTCGGACCGGATCGGATCGACCCGGCCCAGCCCCGGCTGGCGAGTACGTCCCTGAGTGGGGCGTCGGTGGGCAGTTCGACGCAGGCGGCCAGTTCCCGCTCCAGTATCTCCGTCGGTAAGCCATCACCGCACCACTGGCCGTCCAGATACCCGCAGCCGTCCGGGAGGTCGCCGACGCCGGGAACTTTCTCCGGGCAGTCCAGGAGGAAACCGCCGACCCCGCCCTCAGTGGTCACCTTCCTGAACCGGCACCCGGTGCCCTCGTCGCTGCTGTCGGCGTCGCTAGCGACGGTGCAGCCCTCCGCGTCGCCTCCGGTGGCAGCCTCGAAGCAGTCGAGCAGCCGCTGACCTTCCGGAGTCAACGACGGTTCGGTGTCGTTGTCTGGGGCCGGCCCACCGCCGGTCGGCTCGGCGACCGGGGCGGTGATGGAGGGGGTTTCCAGGGGGGTCTCCGCTGCTGCGGACGGCACGGCGGTGACGGCAAGGAGGACAGCCGCCACGGCCGCGCCGATCAGTCCCCCCCGGAGGGGAACTCGTAATGTCATGCCCGCACCGCGGCTAGTGGAGCGTCGGGTGTCGTATCGATCGCCACCGCAGCGCGGGGGTCGGCGGGGAGTAACACGTCGACGACACCCAACCGTCCGAAGACGTCCTGCCAGAGCATCGTCCCGGTGGGGAGGCTCGTCAGGAGCGGTGCTGCTATGTCGGGGTCCGCCCCGGCCAACTCGGCGGCAGCGCCCGCCGCCTCGAGGGTTCCTACCTTGAACACGGCTACCCTCCCCAACAGTTCCCGCAGTTCCGGGGCCGAGAAGTCTTTGGCCGATTGGCTGCCCACCCAGATACCCGTGTTGTGTTTGCGCCCGTCCCTCAGGGCGTCGACGACCGCCGCCTGGGCGCGGGGGTCCTTGACCAGCGACCATGCCTCGTCCAGGAGCAGCCCGGCGAACCGGGGATGAGCGAAGGTGGCGGCGTGGCCCACCAGTAGCGTCCCTAGGACGACCGCTGCGGCGGCTATATCAGCTGCGGTGTCGGGGGATTCGGTCAGAGTCAAGCCGGGAGCGTGGAGCACCACCAGGTCGGCGGACAGGTCGACCGGGCGGCGTTCAGGGTCGAACAGAGCGGCCGCTATCGTGTCCTGCGCTAGGTGCTCGACCAGGTTCCGGAGGTTTGCCCACACACCGGCGGGAGTGGTGGTGTCAGCGGCGGAGGCTTCGGCGATGAGGTCGAGGATCGGGCGGCCGTGGCAGCGGGCGGCTGCCCGGCCGAGTTGGGTGGACACGGTGGATCGGGCATCGAGGTCGGCGACGTAGGAAAGCACCCTCACCGCGGTGTCAGCCGCGGCTCGACGATCGCGGATGGTACGCAAAGGATCGAGGGATACCCCGCCGCCGGTCACGTCGATCACTTCCACCGCCAAATCGGTCACCTGGTCGACCGCGTGGGCGAAAGTGACGTACTCTGCTGCGTCCCTCCCGGAGCGGTCAACGACCACGCACTGGCCACCGAGCGCCAACGTCGTCCACAGCACCCGCTTCAGGAACACGCTCTTTCCGGTTCCCAGCTTGCCGAGGACGCCGATCGAGGGGGATTGAGGGTCGCCGCCGACGGTACGAGCCCGTGGGCCGAGAGTCGGGTCGAACAAGATCGGCTCGAACCAGCCGCGTTCGTCGTGGAGGCCCAGCAGCGCTCCCTGGGGGTCGCCCACCCGGGACTGCAGCAGCGGTCCCAGCCCGGCGAGTCCGTCCGAGAGCATCACCTGGCGGTAGTCGGCCACGACGCTGGACTTCTCCACCTGCGGTAGCCACACACGACGAGCGGCGACCTGGTCGCCGGATGGTGCCGCCACAGCCATACCCACCGCGGCGGCACGCGCCTCGAGGCGGTGGATACGGTCTCGGAGTATGGCCACCGCGTTGGTGGGGTTGTCCGCCGGGACGTGGACAGCGGTACTGAAGAACACAGTCACGCCGTACTCGTCCGAGTCGGGCCGCTTCGCCATCTCCTCGCGCTGGCCTTCCACCTGTTCGGCCGCGAGCCTCAGTTCGGGGGGTGGACCGGACGGGTCACCGTCGTACTGGCCCCACTGGCCGGCGAGTTGCCGTGCCTGGTTTCGGGTCCGGGCCGTGGCCACCGCGCGGGGAGTGATCGACACGTCCATCACCCAATCCCACGGATCCTCGAGGGCGTCAACCGCCCAAAGCACCTCGCCGCCGCCCGGCACCTGCCAGACGGAGGGGACATCGGCGAGGGCGACCGTCGTATGCGCCACCGTCGCGTGGCGGGTCGAAGCTACCGCGATGCCGCTGGTCGATTCACACCACTCCGCGGAACCCCGGTGCCATGCCGCCGCCGATTCCACCACACCCCGGCCTACCTGCACGCTGTGGGCGACCGCTCGGGGCAGTATCAGATGAGGGTGGTCGTCGGGGTCGTCTGGCACAGACGGGACGGCAGCGCCGTAAGGAACCCGGTCCAGAAGGGCGCACACTTCGTCGAGGGTGGCCGGTCGGAGCGTCACGGTGCCGTTGGCTCGGGCCACTATCCGGTCTGAGCGTGCCGCAAGCCAATCCCGGCGAAGCCACGAGGCCCTTGCCGGCCGGGTCCAGCCCGATGCCCGCAGAGCCCGGTACCACCAGCCTGCCATGTCCCGGGGGAGGGGCACCCGTCCCGCATGCACCCACAGCCAGAACCGCCGCTCGGACAGGGAAGCGCTCTGCAGCCGGTCGGTCTCGGCCGCGATCTCCGCCTCCCACGACGGTGCGGAGCTGGCGGCACGCATCCGGGCAGCGACCTCATCGGGAGTGACCGCCGCCACGGTGGACAGCAGACGCCAGCGGTCGCCGCCCACGGCCGTGACCAGCCGCTCCACCGCGGCCACCGACGCCAGAGCCTCCTCAGTGTCGGCCAGCAGCCCGTAGTTCGCCGGGTCCACGCTGAACAGCAGCCACTGCGAATGGTCCCCGCCCACAGCCACGTTGTCGCACACCACATCCGCGGCCCGGTCCGCAAGCCGGTCATGGCTCCGCAGATGGGTCCAGAACCGTAGCTTGCCGAGCATCCCGGCCAGGAACCCCCGCCCGTCGATTTTCACCCTGCGGACGGCGTGTCCGAGGATCAACGTGGCAAGGGCCAGCGGTGCCAGAACCCAGGCCGTCACGCCCAGCCTGACCGCCAGCAACCCGACCATCAGTCCACCTACACCGACCGCCACCTGCGACAGGGTGAACGTCCACGGCAAGGTCAGCCCCGGGATACGACCGAGTTCGGTGGGCCTACGCCTCGCCGCCGTGAACGACATGCACGTCCGTCCGCCTCGTTTGGTTGACATGGTTTCTCCCCGTCCCTCGAAGCTCAGCCGTTCCCGAACTCGCCGCGCGTCGTTGTCGGGGAGGGCGAGCCGCCGCTATCCACCACCGTGGTGACCACCCCGGGGGTGCTCACCGGGGCGTGCTGGGTGCCGAACACGTCGGAGCCGGACAGGTTGACGACGGTGGTGATGTTGGCCACGAGTAGGATCGCTCCCACCCCCAGCACCGCGATGCCGAGAACGGCGGGCGTGCTGCGGGTCTTGACGTAGGCGATGAAGATCATCGCGCCGACCGCGACGCTGAAGGCCACAATGGTCAGGATCCTGAACTGGATCATCAGATTGGTAACAACATCGAACATCTGGTTCCTCCTTTTGGTTGTTCGCCGGGCGGCCTGGGGTCACCCGAGGTCGGGGGCCTCCAGCCGTCCCGCCACATACGAACGGCCCACCACCTGCCCGGCGCGGGCAAGGCGACGGGTGAATACTCGACTCCGGTCCTCGGTATCGAGCAGCTCGTCCGATACGACACCGCCACACGCACCTGCTATCTGCGCCACGATTGAGAGTGTTCCGCTTCGCCACGGCGCCGGTTCCGCCGGAAGCCGCCAAGGGACGGTCCGGGTCCGGTGTCGTGTCGGGGGGCCGGTCGTCGCCACGGGGTCCGACGGGTCCGGGGTGTCGGCGTCAGCGGCGGGGGCGGCCAGCATCTCAGCGGCGGCTACCAGAGCGAGGAACTCCCGATCGAAAGCGTCGTCGGTAGCTGCGGGCTCCGGAGCCGGAGTGAGATCCTCGGCAAGGGCGAGGACCGAACCGAAACCGGAGATCCGGTCTGCTAGACGGGCGGTAGCTGTGTCAGTCATGGCCCGGCAATATGGCACCGGGGCGCGTACTCCCGCGTACTCCTACGCGTACTCCCGCCTGTGCTCGGACCTCTGGCCTGGGGTTTTGTAGGAGTACGCGGCCCGGCTGAAACCGAAGTCGAGTTGGTGGGCGTCCCCGTGCCTTGGGACCTGCCGCGTCTTCGCCGCCACCCGGTCACTGCTCTGTGAGGCCTCGGGTTCCTCCCACGGTGGGGTGGCCAACACCGTAAAGCCGATACCGGCCTGAGCCAGGGTCCGGCACGCGGCGCGGATCGCCGGGTGCATCGTCACATCACCCGCATGGGAATCCGCGGGGCTCGGGAGGGTGCCCGGTCCGGAAGGTGGCGTTCGTGCTGAGATAGGTCACCCAGCCGGTAGTAGGCGTCCCGGCTGACGACCCACAGCGTGTCGCCGTGTTCGTCGATGAGGGGGATCGTGTCGGGGTGTTCATGCTGCTGGTCGGCCGCCCCGGCCCACTCGGTCAGTTCGTAGCCCGCTGCCACGAGACCGCCTGCGGCTTCCTCCGGGTTCGTCCACTCGGCGCCGTAGTAGTGGCGGCCTCCGTCGGGTCCGGACACCACGCTTTGCCAGCGGGTGCCCCGCCCTGCGAGGACAGCCGTACCGCCGTCCTGCGTCCCGGCGTAGAAACGGTACGCCGCCGCCGACCAGTCCTCTGACAGGGTGAAGCTGGCCGGTACCGGAGGTACATGGGTCGAGTACACGGGTGCTGCGATGTGGTTCCCCGGCGCCGCCCGGGTCCGTGCAAGGCGTCGGCGGGCCAGGCGCTCCCGCCACAGGCAGTAGGAGCCGGCGTGGGTGTAGGCCAGCAGTTCCGTCTGCCGGGCCAAGGCGTCGGCGGCTTCGGTCGGGCTGGCGTACACGCCGGGGAGCGGCGACGCCTGATCGCCGCGTGCCCGCCCGGTCGCCCACACGTCTGCGCGGCCGGCGATCTGCACGTTGCCGCCGTCGGGCGTGGACGCGATGAACACCATCGGTCCCTGAGGCTGCGCCTCGAGGAACATGAACGTGGGCGGCGTTATCCCCAGCGGACGGGGTGGCGGTGTCGGCGGCTCGCCCTGACGCCACGGAGGGTGCCGCTGCCCGAGGGCCATCACAGCCCCCCACGCTGCAACGACCTGGCGGTCGTCCGTTGGCGATGGGTCGGCTGGGGGTGCAGTGACAGGTCCCCGAGCCGGTAGTAGGCGTCGCGATCGACGACCCACAGCGGGTCTCCGTCCTCGTCAATCAGTGGGATCGTGTGAGGGTGTTGCCGCTGCTGGTTCGCAGCCCCCGGCCACACGACCAGGTCGTGCCCATCGGCGACGATCGCCGCGGCGGCGAGTTCGGGAGTGACGTGGCCGACCCCGCAGAGCCTAGTCTGGAGGCTTCCGCGCAGATCTCCCGGATCCGCCGGGTCGACGGGGAGCGGGTCGGCCTCGGCTGTCCAGTTCGTGCCCCGTCCGTACACGCGGGCCTCGCCGTGAGGTTCGATGCCAGCGTAGAAGCGATACACACCGCCAGCGGCTTCCGCCGCCAGGGTGAACCCCTCGGGGGCGGGCGGGACGTGTCGGGCGTACACGGACGCCATCAGGACCCTGGCGGCTGGCCCGAGCTGGCTCGGCGGGAGGGAGGCCAGGTAGTCCTCGGGGCTGCGTCCCGGCTTGCCGTGCCGGGCTTTCCGCTTGGCCAGCCTCCGGCGGGCCATCCGCTCCCGCCAGGCGCAGTACGACTCCGCTTCGACATACGGCATCAGCTCCACCCGCTCGGCTAGAGCATCGGCGGCGGCCTGGGGTGTTCCGAACCCGTCCGGGAACGGGTAGACACCTTCGGCCTGTATCACCGCCCCGGCCCACAGGTTTCCCACCCCGGCGATCTGCGCCTGCCCGTCGGGGGTCGACGCGACGAAGTGCAGCAGCCCCTTGTCGGCGTCAGCCTCCAGGAACATGAACGGTGACGGTGTGATAGCCATTGCGCCTTCTCCTCTCGTTGGGTGAGTGTGGGGGTCAACTGCACCCGCTGGTGGTGCCACATCCTGGGCAGGTGTGGCAACTGCCGGCGGGGACCATGCGCGTTCCACAACTCATGCACAGCGGAGCGTCGGCCGTGACTGTTGCTGTGGTCGAGACGACCCCGGCGGTTTCCAAGCCGGGCAGTGCCTGTTCGGCCCGTTCCGACGCCGAAAGCACGCCCAGTTCCTGGCGTTTGCCCTCGGGCAGGTAGTCGAGGGCCATGCGGCGGACCAGGTAGTCCATCACCGACGTGGCCACCCGCAGGTCCTCGTCGTTGGTTACGCCGCACGGGTCGAATCTCATGCCCTTGAAAGCGTGGACGTAGGTCTCGAGGGGTACGCCCCACTGCAGGCCGTGGCTGACCGCGACCGCTACCGCACCCAACAGGCCCGACAGTGTGGTCCCCTCCTTGGTGCCCTGGATGAACATCTCGCCGGGGGTGCCATCGTCGTACTGGCCGACAGTCAGGTAACCGCGCAGGTCCCCCACCCGCCAGGCTGTGGTCATCGACCGGCGGCTGCGGGGCAGCTCCCGCCGTTCCCGGAGCAGTTCAGCGGCGGCTGGGGCGGCGTCTCCGACCTTGGTGGTCATGGGCTGGGCGACCTTGCTGCCGTCCCGGTAGATCGCCACCGCTTTGAGGCCGAGTTCCCAGCCCCGCATGAGCAGATCCTCGATGTCCTCGACGGTCGCGTCGGTGTCGAGGTTGACGGTCTTGGAGATCCCGCCGGAGAGGAACGGTTGCACGGCTGCCATCATCCGCAGGTGCCCCTCGGGGCTGATCCTGTTGGCGCCCATCGCTGTGGCGAACACGGCCAGGTGTTCAGGGCGGAGGCCTGGAGCCCCCACCGCGGTGCCGTGGCCTTCGATGTACTCGACGATCGCGGCTGTGTCGTCTGGCCGGTAGCCGAGGCGGGACAGCGCCCGCCCCACGGTGCCGACGACCATCTTGAGGGTACCGCCGCCTACCAGCGTCTTGTACGCCACGAGACCCAGGGCGGGTTCGACGCCGGTCGTCGCGCAGTCGAGCATGAACGAAATAGTTCCCGTAGGGGCGAGCACCGACACCTGCGCGTTGCGAACCCCCCACAGCCCGGCTTCTTTCACGGCCCGGTCCCACTGAGCGCGGGCCTCGACGACGATCTCCGTCGGGGCCGGGAACCCAATGCTGTCCAGGGCGGCCCGGTGCATCTCCAGCACCTTCTGAACCGCTTCGGAGTTCTTGTGGTACTGCTCGAACGGTCCCAGCTCTTCGGCCAGTCCCGCCGACGTCGCGTAGGCTGTGCCGGTCATCAGCGCTGTCACCGCCGCGGCCCAGCTCCGGCCTTCGGGGCTGTCATACGGCAGGCCCAACGCCATGAGCGCCGCGCCCAGGTTGGCGTAACCGAGCCCCAACTGCCTGTAACGCCGGGTACGGTCCCCGATCTCGTCGGTGGGATAGTCCGCCGGGGTGACCAGGGCGTCCATCGCCCTGATCATCGTCCGCACCGTGTCGCAGAAGCCCTCGATGTCGAACGTGCCGTCCACCTCCACGAACTTCAGCAAGTTGATGCTGGCCAGATTGCACGCCGTGTTGTCCAGGGAAAGGTATTCGCTGCAAGGGTTCGAACCGTTGATCGGTCCCGACTCCGGACAGGTGTGCCAGCGGTTGATCGTGTCGGCGTACTGGACGCCAGGATCGGCGCATTCCCACGCCGCCTCCGCTATCTGCCTCCACAGATCCCGGGCCCGCAGCGTCTGGGTCGTCTCGCCGGTGGTTCGGGCCACGAGATGGTGGTCGACGTCGGCGGCTACCGCCTGCATGAACGCGTCGCTGACCCGCACCGAATTGTTGGCGTTTTGGAACCTCAAGCCCCTGTCGCCGTTGAGAGACATGTCCCATCCGGCGGCGGCCAAGTCCCGGCTCCGGCGTTCCTTGATGGCCTTGCACGTTACGAACTCCTCAATGTCGGGGTGGTCGACGTCGAGTAACACCATCTTCGCCGCTCTCCTCGTTTTTCCCCCCGAGCGGATCGCTCCGGCCGAGGCGTCTGCGCCCGCCATGAAACTGACCGGCCCCGACGCGACTCCGCCGCCCGAAAGGAGCTCCATCGAACCGCGGATAGACGACAAGTTGACACCAGCCCCCGAACCGCCCCGAAAGATCAGACCCTCGGTCCGGATCCAGTCCAGAATGTCCGGGAGGCTGTCCGCGACCGGCAAAATGAAGCACGCCGACACCTGCTGTGCACGGTCCGAAGTCCCCAAGTTGAAGTAGACCGGGCTGTTAAAGGCAGCGCGCTGGTCGACCAGGATTCCCCACAGGTCGCTGCGGAACTCGGACTCCATGTGAGGGTCGGGCGAGTCGTCGTAGCCTCCGTCGGCGAAGTAGCCCTGTTCGGTGGCCCACCCGGTGACTGTTCCCACCACACGATCTAGCACCTGGCGAAGCGACGTCTCCCGCTCCGGCGTGCCCAACGTCCCCCAAAAATACTTGCTGGCCGCGATCTGGGCGGCCTGATCCGACCAGGTGTCGGGGAACTCGACGCCCGTCTGTTCCCACACCGCAGACCCGTCGCCGCCCACGATCCGCAGGTCGCGCCGTGACCACTCTATGGCCTGGATTCTGCGCTCCAGACGTTCCCGGCGCCTTAAACGGTTCCGGGCGGCGGCGGCCCCCGTTATCTCGGCGAGCACGTCCCGGGTAGCGGCCCCGGTGGCCTCCCCGTTCCTCGTCGCCAACGTCATAGCTCACCCCTTCCTCGATTGTTGGAGCGAGATACCACCACACGGCCGCGTACTCCCGCGTACTCCCCCGCGTACTCCCCCGCGTACTCAGCGCTCCGACCTGGGGTTTCGCCGGGGTGCTCGAACGTCCCCGACGTTCGCCTGCCCCCGACCGAAAACCGCTCCCCACCGGGCCGCGCCCGTCATACTCCCCAGCGACGGACGCGACCAGTCACGGAGACCGCATGGAGCCGACCACCCGAACCATCATCTTCCCCGACCGCTGGCCAGTAACCATCCACCTCCACGATTGGTCCCGTCTCGGTACCGCCAAGACCGACCGAAGTACCCGAACCGCTCAGGCCTGGGACCAGCGCGGCCACGACACCGAACCATCGGCAACCGTCTACCAGATCGACGTGTACCAACTCGACGAGCAGTACCTCGTTGCCGGCACCCGCACAGCCGCCGACCCCCTCGAGGAACACAACACGGGCCGCCTTCTCACCAGCAGAGACACCGTGGTCCCGGCGATCAGATCCGTAGCCGCCGAACTCTCGGTCGACGCCGCCCTGCAGCGCGTCCTCACCCAGCGCGTACTCGCCGCTCTACCGCCCGAGCCGGTGGGATAGCGGGCTCAGGGAACGCACGCGTACTCGTCGTCAGGATCCGCGGCGGCCCCGACACCGGAGCGCGCACGAATGAGGGTTGGTCCACTCCGCGCAGAGCATCCGCCCGTCGGCGTCTAGGCGGCCAGCCGTCCGCTTCGCAAAAGCAGTGCGTCCCTGTCGTCGGTGCTCAGGTACCCGGCAGCGGCTACGCACGGGCCGCACGGACACAGCCGCGGTGACCCGTCGCCCGACCGCCAAGCGGCCGGAAACCCCCGTGCTCCAGCGCACCCGCGACACACCGCCCAGTTGTCGTCCACGGGGATCGGACACGATCTGTCCAACTCGCGCTCGCAGTCGTCGCAGTACCACTCCGGCCCGTATGCGGGCAGCCACACCACCTCCACGCCCGGGCCCGGAGACTTCGGAGGCCCCGCCTTCACGGCCGCGGCCCGGTGACCGTCGGCGTCCAACACCAGCCACCGTCCCTCCCCGGCGTCAAGAGACACCAGCACCGTCGTCCCCTCCAGCAGCTTCCCCAACAGATCCCTTAGCTGCTCATCCGGAGGAACCGTCGTCCGGGTACCCATCCTTCTACCTCCAGCGTCTCTAACCGAACCAGCCGAGCAGCCCGTTCGCGGCGCCGTCCGACTCACCTAGGTCCCCCACTACCTCGCCAGCTGGTGGACGTTCCACCGTCACGTCCGCGCATGGTCCCACAAGTCGGCGGTCTCCACGAGCAACGAGACCTCGCCCCTCCAAGCCGAAGTCCGGGTAGCCTCACCGGGAGCTGCCAACAGCCGCGGGAGGTCAAGAGGTCGCCCATGATGAAACCGCACGAACTCGCCCGGGCAGCAACACTCCGCTCGGACCTGGAGGCCCACGGTCTCGCCGCCCTCGAGCAACCAGGCCCCTTCGGCAGCACGCTCGGGGCAGTCCTCCTCTACAGGAAGCTAGCCCTCGAACCCGCCGCCCACGAGCCCTCCCTGGAACAGTTGGCCGAACTGATCTGCCTCTACGCCGCCGGTATCTTCCGCAGCGACGAGAAGGGCATCGCGGCCCACACGCCCGAAGCTACCCGCAGCCGCGCGGCGGTCGCACCCGGCTAGAAAGGCCCTTCCCTGAGTCACCGGGTCGTGGCTCCCGTGACTGCCCCTACCGATCACCCGCGGGGCGACCATAACCGGACCGGGTGCCCGGCCACCGAACCGCGGGTAGCCACCGGCTGGAATTCGCGCCCCGACGCTATTGTTGTGTGTGGTAGCAGAGGATTTGTTGTGGACTATGAGGCGTTCTTAGACGGTGAGCCGGTATTCACCGGCTCGGACCTTGCCGCCTACCTGGCCGATCGGGGTGTGGCCCGGCCTGCCGAGGAAGCCGACCGCCTCGAGGAGCGATGGCTTCGGTCGGGGAGGGTCGTGGCTGTGCGGCCTGGCTTGTTCGCTGTGGTGAGTGACGGTATCGACCCGGCCCGTTTCCAGCCGATGCCGAGCCTGGTTGCTACCAAAATGGCCCCCGACGCGGTTGTGTCGCACCATGCGGCGCTTGACTTCTGGGGGATCTCGTACTCCCTGTGGTTCGACGCCGTGTACTCGGCAACCGACCCAGCCCCGCCGATGGTCTACGGGGCCGTGCGCTACCGGGGTGTGCGGTTCCCTGAGCGGCTCATCGAATCTAGTAATCAGCACTTCGGGGTGGTGGAGCAGTCCTACGCTGACGGCGCGGTACGGGTGACTACGATCGAACGAACCCTGGTGGACACTCTGGCGGACCCCGACTACGGGGGCAGCTGGGACGAGATCTACCAATCCCTGACCCGGGCGGACAGCATCAACGTCGCAACGGTGGCCGCCTACTGCCAGGCGCGGGATGGCGGGGCAGCCCTGCGAGCAAAAGTGGGGTTCTTCTTGGACCAGCACCGCGAACTGTGGGGAATCGCCGACAGTGACCTCGACCAGTTCCGCCCCCAGGGGCCGCGGGCTACGACGTTCATCTTCGACACGTTCGCCCGCAAGCGGACCCGCTACATCGAGGACTGGAACCTGGTCGTACCCGTAGAGGTCGTGGAACGCCAATGGGAAATGGTCTTCTGAAACCACCCACCCGCCGGGAACTCAGGGTCTTGGCCGCTGATACCGGCTTCCACCCCGACCGGCTCGAAAAGACCGTGCGGCTCCTGGCGTTAGCCGACGACATCGCCGCCCACCCCTACCTCGGAGAACGGCTGGCGCTGACCGGAGGCACAGCGCTGAACATGTTCATCCTCGACGCGCCCCGCCTATCGTTCGATCTCGACTACAACTACATCGGATCGGCCGACCGCGACACGATGAAGGCGGAGCGGCCCGTCGTCGAGGACACCCTGGCGAGCCTGCTCCCGGCCCACGGGCTGCGAGTGAAGAAGCGCCCCAACTTGGCACGGGACCACGCCGGCGGCAAATGGGACCTCCGCTACCAGGACGCCTTCGGCGGCAGCGAAGGCCTGTCGGTCGACGTGGGCTATGTACGGCGGGTGACTCTCTGGCCTCCGACCCAACGCGACTCCGACCGGATCGGCCGCTGGCAGGCCACCGCCGTGCCCGTGTTCGATATCCACGAGATCGCCGCGGGCAAGCTCTCTGCCTTCTACGAACGCGGATACCCCCGCGACCTGTTCGACGCCGGGCTGCTCCCGGACCTTCCCGGGCTGGACCCGGCCAAGCTACGAACCGCCTTCGTCGTGTACGGCGGCGGAGCCCGCACCGACTGGCGGTCGGTCGGTGCCAACCCCCCCGAGGTCGAGGCCCGTGATCTGGCCCGGCAGCTTCGCCCCGCGCTGACCCGAACTGACGCGCAGCGCATCCGCCCGCTCTCCGCTGACGCCTACCTGGCCGAACTCCAGGCCAAAGCCGCACCAGTCCAGCGGATGGTGCTTCCCTTCACCCCGCCGGAGCACACATTCCTGGACATGCTGTTAGACCAGGGCCGGGTCGAACCCCAACTCCTCACCGCCGACGAGCGTCTCCAGCAGCGCATCGCGGCAGAGCCCTGGCTGCAGTGGAAAGCCGTCAACGTACGTCGTCACCTGGCCGCCCGGTCCCTGTCTCGAGCACCCGACGACTACCCCTAACCTCCGTGTCCACCCCGACATCGACACCGACTCGGGCTGGACGCTGGAAGTGTGCCGACCCGACGGGGGGACAATCGCCAAGTCGGTCAGCCACCCGACCCTGACCGAAACCCTCGACGCCGCGGACTTCGCCCTGGGACTCGTCAGTGACCGCGATGCCTTGCGGTTCGCGGACTGGCGGTTCGGATGGGAGTACGGATATGTCCCGCCGGAGGAACAAGCCACATCGGTGCGTCCCGTGCCCGTGCCCGGAGGGTGGAAACTGGCGGCCCACCGCCCGGACAGGGAACTGGTGACCGCGTCGCATCTGTACGCGACACACGCAGCGGCCCTCCAGGCGCAGGCGTTCCTCCGGTCTGTCAGCGGGGCAGACCCGCGGCGGCTGGTAGTCGATAGGGAGTGCGGCTGCCGCGAGAGGGTCCGGGAGTGCCACCACTATGGCGAGCGTCCACCGCCCACGACCAACCCGGTGCCACTCAGTGTGCGGCCACGGTCGGGGTCGCCGCAGGCCTGGGAGTTGGTCATACACGACGACGATGGCTCCCCGATGTGGCCGTCGGACCCTTACCCATCCGAGGACGACGCCAAAGCGGCTAGCCACTTCGCTCTACGCGTAGTCAACAGTTCCTACCCGATCCGCTTCGAGGGGTGGGAACCGTGGCGGCGGCCCGACCGCCCCGGCTATGTGCCACCGGACGCGGAGGCCTCAGCGACGACCGTCCGGGTCAAGGCCCCTCCGTCCCCGGAATCTGAGACCTGGCGGCTGCAGGCCCGCCGCTCGGACGGGTCCGTGATCGTCACGTCCCGCCCCTACCCGAGCTATCGGTCCGTGTACGAGGCGCTCGACTTCGTGGGGGTGCTGAGCGTGTTCACGGGTGACCCGGAGCGCACCGGGCCGGTGAGGGACACAACCGCGGCCGCCGACCGTGTATGCGACTGCAGCGCGCTGGGGGCGTCGTGCCGGCACTTCGAAGTCGAGGACCGAGACGACCACGGCCCCGACCGGCGGTACCGACGCCCCGACATCGGCCTCTGATCCTCCCGAGATCTGCCGAAGCCGGGCCCTTTGGACTCACCGCGGAGACCACCAACTCGACCTCGGGTTCGGGCGTCAGCGCATTCCTACAAACCCCCAGGTCAGAGGCCGGAGTACGCGCAGCAGTACGCGGGAGTACGCGCCCCTGTGCCATAGTGCCCCGCCATGCCCGACACCGGACACCACCTCGCCGTCCACCCCGATTACAACTCCTCTCGGGGCTGGCAGGTCTCGATGCGGTGGACCCCCACCGGGGAACCGATACACCAGTCCGGACGGTACGCCACCAGCGACGACGCCCAAGCGGCCGCCGCGTTCGCCGCCGAAGTCCTGGACGGCCACTGGCCGTGCAGGTTCGTCGATGTCGGCTCCGCAACGACCGGGCCCGTATGGGCCAGCGGATCCAGCGCCGCCCAGGTACAGGTGATCACCACACCCACCCCGAACGGATGGGAACTGACCGCTACCCACTTCGCCGGCGATGTGGTCGCCCGGTCGCCCCTCTACCCGACGCATCACCAGGCTTCCGTAGCTCTCGGCTTCTTAGCCGAGGCCGCAGCCACCCTCCCCCACCCCCACGCGCGGGACGCGCTGCAGGTACAGGTCCACCCGGACTGTGGCTGCCAGACCATCGGGGAACGATGCCAACACCACGCCACCCCTGCCCAGGCGGCGGCCGTGGCAGCCGAGCGGCCACGCTTCAACGCCGTTTCTCTCAGCATCCGCCCGGCTCCCCGCAGCCGCAGCGATTGGGAGGTCGTCGTGCGCAACCATGATGGCCACCCCATCGAGTTGTCCTCCGGGTACCCGTCGGAGGAAGCCGCCGGCGCCGCCCGAGACTTCGCTATCAAGACCATCAACAGCGGCCGGCCGGTCCGGCTCGAACCGTGGCGCGCCGCGCCCGTATACAACCGGGGTCTCCCCTATGTGCCACCTTCGGTGGAGGAGTCGGTGTCCGTGCGGATCCTGCACACACAGCGAGCCGGGGAACAGATCTGGCGGTTGCAGGCCCGCCACCCGGACGGGTCTGTTCTAGTCACGTCCCCGCCCTACCCCGACCGCGAACAAATCGACCACGCCCGGGACTTCCTCGGCCTGCTGAGCGTCCTCGCCGGCAACCCGTCCATCGAGGGTCCGGTAAGGGACACAACCAGCTCCGCCGACCGGGACTGCGACTGCTACCTGCCCTCTGCATGCCGCCACTTCCCCGACCCCGACACCCGCGACCCCGACACCCCCGAGCGGGGCTTCCGGCACCCGATCCTCTAACCAGGCCGCCTCCGGCAACAACGGGGCCTGGCCCATGCAAGACCCTGACAACCCAGCCAAGGTTGTTTCCGGCTGAAACGCCAGACCTGTCACACGTCCGGAGTATGTTCCACAAACATAGGACAGCGGACACGGAGGGTGTCATGGCCGAAGCCCAACTGCAGCACATACCGATAGCGGACCTGGACCGGGAGCACAACGTCCGGCGGTCGCTGGGGAACTTGACGGAGTTAGCGAAGTCGATCAGCGACGTGGGTGTGCTCACGCCCGTGACAGTCGCCCCCCAAGAGGACGGGGACGGCTGGTACCTGGTGGCCGGGCACCGGAGGGTCGCCGCCGCCGAGCAGGTCGGGCTGGAGACCGTGCCGGCGCTCGTACACGAGGCAGCGGACGCTCCGGCACGGCTCCTAGCCACCCTCCTGGAGAACTTGCAGCGCCTCGATCTGGACCCGGTGGAGGAGGCAGGCGGGTACCGCCAGCTCGTGGACGCCGGGTGGTCGTAGGCCGAGGTGGCACGGCGGGTACGCCGATCGCGGGGTCACGTCTCTCGGCGCCTCCGGATCCTCACCCTGCCCGAAGAGGTACAGACGATGGTATCGGAGGGATCGGTCACCGTCGAGCACGCATACACCCTGTCACGGCTGGTGGACAAGGGCGTGGACGCCGAGGACGTCGCCGACGCCGCCGAGAGACCCTCCGAGATCGCCACCGGCTGGCTGGGAGATCGAGACGGCCGAGCGGCGGGAGCACCGCCGGCACAAACTGGAGCGGGCCGGCACAAAGGTGATACTGGTCGATCGGCTACATGAAGCCAACGACCACTACGACCAGGAGGTGTCCTGGATGCGCCTGGACGGCGACCACACCGGCGAGCCGTGCCATCTGGTCGTCCTCCATTACAACCACTACGGCCGCACCACGATCGGCGAGGCGGAATGCTGCACCGACCAGACCCGCCACGAAGCGGACGGGGACTCCCCGCTCCAGGTCCGCTCAGCCCGACAAGAGACCGACGAGGAACGCCGAGAGCGGGAGGAGCGGGAAGCGCGGCAGCGGGCGGAGCAGGAAGCGCGCCTCGCTGCCGAACTGCAGCAGTTCACGCGGCTGACCGAGGGGCTGGCGGCGTTGCCCGACGAGGCAGTGATCGCCGCTGTGCTCCGCAGGGCAGCCCGGGAGGAACTCCGCCGGCACAGCTTCGAGGACCCGCTGCTGCCAATGGACGAGGAGGTCGTGGGCCCCGACGAGCAGTGGATGTTCCCCTCACAGATCATCGACGCCGCCCCGCTGGGGGACCTGGCCCAGGCGGTGGCACGCCAGCTGCTGGTCCAGACCGAGCGGGGTGGGTACTACTCCGCCCGCCGATCGATGCGCCCGATCGTGGCATTGGGCGAGAGCCTGCCCGAACTCCCGGACGCGGGCGAGGACGAAGCAGAGGCGGAGGTAGCGTAGGCGAGAACGAATGGCCTACCAGCGACCACCCTTCAACCCCGACAGCCTCACCGCCGCCCGCCTCGCCACAGGACTGAGCCGGGCGGCGGTTGCTGAGCAACTAGGGGTGTCCCGCAGCCGGGTCCACGCCTGGGAGCGCGGCGACAACGCTCCCCTCCCACGCCACCTAACCGCCCTGGCGAAGGTGCTAGGCATAACGCCCACCAGCCTCGTGGAGGGCAGTTCGCTCCGGAGCCGCCGATACGCCGCCGGGCTCACCCAGGCGGAGGCCTCCACCGCGGTGGGAGTGGACCGCGCCGAGTGGAGCCGGTGGGAGAGCGGACTGAGGATCCCCCACAGGCACGCGGACGCTGTCGAGCGCCTGGTCGGCGGGTAGGGCCCGCGGCTAGGCAGCAGCGTACTAGTTCCCGCCCAAAACGGGCCGAAACCCGGAAAATCGGCGGGATTGCCCGAAACGGAGGCCCCTAGAAGCCGGTTTAGGGCCTGCTAGAGCGTCCCCAATGACCCAGACACCCGACCCTCGACAGGATTAACAAAGATCGGGTCAGACCCGGTCGAACTGGTCGGAGGTCAACCGCCCGACGGCTTCGGGACCGGGGTTGGCGTAGAGATCGAGGGTCCGGAGGTCGCTGTGGCGGCTCTTGGCTCTCAGCATGATCGACGAGGCCCCCGCCTCGGCCAGGTGCGTCAGCGCCGAGTGTCTGAGCTGGTGGAGTGTCCAGTCTCCCCCGGTATGCCGCCGGAACGTAGCGGCTGCGGTGCGGTAAGTGAGCCGTGCTTGTCCGGTCGGGTGGTAGAGGTCGCTGGCTGCCGGATAGGTGCGCGCTCGGGCGACTGTGAGGAACAACGGCCCACGTGTCCGGCCGGCGAGGTAGCGGGCCAGGAGCCGGGAAGTGGCAGACGCCCAAAAGATCAGGTCGGTGTCGCCGCCCTTGGACCGTACCCGGGCGCGGCGCTGCGGCCTGTCCAAGTCCTCCACGTCGAGAGCCAGCACCTCGGAAGCTCGGGCTGCTGTCTCGTACAGCATCCGCCACAGGGCCTTCTCCCGCAGCGGCACGCTACGCCGCCGGATCAGAGCGTCCAGCGCGGGGTAGGGGATCGAGCGGGTGCGGTCAACCGTCCGGGTGCGGGCACCCACAAGGGCTAGGGGGTCCACACCGAACGGCCACCTGTCCTCGCACCAGGACACGAACGCCCGAACAGCCGCCCGCCGCACATTCCAAGTCGCTGCTGCTCTACCAGCCCACCGCTCGGTGAACAACTCGGACACCACGTCGGGGGTGACAGCGGCCAGCGGCTGGTCGGCCCCCACCGCAACGACTAGCGGCTCGAGGGCGGCACGGTAGGCGCGCTGACTCGATGGGGCCAGGTCCTTATAGGCAAAGAAGGCCTCCACCGCCGCCCCGAACGCAGGGACGTGACCGGAAGGGTGACCGCCGACCTGGTTAGGGAAGTGGACGAGTTCCATAACGCTCGGAGTATCCCACGCCCATCACTTCCGCCCAGGCATTCCTCCGCTGGCATACTGATGTTGGCGATCACGGAAATTCACTCATACTGGATTGCAACGACCGTCAACACTGACGTGGTGGACCCGGTCACCCCCGAGCCGTGTGGGGCTATGCCAACTAGGGCGTGTTCACGCTAGCCGCAGTCGTCGCTTCGGGACCACGAACAACTAGGGCCTGTTCACGCTTTGAGGGTGTCGTGGATGAGGGCGAGGGTTATGAATGCTAGGAAGGTCACGTCGAGTTTGTCGTAGCGGGTGAAGACGCGTCGGTAGCCTTTGAGCCGGCGGATGAGCCGCTCGACTTCGTTTCGTCGTTTGTATATGTCGCGGTCGAAGTCCCATGGGTCACGTCGGTTGGTCTTGGGTGGGATGACCGGTGTGTAGCCCAGAGCGAGGGCTAGTTGGCGTGTTTCGGTTCCTTCGTAGGCCCGGTCTGCGACGAGGAACAGTTGTAGTTGTTCGCCTTCGGGTTTCTTCTTTGGTCGTCCCATCTTTTTGAGGAGTTGGCGTCCGTGGGGTCCGTCGTGGTCTTGACCTGGGGAAAGAGCGTAGATGATGGCGGTACGTGCGTCGGCCGCGACGATGTGGATCTTGGTGGTTAGCCCTCCTCGGGAGCGTCCGATGGCTTGGGGACCCAGCTTTCGGAGCGCGCCGGTGCCGTCCGGGTGTACCTTGACGGTGGTGCTGTCCAATCCGAGGACGGTTTGGTCGATGAGTTGTTCTTCTTGGAGGCGTTGGAACACGCGGGTGAGGACTCCGTTTTTCGCCCAGCGGCTGAACCGCATGTGGACGGTGTGCCACGGCCCGTACTTTTCGGGTAGTTCCCGCCATTTGCCGCCGTTGTGGAGTATGTGCAGGATTCCGTTGAGGGCTTGATGGTGGGACACTTTGATGTTTCCGCGTGGCTTCGGGAACGTGTCTGCTATGAGTTGGTATTGTTCTTGTGTTATTACCATATGGTTATATTATCACATGGGTGTAACTTTACGTGAACACGCCCTAGCAACTCCGATATTTTCCCCTTATTTCGCCATAACGTGTTATCGTGATAATGCGTCAAAAAAGGAGGTACAATGTCGCGGATGGAAGTGGACGAAGTGAGGATGGAGACTGCCCCTCTCTTCGAGGGGCCGGCGTTTCGGCTGAAGCGGGGCGGGCATACGTTGTACGAGGTGCCGATGATGATTCGGTCCTACCAACAGGTTGTCCCGAGGTCGGTGGACGCAGTCCCCGAGCAGGTACAACGGGCATACGAACCGCACCACGCGGCCGCCATCGCCAGATACATATTGGACAATTCCTCAAGCTGGGCGTTTGGGCCGATCACCATCGCCATTCCCCCCGAGGAACTTCACTGGGAGGGACAAGCTGGTGACGATGGCCGAGAGTTCGGCCATCTATTAATCGGCACTGGTGCCAACGACCGGGTTCGATTGCTCGACGGGCAACACCGCAACGGGGCCATCAGGATCGTCCAGCAGAAGACAATCCGGTCGAGGACGGCCCGACGGCGCGAGCTCGCGAGTCGGTCTCTGGCCGAGTCAACGCTGTCTGTGGCGATCTACCCGATCGGTGACTCCCCCTCCGACCGAGCAACCATCGCGGACCTGTTCAACAACATGGCCAAGTCGAAACCCGTCCACCCAAACGACAAGGTGCGGTTCGACAAGCAAAACAAGTTCCACCACGTGGCTACCAAGATCGCCGATGGGAAGATAGCGAACTTGCGGTGGGTGGGTGAACGGATCCCGCCTCTGATGAACGCAGACCTATCGCGCCCCCCGCGGGCCATCGGGAAGAACACCCAATACCTCCTGACCACGTCGCAGCTGTCTCACATGATCAAAGTGCGTGCGTTGCCGAAGGGCAGGAGCTCCCGCCGGATCATGCAGAAACAGCAGGTGAGAGAGTTGACGAGCCTGGCCGCAACCCTCTTCAACGAGGAACTGCCCGAGTTGCGGCCCGAGTGGGCAAAACTACGCGACATCCACCCGAGCGCCTACCCGCGGATGAGAGAGCAGTCCATGGCCATAGACCCGTACCTGCTCGTCGCAGCGGCGAACTCGGTCGCCCGCTGGAGCGACATATCCTCCAACCGGGATGCTCTCACAGCCTGGTGGAGAGATACCGACCTGAGCCGACCGGCCATGGAAACGAACCCCCTTGTTCACACGCGGGTCAACGCTTCTGGGCTAATCGCCATCGTCTACCACGACGCGCTGAAGACGGCACGGGATATAGTCGACACAGTCGCAGCAGGCTCGTTAGAGGACTAGACATAGGCAAGCAGAAGCGCGAACGTCGAACTCAAGCCATCCCCGCCGACTACAAGAACGCATCACCCAAGCGAGCCGCCGAGGCCCTGATCAGATACCGGGCACAGCCCGGCATGAAGTCCTAGCGGCTCGTCAACCGAGGCCCACTTGGGCGGGCCTCGGCGCTGGGTAGACCGATGCGCGTAAGTGACCTTAAACGACTCACGGTCTCGTTTACGACTATACCGTGTTCATGCGACAAACGGTCGACAGACCCCGACTGCAGATAATCCGCCCGCATCGTGCATGCTGGGCCGCTGAGACACCGCAGGTAGCGGGCCACCCCACACGCCGGCGGTGGCGGGTAATCCCCTATTACCTGCACCCGCTCAACCACGACGAGGCCCCCTCTGGCGGCAAACTCCCGTTCCGCCGAGATGGCGAGGCGGACGGCGAGGGAGAAGCCACCAGCGGCTTGTGACCCCCGGCTAGTAGAATTAGTAGCTATGCGGGCACACACAGCCGAGTTGCATCCCGATCTGGTGGACTGGCCGGACACCCAGCCGGTGAGGGGCGCGCTCGTCCCGGTGGTCAACACCCTGCGGGACCAGGACCGGGTGATCGCCACTCTGGGCGACCTGGCCGAGCTGCTTCCCGGCCGCGCCCCGGAGAGCATTGCCCGGGCGTTGCGGGAGGCGGGGTGGCTGTTCCCGATGCGGACCCGCGGTGTTTGGGGGTTCTCCGGAGCCCGGCTGGCAGCGCCCTCGGTGGCGGGGTACCTAGAGCTCCACGCCCGGATGCGGGTACGGCCGGACACCCCGGCGTGCATCGCCGGCAAGACCGTGGCCATGCTCCGCGGCTGGCTACGGCGGCCCGTCGGGCCAGCCATAGGTATGCCCCCCGGGGAAGCGACGCCCCGCTGTCTTAGCGGTTACGCCACTCACCGGTGGGAACCGCAGATCGGCTTGGACGAGCTCCACGGGCTGCCGATGTGGAAACCCGAAACGCTGCTCTGCTACATGGCGGCCCGCCCCTCCCGACTCTGCTGGGAGGACGTGAGCGAGTGGCTGTGGGCGGTGTGCGAGAACCTCGACGTGGATCTATTGCTGGCCGAGTTGGAGAGAAGGCCCCGGGCAGTGTGGATGAAGACCGGCTACCTAGCGGATGTGGGGGAGCGGCCGGATCTCGGCAGCGCGCTCGTCGCGGCGGCCCCGTCGGGAGGTCGTGGTCCCTATGTGCTCGGGTGGCGGGAGCGGCAGTTGCCAGCGCCGGTGTGGGAAAGCCCCGTCCGGCTGTCCCGGTACGAGATTGTCGACTACCTGCTCCCGACGTGGTGGTACCCGAAGGTGGGCTTCGAGCCGTTCGAGCCCCCCAAGACATGGGAGCGCAGCTGAGCAGCCTCGCCGCGGCGGTCACGAAGACATACCCCGCAGTTGCCCGGCGGGAATCGGTCGTCCGGGATGCGGCGGTGCTGGACGTAGCGTTCGATCACCTTCTCTACGGACTGCACGAGCGGGGCGTGTACGAAGTACTCGACTTGACGCTGAAGGGCGGCACCGCGCTGCGGAAGTACCACCTCGGCCATCGGAGCCGGTTCTCGTTCGACCTCGACTTCGACGCGGAAGAGGGGGTTGCCGAACTGGTCGCCGAGGAGATCGACGGCATGGCGTTCCCCCACTTCGAGTTCACGGCGCACGAACGACGGGGGCACTACAGCACCCATGTGGCCACGGACCTGCTCCCCGTCGGCGGCGGGCTCCGGGCGACGATGGACTTCTCCTCCCGAGGCCTGTGGCTCCCCGCTGAGCAGCGCGGGCTCGTCCCCACCCCCGTCCAGGCCGCCTACCCGTTTGATCCCGGGTTCCCCATCCCTGTTATGCGCGTGGACGAGAACGTGGCGGAGAAGCTCGGGCGCTGGCAGGAGCGGCCCCTCGTCCGGGACCTCTACGACCTGGCCGCTCTCAGCACCAGCATCGGCGACCCGCAACTGGTCGCGCGGATGTGGGTGCTCAAGTGCCACGCGGGGATGACCAGCGGCATCCGCCGAGGCTCCGGACCCGCAGCCTCGGTCGACGAGCTGACCGCCGACAAGCACACAACGCCGTTCGTTCTCCGCTCGTTGGTCCTGCCCACCGACCCGCCAGACACCGCCAAACAGGTACTCGTCGAGGAGTATCTGGCCAAGGTAGACGGGCTCTGCCGCACGGTGGCCGACCACATGACCCCCGACCTGTACCGCTACGCCGACGATAGAGGCGCCCTTAGTTGGGAGGTAGGCCAAGAGATAGCCGAGATCGAGGCCAGCTTCCGGAACGAAAGGTCACGCGGGCGCGACCAGGGTGGGTACCCCTCATTCGGCTGGTGACCGCTGGGGTTGTCCGGCAGCCGGTAACCGCCCATTACCTGCAGCCCGCTGCGGGTTCGCCCGGTCCGTCGTGGGCGTCGTGAACCTCGCCCGAGGCTGCCTCCGACGACAGCAGCTGCCAGACCCTCCGGAGGACAACACCGACTAGCAGCGGTACGGCCAGGGCGACGACGGACAACGGCACCAGGCCGCCGGCAACGGCGGAGGCGATTCCCGGAGGCGGGTCCGCCTTGAGTACGACACCGAGCAGGGCACAGAGTGACATTGCTGCGATCAGCAACAGCAGGAGGGAGACAGCTTCGTCGATCACTTCCCGGATGTGGTCGGGGAGGGGTGGGCGGCCCAGGGGCACAAGCACGCCGATCCCTCCGAGGGCGGCCACCGCCGCGGCCACACCGACGGGCACGGCCACGTCGAGGCGGTCCAAGACCCCGGGGAGGCGCGCTATCTGGGCGTTGGCCGAGTCGAGTGCGCCGGTGAAACCCTCCCCGACGCCGGCGAGGCCGGACACGACGGCGGCGCCTACCAGGAGCAGGAGCCCACAGGCCCACAGGAACCCCAGCAACGCCCACCAGCCGCCGGGCTGGTCCTGCCGGTGCCGCCAGCCGAGTATCAGAGCGGCGCCCGCCACGGAGACTCCCAGCACGGACCACAGCGCCCACCACACTCCCCGCGTCCGGGTGCCCGCGTACATGAGCAACGCAGCGACTACCGGGAGCACCGTCGCAAGGTACGGCCGGATCCGCCGGTAGGTTTCTCTGAGTCGGGAGGAGGCTAGGAGGGGAATCACAGGCTCAACCCACGGTTGCGGCCGGGTGGGTCTGGTTCGATCTGCTGGGGCTCGATGTGGCGGCAGGCCTCTCCCAGGGTGTGGCAGTCGCACATCTGGTCGCCGGGGTGGGTCGTCCCGCGCACGTGGCCTGTTCGAGCCGTGTCACCCGCGAACACGTGTAAGACCCCGAGGAATGCCAGCGCTGCACGGGCTTCTGCGGCGGCCCGGTAGGGGAGCGACGTGATGACTACAGACCCGTTCGGACGGGTTGCCTGGAGCCGCCAAACGTTGGAATGGTGAGCAGTGGCGCGGACCCGCACCGTAGCGGAGGCCTGTTCGGGTGGTGGGGGGGTGTAGCTTGCCCGCAAGGGCATCCCCGGGTTCCACCCCTCAATTCGCAGCGGATACTTCCCGTTCGCTACCCGTAGAGCGAAGTCGCGGGCCCCGTCGGCTTCTGCCTTCGTTGCGTATGGATCTGAGGCCCAGAGTGGGCGCCGGCCGTGCCTCTGATCAACAACTCCCACTCCCGGTCTGATGCCCGATGCGGTCGCACGCTCACCGCGTTGGGGTGGGTGACCGGGCAGGGGGCGTCATCAGCGGGGGGGCTGAACTCCAGGCGTGGAGGGGAGGCAAGATCGCTCGGGGGACCTCCCACCGCGGCCAGCCGCATGTCGGACTCCGGACCTTGAATGCGTCGGGTTAGTTCCCGCCTCCAACCATCCACGGTCTTCCGGAGCTGCGCGTAGCCGGCGTCGGGGATCTGGAACCGGCCACGGTCAAGATCGCCGAAGTAACGGAAGGCATAGAACAATTGGCGGGGATCGAGACCAGGCTGCTTCTCCGCCGCGGTCGAGTACGCCTTCCAGAAGCCGTGGCGCTCGACTAGGGCCTCCAGATCGATGTAGTCGCGTGGTGCGCCCCGATCCGCAACAGTCAGCACCTTGTCGGCGGCCAACTCGGCTTCGGACAAGACCAGACCACCCGCCGTCCGTTCCGGAGGTGAGAGCCGCGCGTCCCAACCCAGGTCCACGTCCGTGCTGTTCTCTGCTGTGCTGACCCGAAGCCGGGCAAATCCCGGGAAGGATCGGGTGCGCTCGACGGTGTAGCCGAGGGCCGAGAGGCGTGACTCAAGGGCATCCGCCAGGGGGGCGACTCCCTCCTCGGAAGTGCCAAAGTAGTCCAGGTCACGGGTCAGCCGGGTGGTCACTCCCCGAAGGGCCAGTGCGCCACCACCAGCCAGGGCGAAGTCCTCCCCTTCGGGTAGGAGGTCTACAACCGCTCGGAGTTGCTGCTGGAGAGGATCGAGCATCCGTCCCCTAGTCCAGCCAGCCGTGCTCCCGCAGCCACGGACCCCACACATCCCGCACGTAAGCAGGCAGCGGCATGTCGTACCACAGATCGGCAAGGCAGGCCACGTCGATGAAGTACCGAACGTCGTCGTCCAGCCCCTCGGCTAGGACCTGTTGATACACCAGCTTTCGATCCCGCCGATTGCTCAGGTCATAGACCGGGTCACCGCTCCAGTGAATATGTGGCGGCAGCACGACCCGGCCAGAAGCCTTGACCAGGGACGGGTCCTCGACATCATCCGGAACGGACACGAGACGGTAACGGGCGGTGGGCCGCAACCCGGAGGTAGTCATAGCAACCTGTAGGCTACCCAGCGGCCCACACCCGGGCAAGGGCCGGTAACCGCCCATTACCTGCCACTACGCCCCGCCCGGCCGTGGCCGGGCGTAGATTGCTGTTTCTCACCGCAGGTGCAGCGGCACCTCCACGAGACGCTGGGGAGGGGAACGCCGGGATGCGTTGCCCTCAACTCGAACGGTGCTTAGTGACAGGACCACCGGGGGCGGTGCCGGATGTCAGGGCAGGAGAAGCGAAACCCACACGACCAGCCGAGCCAAGATCCACACGTTGGCAGCGACAGCCCCCACGAGGCAAGCGGCGACGAACGTGGCAAGGTCGGCGTAGCTCACAGTCGGGGGGTCCGCAACGGCTGCGGGCTCCATGCGGCCCAGGACGAGCAGGCCCAACATACCGGCCGGGCCGACATACCCCGCACCGGCGATGGCGACATCCAACGTGCTAGCGACGTCTACGCCGCCGCCGCGCATGAGGATGGCCAGCATAACGAACGGTACCGCTGTCAGCACCGCCAAGGAGCCGAACCAGGGGGCTGCTGAGTGCCGCGCCGACCTCACGGCGGCCTCCCGCGCCCGGGGCAGGACAGCAACAAGGAAGTAGACCCCCACCACAAGGTACAGCATCGGGTAGATACGGTTGCCGTACATCAACACGCCCGGAGTCGCGACTGCCGCTCCGACCGCCGCGGAGGCCAGAAGGTACCAGCGCGGTCTTCGCTCCCCTTCCACCGGGGGGTTGATCGCCGCCGTTTGTGCTGTCCGTTTCACAGGGCCGGACGTTAACACCAGCCGGGCAGCCCCTCGCTAGAGTGCGCGGCATGGAAAGCATCGTCGCTGCTTTCAGGGGCATCATCACTGACCTCGTTGCTCCGGTCCGCGCGTTTGAGTTCTTCCGCCTCGATGTCTCCGAGAGGCAAGCGTTGGCCTTCAACAAGCTGGTGTTGATCTTCGTGGGTGCTGTGATGAACGTGCGTTTTGTCCTGTACGCAGCGAACAGGTCGTGGCAGTGGCTGAGGGGCTACGGAGGACGGGTCAGCTGAACAGTCGCATGGCCCGGCTCTCGTGCGCCGCCACCACAGCGCGTCGCGGGAGAGGTATGTGGCAGTGACACTGGCGCCGTTCGGGCGTGGGCTCGGTGGTGGCCACGTTCGGGGAGGCGGCCAACCGAGGCCTAGCGAACGGCGTGAGAGTGTGGGGTGCCCTATCCGGTACGACGCTTTCTCCGCGTAGTCCACCCACGGGGGTCGCGGGAACCCGCCACGCTAACGGCGGGGTGGGATGGTCCACTGCCGACCGTATACGTTGTCGCTTGAGAGCCATGCCCGCGCCCCGCAACCAGGTATTCCATAGAACGTGGCTATCCGCCGTTGAGCGCCAGCAACTCGCGGAGAGCGTCGTCGTCGGAGATATCAGCCGGCCAGCCATACACGGCGGCCACTGCCTCGTCAAGCGCTTGGTGTGTGTCGGCAAGCCATTGCGGGCGGGCGTTGTAGAGGTTCGTCAGCGTGCGTCTCTTGAGCGCTTTCGCCGCTTGCGCATCGCGAGGAACGGGCCGTTTCGGATAGCCGGGAACGGGAACGTCGACCCACGCGACCCACTCGGGCGGGTTGAGCCAGCGGTCACGCAACTCGACGAGGCGTCGGGCTGCCTGGGCTACAGCCATAGCGTGGGAGTCGGAGGCTTGCTGGGCCACTGGCACATCCGGCGCCAGGCCGGGGGGGAACGGGAACGTCGCGAAGGTGGTTGTCGGCGTGTATCGAGGCCGGTCCTCCAGACTCGTCCCACGCCGAAGTGACCAGATCTCGTGGAACCGGCTGTGCAGAATCCCGAATGTGGTGTCGTCGTCGCGGGCGATGACGATCAACTGATGATCGGGACAGACGCGCCCATCGAGCCAGACGAACAGCCGGTGCTTGGCGACGGTGGGCGTCGCGATGTATCGGGACAGTCCGTCGAGCGCTGCCCACATCTTTGGCCGTGGCTCGACGTGTCTCCACCAGTACTTCCGATAGGTTTCTCGCCGGTTCTTCTGGCGCATCGGATAGGCGTGGTCTTGGACCCAGCGGAACGGTTCTTCGTACAGCGCGGCGTCGCCTGCTGACATGGTTAGGCCGAAGTCGATGATCCACTTTCCCGCCGACCGCTGGGTGAGGTCTCTTCCATTGACCCACGGTTTCAGAACGTCAGCGTTCGTCCGGCCGTTGGGGTTAGCGGGCAAACGGAGCCAGCCGCGCGCCCGATCCCCCGAGATGTCGAAAGGGCCTCCCTTGGTGTCGCCCATGAACGCCACGCCAGCGTTCTCGGGCAAACGACGGGCCTTCGTCAGGTCAACACCGACACCGCCGCTCCTCGCTGTCAGGTCTGTGTAGATCTCGTCGGCTGCCTCGCCGTCGAGCCGGGAGCCGACCACGGATTCGTCGCCGGGAGGCGAGAAGCAGACGAGGGACACCCGCACGGCTGCTCCGTCGATCACCCAGGGCTCGTCGCTCCACGCGTCGAAGATCCGCAGATTGTTCGTTGCGGCTTGTAGCGCACGACGGTTCGCTCCGCCTCGGATAGAGTTGGTCGCGACAAGCCCGGCCCGTTTCGCCTTGCCAGATGCGATCTGCTGGCCCGCTTTCTCGAACCAGTAGCAGACGAGGTCCGCTTCCGCCGGTACCCGGCCAGCGTAGGTAGAGAACATCCGCGATACGTAGTCCTCGCCCAAGTTGGAGATCAACAGCTTGCCGCCCAGGAACGGTGGATTGCCGATCACGGCACTCGCCTCCGGCCAGTCCGGTTCGGTGTTGTCCCCCGTCAGGATCGCGTCGCGGCACTCGATGTTGTCGAGCGGTTTCAGAATAGGGTCGCGCGCCTCCGAGAAGCCGTTGCGTCGCATCCACTGAATCTCACCGATCCACACCGACACGCGTGCTAGCTCGGCGGCGTAGGGGTTGATTTCGATGCCCTTCACGTTGGCCGGTCCGATCTCGGGGAACGCCCGCTGGAAGCCGAGCGCCTCCGCCTCGAACTGCACCCGGTGCTCCAAGTCCTTGAGCGCCTGGAGGGCCAGGTATAGGAAGTTCCCCGAGCCGCACGCAGGGTCAAGCACTGTGAACGCCCTCAGCCGGTTCAGGAACGTCTCATACCGGCGCCGGGCCTTGTTCCGCCACCTGGTACGAGTGGCCGCCGCCTTGGCAGCGTCCGCACGATCCAGGTCGGCAGCGATCTCTTCCTTCCCAGCAGCCCACTCCCTTAGCCACGGACGAATTACCACCGGCTCGACGATCAGCATGATCTTGTCCCGGTCGGTGTAGTGCGCCCCGAGCTGAGCACGTTTGCCGGGATCGAGCCCGCGCTCGAACAGCGTCCCGAGGATCGACGGATCGATCTCCGACCAATCGAGCTTCGCCGCCGCCAGCACAATGTCGATGTCGGACTTCTCCAACGGCAGCGCAGTATCGTCATCGAACATGCCACCGTTGAACCACTCCACCGTCTCAAACCCGACCCGACCACCAAAAGCCATGACCCCGAACAGAACCCCGGCAAGCTCCGCGAACTCCGCCGGGGTGCCCCGCGCCTGCTCCAACATCCGCGTGAACATCTGATCAGGCAGCAGACCCACATCCTCAGCGAACATGCAGAACACCAGCCGGTTCACGAAATGCGCGACCGCGTGCGGGTCGTGTCCACGGTCCCGCAGCGACATAGCGACCGTAGCGAACGACTTCGCCGCCTGCTCGGTAAGCGACTGGCGGGTCTCGCCCGGCCGCAGCCGATCAGGATCAGAGAACGCCCACTTGAGCAGATCACGCGTCGCCCCATCGTGGAGGTCGTCCAGGTCGAATTCGTAAGTCCTGCTGACACTGTTCGTCCAGTTGGTCCGGATACGGAACCGCACCATGTCGGACACGATCAGCAGCGGCGGGTTCTCCAACGCCAGTGCGTACTGGCGGAGCTGCACGAACGCAGCGTCGAGGTCCTTCCGCTTCCCCTTGTACTCCCATGCGAAGTGATGACGCTTCCAAACATCGGCCCAGCCGTCACCGCCGGTGTCCTTACGAGCCCCCCGCTCGAAGCAATACCACTCACCGAGGGGGTCGACATCGGCGGGTTTGGGTTCGTCCAGCAACTCGCACAGGTCGAGGAAATGCTGCTGCGCCGCTGAACTCTCCTTTAGCTTGGAGGCTCGCCACTTGTGGATGAACTCGTACGGCGTCATGAACGCGGTCAGGGTAGCCCGCCAGTCCCACCGAGCATCCGACCGAGGACTCATCCCGCACCTGTTCACCGACGCTGCCCTGACAGCCGAAGACCCCCAGACGTTCCTGCTGCAAAGAGTCGACGTAACGTTCGAAGATGACAGCACGAGGGAAGTGGACCTCTACGTGATCACCGCAGGGAAGGTCGTCGCTGGTGAATCGAAGACCAGTCCGGCAGAGTTCACCCCCGAACATCTCGCATCCGACACCGAGCTTTCTGCTGCCCTCGATGCCGACACCCACCTGATGTATCCACCGGAGAAATCCCCCGCACCATAGAAGAACAGGCCCGACAACTGGCAGACACGGGAGGCCTCGATCTTTGCCCGATCGACAGCAGACGCCTGACATCCTGGGGCTTGGGACGAGGCAACAGGTAACGCACCGCGGTCACCAACCGCCGTGGGCCTTCTAAGGGTGGGTACCCTCTAGGGTGTTGTGCAGGAGGTCGATCGTGGTTCAGGCGACAGTTACACAACCAGCAGGCTCTGTTAGCTCCGAGGCGGGTGGGCCTTCGTTTGTGTCGCGGGTGCCTCTGACAGCTGCTGCGTTGCCTCCGTTGATGTCGGTGCCGTCGTCTGTCGATGTCGCTCCGTACAGGTATCCGTTGCTGCAGTTCATTGTGGATTGGAACGTCTCGGCGAACCCGGCAGCGTTGATTGCGGAGCCGCCTGTATACGACGGTGACGACCCGGTTTTGCTGCCGGCGATAGCAGTGGTGGTTCACGCTCTTGCGGCTAAGGCGGAGGTGCAGGTTCCCGAGTGGGTGTTAGCCCACCGAGCGCCACACGAGGTGGCCCTGTTCGTTCCCGACTATCAGCGTGCCTATCGGAGCTGGCTCATAGAACGGTCTCATCCGTTGTCGGAGTATCACCGGGTCCATATCCATCCCCGGATGCTCGATAAGGGCACGCCGGACTGGTGGCTTCCCTGGGACTGAACCCCGACAGCGGGTTTTCTGCGGCTCAGTGGTACAGCCTGTTGGGGGCGCTGGATCGTTGGACGGTCGACGCGTTGGGCGAGGTAGACGAGCCCTATGCGTTGCTGGTGGTGGGTGGTGCTGCTATCTCGATGCAGTGGAACCCGCGGCGTCTCACCCACGATGTGGATGTGGTGTCCGAGGGGCTGCCCCCCGCTTTGTGGAAGGGTGCTGCAGAGGTTGCCGCCGGCATTGAGGGTGTCCGCGCTGATTGGATAAACAACGCAGCGAAGATCAAGGTGCTCTCGCCGCTTGTCGACGCTGACCCCACCCTGTTGTACGAGGGGAGGAACCTGCGGGTCTACGGAGCCAGTGCCCGGTATGTGACGGCTATGAAGGCTTTTGCTGGCCGTCCGTGGGACCTGGAGGACCTACCAGGTGTGTTAGCGGAGTCCAGGTTCGAGTCTCTCGACGAGGCTTTCGCGTGGGTAGAGCGGGCACACGCAGGCCGCCAGGTACCGGTCTCGGCCCAGTACTACCTCCAGGACGCTTGGGACGCAGTTGCGGCCGCCTCCCAGCGTAGGTCTCCTGCCGCCGCGGCGGGTTCCCTGTGGGTACACCCATCTGCGGGCCTGGACGGCGGGGGCTGGGGTATCGAGTTACGGCAGGCCGGACGGGAGCCGCTCACGAGTGGCGTCCGGTACCCTTCTATCGACGCCGCTCTGGAAGCAGCTGGCTTCGCTCAGACACTGCTCAACACCCCTGAGGCGATCCGGTTCGAGGAGTGGGAGCACGGCAGGCAACTAGGCGCCCCGTGTCCCGGTGACCGGCGGCTGACGGTGGTCCCCGTTTCGCGGGTAGGCGGATGGGAACTGCACGCCGTCGATCCCGACGGGAATCAGCGTGCAGTGTCGCTGCTGTACCCAACACAACAAGACGCCGCCAGCGCCCAGCGGTTCCTCCAAGACACACGAGTGACACTCACCGCTCACGAGGGCCACAACAGAGTGCATCTACGCGCCACCGCACTCTGCGCCTGCCCGGACCAAGGGGTGCAGTGCCACCACCACATCCGCACATACCCGACGGTGAACCAACTCTCGGTGAGGACCCGTCCGTGTCGTGGCACGACAAAGTATTGGGAGGTGGCCGTGCACGGAGTCGATGGCTCCCCTGTTTTGTTGTCGCCGCCGTTCCCTACCGAGGATTCGGCCGTCGGGGGCCGTGACTTCGCGCTGGCGGTCGTCAATGCCGACCACCCGATCCGCTTCGAGGGGTGGAAACCCTGGCTGAGGAACGGACCCGGCTACCTTCCCCCGTCCGCTGACGAGGCGGCTACTACGTTGCGGATCAAACCGCCGCCGTCGCCCGAGTCCGATGTGTGGCGGCTACAGGCCAGGCGGGCGGACGGTTATGTGCTGGCCACGTCGCTGCCGTACCCGAGCCAGCAGGCTGCTGCCGAGGCGCTCGATTTCGTGGGAGCCCTCAGCGTGTTGGCCGGTGACCCGGCCCGTGCGGGACGTGTGCGGGATACCACCAGCGATGCCGACCGGACGTGCTCGTGTCTGACGCTGGGAGCGGATTGTCTCCACTACGAGACCGCGGAGCCTGACACGCTAGGCCGTGACCGTGTGCACCGAGGCCCCGACATCGGGCTCTGATACCCACTCCGTTGGCCGGGTCTGACGTTGCTAGCCGCCCCGGTTAGGTGGGTGCTTCCGAGCTCCTCACGACAACCAGCGCCATAGGTCTCCGGCCAGGTCCTGCCCGGCGTGGGTTATGACCCCGTATTCGGCGTGTAACTGTCCGTCGTCGTCCACGGTGACAGCTGGGGATGGGCCATCGTCCACTACCTCGATCTGGCCGCTCCGGTCGATGCGGAACAGCACGCTCACGGCCATGTTTCTCTCCTGAGTGTTGGTGCTCCTCAGGATACCGAGATGGTCTGACAGTAACCGCCCTGTGTGCTTAGCTTTCGCCTGCGACAGGTCTCTGCCTTCCCGTGTCTACTCTGGAGTTACACTCGCCAAATGGAATACTTCACCGATCCCCTTGCCGAATACGACCCCCTTGTCGAACACGAAGAAGTCCTCCGCCGGCACGGTGGACGTCATGGTGGAAGGCCCGAGGGCATCCTGCACTCATCCGGGGTTATCCGATACCGCAATCCCAACGACGAACTCGGCTGGCTCGTCTACCGGGGCCCTAGGTACGTCGGCCGCGTGTCACCACTCGCCGTGCCCTTTGTGTGGTCAGCCATCCACCGAGGTTCCGTCCGTGTGGCTCTTAGCAGAGACCACGCTGTCCGACGGTTGCTGGCACTGGATGCAGCGGGCCCCAGCCAGAGAGGCAGCTACGTTCCCGGGTGAGACTTCTGCAATCTAGGACGGCTCGGCTGTCTAGGTCGTGCCGGCAGTCTCCCGCCCGTTAAATAGGCTCCTAGGCCTTTGGGTTAGGTTGTTTAACGATCATGCGGGCGTTTCGGGCTGTTTTCGCCCCGTTTCCGGCGGAAACGCCGGAGGCCCCGGATCAGACCCTGGACCACCAAAACGAGTCCGTCAGCCGCCACTACTTGTCGGGTCCGGCCTCGGGCTTGGCGCCTGGCGGCTCTCTCTCCGGGTGTTGTCTGGCGCAACGCGCGGCGTCAGGGGGCCTGGTGCAGGGCCTGGGTGGCGTCCCATGATCCGTCAACGGTCCGTTGTACCCAGTGTCTCACGTAGTCCAGGTCCGAGGTCTGGACGCTCCCGATCGAGTCGATGTGCTCGTGGAGGCACGCCGCCGTCAGTTGCGTCGTGGCGTTGAGAGCATCGGGAGGTGGACCGTCGGTGTACCAGACGCTGATACTGGGGCCGTCGTAGCGTCGTGCAGGGGGCTGCCAGAAGCGGGTCTCGACGTCGGCACGGGCGAACAGCCCGGCAACGGTTTCACGGTGCACGCCAGCTGGGGCCGTCTCCCAGCCTTCTGAGAAGGCGTTGCCCAGGACCAGTCGCAGTTCCCGGCCCGCCGTGTTGGCTGCCAGCCACGCGAGTCCCTCGACGGTCGCTGCCTCGACCACGATGGTGACCCGTGCAGGCGGGCAGGTCCGGAGGAACTGGGCTATACGCTCCGCGGACGTTGTCGTCGACCAGGGTCTGTCCTCCACAATGGCCGAGGTTAGACCCCCATCTCTCGGGTGAGCGTTTTCAACCGCAGACGGCGGCCAGGGCCTCGAGGGCGTCGATCTCGGCGGGGTCTGCCGTCAGGCCCCAGGTAGCTTTGACTTCGATCCAGACGGCACCGTAGATGCACCGTACGTCCTCGTTCTGGGGGAGCCACTCGGCTGGGTCTGAGGCCCCTTTGGAGGTGTTCGCGGCGGCGCTGACCGCTATCAGGCCCGTCATGTCGTTCGCGAAGGCCTCGCGCTGCTCTGCCGACCATAGGCGGGCGCCGGATTCCCACGCCTCGGCCAGGGGGACCAGGTGGTCGATGTGGAGACTTGCGGGGTTGGAAGTCCAGGTGTCGTCGTAGGACGACCACCACCGTCCGTCCACCACTCTGCAGATCCGCTCCGGGTGCATGACGGGTTCGATGGCGGAGTCCCGGATCAGCACTTCCTGGCGGGTGTCGCAGCCGTCACCGTCGAGGTCGCTCCAATGCGGGAACAGATCCCGGTCGTAGCCTCCCCAGACTTCGGGGCCAGGTTCGAGCCGTGCCGGTTCTACCAGCCGGGCGGAGGGTGGTTCCGGGTCGGCTTCGGCGGTGGGCTGGCTGTTTGGGTCTTCCTCGATGGTGGTAGTGGTCTCGGCGGGAGCGGAGGCCTCTGGCTGTGCCGTTGTGGGGGCGAGGGTGATCTGCAGGTCCCCTTGGGGTGTGTCAACGATTACGGTGGCTACCCCCTCGGGCGCTGGGGTGTCCCCGGAGCCGCAGGCTGCCATGCCCACCACCAGGAGGAGCAGACAGGCCCGCAGCGCCACTGCTTCACCCCTCGGGGACGGTCCCCGCGGCTGTGGCCTCCCGCCCGGCTACGACGTGGCGGAGCATCCCGCGGGGGCTGAGATCCATGACGCGGGCGAGGTGCCGCACGGGCACGCCGAGATCATCGACGGCCGCGGCGGCGGCCTCACGGAATTCAGCGGTTACTACAGCTACTTCGTGGAGGCGGTCAGCGCGACGCGACCAGATCGCCAGCAGCTCTGAGATCGCAAGGTTCTGTGCAGGATTCACGCAGTTCTCCCATACCTGAGGTTCCGTATAACGGCCCGTTACTTAGGCGTCACTTTTTATATAGGCCCTACTATTAAAGCGGCCATTCCGTGAATCCGTGAACTCTTCCCCCAGGCCGCCGCAGTCCGGCCGTCGGATCAGAGTGACAGGCCTGCTGCAGTGGGAGTCCGGTCCTCGGAGGAGTCGAGGAGGGACGCCGAGCCCAAGATTAGCTCGACGGGGAGCCCGGTGAGAGACGCCGCGGCCGCCGCCAACTCCATCCGTGTGTTCGGATCCGTCTCGGCTTGGATCACTCGTTTGGCTGCCTCGAGCTTGCGCCGGCGGGCGCTGGCGTTGCCTGACCCGCGGTAGCCCGCCAGGGTGGTGGTCAACCGGGCCTCGGCCAACGGGATGGCAGCCTGGACAGCTGAGAGGGCCTCGTCTCGGGTCAGGTCTGCGGGTCGTTCGTACCGTGCCTCGGCTATGTACAGGGCAACGTCGTCGCTGCTCAGGTCGCTGTCCAGCAGGCTTGTAGCGGCCTGCTCGTCGGTGGTGACAACCACCGCACGGTCAGCGAACCGTCCGACGGTCTGGAGATGGGCTGCTGTCAACTTGGGGCCACACGGCGCAACCGCTCCAGTCAGACCGGCCCGGTGGTAGGCCACTACGGACGGGCAGTCAGGTACAACCAGGGCGCTGCCCTCCCGGGCGATCACAGACCGGGCCTGGCCCAGCCCGTACAGAGATCCCTCCCCACCGACCGGTGGAGCTATCCTCCCGTCACCGTCCTCGGCGGCGAACCCCGACACCCGTTCGTGTCCGGTCACCACCGGGTACAGAACCCGGCCGATGTGGGTGGCGAACGGCCGGCCCCCGCCGTTGCGGGCGACCCTTGCCTCGACCATGTCGCGGGCGGAGACCCCGAGGGTCCGGAGGTGTTCGGGCACCACCGACGGGTCTGTGGGTGCCCAGCCGAGCCGGAAGCCGGTCACGTCCCCGCTCTGGTATCCGTGGACCCGACGCAAGTACGCCCGGGCTCTGGCCGCTGACGGGTCGCTCCGGAGGAGCTCGTGGCAGAACTCGGAGGCCTGCCAGCGGATCCTGTCGAGCCGCTGAGCCCTCGTTCGTCGCGCCGACGACGGGCCCAGGTCGATACCGGCCCGGCGGGCCAGAATGTCCAAGGACTCCCGGAACCCGACTCCCTGGGACTGCTGCACGAAATCGAGGGCGTCACCCCCGAGACCGCAACCGAAGCAATGCCAGACCCCCTTGTCGGCGCTGACCGACAGCGAGGGGGTGTCCTTGTCGGCGTGGAACGGGCAGAGTGCTTTGGCGGCGGCCCCGGCCCCCTTGACCTCAGTGACCTCGCTGATCAGGCCCACGAGATCTGTGGCCTCTTTGACCAGCGCCGCCGCCTGCGATGCCATCATGCCCTCCCGGTCAAGCAATGCGAGGTTTTCTAACCAGCCGGCGCGTACTCCCGCGTACTCCGGCGCGTACTCCGGGCCCTGACCTGGGGGAACAGCACCGACCGCCCCGGAGCCACCGGGTAGCGGTTCGCTGCCCGTCCCTCGCCGAACACGTCGGCTACGGCGGTAGCTGGCTCCCCCGCCGGTTGCCTCTCAAGGCAGGCCCTGGCACTACCGAGTGGCGGCCGCCGGACACGACGACCCCGACCCGTACCGGGCCGACGAGGCCCAGCCTCCATCATCTCTACACCGGAACCCCCGACCCCCAGGGAAGAACCCGCTACCTCGAGACGGCCCAACCAAAGGCGGGCTATCTACGGGACACACACCGGTGAACTCCGGTCGAGAATGTTGGCCGGCTCCCTAGTGCACCGGGCTACACCGCCCTACCAGGAGCAGCGACAACGGTCCACACCGGAGGCCTCCCGGCCGCTGCCGCGTACTCCCCGCGTACTCCGGCGCGTACTCCGGCCCCTGACCTGGGGTTTTGCCCCGGCCGACAGCACCTGCCGGAGGGTCGTCTCCGATCACTGGAAGGTCGCCCGGTGACAGAGGTACCCACCCCCCCAGTCGGCGGGTCTCGCCGGCCTTGGGGTCTGCGGCCCGCCGGCCGACGCTCGGCTCTCGGTGGCTGAGCGGAGGCCTCCGGCGATGTTGGAGCTGCGGGAGGCTGAGAGGGTGACTCGGCGGGCTGGGCGACCACGGGTCCGCGGGGGCTCCGAAAGCAGGGCGAGGAGGCGTGCTCCGGACGCGGGCTGCCAGGTCAGACCCCCGGGTGTGCCCCAGGGGTCTGACCTGGGGGTTCGCGTCCGCCTCGAAGCGGTGACGGGAGTGCGGCGGTCGGTGGCTGGAGGGGTACGACGAGGGGTGTGGGGTGGGGGGTTCTTCGAGGGTGTTGACGGCCCGGTGGTGACGGGGAGCGGGTGCCGGGGGAGCCTCGGTGGGGCGGGTACGCCGGTATCCGGGGGTGGTTACGTGGGTAAACGGTGGGTGGCCGGGGGGAGGTGCCCGTGTGCCCGGAAGGCGGAGGTACGTTTGCATTAAAATGCCGACACGGGTAAACGCGCCCTGTTTGCCGGGGCACACGGGGAGGGGTTCCGGGGCGCGGAGTACGCGGGAGTACGCGCCCCGCTGCCATAGTGCCCGGCCCATGATCTCGGTGTACAAGATCGGTGTCGAACACGTCGAGTACTACATGGGTCGCGGCTGGCTTCGCTCAGGCCCCGGATCCGCGGGCCCGGCCGCTGACGGTACCGGCGGCGGGTCGGCTCCTACGCACGGCGTCTCCGGATGTGCCGGTGGCCACGGCGGGTCCGGCACCGCGGTGCCCCCAGCCGGGGGGGAAGGTTCGCCCGCTCCCTCCCCGGGCCGCTCCGCCGCCTCCGCCAAGTTGGAGCAGCCGGGCAGGTCCTCCGGCGGCTCAGACCTCGTCGGGTACTACACGGGTCGTTCCGGGGAGCTGGCCGGACGGTGGGCCGCCTCCGGAGCGATGGAGGTTCAGGCGGGTTCTGCGGTCACCCGCGACCAGCTTACCGCGTCGCTCTCCGCGGTGGACCCGACCACCGGGGAGCAACTCGGGCGGCGCTACTCCCCCGGTGGCTCTTTCAAGGACAAGACCGGTGTTGAGCGGCCCCGCCGCAGGTTCTCCGCCTTCGACCTCGCCTACGCCCTGCCGAAGTCGATCAGCACGGCGTGGGCGCTCGCGGACGACGCTACCCGCAAGGAGATCGAGCAGGCCTTCGACCGCTCCGTGGGGGCTGTCGTCCGCTTCTTCCAGGCCGAGGCCGTCGCATCCCGCAGGGGTCTCAACGGGGTCGAGCGGGTCGAGGTACCGGCCGGGGCCACGATCGCTCGGTTCGACCACTGGACGAGCAGGGCCGGCGACCCCCACGTCCATGCCCATCTTCTGGTTCATAACCGGGTCCGGTGCGACGACGGTAAGTGGCGAACCCTCGACGGCCGCCTGATCTACCGCAACGCCGCGGCTGCGTCGATGGTCGGGGCGGCGGTGCTCAGAGCGGAACTCTCCCACCGGCTCGGCTGGGTGTGGGATCCGGTGGGTGACAACTGGCACGCCGAGCTGGCTGGCAGTCCGAAACCGTTGACGGACGCCTGGTCAAAGCGGATGCGGGTGATCGCCCGGGCCGCTCAGGCGAAGGTCCGGGCGTTCGAGGCCGAGAACGGGCGGGAACCCACACCCGACCAGCGGCTCGCTCTGTGGCACCAGGCCCAGCGCGACACGAGGCCCGCCAAACAGGACGACGGCGACCCCCGCGACCGTTGGCGTGCCGAAGCCAAAGAGTTGGGAATCGACCCGCTGCAGCAGACCGTCGCCTACCACTACGCAGAGCGGCGGGCGCCCGGTGAGTACGACCGTGCCGAACTACTAGTCGCCCGCCACGGCCAGTCCCTCACCGCGGCCGTCGTCGCCGCTGTCGTCTCCCAGCTCGAACAGCTCGGACCGGCGTCCCGGGGACTGGCCCGCCCCGACATCCTCCGCACCGTGTGGGCAACCCTCAACGCCAGCCCAGACCTGTACGGCCAAGCCGTCGAACCGACCGTGGAACTCGACCGTCTCGCCCACGAACTGTGGACCCACGTAACCGATTGTCTCGTGGAACGCGACGGCCGGTGGTACTCCCCCGGCCTCGCCGGCGCCGAGGTAGCCGCAGTGTCCTGGCTGGCGTCGGAAGCACCCCCGACCACCGCCCGAGCCGACCTCGAAGGCCTCGGCGACGACCAGGTGGCCGCTGTCGGAACGATCCTCGACTCCCCCACCCGTGCCACGCTCGTCATCGGCCCCGCCGGCGCCGGCAAGACCGAAATGCTTGGCCGGGTCGCCGAGGCGGTCGGTACCGACCGGGTGCTGGCCGTCGCCCCCACCGCAGAAGCCGCCACCAACCTCGGGGTCGCCCTCGACGTCCAAGGCGAGACCGCGGCGCGGGCTGCGTTGGCCGACGACCTGGTTCCCGACCGGGGCTGGGTCATCGTGGACGAAGCAGGCCAGCTCGACACCCGGACCCTCGCCGCTCTCAGCGGGCGGGCAGCCGACGCCGGTGCCCGCATGGTGCTGGTCGGTGACACCGCCCAGCAGGGATCGGTCAGCGCCGGTGGCGTGTTCCAAGCCCTCGCGGAGCGGCCCGACCTGGCGAAAGCGGCCGTGCTGTCCGAACTCTGGCGGTTCCACGACCGGGACGAGGCCCGAGCAACCGTCGGCCTACGACGCGGGGACCCCGAATCTCTCACCTACCACGCCGAGAGGGAACGCATCCACGACAGCACCGAAGCCGAACTTCCCGAACTCGCCGCCGACTGGTGGTCTGACCGGCGAGACACCGACACGATCATCACCGCCCCCACCCTGCGGCTCGTAGCAGAAATCAACGCCGAGATCGCCGCCCGACGCCACCGCGACGGGGAGACCGGCGATGCCGTGCTCGGAACCGCAGATTCCACCATCCGGGTAGGGGACACCGTGGCCACCCGCCGCAACAACCGCCGAATCGTCGCCTCAGACGGCCAATGGATCCGCAACGGCGACCGCTGGGTGATCACCGACGCCCTACCCGACGGCAAGATCGCCGCCCGACGCCTGGACGGAACCGCCACCGTCGAACTACCCGCCGACTACACCGACCACGTCCAACTCGGATACGCCACCACCCAGACCCGCGTGCAGTCCCTCACCGTGGACGCCGCCCTATGCGCCGTCACCGTGTCGTCCCGCCGCGAACAGCTCTACGTCGGGATGACCCGAGGCCGGGCCGAGAACCACCTCCTGGTCGTGACCGACCGGCCACAGTACGACGAGGACACACCCCCAGACCACCTCGAAACCGACCACATCATCCGCACCGTTCTAGCCAGGGGCGGCGCTCACCCCCTCACCCTCCCCGCCGGCTCGCGCCTGGTCCACCCCGACGTCGCCCGCGCGCACCTCAGCCGGATAGCGGCCACCCCCCACGGCCAGCCCCTCCCCGACCTTCCCTCCCTCGACTCCCGCCGCGTGCTGTCATCCGGCGTGGCGGACCCCGCGCTCGGCGTCGGGGTCGAAGACGTTATCGGCGGAGCTATCGGAGCCTGGCTCGACGCCGAACTCGCCGACGACGCCGCTGCCGACGACGCAGCACGCGCATGGGAGGAACGGCTTCTCGACCACCTGGAGCAGGGCCGGGACCTCGAGGACCTGGCCGCCGCGCCCGTCACCGGCCCCGACGAATGGGCACCGCCCGACCACGATCACCCAACACCAGAGCCGGACCCCCCGGCCAAGCCGGAACCCTCCCGGCCAGCGCGACCCGCCGCCGCGCCGCCTCCGAACACCGACGCCCTCGAGGACGCGATCGCAGCCGTCACCGACACCTGGGGCGCCGACCACTACGGCCCGTACCTGACCCGGGCCGCCCGCTGGGCCGCCCAGCCGCCCCCCGCGCCCCTGGACGACCCCGGACCGCTCGTCGATCTCACCGCCCACTACCAACTGGCCCGACGCGCCGGCGACCAGCACACAGCCGACCACGCCGCCGCGCTCATGGCCGCCGTGGCCGACCCCACCCTGCGGGCCATGCTCACCCCGTTCGTCCGTCACCGCCTCGGAGACCACGACTGGCGCTGGGTAGCCGCCGTCCGAGACGACCTGCGGGCCCGACGCGCCGAGCGATGGACACCGACCCTCGAAGCGCTCGACGATGCCCGCACCCAACTCCGCGCCCAACTCCCCCAAAGCGAATCTGTCACAGCCGCCCAAGCCGCCGTCAGCGACCGCCGCCACTGGTACGAAGCCCTCGCAGCGTGGCTCGACGACGGTTCCTCCGCCGCCCGCCTCTCAGCCGTATGGCACACCACCAACCGCCAAACCGCCCAAGTCCTCGTAGGCCACCACCAACCCGCCACCGACGCCCCCACGACCCCGCCCTGGGAAGCCGCCACCCGCCGCCGCAGACCCGCCCCGCCCAGACTCCCCGACACCCTCACTCCCGTCGCCATACCCGAACCCGAACCCGCCCCCACAGAACCACCCGACGACGGCCACGCCAAGACCCGCCGGATGCTCCAACGCAGCGCCGACTGGTACCACCACCAACTCGTCACCTCCCCCCAAGCCGAAACCGCCCGCCGCTACCTCACAGACCGGGGCATCGGACCCGACGAATGGACCCGCTGGAACCTCGGATGGGCACCCGACCAATGGAGAGGCCTATGCAACCACCTCCGCGACGACACCGCCGCCCTCGAAGCCGGAGTAGCCAACACCAGCAAAGGACACACCTACGACCAGCTCCGCCGACGGATCGTCTTCCCCATCAAAGACCACAGCGGCAACGTGATCGGCTTCGCCGGACGAAAACTCCCAGAAGACCCCCACCCCGCCAAATACCTCAACACTCGCACCACCTCCCTCTACCACAAATCCGACACCCTCTACGGAATCCACGAAGCCGCCAACGGGATCCGCACCAGCGGAACAGCCGGCGTAGTCGAAGGCTACACCGACGCCATCGCCGCCCACCAAGCCGGACTCACCAACGTCGTCGCCCTCGGCGGAACCGCCTTCACCGACAGCCACCTCGACCGAATACTCACCGCCGGCACCAACCACCTCACCCCCGCATTCGACGCAGACCCTGCCGGCCAAGCCGCCCAACAACGAGTAATCGACCAAGCCCACCAAGCCGCCATACCCGTCACCGCCGTCACTCTCCCCACCGGCGAAGACCCCGCCAGCCTCGGCCCCGACGCACTCCTCGACCACTGGAACACCGGACTACCCCAACCCTGGACCCACATCCACCAACACCTCAACAGCGGAGACCTCCACACCCGAGCCCTCGGCCACCGCACCCTCGCCCACACCTACACCGACAAAGACCCCATCCTCGCCGCCGTAGCCGCCCACCAAGCCCTCGCACACACCATCGGAGCCACCCCCGACACCATCACCGCCTGGCACCCCACCGTCACCCCCGTCCGCAACCCGGACCGTCGGCTACCGGACCGTGGCCCGAACAACACCCCCAGCCGCTAACTGGCCACCCTCGTCACCCTCCTCCATAAGTCGTCTTGAGCGCTCGAAGTGGGCTGCCGCTCAGAGAGCGTAGGGATTAGCGATCCACGGTCCGCTAAACCCGCGGGCGCCTTCCAGTCGCTCCACCAGACGGTCGTAGGTCTGGATCGTGATCCCGTCCTTCTCGTTACGCACGAACCCGGCGATGATCGATCGGTCGAGTTTGCGCTGGCGGCCGGCCAGGACGACGCCTTCGGCCTGCGATCGGATGTCCGGGGAGGCCGTACCCGTTCTCGTCGGGCGGCCGGCGTGCCGGGTGACGATACCCTTGCGTGGCGGGTGCCGGGTGTTCGCCCACTCCGAGGCTTGGAGGTTCAGCGGCTAGTACCTCGGCTTCCGGTGCGGACGGCCCTTCGTGTCGGACGTGAGGTTCCGGGCCGGGGAGGCCCCTAACCTCTACGAGCACCTGTTTCCAGCCCGTCGGGAGTGGCAAGCCCTGGCGGGCACGGACCACAGGGCTGCTGAGGCTAGAGGATACCTGGTGCCTTGATGCGCGCGCCCGGCCGACGGGGCGAACCGCCCTTGGCGGATCGTGCTGATCCCGCTCGCCACCGATGTGGAGCGGGACGACTTGGGCTGCTTCGACCGCCTGTTCCCCGGCCGACTGGAGGAAAGATGACCAGAGCGGCGCTGATCGTGTACGAGGACTAGGCGGTGCGCTACCGCACGTCCGGGATCATCGGCGTCGTTCTTGGGCACCCCACGGGCACCTCGGTGGAGTGGCGGTTCAAGCCCGCCCCGCCGCCGGACCAACCCCTCCTTCCTTACCCGAGCCAGGGCGCTGGAGGACATCGCGGCGCTGAACCACTGGCGGATCAGGGTCCCGGCCCTCAGCGTCTACGGGTTCCCGCCCGACAGCTACCCGGCCATCGCCGGGGTTCGGCGCCAACCAGTTCGTCGCCCCTCGGGAGTGGATGGTGCGGCGCGGCCTGGGCGAGTACGGCGACGCGACCATGGTGCTGGTGGCTGACGACACGGACCTGCCCACCCTGTACCGGGGGGTGACCGCGGGCGGCCGCCCCTACGTTTACGACGTCCCCGCCGACATCCCTGGCCGCTTGCTGGTGACCCAGCTATACCGCGCCGGCGTCTCGACTCTGACCGCCGACGGCTGGACCCTGGATCACGCCCGCGCCACGGTGGAGATGCTCATGGACGGCATTGTGGGCTACAGCTTCGTGGTGGAGTCGCCCGGCGCCCACCTGGCCGTCAACGTGATCCGCGTCCCCTACCGGCTCGCCGACGTGCTGCCTGAGGTGGGCGACCGCGAGGCCGCGATCGCCGACCGGATGCTGGGTCCGGTAATTCACAGAAATCTACAGTGGGGTCGATCAGTGGGACAGTAGTAGGAGCGATGGCAGCGGCTGACCAACCGAGACCTGATGTCGAGAACTTCAAGCAGATGAGGACCGACCATTCCCTCCGAGAGGTTGGCGGCAACCACGACGAGTCCGGCGACGACTTGGCGTTAGCACCTAGGATGTGATGCGACGGACCGACGAACGTCGTGATGACATCAAGGGGTTAGTTCGTGCGGCGTTGTAGGTGGTGCGTCGGGTTGGCCGTTTGGAGGCGCGGTGTGTTGAGAGGGTGGTGGCCTGTCCGCTAAGCCTGCCTTATAACATGCCGTAGCCTTGCCAGATTCCACGCCAAAGTTTGTTTGGGGTTGGGTCATGCTCCGGGTTGGAGGCCGTCGAACCAGTCTTGCAGGTCCGTATGGCGCCAGCCTTTCGCTCGGGTGCTCGGGGGTCCTAGGCGGATGGGTGGAGGGAAAGATCCGTCCCGGACCCGGCGCCAGATCGTGGTTCTGCTGAGGCCGGTGAGCCGAATCACCTCGGCTTCTCTGAGGACTCTGATGTGCAGATCCGTCTCGGTGGTCCGTGGAGTTCTCAATGCTGTGTTGCCTATGCCGCGGCGTGGTGTCCACTGTGTGCTAGGTGTCTGGCTCATCTGATCGTCTCCTTCCCGTGACGCCTCGGGTCGCCTTTCGCTTGGGGCCGGGCGGCCAGTTGGGTAGGGAACCTAACCGCGCGGTGGGTACTCCCGCGTACTCCTACGCGTACTGGCGCACGTACTATGGGTTGCTGACCTGGGCGTTTGAGCAGTACGCGTCGCGGCGATGGTGCCCGTTTTCTGGACCACAACCTGCTGCGCGCAGGCGCTGGTTGCGGATGGCGTGAATCGGGTTGAGGCTTCGCGAAAACACACATACTGGCAGGGCCCCTTGGCCGGGGACGGGTTTGAGGTTGACCCGCTTCGGTGGACACTCAGGTGATACCCCAGTTTTGTGGAGTCGGGATATTTGAATTGGTGGTGTGCTGACCCGTAAGGGAGGGGTCTCATGCCATATCGATATTCACCTGAGTTCCGCCGCAAGGTTCTGGACTTGTTGGCTGCTGGCAGGTCGGTGGCGTCGCTGTCTGCTGATCTTGGTGTGTCAGATCAGACGATCTACAACTGGCGACGCCAGGACGCTGTCGACCGGGGCTTGGAGCCGGGTCTCACGTCTTCGGAGAAGGAGGAACTGCGAGCCGCTCGTCGGCGGATCGTCGAGTTGGAAACGGAGTTGGCCGTGACTCGACGGGCGAACGAGCTGCTGAAAGCCCAGGTGGTGACCGCAGGGGACGGTTCGAAGCGATCCAAGTCATGAGGGACGAGGGGCTTCCCACCCAGGTCGCGTGTCGGGTGCTGGAGATTTCGGTGTCAGGGTTCTACGCCTGGAGGAACCGGCCACCATCGGCTAGGGCCATCCGCCACGCCTGGCTGACTGATCTCATCCACCAGATCCATCAACAGTCCCGTGGCACCTACGGAGCGCTGCGCGTGCATGCCGAACTGAAGCTGGGTTACGGGATCACTGTCGGGCACAACGCCGTGGCGATGCTGATGCGC